>NZ_JBHSRI010000001.1:0-1650 GCF_042658845.1 Paenisporosarcina macmurdoensis
AAAAAAAAAACCGAAGGCACGACAAGCCAACGGTTTTCATAAATAGGTGGGGTGCCGCAAAAGACAATCCGCCGGATAAAAGAATGCCCTATAAAGACGTTTTAAAAATAGGTCCATTCTTAACTAGCGTTTACAGGCAACTTAACATTCTGACGTCGAATTCCAAAACCTAAAGCAATTGCAGCCCCAATGCAGCTAGACAGACAACCAGCAAACAAAAACAATGACGGGTCTGATTCACCGATTAATACAGAAGCTATTCCTCCAATGACGGGGAAAAGGGCGACCATATAACCACTTTGAGATCCCCCGATTTTTTCTACAAGCTTTAAGTAGAACAACCATGCAGCGAACGAAGCAACCAGGGTTAAATAAAGCAACGCGGATACGTATGAAACCGATGTTGGAATTGTTATTTCTTGCCCTTGAATCAATACAATGGACCCCATTAATAAACTGGCTACTGTAAATCCAATGGCATTTGCATAGATAGGATCCACCCTCCTACTGGCATTTCTTGCCGAGCTGGCGTCACCAACTGCTGTAAGAAGCGTACCTAAGAAAGCAACCATAATTCCTTTTATCTCATTAAACCCTTGAAAATTGTTCAATGTGGGATAAATGAGAATACATACGCCCAATACCCCAAAAATTCCCCCAATTAAAACTCGTGGATGTAATTTTTCTTTTAAAAAAACTCGGAGAGCGATTGGAGTCAGTATCACTTTTAACGAAAAGACCAATGTTACAATTGCAGCAGAGCTCAAAATGGTGGCGTAATAGAAGCACAGGTAGCTTAATGCAAAGTTACATATACCAAACACTATTACAAACGGAATATCTTTTCTTTTTGGTCTCCCCTTTGGTCTAAGGAACCAAACAAGAACTAAAAACAATAAGGCTGTCATAACTAAACGATATGTTAAGGATAATTCCAAACTGACTGGTGTTCCTTGGATTTTTACCGCAATAAAATTAAGTCCCCACACTATTAAGCAAAATATGTACATAAACTTTGTCATGGTATATCCTCTTCCTGCTGTTTAACTTACTATGTTAATCAACTTCTCAAGTAAGTAATTGTAACAAAACTCACGAGTTTATGTTCTTATTTAATTGATTGAATTAGCCATTAATTGATTAATTTTCTTATTGAGCATCTATCCGGTTAGTTCAATAAGAAAGATACCTATAGAGGCGGCCGGTTATTCACTAAGCCCCCGTTAGTTCAACAATTCTTTATATGAAAATATAATAATTCCGCAAATCACTGCTACTCCTAAAAATGTAAATAAATAAAGAAAAGGAGAATTAACCTTAACGAAAACTACTTCATTTTGAAGTGTCTCTACTTTATCCCATGCACTTGCAATATCCGGTTTATAGTTCCTTGTTTTTATATAACCGACTAACACCATACCGACTATATAAACTACATGAACTGCAATTGAACCCATAAATGCTTGAAGAACCACCTTCATTCAGACACCCCCTTTTTCAATCTCATATCACCATAACAACCCATATATGTTATTAAACTATTCTGACCGTTAATTGAATAAGAAACTGGATGATCCATCCTCAAACCACCGATTCGAATGCTCAACCTAGGGTGTATTCTTCATACACCCTAGGTTGACATAACACATC
>NZ_JBHSRI010000002.1:0-803377 GCF_042658845.1 Paenisporosarcina macmurdoensis
TCTTTTCTAACCAAACTTGTTCTTTTTCTTTTCTTTTCAAATAAAATCCCCCCAGAAAATCAAATCTGGGAGGAGTATCTCATGAATCTTCTTCTATTAGAATGTGTGCACTATTTGACGCTCACTGTTGTCCACTCAATATGATTTATTGTCCATTCAACTTGGGATTTCGTCCACTCGCGTGTTCTTTCTGTCCATTCGCTTGGAGACGGACACCATTCCTTCTGAGGAAGACACTAATTCCACTGACCAGAGTTGGATTTGAGTGGCATATTGTCATTTTTGGAGTAGGGCTAGTTTTCTCTATTATTATTCAAAAACATGCCAGAAATTGGCGGAGTTTGTTCGATTTCGTTTAGCGGTTACGCTAGTCTGCATACATAATCCGCCTATTCTATGCGGTATATGGTAAGATAAAGAGTAGTCTGAATTTAGAGAACTAGATTCTGTTATATGAAACTACATCTATTAATTTTTTCCGCTGGTCCGATTACTTCTATATAGATATAAAAATATTACTACCTGGAGGTTCTACTATTTACACAATTGGATTTGTCATAAGCCATAAGAACAATGAGAAAAGAAGAGCGATACTACCAAAAGACTTACCGAAAATAAAAGCGGTTGCACAATTATACTTTGAAGAAGGATATGGTACTGATTTAGGCTATTCTGATGAAGAATATAAAAATCATGGCGTTCATATCGTTTCTAGAGATCGTGTATTAGAATGTGACGCAATTGTCGATGTTAAATTAGGCGATGCTGATTATTTTGATAAGTTGCCACCTGGTAAACTGTTGATCGGCTGGGCACATGCAGTTCAGGACATTAAATTCACAGATGCAGTACTAGCAGGAAATCATACAGTAATTGCTTGGGAAGAAATGTTTGATGGCGGAAGATATATCTTCTATCGCAATAGAGAAATAGCTGGGGAAGCTGCTATTATCCAAGCATATCAATACTGTGGCAAGATGCCGTATGAAACCAAAGTTGCGATTCTAGGGAATGGCCATACTGCAAAAGGCGCTCTACGAATTCTCCACGGATTAGGCGCAGATGTTGACGTTTACGGTAGAAAATTGGAATCTCTATTCAGAAAAAATATGAATGACTATGATGTTCTAGTTAACTGTGTCATGTGGGATACTAGCAGAACAGATAGAATCATCTATAAAGAAGATTTGAAAAATCTGAAAAAAGGCGCGATGATCGTAGATGTAAGTTGTGATCCTAATTTAGAAATTGAGACTTCACGTCCTTCAAGCATCGACGATCCAGTCTATACGGTTGACGGAGTTGTCCATTACACGGTGGATAATACGCCTGCCATGTTCCCTCATACCGTTACAAAAGTTTTGAGCGAAGAGTTTTGTGGAATGGTAGATATGCTCTCTGAAGGCACTTGGTCGGATATGGTTCGTAACGCAATTGTCATCGATAAAGGTCATATTCTTGATAAGCATATTACAGAATTCAGAGAAGCTAGAGGCTTGTTAGTTAAATAATAAATCGCAAACCTATAGAAAGGAGCAATGTGAGATTTAATCACTTTGCTCCTTTTTTTCATTAATTTCTATTAAAAATCAAGAAATTTTTAAAACGAAATCACTATTTACTAGTAATAAAGTTGTCTTTTTAATTAACTTCGGGTCAAATGGTTTAAGTTTATGGGAGATGAGGTAAATAGAAAGAAATAGATGTAAAAAAAGAAGGAGGACGTTTCACCTATGAAACTTATTCTTCATGAAATCAGACGATTAGAACAAGATTATTACAACTGCGATATTTCTTTTATAAAAGAACTGATACTGAGTGATATCAGACTTTTAATTAAAGCAGTATATATTATTGAAGAACCAATATAAACTTACATTTACTTTTTAATAGAGAGTTAAGAAATTATCCAAGAATGACATACAGAGGTGCACCTAAGTTTTGAGGTGTTTTCTGTATGTCATTTTTGTTGCGTCTATAGGTAACTAACCGGGAATCTAGCAGCGTTCGAAAGCTTCATTTCGGACGCTATTTGTATGTAATGGACTAGAATATTTATCCATTTCACAAGAAGGTTTTAGCAAAAGTATTTAATTTAGCTGAATTCCTACATATATTTACAGAATAGATTAAACTGAAGAGAGATGATTGTGTATATGCTTTAAAGGAGAGAAAATATAATGCAGATTAATATTCATATTATCATGGGGTTAAACGAAGATTCACTTGGAACAGCGAGCTATTTACAACGATGTAATGAAGTGGTTTATATTTTTGATAGATCCATCGAAGGAGTACAAAAGCTCCAAGATTTCACTCATGTCGATCAACAATTTATCGATTCGATTGATCACACTTTATTCAAAGTATTTGTTTATGATCCGCCGTATAAAAAAGGACAACTTCTTCGAGCAAAAAAATCGTTTATGACGGAGAAGAAGGTACTTGGTGAAGATGAGCAATAAATAATAAAGGAATGAAGTATATGAATATACAGTATGAAGTGATAACGGATGAAAAGATTGAATGCTGTAGGGATATGTGCAATGAACTCATGGCCTTTCAAAAGTCGAAATCACACATAAAACCGGAACTGTTTGACAACATGAACTTTGACACACGGATGATTCCTTCCATAAAAAACGCACTAAATAATTATACTGTGGTCGTTAAAGATGATGAAGAAATAGTAGGTTATGTATATTCAAATATCTCACCAAAAGAAACCTATTCAAGTGATTTTGCCACTTTTTTTGACATGTCTTCCGTTAGCAAAAATAATGTCGGTTGTTTATCTCAATTTTATATTAAAGAAGACTACAGACAATATGGGATTGGTTCGAAGCTTTTCACTATGTCGATGGAGTGGTTGGAGCAATTTGAAGATGTAGATGATTATTTTATCTTTGTCTCAAATGGCAATGACAGCGCCTTGGAATTCTATAAACGTAAAGGTTTTTTAGAAAGCCATGACATATTGGATGGGTTTATTACTGTTTTACGGAACAAAAACCAATGACGGTGAAGAAGTTAGTACTATTTAAGATAAGTGTACATATCATGTTTCAGATTGTAATTACTTAAAAAATAGAAATTACAGAGGAGAAACATAATGAATTTGTTTTCAAAAATCCCCAATATTGCGGAGTCATTAAATCTTGATAAATTACACATGACGAAACATGGGCTTGAAGTTCGTTTAAAAGAAGAGCAGTTAGAAAGTTGGATGGTTGAGAAAATGCCATCGAATATGAAAGGTTTTACAGTTCAATTTTCAGACGACGACACATTGAAAATTAAAGGACAAATATCTAAATTAGGCATACCGGTCAAGTTTAGCATGACTCTGAAACCCGAGGCAGTTAACGGTCGTGTTGCAACTTTTCAAATTGTTGAGTTCAAACCACTGAACGCAGAGAAGTTGAAGCAGAAAGTATTAAACCGTCCTCCTTATCTTCAATATGCTGCGAATCTAGTGCATATTGATCTAAACGGACACCCAACTTTAAAGAAGGTTCCTATTGGTTCGATTAAGAGCATAACGATTGAAGAAGGCGAAATGAATATTGGATTGTCGATCAAATAAAATCTAGTATCCCATTGGTATAACATAGTTTCATAGAAGGAGCCCCTAATCATGCCTTTAGAAATCGTCAGAAACGACATAACAAAAATGGATGTAGATGCAATCGTCAATGCGGCAAACTCAGAACTTCATATGGGTGGAGGTGTTTGCGGGGCGATTTTCAGAGCCGCTGGAGCACTTGAGTTGCAGGAGGCATGCAATGAAATTGGTCATTGCGAAGTTGGAGAGTCTGTTTGGACAGATGGCTTCCAGTTACAGGCGAAAACCATTATCCATACAGTTGGTCCAATTTGGCGAGGTGGTAGCCATGACGAGGAAAAGCTTCTTCATTCCTGTTATGTACATTCGTTGGAAACAGCTACATCTCTTAACTGTGAGTCAATAGCGTTCCCACTCATTTCGTCTGGCGTTTATGGGTATCCGAAAGAGCAGGCCTTGCAAGTAGCGATTTCTGCCATCCATGAATTTTTAATGGACCATGAGATGTTGGTTTACCTGGTTGTTTTTGATAAACAATCATTCGGCTTCAGTGAAAAACTATTCAATTCCATTCATCAGTATATCGACGAGAATTATGTCGAAGAACATAACTTGAATTACTCGCGAAACCGGGCGGAGCTTCAACAAGAGATACAATCTCAGTATCATTTCGAGGAAGAGTCGTTACATGAAATAAAGAGAAAAAGTTTAGTGGATGTATTGGGACAGATTGATGAATCCTTTTCAGAGAGACTGTTTTACTATATTGATGAAAAAGGGATGACGGATGTAGCAACCTATAAAAAAGCGAATCTTGATCGCCGCCTTTTTTCAAAAATCCGCAATTCACCCGATTACACACCGCTGAAAAAAACAGCTATCGCTTTTGCCATTGCTTTGGAATTGGATTTGGATGAAACGAAGGATTTACTGGAGAAGGCTGGCTATACTTTGTCACAAAGCAGTAAATTTGATGTCATCATTCAGTACTTCATTAAAGAAGAGAACTACAATATTTATGAAATAAACGAAGCGTTGTTTGCTTTTGACCAGTTGTTGCTCGGAGCTTAATTGTCGCTTTAGAAGCGACCTTTTTGTTTTAGAAAAAGCTTATTCTTAAGTTGTAAAGGGTAGTTATCCTAGAAAACTTAAGGAGGAAAATAAAATGAATTCGAAAAGTACTGAGTTGGTTTTTATTCTAGATAAAAGCGGTTCTATGGCAGGGCTTGAGAGCGATACAATTGGTGGATTCAATGCCTTGATCACTAAGCAGAAAAAAGAACAGGGTGATGCGCGGGTCACGACGGTCCTGTTCAATCATGACTATGAGTTGCTGCATGACCGGATTTCAATTAAAGGTATCGCGCCGATTACGGATAAGGAATACGAAGTGAGTGGCACAACTGCCTTACTTGATGCGATCGGTTCGACCATCCAAAAGATCGGCAATGCTCAAAAAAGAACAAGTGAAGAAGAACGTGCAGGAAAAGTCATGTTTATCATCACCACAGATGGACATGAAAACGCCAGCTATGAATACGATTACAAAAAAATAAAGTCGATGATTGCGCATCAGAAAGACACTTACAACTGGGAGTTTGTGTTTTTAGGGGCTAACATTGATGCAGTGTCCACAGCAGAAAAATTCGGAATCGATGAAGACTTCGCAGTAAAATACCATGCCGACACTGAAGGCACCCAACTCAATTATAAAGTGTTGAATGAAACCGTCGGT
The DNA here is from genome assembly GCF_042658845.1 of Paenisporosarcina macmurdoensis. NCBI lineage: Bacteria > Bacillati > Bacillota > Bacilli > Caryophanales > Caryophanaceae > Paenisporosarcina > Paenisporosarcina macmurdoensis. The sequence goes on from NZ_JBHSRI010000002.1 coordinate 5,301, forward strand.
TCTTTCCGGATGGGCAATAAACTGGATCGCTCGTGGAAAGCAGATATTGAAGCAGATTTTGAGCAGCGGAAGTAATGTTAGGCATAGTGGGAAGAAACAACCTTTAGTAAGATGAAATTCAACCAAGAGAGTATCGAAGTGTCACTTTGATACTCTTTTTCATTCTTTAATTTCAGTACTATTAGAGTGCGTCATTGACCCAGTAGACTTTCTGGAACTCTCAGATCAAAGAAGTTCCCCTGTTCCAACCATTTGTCCAAATACATTCAAACATGGTACGCTTTTACTAGGATGTTAATGGAAGCAGGTGAAGTGCTTTGGTAGGACGTAATGACCCTTGTACTTGCGGGAGCGGGAAGAAATACAAAAAATGTTGTGGCAAGAACAATGTTGTCGAATTGTCATCAGTTATCAATGGAGAACTTGCACGAATTTCGAATGGCTTTATAGAAAATGGACTAAGTCCTCGTGAATATGGGGAATTGGATATACGCACACGTCAGTGGCATTCGGAACTTAGAGACCTCTTTGAAGAAGAATTAATCGACGTATTAGCACTGGATAGCTATTATTATTTGGATCGAAATGAATTATGGACAAACTATTTAAAAAAACAAATTTCGAAACATCCACGGAAACAAGTCATTGACGTGCTAACGTCATGGCAACAACCGTTTCTTTTGTTCGGTCAAATAACACAAGAGTTAGAGACTGAGCTCATCGTAAAAGATGACCTGAAGGATATCACGTATTCAATTCCTGGAAAAATAACGGAGTCTCATATTGGAGAATGGATGCTAGGAATCGTCCTGCCTGATGCACGACATGGAGATTTTGGCCTTGCCGGAACAGACGGCATCATTTTCATTCCAGACGATTCCACAGGTTTAGTTGGCCAAATTCGTGCCATCATGAAATCACCTGATATGGATGTATTGAATATTTATCGACTGTTTGTTCAAATGGAACACGTATTTGACCTTACTCCTTTTCAACAACAAGTGGTGGACTTGACTCAGCAATATTTGGCAGACCATAGTTACGAGGAACAGATTGTGCTACCTATGCTATCGGCATTTTTGTTGAAAAACGAAGTCAAAGCGAAGAAACCAAGTGCAGTAGCGGCAGGTATGATTCAAGTTGCGCATGATTTTCAACTAATCGGTTCTAGTTATTCCACATTAAAAGAAGTCGGCGAATACTTCAATGTGTCGAGTGCTACCGTCTCTAAGTACCGAGAACAAGTGGGAGATTTTATGATGGCCACCATGGCTCAGGTAAACAAGGAAGACTCTGAACAACAATCGTTCCAGGTACTATCAACTGATATGGGGGCTGACCCACGGGCTACGGAAAGATTTATGTGGGAAATGGTCATGCGGTCTAAACAGCAGTCTTTTGATACGATTGAAACCTTAAATGCGCATATGAAAGAAAAAATGGATGAAGAATACGAACCTATAAATGAAGATGAGCAAGCACAGTTACTTTGCTATAAAGCGTATGAAGCTGAAACTGAAGAATTACGTATACAACTTACTAATGAAGCGGCAGCCATTCAACCTAATAATGCGGACGTGCACCTGTTATTGGCACAACAGTGTACAAATAAAGTAGAGCAAGAAAATCATTACTTGAAAGGAATCATTGCCTCCCTCAAAATGGCTGAGCTTTCTATCGAACAAGCATGGCAAAATGTCCTAAACCGACCCTATTTACGGGCTCTTTTTAGCTATGGAGCATGGCTTATGACAGAAAAAAGACATAAAGAAGCCGTGGAGAACTTTCATCATATCCTTGAGGTAAATTCAGATGATCATCAGGGCGTTCGCTGGTTGATGGCGGCTGCTTATGTAGATTTAGGATTATCTGTAGAAGCGGAACGAGTTTTGAACGAAATGGATTCAGACGATCATCAAGCTATTTTTTATTATATTGAAAGGGCTATTGATCGAAGTGAATCAGATTTAGCGAGTAACAGTGCCGACTCGAAATATGGAGAAAACTTAAATAAACATGTAAATGCTATGTTAGCAGAAGGAAAGCACCCTGGAGCATTTCCAAGAACACTTAACCTTCAATCTGGAAGTAAGGATGAAGCCAAACTGATTTATTGGTTGCTGAGTGAATTACTCTAGTTGTTTGTCATCGATAGATTTGAATTTAACGATGGACAACATTGCAGCGAAGTTGAGAAAATAGAATAATAATGTAAAAGTAGTGACCGAATATGCATTTTCGGTCGCTTTTTTAATTTAGAATGGATGTATTTACTATAGTACTATTTCTATAAATGGTTAATTTATTATATTTATCCCCCGATACACATTTCGTTTAGAGAGATAAGATAAACATTTGGTAAAGTCATTATTAATAAAAGTATTTAAAATCGATTTTTATTCTTCGGTTACGGATGGGTTAAAAAAATGCGAATGAAGGTGTCACCCACAGAAAAGGATTTTGGCTACAGCCAAAATCAGTAATAAAGGTTTTGAACTTCTTCTATATTTCATTGTAAATCGTGCCATTGCGTCCTTGTTAACGTCATAGAGGCATAGTTCAATTTGATGTGTATATCGTAAATAGACAGCAGTTTATTGTTACTAGAGAGAGCAGTATATCGTGACTAGTGAGAAAGATATCGTGACTAGTGAAATAAATATTGATAACTAATCAAAGTCACCACAAATTCGCCCAATATAGCTGACACTCTAGGCAAGCTTATCCTTTCCATCCCTTTGTCCGTTATAATAGAAGAAAGAGATTGTTTGTTACGGAAGAGGTGCTTTTGTTAGATGAAGGAATTTCAAGATTATGAAATGCTTGATGTGATTGGGGAGTTGTTTTCGGATGAAATCTCGATCGCTCTATCAGACGATGAACGATATGTGTATTACCGTCCAAGCGTCCGAGTGGATTTGAAAATAAAGGCGGGCGATTTGGTGAAATCAGGATCACTTGCTCACAAGGCGTTAAGCTCTGGACATAAGGTATCTGACTTCATCAACCGTGATGTATTTGCTGTTCCTTACCATGGCATGGCCATTCCTTTTCACCGGGATGGGAAAATCGTTGGCAGTGTGACAGCCATTTATCCTTCATTCACGGAAGGTAAGTCTGTGGTAATGGTGAAAACTCAAGACGGCTGGATGCCTGTACCCTTTACTGACGTGAAGTATTTGGAAGTGCGTGGGAAGAAAACGCATGTTGAGGCTAATGGGGTTTCGGGTTCACATCGTAATTCTCTTCAGTCTTTTGAATATGTATTGCCGCGAGAGTTGTTCGTTCGCTGCCATCGATCGTTTATCGTCAATGTGCACCATATACGTGAAGTCTTTCCAGATACGCATTCAACTCTTTTGCTGTTGATGAGTGACGGCACTAAAATTCCTGTGAGTCAATCGTACGCTAGTTATTTCCGGAAATTGCTTGATTTCTAATAGACTGTTTCAGCTAGGGGTTTACCTGTTTCAGCGGGTAAATCCCTGTTCTGTTCCTTGAAACGCTCATTACCATCTATTTTTGTTAGAATTATTAAAAAGTTATGAAATAGAGGTTGAGCGCATGGAAACAAAAATGAAACGAATCAAGCATCCGAAGTTAAAAAGTCTCGTTGTAACGCCAGAGGAAGCAGCGTCGTGGATTAATGACGGAATGACACTTGGTTTAAGCGGCTTCACAAAAGCGGGCGATGCGAAAGCGGTTCCTTTTGCGCTAATCAAGCGTGCCGAAACTGAAACATTTAAAGTAAATATTTATACAGGAGCCTCTCTTGGGTCAGATGTCGACACAGCGTTTGCTGAAGCGGGTATTGTCGGAAAACGACTGCCATTCCAAGCAGATCCAGTGATGCGTAGCAAAATAAATAATGGCGATATGCTGTTTGTTGACCAACATTTGTCCCATACAGCGGAACTTATTCGTGCTGAAGTAATTGGTCCGATTGACTTCGCTATATTGGAAGCGGTTTCAATATCTGAAGATGGCTTTATTATTCCAACGACTTCAGTTGGGAATTCAGCAATTTTCGCGGAACATGCCAAGCACATCATAGTGGAAATAAACATGGCGCAGCCAGAAATCCTTGAAGGTCTACATGATATTTATGATACTGGCAAGCAAGGTGAACGCCAACCTATCCCATTAACGAAACCAGACGATCGTATTGGGACAACAGGAATAAAAGTTGATCCTGCAAAAATTAAAGGCATCGTGTTTACTAACCAATTGGACTCACCGTCTACAATTGTGGCTCCAGACGCTGAAACTAAACAAATGGCTGACCATTTATTAGACTTTCTTCGTTTGGAAATTCGTCAAGGGAGACTGACTGAAAAGCTAGCTCCACTACAATCAGGAATTGGCTCAGTTGCTAATGCCGTGCTACACGGAATGGTTGATTCGGAATTCACGGATCTCGATATTTACTCGGAAGTGTTACAGGATTCAGTATTCGACTTGATTGATGCTGGAAAAGTAAGGTCTGCTTCATGTTGTTCCATTACATTGTCAGAGGATAAGATGGACCAGGTGTTCGGTAATTTTGAGAAATATCGTGACAAAATTATTATGCGTCCTCAAGAAATTTCCAATCACCCTGAAATTATACGTCGCCTCGGATTGATTTCTATTAATACGGCACTTGAGTTCGACATCTATGGAAATGTTAACTCCACTCACGTGTCAGGGACCAACATGATGAACGGCATCGGTGGCTCCGGCGACTTTGCTCGGAACGCACGTCTTGCGATTTTTGTCACAAAATCAATTGCAAAAGGTGGTAAGATTTCAAGTGTCGTGCCGTTTGTATCACATGTTGACCATACGGAACACGACGTTGACATCGTTGTCACTGAGCAAGGTTATGCCGATCTTCGCGGCTTAGCTCCACGAGAACGAGTACCGTTAATTATTGAAAACTGTGTGCACCCGACCTATCGAGCACAGATGTGGGAATATTACACGGAAGCGTTGGGACGTGGCGGGCAGACCCCCCACGTACTAGAAAAAGCTTTCCTTTGGCACACGAACCTTAAGCAACAAGGGACGATGCTGCAGGAAGTGGGACAATTAGTATAAAATTTAACACATCCAATCATTTTGATTGGATGTGTTTTTTATTGTGGATATCGTGAGTAGTTAGGGATATATCGTGAGTAGTGAGCAGGATATCGTGACTACACAAAATCAGCACAATTGAACATGCTTGAAATGGTGACATTTGGCCAGCCAAATGTCACGTTGCTGTGGTGAGCAGTTGAGCAAGAAGCGCGGGGGTTTATCGTGAGTAGTGAGAATTATATCGTGACTAGACTGCACGATATCGTGAGTAGTCATCACTATATCGTGACTACACAAAATCAGCACAATTGAACGTGCTTGAAATGGTGACATTTGGTCAGCCAAATGTCACGTTGCTGTGGTGAGTAGTTGAGTAAAAACGCTGCCAAAGTAAAGGTTTGAACATCATAGTTTATTTGTGTCGAAAATTGACATAAATATTACTAAAAATAGGCTAATGGATACAAGAAAATGAAATAAATTTTACCTATAATTAATTGAGTTTAAGAGAGAGGGAGTTTGTTTCAGTGAACAAGTTAATAAAATTAGTAATGGCTTTGATCGTAAGTTTATCTATAGTGTCACTTCCTACAGGGAAGGCACAAGCAGCGGGTTTTCCTGATGTTACAAGTTTTAAAAAGGAAATAGATTATTTAACCGAACAAAAAGTAATAAGTGGATTTAAAGATGGGACATTTCGTCCGTCAGTTAAACTTACGCGTGCGCAAGCAGTTGTCATGATTATGCGTGCAATTGGCATGCCTGAAACGCCAGTGGAAAACCCAGGATTTTTAGATGTAAGCACAACAACATTTGGCTATAAAGAAATTGCCTATGCAGTTAGCTTAGGTATCATTAATGGGAAAAGCCCAGAGCAATTCGATCCTGCAGGAAACATAACGCGAGCAGAAATGGCAACAATTCTAGTAAATGCCTTTGAAATGGGCGGTTTATTTCCACCAGGATTCAAAGATGTTTCAACTAAGTCATGGGCATACCCATACATCTCGTCATTAGCTGCAAACAATATTACAGTTGGCTATGATGATCAAACTTTCCGCCCCAAAAATCCGATTGACCGTGCACAATTCTCAGCATTTTTAGCACGTATTCTTAATCCTGAATTCCAACCTTCATCTCCGCTGGTAAAAGATTCTCTTGTTGATATGACAGCAGAAGCAAATATCGTTGATGTTGTGAAGAATCCGGATAAGCCTATTATTTACTTTATTGATGCGCTATCAAATTCTCTTGTTATGTTGAATTTAGAAACATACGAAGAACAGTTTGTTGACCTTAAATATCCTGCTGAAAAACTTATCATCAAAAACGGCAAGATTTTTGTCACGCAACTCCTTCAAGGAAGAAGTTCATATAACTTTATCGACATGCAAAAAGGACTTATTAATGTCTATGATGCGAATGATCTTACTTTATTAAAAGAAGTGAACGTGAATATCGATCCTTATGACATTGCTGTCGATGATTCAGAAACTCTAATCATTTCTTCGGGTTCTGGTCAACATACAGAAGTCCAAACATACAACTGGAAAACGTCTGAAGAATTATCATCTGCCTTTATTAATGATCGTAAGTTGATTGAATTGTCACCTACCATCAATAAAGTATACTCGGTAGATACTCACCACTATACGGGGAAAATAGAGTCATACACGTTGCTTGATGGGAAAATCACGAAGGACGTGATGGAACCTCGCTTCTTTGGAAATGAATTACGAGGATATATTCAATTTACTCCAGACGGCAAGTATATCTTCAATGGAAATGGAACCATATATACATCAAGTAGCCAGAAATCAAGTGATTTGTCGCCACTTGGACAATTAGCAACTCCGTTCTCAACCATAACTTTCGATTTGGCTGGCAATGGAATGTTCTTGGCTGATCGTTCAAATGAAATTATTGCCTACGACTATGAATTACTAGAACCGGTTTATTCAATGGAGACATATGGGAAAATTGATCACCTCTTCTACGTAGAAGAGACAGGTGAACTATATGCCTTCACTAAATTAAAAATGAATAACTCAGCCATAGAATATACTGCGTTAGAACGTATTTATTTAGGCGAATAAATAAAAAGTGCCCTTGCTTCCTAATGACTCACGTCATCGAGGCGGCAAGGGCTTTTTTGATCAATGGCCGTTCTTTCTAATGGCGATATCGTGACTTGGCAGCAGTATTTCGAGACTAGACAAGGATATATCGTGAATTGTGGGCTGGATATCGGACTAATAAGAGTTATATCGTGACTAGCCAGCAATATATCGTGACTAAACATATTTCTTTATCACAAAAAGCGAATGCCCTTAACGGCATATCGCTTTTTTATATTCCTACTGTGAAAAAAACTTTTTCTGCCATTGAATATAAATTCGTTTATGTGTATAATAATGAACATTAGAATTTATTGGAAATGGGAGTTGGTGAATTGAAAGCTACTATAGTAGGTGCTACAGGGTATGGTGGTTTAGAACTCATGCGAATACTAAATAATCATCCTTACATAAATATTCATTCTGTCGTATCGAACTCTTATGCCGGGAAAGACGTAAAAGATGTTTATCCTCATTTGTCAGGTGCGAACTTGCCTGTTCTCGCAGCGATGAATATGGAGAATTTAGAGGACGGAGCAGACATCGTCTTTTTCGCAACACCTTCTGGAGTCAGTAAGGAATATATTCCGCAACTTATTGAAAAAGGAATCAAGTGCATTGATTTGTCGGGAGATTTCCGGCTTACATCACCAGCTGTATATGAGCAATGGTATATGCATCCTTCCGCTTCACAAGACTATTTGAATAAAGCCGTGTATGGACTGAGTGAAATGAATGAAAAGGTAATCGAAGGAGCACAGTTGATTGCAAATCCAGGCTGTTTTCCGACGGCATCTTTGCTAGCGATGATCCCAATAGTTAAGACAGGCTGGATCGACGAGAACTCCATCATCATTGATGGCAAGACAGGGGTGTCTGGAGCTGGTCGAGGAGTATCACTCGGTACTCATTTTTCCGAAACGAATGAAAATGTAAAAGCATATAAGCTTGGCAAGCATCAGCATATTCCAGAAATGGAGCAGGTGCTGTCTGACATCGTCAGCAAACCTATTCAATTAACATTTAGCTCACATCTGGTACCCATGACGCGGGGAATCCTATGTACGATTTATATGAAATTAACTGAAACGGTAACGCTGGAGATGGTCGTTTCGATGTATAAAGAATTTTATCGAAATCGTCCGTTTGTGCGAATCCGAACTGACGGGACTTACCCATCGACGAAGGAAGTGTATGGTTCCAACTACTGTGATATTGGGTTCGCGCTAGATGTTCGAACGAATCAATTAATCATCGTTTCTGTGATTGACAATGTAATGAAAGGTGCGGCGGGTCAAGCTGTGCAAAATGTGAACATCATGATGGGCTGGACGGAAACAACCGGATTAGAGTTATCACCACTTTATCCATAAGGAGGCAAAACAATGGAGCAGACGCTTATTCATAAAAATCTTAAACTGAAAACAATAGAAGAGGGATCCATTTCATCGCCAATGGGATTCAAAGCAGGGGGTCTGCATTGCGGACTCAGAAGAAAAGCACTGGATCTAGGCTGGATTTACTCGGAAGTACCTGCAATTACCGCAGGCGTTTACACGACCAATTTATTCCAGGCTGCCCCTTTGACTGTGACAAAAGAAAGCATTGCGGTTGAACATAAAATTCAGGCCATCCTTGTGAATTCTGGTAATGCCAACGCATGCACCGGAGAGGAAGGAATGAAAAATGCTCTTGAAATGAGAGACCACTTTTCTTTATCACTCGGAATTCCACAACATTATGTTGCGGTCACTTCAACAGGTGTGATTGGCCAACAATTACCAATCGACAAAATCCATAACGGGATTAAGGAAATAGACGTAACGAACAGCCAAGAGGGTCATTTTGAGCAAGCCATTTTAACAACCGATACTACGGTAAAACATCTCGCTGTTAGCTTAGAAATTGACGGGAAAAAGGTGGTGATTGGTGGAGCTGCAAAAGGGTCTGGCATGATTCACCCAAATATGGCGACGATGCTTGGTTTTGTTACGACTGACGCAGCAATTGCACCGGATGCTTTACAGACAGCTTTGAAAGAAATCACGAATCAAAGCTTTAACATGATTACCGTAGATGGCGATACGAGTACGAATGACATGGTGTTGATTTTAGCGAATGGTCTGGCAGAGAATTATGAATTATCCCCAGCTCATCCACAATGGAATGTTTTCATTTCAGCCTTGAAAATGGTCTGTGAGGAACTTGCCAAAAAAATCGCGCGTGACGGAGAAGGAGCCACAAAGCTAATCGAGGTTGAGGTTACGGGTGCTCTTGAAAAAGAAACGGCAGAAGTGATCAGTAAGACGATCGTTGGCTCAAGTCTAGTGAAAACAGCAATCTTCGGAACAGACGCGAACTGGGGAAGAATCATTTGCGCAGTCGGTTATAGCGGGAAAATGATTGATCCATTAAAAGTTACGGTTAAAATTGGTCCAATAACAGTAGTTGAAAACGGCTTACCTCAAGATTTTAGCGAAGAACTAGCAAAACAGTATCTTCAAAACGAGCATATTAACATTATGGTCGATTTACAAGAGGGAGATGAAAGCGCAATTGCATGGGGCTGCGATTTAACGTATGACTATGTTCGAATTAATGCATCGTATCGAACTTAAAAAGGAGGCATTCAAATGGAATATCTAGTCATAAAGTGTGGTGGGAGCGTGATCGATGAGGTTCCCGCATCCTTTTATCAAGAGTTGTGTGACATACGAGCCTCTGGGAAGTACATGCCGATTATCGTCCACGGTGGTGGCAAATTAATTACCAGTCTGCTTGATCAATTAAAAATTCCTACTGTTTTTGTGGAGGGGTTGAGGGTGACTACAGATGAAATGTTGGATGTGATTGAAATGGCACTTAGTGGATACATGAATAAATCAATCACTCGTAGGATTTTACAGGCCGGCGGGCAAGCGGTTGGAGTCAGTGGGATAGATGGCTGGCTATTAGAAGCACAACAGGCCGATGTAAATCTAGGTTTTGTGGGAAATGTGAAATCAGTAAATGACACATGGCTCAAACAGCTATGCGACTTGAACTATATCCCAGTAGTATCGCCACTTGGAATGGACGAAAGTTGGCAAAGATACAATATCAATGCCGATACAGCTGCGGCCGCCATTGCAGGAAAGTTAAAATGTCCATTGGTATTAATGAGTGACATCCCTGGTATTTACGAAGAAATAAACGGTGAAAAACAAACCATACCCACGTTAACCACCGTCGAGCTTGATGTCCTCATCGACAACGGGTCAATCACTGGCGGAATGATTCCGAAAGTGAACGCTGTGAAGGATGCCCTTAATAAAGACGTGAAGGAAGTCGTCATCATGGACGGTCGACAAAAGAATGGATTAACCCTTTATTGTAATGAAGAAGTCATTGGTACCAAACTATACATAAAAGAGGAGCTGCTCCATGTCTAATCAAATGAATGTTACGGTTGATCAAACTTCGGTGATGAAAACATATGCTAGATTTCCGGTCACGATGGTGAAAGGGAAGGGCAGTTATATATGGGATGATAAAGAAGACAAATACTTGGATTTTACCTCTGGAATCGCTACTTGTAATTTAGGTCATGTTCCAGATTATGTACATGAAAAGGTGCAGGAACAGCTGTCATTATTGTGGCATTGCTCAAACCTCTATCATATCCCTTCTCAGGAAAAACTCGCCCAGCTGTTAATAGAAAACAGCTTTGACGGACAGGTTTTTTTCTGCAACAGCGGAACAGAAGCCAATGAAGCTTTGATTAAATTAGCACGTAAGCATGCAGAAATGAGCGGCAAAGATAGCCGGAAAATCATTACCTTTAAGCAATCCTTTCATGGGCGAACGCTAGCTGCCTTATCTGCAACTGGCCAAGAAAAACTGCAACAAGGTTTTGCTCCTTTAGTAGAGGGCTTTCAGCATCTGGAATTTAACAGCTTTGAAGCATTAAAAGAGTTGGAAAATATGGATGCGTGCGGAGTATTGCTAGAACTCGTCCAAGGAGAAGGCGGGGTCATTCCGGCAAATAAGGAATGGGTATTGAAGCTTGCGGAATTATGTAAGAAGAACGATTTATTATTAATGCTCGATGAAATACAGACGGGCATGGGCAGAACGGGCACATTATTTGCGTATCAACAATATAATATTGTCCCCGATATAGTGTCACTTGCAAAAGGACTTGGCTCTGGCTTTCCGATTGGCGCACTGATCGCGTCAAATGAAGTGGCTAAAGCTTTTGAACCTGGAAGTCACGGTAGCACATTTGGCGGAAATCCTTTAGCAACCAGCGCTGGACTTGCCACTGTCCAATATTTAGTCGAAAATGAAATCCCCAAAGATGCTCAACAACTTGGCATCTATTTATTCGGGAAATTGGAAGACTTACAAAAAGAATATCCTCAAATTAAAGAAGTCCGAGGTTTGGGCTTATTACTAGGCGTCGTTTTCGAAGGAAGTGCACTTGATGTAGTTAAACAGTTACTGGCTGAAAAGGTGCTGACACTCACAGCCGGAAAACATGTCTTGCGCATCCTGCCACCATTAACTGCTTCGATTGAAGAAGTGGATTTATTTGTTAAAACGTTGGGAGATATACTGGCAAGTGGAAATAATTAACTATATAGGGAGAACGGAGGAGCAAGTGACGATGTCACTCGCTCCTCTTTTTCTTATATGTAGGGTGTCACCCACAGAAAGTCATAATCAGCTATTGTTGTAAAGTTCTTCGGTCGCTAGTTCTATGTATAGGGAAAGAAGTTATTTCTTGCGTTTCAAAAAAAGGAAATAAAAAATAAAGACTCCGGTGCAATACCCGAAGTCTTTGTAATTAATTAAAAGGAAGGTGTGAGCATAATTGTCCAGCCTTCCGACCCATCTATATACTGACCAAATTCAATGCTAATTTGATACTGTTCCGCGTTCAGTAGGTTTGGTGAAAAGGAAAAAACTGATGAATCAAAGGCTTCATCCAAAGGACCTAGCGCAGCAAATGCATCAATTGGAACAGCTAATTTTTCACCAAATAATTGCTCGTATAGTATAGAATCTGTTGTGGAATAATTACCAATTGGAATAAATTGGGTTCCTATACGGTTTATGAGTGTGGCCATCTCTTCTAGCCGATTGTTTATGGTTAACTTATGGACGCCATTCTCGGTACGGTAATCATTGATTTTTTGTAGTAGTAGTTGTTCTTGTTCATCCCCTTGTTGCTCAGTGAGCCAGACAGTTTTAGGTCTTGGCATTTCTAAATAATCCTCGGGTATGAATTGTAAATTGTATTTATTAAAATCCCTGTCTAATGTACGTGCATAGAGCCCGGCGAATTCCTGGCGTGTGATGGCTGAATAGGGCTTGAAAGTTTTGTTAGGATATCCCACTGTTATCCCAGCGTTGGCTAATGCACTAATATTTTTTTGGTTCGACATGGTAGCAGGTACATCTTTGAAATTATAATCGATTCGATAAAGCGGAATGTCGTAGGCTTTAGTCAAAATGATCGCCATTTCACCTCTTGTCAAATTTCCATTTGCATCGAAGTAGCGCGATCCATCTTTAGCAATTTTACCTTGGATAACACCCATATCAACTAATTTTGCTACATATGAATAATAAGCATGCCCTTTTTTCATATCAGTAAATCCGGGATCAGGGTCATTCCCAAGTATGACGCGAAGCTCGCGAATCAACATAATAACGGTTTGAAGGCGAGTAACGGGTTCATCTACACCAAATGTTCCGTTAGTTAAGCCTTGGATAATATCCCGAGATGACAAATACGAGATTTCATCTTTAAAAGCTGAACCAACGTCCGGGAAGGTTTCTGCGGCATTTACTGACAAGGGGAGACTAAGCGATAGCGCCAAGGCGGATGCGACAACTGTCTTTTTCCAGTTTTTCATGGTAAACCTCCATTTTCTTATCGTTATTGGAATAGATAAAATTATAACACATATTCCATTAAAACCATTATTACCCAATCATTTTATTGAGGAAGGATGTTATTGCCAAAGAAAGGAAGATTTCGTGATTATTCAAGTCAGCATATTTAAAGTGCATCTTCATTTATTTAATCATTAAATTGGTATAGACAACTATACCAATGTTAGCTATAGTGAAAGTAACAATAAGAAAATAGGAGTGAATGGAAGATGTTTAACTTTTTAAAGAAAAAGGGGCAGTCTGCTCAAGATGACACGCTTCAAACAGCGAACAAAAATGGCGAGTCAGATGTAGTGCAAAAATCAATTATGACGATGGAACTTTTACAAACAGATTTTGCTATGCCGATTGACGGGAAAATCATTCCTCTTTCTGAAGTTCCGGACGAAGTGTTTGCACAAGGCATGATGGGTCAAGGTTTTGCAATTGTGCCATCAGGAAATACGCTTTATTCTCCGATTGCCGGACAAATCGTCAGCATTTTCCCAACAAAGCATGCGATTGGACTAGTAACGAATACGGGCCTCGAAATATTGATTCATGTCGGTGTGGATACGGTGAAACTAAAAGGACAAGGCTTTGACTTGCTTGCTGAAGATGGTCAGTTCATTAAACGTGGAGATGCATTATTGAAAATCGATTTGGCTTATATTGATGGGAATGCTCCTTCCTCGATTATCCCAATTATCTTCACAAACTTAACTACCCAAAAGGTGAATTTATTAAAAAATGGAGTTCAACAAAGTGGAGAGACTGGCATTTTGAATATCCAATAATCAAAAGAATCATACTAGGTTTATTTCAATTCGCGCTAATCGCTAAGGAGTGAAACGTTATGAGTAAAACAATGATGCTTTCAAATTTCACAATTGCTGATTCAACGAAAGACAGTTTCGTCGGAGACATTTATGTAGAAGATGGCAAAATTATAGAAGTTGCAGCTTCTCTAGATAGATTGGCAGATATTCACCTTCAAGATGAAGGTAGAAAGTGGTTTGTCGTTCCTGGATATATTGAGATGCACATTCATGGTGCAGCAGGTTTCGATACAATGGATGCGACGCAGCAAGCTCTAGATGGCTTAGCAAGCGCACTTCCTTGTGAAGGGACGACTAGTTTTTTGGCAACGACAATGACACAATCGGAAAGTGCGATTTCAAAAGCTTTGGTTAATGCAAGTCTGTTTCAAGCGAAAGACAATCAAGCAGAAATGCTAGGCGTTCACTTGGAAGGTCCTTTCATTTCTCCAGATCGAGCTGGCGCACAACCAATCGAACATATTCGTAAACCCTCTACTTCTCTTTTTGAGCAATGGCAAGAACAAAGTGGAAACCGTATTAAACTTGTCACCATTGCTCCTGAAACAGAGGGAGGACTAGCCTTTATCGAAGAATTAAGTAAATGTGGAGTTCTCGTATCAATCGGTCATTCGAATGCAACAGCGGAAATCGTCAGTAAAGCGGTTGAAGCGGGTGCTCGCCATGTCACACATTTATACAATCAAATGAGTCCCTTTCATCATAGAGAACCTGGTGTAGTGGGATCCAGTTTGTTAGAAGATAACTTGAGTGTTGAATTGATTGCCGATTTCATTCATAGTCATCCGAAGGCACTTGAACTTGCGTTTCGTCAAAAAAAAGCACAACGGGTTATCTTAATCACAGATGCAATGCGTGCGAAAGGGCTCCAACCAGGCACCTACGATTTAGGTGGGCAAGATGTCCATGTGAATCATAACGAAGCGCGCCTTGGTGATGGAACGCTCGCCGGAAGTGTACTGACAATGGAAAATGCAACGAAAAATATGAAATCCGCAACGGGTTGTACACTATCGGAACTGGTGGCCATGACATCGACAAACGCGGCAAAAAAACTTGGACTTTCAAATAAAGGAAGAATCGAAGCTGGAAAAGACGCGGATTTCACCATCATTGATGAAAACTGGAATGTCCAAATGACCATTTGCAGAGGCACGATAGCTTATATAAGGGAAGAAAACATATGAAAGTGATTTTAGTTAGTAATTACTCTGAGATGAGTGAAAAAGCCGCACGAATAATAGAAGAACAAATCAATAAAAACGATCATTCTATACTTGGATTTGCAACGGGTTCGACACCACTTGGGCTCTACGGGAATTTAATTGAAGGTCACAAAAAGCACGGAGTTTCCTACAAAAATGTACAATCCTTCAATTTGGATGAATATCTTGGTCTGGATAAAAATCATCCAGGAAGTTACCATACCTTTATGTATGAGAACTTATTTAAAGACATAGACATCTCGATGGAGCACATCCAAATCCCACATAGTTCGTCCCTTTCAATGGAACAAGAATGCAAACGTTACGACCAAGTAATTGATCGCATCGGCCCAATCGATCTGCAAATACTAGGAATTGGATCGAATGGTCATATCGGATTTAATGAACCAGGGTCAAATCCAAACAGTACAACCCATGTCGTCGAACTTGCAGCATCTACACGAAATGACAATACTCATTTTTTCGGTTCGCTTGAAGAAGTACCGACCCATGCCATCACAATGGGAATTAAATCGATTTTAAAAAGCAAACGAATTCTTCTATTAGCATCTGGCAAGCGCAAAGCGGAAGCTGTTAAGCGTTTGTTGAGTGGAGATATTAGCGAAATGTTTCCAGCATCGCATCTGTGGAATCATCATGATGTGACACTGATTGTCGACCAAGAAGCATACAAATTGGTAAACCAGAAAGGCTGTGAAGAAGTTGATCGATAAACAATCCACAGTACCGATGTATGTCCAAATCGAAGAACATTTAAAGCTTCGAATTCTCCAAGGTGAATTTTCAGTTGGAATAGCCATCCCTTCCGAACGTGAGTTAACGGAAATGTTTGGTGTTAGTCGCATGACGGTACGCCAGTCAATCACGAATATGGTGAATACTGGTCTACTTTATCGGGAAAAAGGACGTGGGACATTTGTAGCTTCGTCGAAAGTTGAACAGCCGCTCAGTGGACTGACGAGCTTTACAGAAGACATGCTTTCTCGAGGAATGATACCGAGCAATATCCTAGTTGGTTTTGACAAAATAATTCCCGAGCTTGATGTAGCAAACAAGCTACAGTTAAGTGAAGGGGAAAAGGTTTTTCTTGTTAAACGAATTCGCTATGCTGACGATAAACCAATGGCTATTGAAAAGACATATCTTCCTGTGAAGCTAGTTCCAACACTAGATAAAGATGCGTTAAATGGATCACTTTACGCATTTATCGAAAAGGATGAACAAATGACGATTAGTCATGCCATGCAGCGAATGGAAGCAGCCTTAGTAAATGAAGAAGATGCAGAATTTCTTCAAATTGATGTACCTTCCGCTATCATGATCATCGAACGGATTAGTTATTTAACAAACGATGTGCCGTTTGAAATTGTTCACAGTTCTTACCGAGCAGATCGTTATCAATTCCTTAGCGAAATTCAGAGATAGTTTGATGGAAAAAAGGTGAGAAAGACGGGGCTGTCACAAGGGCAGTTCCCTTTTTTACACCAAAATTCCCATTAGAAAACCCGCCAAGCGACGCGAGTGGGGAAGTTCAAAAACTTTTCTTTGCTAAACATCACGAGTAAAGACTAGATTACGGCTTTTGGCCGACGCCAAAAGCCATTTCTATTAGTGACATCCTTCGTTCTTAATTCCATAATATAACTATTACAACTAAAGTCGTGATTTTTACAACTAAAGCTCTCAAAATTACAACTAAATGCTCAATAATTACAACTAACCTAGCAAAATTTACAACTAACCATAAAAAAGTGAGAAATATCCTCTATATTGCCTGTAAATTTTGTCTGCATTCGATCAAAATCATTGCTTCATACCATAAATCATGATAACAGGGAGCTAAGTGACATGGTCACTTAACTCCCTACGCATTTTAGCGCAACTTACGATAAAGAAAAGTAAAGACACAGACTAATTTTTCAAATGTTGAACGACTTGATGTGTATCAATAATACGTTCATAAACTTCTTGTCCGCGTTTAGAGCATAAGCCTACAAATAACGCATCAATAATCGCCAGTTGTGCAATACGTGCGGTCATTGTGCCGATGCGAATATTATGTTCTTCTTCAGACATGGTTAACACCAGGTCAGCCAGTCTGCGAGCAGGGGATGGACCATTTTGAGTCAGCAAAATACAGCAAACATTTCTCTCCTTGGCAATGGATAACATATCGACTACTTCTTTAGTTTTCCCTGAGGTGGACACAACAAAGATTACATCTTTTTTAGTCGCATTAGCGGTCATAACCATTTGTAAATGACTATCATCTGAACGAAAGACATTGACGTTAATGCGAAGTAATTTTTGAGCAAAATCACGGACGACAACAGCTGAACCACCAACACCGTATACATAGACACGTTCTGCCTTGTGAAGTTGGTCGATTGATTCAGATAGCGTTTTTATAGAAATCATTTTTTCTGTATTTTGGAGAGCTTGAATGGAATTAAAGATGACTTTCTGCATAATAAGTTTCGGATCGTCGTCAAGTTGAAAGGGAGAATCCACTATTTCCGGAGTCCCCACACCTTTTGTGTGAAGCTCTTTAGCAAGTTCAAGTTTCATTACCTTAAAACTTTGGATACCGATGCGTTTACAAAAACGCATAATTGCTGCTTCGCTACTTTGACAAGCACTAGCAAGTTTTTTTGTCGACATCTCCATAACTTGGGCAGGGTTTTCCAAAACATAATTCGCGACCTTTTTCTCGGCGTGTGTGAATTGTTCCAAGTTACGCTCTATTTGTTTTAGAACTGAAAAAATAGACATCGCTTCCTCCTAAATGAACGTGATCAATTCTATTGTAATGACTCTAATTATATAGAGGCAAAATACTTTCCGCCAATTTCATTGCTTACAATTCAACTCGTGTCAGTGAAAAACACTGTCCCGCTCCAATGAATTCAAGTAGTGGCAGATCCTCATTAATAACTTGTCCCACCACATTGACTGCTTCGTTTTCTGCTAACGGATTTTTGACAATGTGTAGGTCCCCTTGATAGCGACCATAAAGTTCGTTATCAATCGTAATGGCACCTTTTACCCGAGCGATTTGATTCCTTGCTCGAAGTGGTTCTCCAAATGTTTGTGCAAATGGCCGTGCTCCTTCTGAACGAATGACATCTCGGGCAGGGTCAAAGCGGTTGCGATGATTTAGGTTAAGCAAACTATCCGTTTGACTATCTTCTATTAAAGACTGATAGCGCAATGGAATTTCATTCGTTTGAACCGCTTTAAATTGATTAACAGATGACATGCTAATGGATGGATCTCCTATGAGAATCTCATCGACAGGATGATCGTTCACAAACGAAAGGTACGATGCAAGAGGAGACAAGAAGCGGTGATCTTCAAGTGTTGGCAGACCTTTATATAACGGCCCTCTTAATTGGCCATCTCCTGGGATAAACGCAACTGTCTTTAAACCTTGCTCTTTGAACCAACGATTTTGTTTATCAAACCAAGCCGCATCTAAAGCTGTTTCAGGACGTGGATAGTAATTATGCCATACTTCTGCGTGATTTTTCACTAGTCCTAATGCAAGAAGTTCTTCCAACCATTCCGGAGTTAGGGTACTAGCGTTAAGTGCAACAGGCATACTTTTTGAGATATCGGCAATTACTGCTGATTCAATGCCATAATCCATTCGAATCCCGGTAATACCCCAATCTACTAGCGTACGAGAATCTTCCCACTGTAATCCAAGCGAAGTCATGGAATGTGTGGACATATCCACATAAAGCTTCATACTGCGAGACTGCACTTGAGATCCTAATGTTTGAAGTGCTTTTTTATACAAAGTAGAATCATCTTCAGGAATATGTAAAGAAGTAAAAATCGTGGTTCCGCCCAAGTTTGAAATGATATCGAGATAAGCTTCTTGTTCATGCTCTAGTTGTTGCCCTAAAAATACAGATGCACCAATCATGTGGTTTCCTCCTTTTGAAGATAAATGACAGGGTAAGAGTTTCCTCCTACCCTGTCATTTTAGTAATCTAAGTTTTCAGCCATTTCTTCTTTAAATCCAAATAGATAGGTGAAAATAAAACCAAATGTATACGCAATGACTAGCCCTAGGAAGTATAGGATGTACTTATTGTCTGCGATTAACGGAATAAGTGAAAGACCGGATACTCCTATTCCGGTTGCGGCTGTATTCATCAACGCTTGAAACGCTCCACCAACAGCAGCACCCATACAAGCGGTTATGAAGGGACGACCAAGTGGCAACGTTACCCCGTATAATAATGGTTCTCCTATTCCTAAGAATCCTACAGGAAGCGCTCCTTTAATCGTTGTACGCAAACGAGTGTTTTTCGTTTTTACAAAGATTGCAATAGCAGCTCCAACTTGACCTGCTCCACCCATAGCTAAAATAGTTAATATAGGTGTGATTCCAATTGAGTTGATGAATTCCATGTGAATAGGTGTTAAACCATGATGTAGTCCGACCATAACAAGAGGTAAGAAGAATCCTGCGAGAATTGCCCCCGCGAATACGCCACCTATATCTAAAACAAAAGTAATTACTTCCATGATGCCGGTTGATAACAAACCACCCACTGGTTGAATGATAAATAATGTTGCAAAACCTACTACTAATACCGTGATTAGAGGAGTTAAAATAATATCAAGTGAATTTGGTACAAATTTACGTGCTGAACGTTCTATATACACCATAAACCAGGCAGCTAAAATGACTGCGATTAAACCGCCTCGTCCAGGGACAAGTGGTTCACCAAATAAAGTAATAGTGGCAAGTGCCGGGTTAATAATAATGATCCCCGCGATGGCACCGAGTGCAGGTGTTCCACCAAATTCTTTTGCAGTGTTCCAACCAACAAGTACGCCGAGGTAAGCGAATATGCCTCCACCAAGGAATAGTAAAATCGCCATCCATGTTTCTTCTGGATTAACACCAGCATTTCGCGCAAAGTTAGCACCACCATTGATAATACCTGATGCAACTAGTGCTGGAATAAGAGGGATGAAGATATTTCCGACTCTTCTTAAACCGTTTTTAAGTGGCGTACTGTTTTTCTTTTTCACAGCTGCTTGACGATCTTCTGCTGTTAAATTTGAACTGTCGGCAACTTCTCCTACGCGAAGCCCAGTTTCTTTGCTAATTTCATCAGAAACTTTATTCACCGTACCAGGTCCTACGACAATTTGAAGTGTATCATCTTCAACAACACCCATAACCCCAGGGATTTGCTTCAGTCCTTGGAGATCAACAAGGGTTTCGTCTTTAATATTCAAACGAACTCGTGTCATGCAGTGGTTAAGTTGAAGAATATTCTCTTTACCGCCGACTTTCTCCAATATTGAATGAGCTAATTGTTGTTCCTTCTTCATCCAAATTCCCCCTTTATGAATCTACTTGATTGCTTTTCGAACAAACCCCTCTGCCGAATCTAATCGTTCACATGATTCTTCATACGTCATTCCTGTTAAGATCATTACAATCGTCACTTTGACATTTTCATTCGCTTGATTGTAATAAGTTGCTGCTTTTTCTTCGTCCACCCCAGTTGCTTGAACAATCATGTTCCTAGCGCGATGCTGAAGCTTAACGTTTGTTGCTTTTACATCAACCATTAAATTTTGATACACTTTGCCAAGCCCAATCATGACGGAAGTTGAAATCATGTTTAGCACAAGCTTTTGTGCAGTACCTGCTTTTAAGCGAGTGGAGCCTGTTAATACTTCAGCCCCTGTGTTTATCTCAATTGGATACTCAGCAGCTTTACTAATAATGGCATCCATATTACATGACAGACTTGCTGTTAGTGAACCATGTGCTCTTGCATACTCTAGTCCTGCTCGAACATACGGTGTTCTTCCACTAGCAGCAATGCCAATGACCGTATCTTTTGCGGAAAGGGAGATCGCAGCTAAATCATCGGCTGCAAGTGTTTCTGAGTCTTCAGCACCCTCAATGGCTTCAAGCAATGCTTTTTCACCGCCAGCTATAATCCCAATGACTAATGATGGATCCACTCCAAAAGTTGGTGGACATTCAGCAGCATCGAGTACTCCTAAACGACCACTTGTACCCGCTCCTATATATATAAGTCTGCCGCCAGATTTCATGCGTTCAATTGCTTTGGTTATAATTACGTCTAACTGAGGAATAACCTCATTAACAGCTTTTGGAACCGTAAGATCTTCTTCATTCATTTTTTCTAAAATCTCACGAACACTCATGCTATCTAAACCTTCAGTGCTAGAATTACGTTGTTCCGTGGATAAATTCTCTAAGTTCATAAAATCCCACCTAATCGTTACTTGATTTCTTCATAAGTATGCGCTTACAGAAATATAAAATCAATATTATTCTAATATTAAGTGAAATTTAATTTCATCATTGCTGTTTTTACTAACTGGACCATGTAGGTTTATAAATATGTACTATAATGGGAAAACTAGCACTATGAATAAGAGTTGAACGATGTAATACGAGGAGGACTCGAAATGTATATCCGAATGGAATGGATTTATAGAACACCAAAAGGGACAGAAGTGGCTTGTAGTTCAGAAGAATTACCTGCAGCACATGCTCTGCTAATTTTAGAAGACATGGAGAAATCAGGACGCCTTAAAAACTTACTGTTGATTGATAGACATGACAGCACTTGGACAGTAAAAGAGTTGAAGAACTATTTGAAAGGAATTGAAACCGACCCACATAACGTTACGGTCTATTTTGACGGTGGCTTTGACCTAACGAGTAGAAATTCGGGACTCGGTTGCGTCATTTATTACGAACAAAGCGGAAAGTCGTTCAGGTTGCGCAGGAACGTATCAGCTAACGAACACACTTCCAATAACGAGGCCGAATATGCAGCGCTTCACTTGAGTATTCAAGAGCTCGACCTTTTAGGTGTCCACCATTTGCCGGTTAAATTCATCGGAGATTCACAAGTCGTCATCAAACAAATGAAAGAAGAATGGCCAACGCTCGAGAAGGACTTATCAGGCTGGGCGGAGAGAATCGACAAAAAATTGAAAGACCTCGGCATTCAAGCGGAATATGAATTAATCCCAAGGAAGTCGAATGGAGAAGCAGATAAGTTAGCAAGCCAAGCTTTGAATGGGGTGGAGATTACGGCGAAGAGTGAAGTTGTTGAGGAATAGTGAGAGTGACTTCGGAGTGGGCTGATACTGAGCTGAAACAAAATAGAGGTATTGAAAGTTATCATAAGCAATCTTAAATTCTGTGAACTAACTCAACAAAAAATGCGAGAAAACGGACGTCAAAGCGACGTTCGTTTTTTGTGGTGATTAACTTTTTTTACTGACATCATGAAATTTCACTATGATAAGATAAAGTAACTTAAAGAGTTGAAAAGAGGAAGTGTCACCATGGAGAAAAATCAGGCTGCAATCGTAAGTAATTATTTGAATGAGGCCACTCCTACAACATATGAAATACGTAAATTAGACACCCAAAATGATACTTTAATTAAATTTCATCAATGGGCGAATAGAAAACCAATTATAGCTGCGTTTGAAGTGTCTAAACTTGGACATGACAGCTATTTTTTCTTATTCATCGATTGGCATCGGAATGACAATTATTATCTAGTTATTTACGCGCACAATAAATCAACCACAATTGCCGAGTTAAATCGAACAGTTGAAGAAGATGGTGTCACTTCACTCTCTTGGACATACAACCCTTTAAAGCGGGATGGCAAAAACGGCATTAGAAAATCGTATTACAAGCAAACTTTTGGCACTAATACTATGAAAATCCCACTACCTTCTTCAACTTTAGAGGTGGAAAGCTTTTTGGATCTATTGTTCAAGCTTTGCCATAATCGCATAAGAGCTGATCGGATAGTAGATGCTTTTGAGTTTGAATGATTTGTTTGAACGTGGTTTGTTTCTGTAATGAGGTAAACCTATTAACACTATTATTGGATTTGGTCATAAAAGCAGAAAAAGTAGGGGCTGTATAATAAGTTTCTTCTATAAAATAAGTGGAGAAAAAAATGAGTCTTTTTTCTGCATCTACATTTGTACATTGTAACCTAATAATTGTCTGTTTTGCACATGATGAACTTAGGGTTGATTGGAGTGGAAGACGGCGACTCCAGCGGGAATAGCATGAGCTGAAGACCCCACAGACGAGCTTGCTCGTCGAGGAGGCTGATGCCATGCCCGCGGAAAGCGTCCGTTTGGAACGGCAATTCAACCCTTACTTATAAAAGGAAGCTGCCCTTAGTCATGTTTTATGACTTTTAGGACAGCTCTTATTTTCAACTGTGGTTACTCTATAATGGAGATGCTAATCCCACCAAACGTTTCATCTTCCCACGATACATGAACTACTAGCACCGTGTCATGGTCTGGACTCGACCAGTAAGCGGTTAAGACATACCCTTCGTCCACTTCAACCCAATTAGAATCCACTTCATCTGCAGCCCCATAAATTTTGCTAAGCTCAGCATACATAAAGTCGAAGTAGGTTTCAATAATGTCTAAGTCTGTGACATTAAATGCGATATAGTGAAAAACAGAAATGGAAATTAATTTGTTATTTTTGAATTCATAATTCACATCTGCGAATAAGCCAAAAGCACTTACATCAGAGTAGTATAAAAAGTTCGTATCTTCACTAGAGTAAACGCCACCCGATAAGTCTTTGACTTGTTGCATTGTCATCCCTAATGAAATATTCCCTAATACAGGAGTTTGTAAGGATGGAGCTGGAATAGGGAATGAGGCTTTAATACTCGCATGTTTTTTACCACTATATTTTTTCACTAATGGGAAAAATTCTTCAGTAGCAATAGCGAAATTCAGGTTCGCACTTACACCATCCAATCCACTGCTAGTCATACCAATGAGTTGCCCACGCACATCAAACATTGCTCCACCAGAACTACCGTGATCAATATCTGCATTAGTTTGGATTAAGGAAACCCCATTTACCTTTCTAAACGAACTAATAATGCCTTCCGAGACCGTATTTTGTAAGCCTTGTGGACTGCCAATTGCGACTACCTTTTCACCCTTAGATAGTCCCTTACTTGAAGGACGGATCACAACAGTTTTTGTAGTGAATGTTTTCGTAGTTTTTAACAAGGCAACATCTTTCTTGGCATCCGATTCCACAATGCCTTTGACATCAAATTTTTGCCCATTATTAAAGGTTACGGTAGCTGTTTTCGCTCCATCTATTACATGATGGTTAGTCAAAATCAACCCATTCCCTACGACGATTCCACTTCCTTGACTTCTATCAGTATGAATGAGAACAATCTTTGAATCATTCAAATTCACAATTTCTCTTGTGTTATAAACTTTTGAAGTCGGTTTTGGAACAGGTAAATATTTTACTGAAGAAGATTTTTTGACGACATTAACGCCACTCAGCTTATAAACCCCACCAAAACTTTTTGATTCCCCAAAAATTCCATGCTCATTGCCTTTTTTTAGCTTTTTCACAAATTTCAACTTACCTTTATTCACCGAAAATAAATCAGTATCCTTTAAAATTTGTACTTTGCCGACCATTCCTTTTTGTATCTCAATTTTCCCCCACATGTTTTTCGAAGCTGCAGAAGCGGGTGAACTGGAAACGGTAAAGATTAAGAATGCAGATAACATAAAAACTATTAATTTTTTCAATGATAGCAATCCCTCTCGTTTCAATATTTTGTCTATACAATTAATACCATATATAAGTTAAAAAAGCACCACTATAAATTTAAAATTGGAAATTTTATAAATATATAGAATCATGATAGATTTGTTGTGAATTAATGGAGTTTTAATTATGGAAGCGTAACTACTGAAGAAGAGGGAGGTCACGGAAAGCAGTATTAAAGACTTCAAACAATACAGGATGCATACAATAAGTATCTTGGAATACTCACGGGAGGAAACTTTACTATGAATTTGAACATACATCTGATTATAGGAATCAACGAAGAGTCGATTCGTTTAGCAAAGCTTATGCTTCAGCAAGAAAAAACGGTTTATATATGGGATTCTGTTGTAAATGGATTTTACATACGAGAAGATTTGATATTTGTAGATAGAACATTTGTCGATGCCATAGATTACAGCCGGTTTACTGTATATACATATGAACATCCATATGTAAGTCGACAACTTCTGGGAGTGTTACATCCTCCTGAAAAAGAGAAGAAGTCCACTGATGTGGATGATGAAACAACAGAACCACTGGAGTAGTGCTATGTGAATGGCATCGATAAGAAAAAATTATATGAGTAACTACAAGAAAATGAGGTATCGATGTGGTGATATAGCCACATTGATACCTCATTTTCTATTTATGATACGATTCAGTATTGATGTAATTCTCCTTCCTGACGGAAAAATTCTCGAAAGAAAAAGTGACCATTACGCGATCAGCAAAGGAATGAAAAAACTCTTCTGGTGTTGTATGAAAGTTCTAGATCTTTTGATCCGGCGCTGTTATATGGGAGTTGAAAGTGTGAATGCACTTCAGTTACATAATCTCCAGAGTATAAAAAACCAAAGCAGGAGTGCTTTAAGAAAATGAGAAGATAGTATGAATAATTTTTGGGAGCCAATATTACTGAGAATATCAAAAGCGACCGAGAACTTAAACTTTCTGCGCTTTTCAATTTAAGGATATAAGGAAGTTTATTAAGTTATTGTCGAAATTTGTCGCAGGATAATATTGGTAATTATGTAATCTATATAGTACGATTGATTGTAATATCAATACATATAAAGGACCTTTAAATCAAGATAAATAGTTCTAAAGAATTACGAAAACCGCTTTATTAACTTCATTTACAAATAAAATTGGGTAGGTGACTTAATGCAAGAAACGCCAAATATACAGAACGGAATGACGTTGGTTGAGATATTGGCAGCGATTCTAATCATGTCATTAGTACTAATAACGTTCATGGCGTTATTTATACAATCTGCAAAGTATACTGCGCATAATCGAGAGACTTTGACTTCGGTAGAGATTGCTGAAAATATTATTGGAAAAGTTAGATTAAGTGATGACTTAACAGGCCTTGGTCTTCTCAAAAAAGAAAATATAGAAGTGACTGCGAAAGATGCGTTTAATGATGTTGATGATGTTGATGACAAAATAGAAGTAGTAAATGGGGGGGACTCCAATTACAATGTCTTCTTAACAATAGTTAATTCAAAAGTGAAGTTACCCACATTAAAAAGAATCAAAGTCGAAGTGAATTCTAAGAATCCCTCAGTAAAAAACTCGAAGCCATTTGAGACTGAAATATTTATCGAGGTGAGTTCATGAACTCTCAAAAAGGAATAACGTTAGTTGAATTGCTTGCAGCACTTGCCTTAGTAGGTATGCTAGTAATCTTGATTTTCTCTGTAATGAGCCAAGGAATGAAAGCTTCTGAACGCAATACCACAACACAAAGATTGCAGCAGGAAGCTAATCTCATTGTCGAAAAATTGCGCAACGAACATTTATTAGACTCACAGCAAGCTGGTTATACCCCGATTTTTGAATTAGAGATTGTCGATGATAATCTTCAAATTAAGAATGGAGAAATTTTATCTTCGGGTTATGAATATGAATTTTTGGATGCAGTTACCCCTAGTACGGTTGACCCTAAAAAAATGATCATTAATCGAAGTAAGAATCAGGGATTTAAAATGGAAATAAAATCAGGTGATCACATCTATATTATAGAAACTGCCTTTAGCAAGTTATAGGGGGGAACTCGTACATGGACCAATTAAAGAATCAAAAAGGATACATTTTATTAATCGTTTTGATGCTAATTATAGTATTTTCAGTATTAGGACTAAGTTTGTTATCACTCAATATTACGTCTGCCAAACAATTTAATAACAAAGAAAAAACTGTTCAAGCAAGACATACTGCAGAGATGGGAGCATTGCATTACAAAGCGTACATTGCAGAAGAATGGAAAAATCTTAAAAATAAAAATAAGTCTGTAATAAATGTGTTTAATGGGTTTAATCAGGGTCAACGAAAACAAATTAAAGCAGAATATTTAGAAAAACTTAACGTTAATAACAATAAGTTTTGTGACACTATTAAAGCATATTCTTTAGAGACCTCTGAATATACTGCAACAAATATGACAACTGATTGTTCTCCCGCTATTTCAGATAATTTAGAATGGGAGTTTAATGTAACCATTCAGAATAAGCCAACCGTAAAAAATGATAAAGTTGTGAAACTCTCAGCCACTGTGAAAATGAATGCCCCTTTTTACGAAGTGAAAGATGATTGGATTGGGACACCTGTTAATACGGGTAAAAATAAAAAGAAAAATAAAGATACATATGGAAAATACAAAACGTTGTCCGTCATAAATGAAGATGTATTAATGGACGATTTTTCATCAGATACGAAAGAATGGATTCAGTTTAACAAAAGTGTCTATGCTAAAAATTCTTTTAACATGAAACCAATGTCATGTGCAATAGTTAAAGGGGACTTCAGGGTAGATGGAAGTATATTATTCTATAGTAAAGCAACAATTTTTATTTATGGTGATGCTGATTTACCATCTAGTTTAGATTACCATAATAATCATGGTGGTATTTTTGTTGCTGGGAGAGTGTCCATCACTGGAGTTCTCCAACCTACTAATCCTTATATGGGAATCGATCCAAAGGTAAACCCAGGAAATTGCGCAGTGCCAAATGATTTTGTCATTAAGGAACCCTCAGCCATTGCAAATGAGCCCGTTTTGACTGTTATCTATAATTAATAAATTCTATCATTTCAAAATATTAACTTTAACTAACAATCACTGTATGTTAAATAGAAACACTTGAAGCGACCGAAATTGAATCTTCGGTCGCCTTCTTTTACACTGTGATTTTTATGAAAAGTGCATATTTTGAATGTTTTGTTTGAACGTTTTGCTATGAGAGTTAACCTGCTCGAAAGTGAATACATATGCAAAGTTGCAGCCTTCGCAAGCGAAGCCAATTTGTTTTTTTGTGAATGGATGTTGAAAGTACACTTCATCAAACCCACATACATGGCATTCCATTGTATGAAAATGTTCACGAGGACCAATTATCTCATCAAGAAAAAATTCAAAATCAAAATTCAAAATAAACACCTCGAATTTCTTTTCAAATAATATAGCAAATAGATGATAAAAAAATAGCCATAATTTGTAGGAGTTTCACAAAAAGGTTTCGACATATGAATTTAGATTTATGTACGGTTTCTTACCCTTTTGTCGAATGAGCGTATAAAAAATAGAGGTAACCAGCTAAGGTTTCACTATCTAAAAAAGCTTTTGGTCAGCACCAAAAGCTTAAGAAAGATTGTATACGATAAAAGCAGTCTATTTCCATTTATCCAATCTCCAATTTTGGCATATTCTTTCAATCAGTAAAGTATCATTCCATATGTCCCATGGCGATAATTTTATTTGTTCATCTGTTAACTCATAAAAAGTCTGCCTCTGCCACGAGTCATAATCTACAATTTGCCAATATACACCGCCACCATTAGAATCATCAAAGCAATCTCTGAATTTATCAGGAATTACAAAACCAATGGGCAAGTCATAGTTACCAATTACTCTTAGTATTTTCTTTTTAATTGCTGCTTTCACTGGAAAGTGAATTAAATACTCCTCTTTTCCATGAACTAATTCAGATAAATTTTGTGGTTGCTCTTCATAAATCCCTGGAAGAACTCTTATTAATTCCACAAGGTCGGGATTATTAAATACATGTTGTAAATATGCTTTACCTTTGGGTGTATCAATTTCAAAAACATCCCCGACTAATAATCGCTTCAATACTTAACGCCCCTTATAGTTAATTAACTTTAAAAATTGGTATTCTCTTAAAACCTGCCTAGCACATATCGGGTTTGTTTCAGCAATACTATTAATTCTGTTGTCTCAGTAAGGTTCTTTATTTTATTTCTCGATAGTCATTCACTCGTTCGGTTTTTGCGCGACAAACTGGATTACATGAGACAAGCCATGATGTAATTCTCCTTCGTGACGGAAAACTTCACCCATGAAAAAGTGAACAATACGCCAGTCAGCAAAGGGATGCAAAAACTCTTGTGGTTTGTATAAAAGTTCTAGATCTTTTGGTCCGCCACTGTTATACGGGAGTTGATAGTATGAATACACTTCAGTTACAAAATATCCTCCAGGTTTAACGGCATCTTTTACCCCTTGTAGTGTTTTCATTCGCAATTCAGAGGGGAAATGGCCAAAGACGCAGACAATTTCATCCCACATTTCTTTGCTCCAGTTAGCCTCGTTTAAATCGACAAGTTCCGTATGAACAGACTGACCACGTTCTTTTGCTAGCTTTTTTGTTTTTAATAGCCCTGACTCCGCGAAATCCCATGCTGTCACATTCATCCCTTGTTCAGCTAGAAAAACAGCATTACGACCTTCACCTTCAGCAATGGCTAAAGCATCACCTGATAATGCCAACTTTTTCTGAATATCTGCTAAAAAGACGTTAGGCTCCGTTCCATAAATAAAATGATCAGTTTGAAATCGAGTATTCCAATGGTTCATTGAGTATCCACCCTTTCAATGAGAATTATTATGCTTCTGATGGTACATTATACTGCTAATTGAATGGAAAAATAAAATAATGGTTTTTTATACTTAATTAATCCTAGTAAGAAAGATTAAATTGGACCACACATGAATATAGATTACCCGAATTGACAGATTAATTCACTCCTATCTGTCATACTGTATGAAGAACCTAAAATTTGTAATAATTGGAGGCATTGGATGTATAAAAATGTATTAATACCCCTATTTCTAATGTTGGTTATGTTTTGTTTGCCTGCCTGTTCCGAGTTAGACGATACAGGTTCGCCACAAGGTAGCGAACCTGATATTCAAGAAGTTGTTCCTGAGGATCAAGAAACTCAGCGTGATAAAGACGACGAAGAGACAGTTCCTGTTGTGGACGAGGTGCCAGAAACGTTACCCGATTCTGAAATTAGAGTAATTATGGATAAGTTTAAGCAGATAGAAGAGATTATTAAAGAGACAAATAGCAAGATGACATTTTCTATGGAAGAAAGAACTCAACCAGAAGTGATGACAGCTAAACTTCAAGAAAACTTACCGGAGAGTATTAAGGAACTGGTATCTAGCGAAATGCTTAATAATGAATTACCGGAATTGATTCAGTATTGGTATTCCACGAGTGGGGAAGATGGATTTTTCCCTGAAATCTCGTTGGATGCACGGATGGAAGTTATTGAAAATACGCCACTATTAATAAAGGTAAAAACATTTCAATTGAAAGACTTTTATCAACACCATGGAAATGTCTATATAACAGCAGTGAACGAAAATGGTGAGTGGTTAATTGATGGCGGTTACGAATGGGTAGATGCAGACAAAGAACCTCTAAACTTGTCAAAAGAGGAATTACTTATCCATGAAGAAATTTTTAATGAATCCGAAATCGAGTTTATTGCTGAAGAAACCATAACTAGTATATTGAATGACGGCACTTCGAAAACTGCAAATGCGATCATCATTAAAATTGTTAAAGATAATACGCTTAAAGGCCGGTTTACGGATACAGGAGTATTTGTGAATGAGCTACCTGAAAAGTTTAAAGCATCTGAATAATTTTTTTGAAGAGGTTTGTCACTAAATGACAAACCTCTTTTTGTCTATAAATAAAAAAATGTTAATCAGGGAAAGGTTGAAAAACTTTTAATAATTGCATGGAGTCCATCATATGGTAGTTAAGAGGAGTGAGAGATATTCATACGTCTTGGTATCGTGGCGTAGCGTCTTTTGGTGGAAAACCGAAAGTGTTTGTTTTACCCCCACCGATTTGGTGGCAGATGCAACCACCGTATTGTCCCGAATTCACACCAGAAGCGGCTTTTGTTCACGGGTCCGTTTGGCCATTTTTAGTTGATGGATATTCTAAAGAGGAAGGTATCTCATGAGCGAAGATCAGCGGAAATTGTTACTGTCCCTTCAAATTGCTGATTTTAATGTAATTGAATGGGTGCTGTATATGCATACGCATCCAGATGATCTTGCGGGGTGTCAAAAGCAAAAAGAAGCAATGAAAATCGCAGCAAAAACCAGGAAATCTTATGTAGCTCTTTATGGTCCTTTAACGATTCTTACCCCTATTTCTTGTACTAAAAAAAGCGAGACGCCTTGGCCATGGCAGGTTTGAAAGGATGGGGATAGTCGATGTGGGTATATGATAAAAAGCTGCAATATCCAGTAGAAGTCCGCGATACAAATCCAACATTAGCAAAATATTTAATGGAACAATACGGAGGAGCAGATGGCGAATTGGCCGCTGCATTAAGGTATATGAATCAACGTTATACCGTGCCTGATAAAGTAATTGGATTATTAACAGATATTTCAACAGAAGAGTTCAGTCATTTAGAAATGATTGCAACGATGATTTACAAATTGACCAAAGATGCGACACCAGATCAATTAGAAGTTGCGGGATTAGGCGCTCATTTTGTGAGTCACGGCCATGCACTCTTTTATAACAATGCGGCAGGGGTTCCATTTACCGCGACATATATTCAGGCAAAAGGAGATCCCATCGCAGACTTATATGAAGATATTGCAGCTGAAGAAAAAGCACGTGCTACGTATCAATGGCTAATCGATATCTCGGATGATCCTTATATTAACGATTCATTACGCTTTTTACGTGAGCGTGAAAATGTCCATTCCATGCGTTTTAGAGAAGCAGTGGAAATGTTAAAAGAAGATCAAGTACAGAAGAAGATTTTTTAAGCGCCGAGCACTTTGGCGCTTTTTTGCGTTGGGAGGAAGTTTTTTTAAAATGTGACCTAGAAAAAAGGCTGATTCTAGGTTCAAGAGGATGTCTTTTTGAGAAGATGAATTTTAATTGTGATTCTAGGAAGTCGAGTTGTAAAAATGCGTGAATTAGTTGTGATTTTGAAGTATTTAGATAAAAATCATCGGTTAGTTCTAATATAAAATCAGAACTAAAGGTTTTTGAGGATAAAATAGCGGGCATCATTTTATGATTCTAAATACGTCCCATGCCTGACATTAAAGTCAATCTGCTCGGCTCTTTCATTATATCAATTGAAACATGAATTGACATATCGAGAATTATCGATTAGTATTCAATTATGGAAAACCAAATCGAGATTTTCAAAGTGTTAGCGAATGAAACGAGATTAGATATGTTGAAGTGGTTGAAAGATCCCATGAATCATTTTGATAAGACAACTGCACATCTTGCGAAAAATATCAGTGAAAAAGGGGGCGTATGTGTAGGTGACATCCAAGAGAAAGCAAATATGTCACAATCTACTGTTTCGCATTATTTAACGATGATGCAGAGGGTTGGTCTTTTAGAATCAGAGCGTCATGGGAAATGGACATACTACCGTCGAAATGATGAACGCATACAAGAAATTGCCGAATTCATAAAAGAGGAGCTTTAAGCTCTCTTTTTTTATTTTAATCATATCGATGATACTCGAAGTATAGATATGAAAGGAGGAAGCCATATGAAAATTTGGGTTTATATCATTGCATTAGTAGCAGGCCTATCGCTAAGTGTAGAAGGCGCCATATATGGTGAACTTGGTAAATCAATAGGCAAGCTAGAGAGTAGCTTTTATAACTTTTTCGTTGGGACCATTATCATTGCGATTGTCCTATTATTTCTAGGGAAAGGGTCCCTGTCCTACACATTTAAAGCACCAAAATGGCAGCTAACGGGTGGGTTACTTGGCATTATTTATCTAACCATTCTTGTCATCAGCATTCCCATTGTCGGCGTCGGTCTAGCAATGATAAGCGTCATCGTAGGACAAATGGCGATGAGTATGATCATCGAGCATAATGGATGGTTAGGCAGTCGTACATCAAAACTTAATAAGGAAAAACTAGCAGCTGTTACGTTGATGGCTGTATCATTGCTTCTCATCTTTTAATTAGTATTGGAGGTCATTTCTTGTCTATTATTATATTATTGTCCTCTGTTATAGGAGGTGTTTTTTTAAGTGCACAATCATCAATCAATGGAGCTTTCAGTAAGAATGCGGGTACTTATGAAAGTACATTCCTAACATTTATCACAGGAGCGTTGATACTCGCCGTTGTCATATTGTTTTTTGGTACCGGTGATTTACTTGCCATATTAGACGCACCCAAGTGGCAATTAAGTGCAGTATGGTTTGGCGTCGGTTACTTGTTTTTGACCATTATAGCGGTCCCAAAAATCGGAATAATTGCAACCAGTATATCGACAGTCATCGGACAGCTATCGATGGGCATGTTAATCGATCACTTTGGCTGGTTTGGCGGCGTACAAGTCTCGTTTGACTTAAACCGTTTCATAGCTATCATATTAATGTTGATTGCACTGCGCTTAATATATATTGCAAATATGAAAACTCGCTCACAGGTAGATAATCCATCAATTGAATCCTGATAAAGAAGTGCGGTGTGATGAGTGCCAAATATCGATATTTTCAGAACGAAGAGTGTTACTCACAGAAAAGGATTTTGGCTAGAGCCAAAATCAGTAATAAAGATTTCAAGCGATTAGAGTTAGCGATAATTAGTGAATCAAGCGGAAATCGCCATATTTTGAAGAGAAAAGTTCTTGAATGGTCAAATACCGCTAGCGCTTGTCCGAACGAAGGGTGTCTCTAATAGAAAAGGCTTTTGACTTTAGCAAAAAGCACTAATAAAATTCTTAAACAATATAGTCATGAAAAAGACAGCTGAGATTGTATCTTCAGCTGTCTTTTTCATGACAATTAATACTTACATTTAAGCTTATAGAGTTCTTCCGTTTCTAAAACTATGGAGTTTGAATAGCAGTGTTTGCATTTGCGTCATTTGAACTTCCTTTTTTCTGTAACACTTTTAGTCCTGATCCCATGTCAGATGCAAGAACGTAATTTCGATCTACAAAGACTCCCCAGATGTTTGATTTACTAGGAATGTATGAACCCGTTTCAACTGGGTTCGATGCATCTGTAATATCCACTACGCGAACTCCACCGGAATAGTGCGATAGGTAAAGTGTGTTTCCGTGTACTTTCGGGTCATGTACAGTCGACCCACCTGGCACTTTTCCTGTGAAATCAGTCTTGAAGGTACTAAGAAGTTTTGGTGCTGTTTTGTCTTTAATATCATAGAGCATTGTGTAGCCGTAAGATGTTTCGAATCCGTCTCTAACTGGACCAAAAACTTCACGTGTTTCAACGAGTACGTTACCACCTTTTGCAAGATCCATGGAATGTGCTGAACCTTGTACAGTAGAAGCAAAGTCTGTTCTTCCTAAGTAAACAGGGTTTTTAGCGTCACTAATATCAAGGATAATCGTCCCTAAATCCCAATAAGAAAGGTAAGCAGTGGTACCGTTTCCGTCAGTTTTTACACTGTGTGCAAAAGCTGTTCTCTTAATACCTTCTTCATCAGTCCAGTTATAGCCATCGTAATTTTCATCGCTAACTTCTGGAATATAATCACGTGGGTCAAATTCATAAATAGTTTCTGGGTTCGCAGGATTGGTTACATCGACAAATGAAACATCCATATTTTCACCATGTGAGTAGTAATCTGCATAGCAATCAGCTGTTAAGACATAAATGTTATTATCTTGAACCGTTAAATACAGTTCATGTGTACCACGTGCAGGAGAAGGAGACTCCCAAAAACCTAATTTTTTCGGTTCTTTTGGATTCGTCACATCATATAGCAGGAATCCGCCTTTCGTGTCCGGATTGAAGCGATCCAGTTGTTGAACACTGACAACTGCTAAATCACCTTTGAAATCAGGCGTGTCAACAGTTTTGACAATTACTTTTTCTTGCCAAGTCCCTTCAACCGAACCAAAGGATGAGACTTCCACAGGATTAGAAGGATCTTTCATGTCAAATACGCGGACACCGCCAGCGCCGCCATTTGCTGAGTGTGTTCCTAGATATGCGAATCCTTTATGAGCATACACGTCTGCAGTTGAGTTTTTGACTCCTTCTTTAAGTTCTTTCAAAGGAACCGCTGCAACTTCTTGCAGATTCCCTACGTTTTTACTGCCTTCCAATAATGGAACGACCAACTCACTACCAGCAAGATTTTCACCTTTTTCTACCGAGCCACCCAGTTCGTCATGGGCATAAACCGTTGATTCTGTAACAGAAAAAGTTAAAGCTCCTGCCAAAGCAGTTCGAATCCAAAAAGCACTCTTCATCAAATTTCCTCCTCCTAATATGTTAGTCTCTATTTCGGATATTAAGTAACCCGAAATAGTATAATTGTATTTTACAGAATATTTGGAAATATTTATATCATTCTTTATTACTAATTAACAATATATGACAATGTTCCTGGTATTGCTTAAGAAAAAAGAGGTTGAGCCTATTTTTTGAGGTTTTTTTCATGTTGAATATTTTTATTGGCGGATTTTATAGTCATAATGTCATGGTTATCAGAAAACTAGGTGTTCAATATGAAGGAAAGTTCATGAATCTCCCGCAGCGATTGCTCAGTTGGAAAAATCGAGCTCCAAGTTGGAATCGAAATGTTCCGAACGAAGGGTTATCTAACAGAAAAGGTTTTGACGAAGTATTTAAGAAATAAAGAAATGCAATAAATTTATGTTTCCAGTGGTTCTAACAAAATATTTACAGCATACACAACCTTATATTTCACTAGGTAAATGTAATTAAATTTCCAGTTTTCGATACTTTTTGTTGTGGAATCATTTATAGTTTAGGTGGAAGGTCTAGGATAATTTGGAATTAATAAATGGGGGTTTTAAATTGAGGAAATGGAATATGAAAATGGCTATATCTGCATTAGCCTTGTCACTTGTTCTACCACTGTCTGCACAAGCTGCAGGAAGTTTTTCGGATGTAGGGCCACGTTTTGAGAAACAAATTAACTATTTAGCAGAGCGAAATCTTGTAAAAGGTTATTCAAACGGAACATTTAGAGTGAATGCTCCTATTACGAGAGCAGAAGCTGTGACAATAATTGTCCGTGAGCTTCCTGTTTCCTATGAAGGTGCACCTGATCCAGGGTTTACAGATTATAAAATGGGAGATGGCTTTTATACGTCAGTAGCTCAAGCGGTAGAATATGGCTTTATCCAAGGGAAGATTGCTAAGGATGGATCACGCTATTTCGATCCGAACGGTTTCCTAACAAGGTCAGAAATGGCAATCATTTTGACTAAGGCATATGACATTCCTTTAGATCGCTTTGATGTGCGATATAAGGATGTTCCTCCAACCATCCCTTCTAATAAAGCCATTAGCGCTTTATCACATGGAGGCATCTCATATGGTTATGAAGATTGGACATACAAACCATATGCATCAATCACTCGTCAAGAATTTGCCGCGTTTTTTGCAAGAACTTTAAATAAGGAATTCAACAGAATGTCGCTTGAATTCGTTCAATATGATGACGTAACTTTTCAAAGAGTGAAAACTGTATGGTTAGATGAAGATGAATTGAACAAAAAAGCAGAAGAATTGGTCATTTTGATTAACGAGGCTCGAGTGAAAAAGGGGTTGTATGCACTTAAGTTGAACGACCGATTATCTGAGATGGCAAGCATTAAAACAAGGATATTTGCAAAATATCCATCAGAGTATAGTGACAAGTTTTACCCTTATGAAGATTTCTATGAACATTTATATGGGGAACAGGTAACCGGGGAAATGCAAGAACGTTTTACATCTGGATCAGTTGAATATGCCTTCTCTAGAGTTTCAGATGAAGCGATAAATGAAGTGTCTATGTATACGCCAGAACAAAAGGAAATCGGAATTGGCATGGCTCAGTTAATTAATGGATCTTATCAGTGGTTAGTTATTGTTAAGAATTAAAAATGCATAATCGAGTAGAATAATTTCAGATAAACTCAAAAAAGTAGCAGCCGAATTTGTATCTTCGGCTGCTATTTTACGTGTTCAGAATTTGAGAGATTGTAAATACGACATTGTACCCGGTTATCCAAATGACTAGTAACATCATCCAGTAACTAAACTATTAACCTCCATTAAAAGAAGTAAATTCATTTTAAGTGTGCTTTATCCTAGTAAAGAGGAATTCTATGGAAAATAATAAAAACGTTCATATGAAAGTAGTACTTTAGGTTGGTCTGGTTGTGAAAATTCTATAATTAATTGTAAAAATGATCTTTTAGTTGGAAACAAAAACGCATTAGATGTGGTCTTCACCACTGATATATTCGTTTATAATAGTAAGTAGTTTACTAATATTCAGATTAGCAAGCGTTATATATGGAGAGGGGATATGAACATGAAAAGATTCGTTTATGGAGTAATGTCTATAGCTCTAGTATTTTCTGCTTACGGGAATGACGCGGCTTATGCTGATAGTAATGAAACAAAGCAAATGTTGGTTGTTTTTGATGAGGAACTAAGTACAACGGAAATCGATAATACGGTAGAGGATGCAGGCGGTGAAGTGAGTGAGACTTACAATGAGGTGTCTATTGCAAAAGTTGAGATAACGGAAAATTCGTTGCAGGAACTTCTTGATGATCCATCGGTAAAGTATGTCGAGGAAGATATTATCATTAAACAAAGCGCACAGGTGGAAGACTACGGGATTGAGTTGGCCAATATACCAGTTGCTTGGAGTTCTGGTTTTACAGGCAAGGGAGTAAAAGTAGCGGTTATTGATTCAGGTATTGCACTTCATAGTGATTTGTTGGTTGCTGGAGGCGTTTCGACGGTCGACTATACTTCTTCCTACAGGGATGATCAAGGTCATGGAACCCATGTTGCTGGAATTATTGCTGCTCGTAATAATAGTTTTGGCGTAAAAGGGGTTGCCTACGAAACGGAACTTTATTCGGTAAAAGCATTTAATCAAGACGGCCAGGCTTTTTTATCTGATTTGATTCAAGGTATTGACTGGTCGATATCGAACGACATGGACATCATCAACTTAAGCGCAGGGACACAAGATGATTCCTTTGCATTTCGCTCGGTGATTGAAAAGGCTTATTCAAGTGGATTGTTAATTGTGGCCGCTGCTGGAAATGACGGAGCTCCAGAGGGATTAGATGATACGGTAGATTTTCCTGCCCGCTATGCGTCTGTTATAGGGGTAGGTGCAGTAGATCGCTTTTCCAATCGAGCTTCCTTTTCATCAACAGGACCAGCCGTAGAAATAGCAGCTCCTGGTGTAAGAATTTTAAGTACATATCTTGGAAATGAGTATGCATACTTGAGCGGAACTTCGATGGCTACTCCATTTGTAACCGGTGAACTTGCATTATTGAAGCAAGCGTATCCACAACTTACGAATAAAGAGCTTCGTCGGGTACTAATTGAGCTTACGCAGGATCTTGGAGCGGTTGGGAGAGATACACTTTTTGGATATGGTCTAATGCAGGCTTCATCCTTAACAGAGGCAATCGATTTTGAAGTAGCTAATCCGGTGACGGGTATTACATTAAGCGCGAATAATCTAACTGGAATACCTGGGGATACTAAAAATGTGGTTGCATTCGCTAATTATAAGAATGGACAAGTTCAAAATGTAACGAGCATCGCCAAATGGTCTTCTGCCAACACGGCGGTTGCTAGTGTCACAAATGGGCAAGTGGAATTGAAGGGCTTTGGTAGTACGACTATAACGGTAACTTACGATGGACAAACGTCGGTTATCGTCGTGAATGTTCCAGAACCTCAACAAAATACAAATCCAGTAGTTAAACTAGAAGTGAACAATACCTCGCTATTAGGAAAACCTGGTGACATTATTAATGTTGAAGCATCGGCTACATTCAAAGACGGTAAAGTTCAAGACGTGACGAACGAAGCAATATGGACTTCTGCCAACACAGCAGTTGCGGTTGCAACAGCAGGAAGCATAGAGTTAAAAGGCTACGGCAGCACGACTTTAACAGTAATGTATGAGGATCAATCGACGATGGTTGTCGTCAATAGTCCGGATCCACAATCAAACTTAGGTGGAAGTAAGTTTCAAGACGTCACGTCTTTTTATGCTTCAGCTGTTGAGTATCTAGTACAAAATCAAATTACAAGTGGTTTATCAGAAACTGAATTTGGCATTACAAAGGATATTATACGAGCAGATGCAGCCATCTGGTTAGCAAAAGAACTGAATTTAAATACACAAACTGCTCGGGCATCTGGCTTTGCTGATGTGCCAGACCGAGCTGTTGGAGCAGTGAACGCACTAAAAGAAGCGGGAATAATTGGAGGGAAAACCACGACAAGCTTTGGGGCATATGATCCGTTAACACGAGGAGAAGTCGCGATTATCTTACAACGAGCGTATCAACTTTCTGCAAACGGCAGTACATCTTCATTTACAGATGTATCTCCTCGTTACAAAGAAGCAGTTGATGCTCTAGTCGCCAATAATATAACGAATGGTATTACGACTACACAATTTGGTGTTTCTCGAAATATTACACGCGGTCAATTAGCGGTGTTTATTTATCGATTATCGATGGAGTAATTTATCGGAATATAGGAATACTTGAAATGTGAACTGACACAAAAGCCTTCGAGCTATTGTGTCAGTTTTTTTGTTGATTAAAATAAATATAGTACTTCGCTTTGGTTGGATATTAACTTAACTATATTTCCAGTAAACAGAATCAATTTCATAATTAATAAAACCAGATGTAAACACGAACATTTTAAGACACAGATTCTGTAGATTTCCGTTGCAACGCACTTCCATGTTTCGAAGTGAGAGTAGCGATGCAGAAACGGGTGGACGCTTTCTACGGGGTCACACCGAGACGCACTTTTCCCGAAGGAGTCCCCGCACGTCACTCCAATCAAATGACCTAAATTCTTAACAAATTCTAAGGAATACACTACAAATATTCGTGTATCAATCATCAAAAGATACTATGAAAGTGACTCGACAAACTTTTTTTAAAAATCTTTGTATTCAACCTATTGCCAAAACTTTCTGTTATATGCTAGTATACTAGTGTATTGGAAGCGATTACATCACAATTAAAAGGGGAGATCGAGAATGAAAAAAGCAGTGGGATTAGGGGTTGCAGCTTTATTATCAATGTTTGTTATGACTGGTTGTAGTGAAGGAGAAAGCGCTTCAGAGGGAGATAAAGAAACTTTTACACTTAAAATGTCCACTCAAATGGCTGATGGACATCCGATGGTTGAAGGGTTCAATGAATTAAGTGAAATTCTAGATGAAAAGTCAGATGGTAGATTAAAAATGGAAGTCTACCCAAGTGCACAACTTGGATCTGATGAAGACGTAATTGAACAAGCAATCCAAGGGGTAAATGTTGCTGTTCTTACTGATGGCGGACGGATGGGGAACTACGTTGAAGATATCGGAATCATTGGAGCACCATATCTAACAGACAATTATGAAGATGTACTAAAAATTACCCAAGGAGACACATTTAAGTCATGGGAAAAAGAATTAGCGGATGAAAATGATATCCGAGTGCTTTCATTTAATTGGTATGATGGAGCACGTCACTTCTTAACTAATGAACCAATTGAAACACCAGAAGACTTAGACGGACTCCGAATTCGTACACCTGGAGCACCAGTTTGGTCTGAATCAATTAAGGCAATGGGAGCAACACCAATCGCAATGCCTTGGACAGAAGTTTACACAGCAATCCAACAAGGTGCGATTGATGGAGCAGAAGCACAACATACCTCTACTTATTCATCTCGTATATATGAAGTTGTAAAATACGTTAACAAAACGAGCCATTTCCAACTTATCAACGGAATCATTGTAGGGGAAAAATGGTTTGAAACATTACCAGAAGACTTACAAGAATTATTACTTGTTGAAACGAAAGCTGTAGCTGAAGAAAATGCGAAGATGATTGCTGGAATGTCTGAAGAATATGAAGAAAAAATGAAGGCAGAAGGCATGGAAATTAATGAAGTTGACGTGGATGCTTTTAAAGAAGCGGCAGATAAGGCTTATGAAATTTTAGGGCTTACAGAACTTCGTGAGCAAATTAATGAGGAAATAAAGTAATAAAAAGAGGGTGATATCATGAAAAAAATCTACGGATACTTTTGTAAACTAGAAGAAATCGCGGTTGTAGTTTTCTTGATTACGGTGACTTTTCTTGTGTTTATATCTGCTGTACTTCGAAGCTTCGATTATCCATTAAACTGGGCAATCGATTTGTCACTCTTGCTATTTGCTTGGATCGTTTTTCTGGGGGCCGATATGGCCCTCCGAAATACGGAACTTGTCAGTGTAGACATGTTTTTAACGAAATTCCCACAGGTGGTTCAAAAATATATTCTTCTTCTTTGGAACATCATTATTATACTCTTCCTTGGATTTCTCGCGTGGTACGGTGTTCCGCTAGCACTTGAGAGTTCAAAAAGGCTGTTTCAAACACTTGGCATTAGTTATTCATGGGCAACCATTAGTGTACCAATTGGTGCCATACTCATGCTCATAACAACTGCTATCAAACTCACAAAGGCAATGAAATAGGAGGATACCATGTTATTAGTCTTAGTTATATTCCTTGTCCTGTTACTCATGGGAATGCCTGTCGCTTTCACAATCGGTATTTCGGGCCTTGTGTTCTTTCTGACAACACCGGATATCCCGCTGTCCATTGCGGTCCAGCGCATACTCGTTCCTTCACAATCATTTACAATGCTTGCGATTCCACTATTTATCTTTGCGGGTAATCTAATGAACAGCACTGGAATTACCAAACGCTTAATTCGACTTGCTGATGTTTTGACTGGTCATATGTATGGAAATCTAGCACAAGTCAGTGTTGTCCTTAGTACATTGATGGGTGGGGTATCGGGATCTGCAGTTGCTGATGCGGCAATGCAATCGCGAATCTTAGGTCCAGACATGATCAAGAAAGGATATAATCGTGCGTATGGTGCTTCCATTAACGGTATTTCCTCTTTAATCACTGCAACTATCCCACCAAGTATGGGATTGATTATTTATGGTGCAGTTGGAGAAGTATCCATTGGTCGACTATTTGCTGGGGGGATCTTACCAGGTTTCCTAATGATGATTGCGCTAATGATTGCTGTTTCATATACAGCTCGAAAAAAACAATATTTACCTGAACGTACTACATATCCGAACATCAAAGAAGTCTTAGTAGCATTAAAAGATGGAATTTGGGCATTGATTTTCCCGATTATACTTATCGTCGGAATCAGATATGGGATCTTTACACCGTCGGAATCTGGTGCATTTGCTGCTGTATATGCCATATTTGTCGGTGTTGTTATTTATCGAGATTTAACTTGGAGTAGCTTTATAGAAACGGTTCGTAGTAGTGCTATCGACATCGGTGCCATCATGCTTATCATCTCCGTATCGGGAATCTTTGGGTACGGCATTGTGTATGATCGCGTAGCACAGAGTCTTTCAGAACTTGTAATAGGAATTTCTGAAAACCCATATATTCTTTTTGGAATCATCATTTTGGTTTTAGCCATTTCAGGAATGTTTGTAGAAACTACTGTCATAGCCTTATTATTAACTCCTATTTTTGTACCTATCGTCACTAGTGTTGGTATCGATCCAGTGCATTTTGGTCTAGTAATGATGACAGTAACCACACTAGGCATTATGACACCACCGCTTGGCGTATCGTTATTTACGGTTTCGCAGATTATGGGAACATCTCCACAAGAAACAGTTAAAG
The DNA here is from genome assembly GCF_042658845.1 of Paenisporosarcina macmurdoensis. Lineage (NCBI taxonomy): Bacteria > Bacillati > Bacillota > Bacilli > Caryophanales > Caryophanaceae > Paenisporosarcina > Paenisporosarcina macmurdoensis. The sequence continues at coordinate 48,171 of NZ_JBHSRI010000002.1, forward strand.
AATCAGTCCCATTTTACATTGCTGTTTTAGCAGTCATTGCAGTTATGGTATTCTTACCTGACTTAATCTTATTTTTACCGAACTTGATATTTGGAGAATAAAAGGGGACGAATTATATGAACATGCTACTAAAAAAGGATGCCAATACACGAAGGCAATATGTTTATAACTACTTATATGAAAATATTATTGATTTAACTTATAAACCTGGAACTAGTCTCTCCGAGAATGAAATAGCTGCTCAGCTCGGAGTTAGTAGGACACCAGTAAGAGAAGCACTTATTCAACTATCAAAAGAAGACTTGGTGGAAATAATTCCGCAAATCGGGACATTTGTCTCTTTAATTGATCCTAATCTTGTAGAAGAATCTAGGTTTATGCGTGAAACACTTGAAATCGGTGTAATTAAATTGGCAGCTGAAAACATTACTGAAAAAACATTACTTCAACTGGAAAATAGCATCAAGATGCAGCAAATCGTTATAGGAGATTCTGATTATAAGGAGTTCTTGCATCAAGATGATGCGTTTCATCAACTCATTTTTCAGAGTTTGGATAAAGAACGGACATGGCAGACCATTGATCAAATGAATGCACAATTCAAACGTGTGCGTATTCTACGTTTGCTCACTACGGGAAGATCTAGATGGGAAGATATTCTTCATGAACATGAAAAAATTGTCTTGTGTTTGAGAAATAAAGATGTTCAGCTAGCGCAAAGTACTATGAAAGATCACTTAACTAAAGGTATTGTCCACATGGATGAGTTAAAAGAATTACATCCTGATTATTTCAAGAAAATATAAAAGCATGTGAGGATGGAAGGAGTCAAGTTCATGAAAAAGGCTTACGGAGTTCTCACTTTGGGAGATGCAATGATTGCCTTTCAACCAGCCCAAACTGGGCCACTACGATTTGTATCGGAATTTTCACGTAAGGTTGGAGGCGCTGAACTTAATTTTGCAATTGGCTGTGCACGATTAGGATTAAATCCTCGATGGATTAGTCGACTTGGTGGGGATGAGTTTGGACGCGTCATTTATAATTTTGCACGTGGTGAGGGTGTGGATGTCTCATCAGTTGAGTTCGTTGAAGGATATCCTACATCTTTATATTTTAAGGAAGTTAAGGAAGACGGATCAGGCAGTAGCTTTTACTACCGTTACAAATCGCCGATTACTACTTTAACTCCCGATGAAATTACAGAAGAACTTTTTGATAATATCTCAATCGTTCATTTGACAGGTGTATTTTTAGCTATTGCAACTTCACACTTAGCAGTGACCAAAAAGGTCATTGAAATTGCGAAGAAAAAAGGAATTCCCATTTCATTTGATCCTAACATTCGTTTGAAGTTGTGGACAAAAGAACAAGCGAGTACTACCATTCGTGATTTGTTGAAAGATGTTGATATTTTACTAACTGGTGTTGATGAACTTGAGCTGTTATTAGGTGATATCGATCAAGAATCTATTGAATCGTACGCGCATACGTACAATATCAAACAGATCGTTTTGAAAGATGGAGCGAGTGGTTCTAAATTATATATAGGAAACAAGTGGTTTACAAAAGAGGCTTTTGATGTACAACCAGTGGATACAGTAGGAGCCGGAGATGGATTCGATAGTGGATTTATTTTTGCATACTTAAATGGTTTCACACCAGAAGAATCATTAAATTTTGCCAATGCAGTGGGCGCGATGGTTACAACTGTATCTGGAGATAATGAAGGATTACCTTATTTGAATGTTGTTGAAGCCTATATTCGTCAAGACAAAATTATCGAACGATAAACTATAGTGTTAGGAGTTGTCACATGCAGAAATTTGAAATTCTCTCTACGATTAAAGAAGAAAAAATTGTTGCTGTCATCCGTGGAAAGGACAGTGATGAAGCAACATCGATATCTTTAGCAGCTATCGAAGGTGGCATTCGAATCATTGAACTTACCTATACAACTCCATTCGTAGAGAAAGTTTTTAAGGATTTAGAAAATGAAGATGTGCTAATAGGCGCAGGTTCTGTATTAGATCCAGAGACAGCTAGGCACGCTCTTTTAAATGGGGCAAAATTTATTGTCAGCCCGTTTTTTAATAAAGACGTTGCGACAATGTGTAATCGATATGGAATACCCTATCTACCTGGATGCATGACTGTGAAAGAAATGGCAGAGGCATTGGAAGCGGGATGTGATATTTTGAAACTGTTTCCAGCAAATGATTTTGAACCATCCATTATCGGTTCAATCCGAGGCCCGATTCCTAATGTGAACATTATGCCAACAGGTGGAGTGAACTTATCGAATATGTCTGGTTGGTTATCAGCTGGTGCGATTGCAGTTGGAATTGGTAGCGATTTGAATAACGCGTATAACTCAGGATCACATGAGTTAGTTGTAGAAGTTACTAAAAAATACGTAGAAAAACTAAAGGAGAACACATGAATATTACATTCCGTTGGTACGGGAAAGATAATGATTCCGTATCATTAGAGCATATTAAACAAATACCTGGTGTAAAGGGAATTGTATGGGGGCTGCATGATAAACCAGTTGGCGAAGTATGGGAAGTGGGAGAAATCCAATCTGAAGTGAAACACATACAATCTTATGGATTTCATACTGACGTGGTAGAAAGCGTTAATATCCATGAATCAATCAAACTTGGAAATGCAGAAGCTGCTTCGTACATAGAGAATTACAAGCAAACGATCCGAAACTTATCACAAGTTGGAGTAAAAGTCATTTGTTACAATTTCATGCCTGTTTTCGATTGGACTAGAACCGAAATGTATCATCCACTTGATGATGGTTCGACGGCTTTATTTTTTGAAAAGGCAAAAGTTGAGAACATGGATCCACAAAAATTGATTTCGATGGTTGCTGAATCATCTGAGTATACATTACCCGGTTGGGAACCAGAAAAACTGGATCGCATTGCAGAACTTTTTGAAGAATATAAAGAAGTGGATACAGAACAATTGTGGCGTAATCTCGAAACATTCTTAACGGAAATATTACCAGTTGCAGAAGAGTGCAATATCAAGATGGCTATCCATCCGGATGATCCACCATGGTCCATTTTTGGCTTACCTCGAATTATGAATAAGGCGGAGAGCTATGAGCGGTTATTAAAGATTTCCAATTCCCCATCAAATTGCCTTACTTTTTGCTCTGGATCGATGGGTGCTTCTCCAACAAATGATATGGTGGAAATTGCAGAGAAATACGCAGATCGTTCTCCATTTGCCCATATTCGAAACGTGAAAATTTTCGATAATGGCGATTTTGTGGAGACATCACATTACACGCAAGAAGGCTCAATTGATATCAAAAATGTAGTCAGAGCATTCCATCAACAAAATTACACAGGTTATGTACGACCAGATCATGGACGTCATATTTTCGGTGAAGTTTGTCGTCCTGGGTACGGCTTATACGACCGTGCACTTGGTGTCATGTACTTACTAGGTCTTTGGGATGCATATGAAAATGAAAAAGTGGGTGCTCAGTGATGATACCTTTACATCAAAATTTGAAAGGTAGAGTGGCTGTTGTCACTGGTGGGAGTGGAGTACTTTGCTCTACCATGTCGAAGGAACTTGCCCGCCAAGGTATGAAAGTTGCCATTCTAAATCGCACGAAAAGCACGGGCGAATTACTGGTCAAAGAAATTATTTCTACAGGTGGAATTGCTATTTCATTATCAGCAGACGTTCTAGATCGTAGTTCATTAGAATTAGCAAAAGAAGTTATTTTGAATGAATTCGGCAGTATTGATCTATTGGTCAATGGAGCTGGAGGAAATCATCCCGATGCGATTACTGACTTTGAAGTTTTCGAATCTGGTCAACAAGGAAAGTCCTTTTTTGAAATGGATGAGAAAGGGTTCTTCCAAGTCTTTTCAGTCAACTTCACTGGAACTTTCCTACCTAGTCAAGTGTTTGGGAGAGAATTATTGAAAAGCAACTCGCCAGCAATTATTAATTTGTCATCAATGAGTGCATATGCTCCGATGACGAAGGTACCTGCATATAGCGCAGCAAAGGCTTCAATTAATAACTTTACTCAATGGATGGCAGTCCATTTTGCCGAAGCTGGTTTGCGTGTCAATGCGATTGCCCCTGGGTTCTTTTTGACAACACAGAATCGGGATTTATTATTGAATGAAGATGGTTCATACACGTTAAGGTCAAATAAGATTATCGCTGGTACACCAATGCGAAAATTTGGTGAACCGGAACAGTTGTTAGGAACGATGTTATTCTTGGCAGATGAATCTTATTCTTCTTTTGTTTCGGGTATAACTGTTCCCGTAGATGGCGGTTTTTTGGCCTATTCAGGAGTGTAATAACCGTTTTAACTAGTAAATTAAATAGAAATGCAAAAGCAGCCGAAGTTGTATCTTCGGCTGCTTTTTACATTCGTTTCCATGATAAAGAATGCTGAAAATTCATCGAATATATTGAGAATGGATTCGCACTGCTCTTCTCGATTCTATGAGCGACCATGTCACTTTTGATGTAAAAAGAGCTAATTTTGTGTTAGCTAAAGTTTATAATTTTCAATAAAGTTTAGGGAGGCTCTCTATCGGTAATACTATTATATAAATATAGTAGTGATGATTTTTAGTAATTCCAAGCGAGTCTTGGAAAAGAAATAGGAAGTGTACAGATTGAAGAAGTTGAAGATTTTGTTCGTCCTATCTTTAGTGATTAACTTGTTGTTAATCGGAGTAGGAAGTTTTATCGTAAATAAACAAGGCGGGATGGCCGCTGTTAAATCATACTTTTCATCAGACCAATATACGGACTATTATCTTCATAAGAAGCGGTTATTCGAGTCTTTTGATTATGACAAAGTGGATAAAGTATTTCTTGGAGATAGCATCACGGATCATGGAGAGTTACAAACTTATTTCCCAGGTGAGGTCGTCGTGAATCGAGGAATTGTAGATGATGAAACGAAAGGTGTATTGAATCGAATCGATGAAGTGGTGAAGCGTAATCCAAAAGAAGTGTACATTTTGATTGGAATTAATGACATTGGTGAAGAAGTGGATTTGGACGTATACCAAAAGAATATGGAAAAAATCATTCAATCTTTTGATACTAAGAAAACCAAAGTGATTGTACAGTCCATTCTACCTGTTAATAATAAAGAGTTTCGAAATACGATTTCTAATGACACAGTTGATCAATTCAATGAGGCTCTTCAAAAGCTGGCCGAGGAAAATGGTGTACAGTATGTAAATTTGAATCAACATTTTGAAACTGCTGACGGTCAATTAAAAAAAGAGTTCACAGTTGACGGAGTTCACTTAAGTGATGAAGGCTATGATATGTGGATGGAGAATCTATAAGGAATTAACCAGTGGCAATGATGCTGCTGGTTTTTTGTGTTTTCATTATTTAGAACGAATCATCCAAGTTTTGAAATTGACGGAAATTTCTTACTTATTGAACTGAAATAGATTAAGATAATAGTTACTTAGTTTATTCTCGCGAGTTTAGGAAGGAGAATCTAGATGGATGAGGCTTTTATATATGTAGAGGGCAGTGAAATTATCATAAATACACGTGCACTACAAGTTGCTAATTCTCGAAAAGAAGAACCTTTTTTAATTAATGAGCAAAAAATTTCGATAGATAAAGTTGATTTAGGTAGCGACTTCATAAAATACATTCCTTGTTCAACAAATAAATTGGTGTACAGGGTTACAATTGAAAATTTTAAAGTAAATAGTGACCTTTCCTTTCAGTTAATATGTGGCGAAGATGAATACTTTTTTGCCATACAAGATGATTTTCTCCAGTTGCTGGACGATGAAATTGTAAATCTGGCAGAGTTGTTAAATCAATATTCTCCGAGAATCGAAATCCTTGGTCATTCCACTAAGGAGAATGAGGTTGAGGCGAAGATCACCAAGCAACAGATGGATTCTTTGTTATTTCAAGCAATTGCAGAAAATCAAAGTCTATCCACTACTGCCGTTGAAAATCAACAAAGTTTTTATATTGTGTTAAATAAGTTTAGTAAGAAACCGAGCGAGCTCGGTCTTTTTAAGTTACTACCAGATGGCAAGTCTTCATTTCGAAAAGTAAAAGCGTCTGAAGAGAGTGGGCAGCTCGATAGCGAAAAGCCAATTGCTATAATAGTTCACGGGTTAGTATCCAGTATTAATGATTCCTACTTTGGTTTGTTTGAGTATCTTCAAAAAGGGCATGAAGTTTATGGGTTTGAGTACCTTACTGTCGATGAGAAGATAAGTGATAGCGGAGAATTATTAGCAAGAGAATTAGCTCTGTTGAAGAAAAAGTATCCCGGTAAAGAAATATTGATGTTTTCACATAGTATGGGTGGATTAGTAAGTCGTTCGGCAAAAAGTACACATGGAGCACCTATAGATAAATTAGTAATGGCTGGCACTCCTAATAATGGGTCTATCTTAATGAGCATACCGATTTTGGCGAGATTATGTTTAGTCGTAAATGGAGCATTTGGGAATGGTCGGATTTCAATAAAAAGTGAAGATTTTTGGAGTTTGATGAGATTAAAAAAATTAAGAGGATTCGAAGATCTTGCGAATGAATCCGGTTTTGTTACGGAGCTAAATTCCACTGATACTTTAGATTCGAATAAGAAGTATTTTGCTATAACAGGAAAGTACTTGGGTCTTTCACATGATTTTTTAGTTGATGTTGATAATATGATTACCATTAACGAAATAAAAATGCCGCACATTTCCACGGATTGGAATCATTTTAATTACTTTGAAGGAGAGGCAATAGAGAATTATCTAGGACAAGCTATTGGCTATTTAAAGTAAGAATTAATTAATTCTGTCGATTTCCGTTACGGGCGGACGCTTTCCGCGGGCATGGCCTCAGCCTCCTCGACGAGCAAGCTCGCCTGCGGGGTCTTCAGCTCATGCTATTCCCGCTGGAGTCGCCGCCCTACACTCCAATCAAATTAGCGGAATTCTAAACAAATTCACAAGAATACACTTCAAATTCAGGAGCACATAATTTTGATGCCGATGCCCTTACTATCTAATACTATTAAAGACTATGTTCAAGATTGTAATAGATAACGAATTACATATGAAATAGTGCATTTGAGACTAAGGGAAATGTATGGCAATCGAAAGTTAGTTATAACTTAACTTACACTTTAATGAAAAACGGGATCGGTCCCTTATTCAATACAATTTACTTGATATTGAAGAAAATTCAAAAGAGTACATTTGCGCCTAGCATGCCGCAAGAGCGTGAAGAATGAGACCCACAAGTATGTGGTTTTCATACTTGTTGGCTCATGCGGAACGTGCGGCCAGCACAAATGTACGCTACACATCAGTGTAGTTTAAAGAACCAAATAAAAAGCAACAAGCGACCGAATGTGGATCTTTCGGTCGCTTAATTTCTATTATAAATGCTCATGCTTATTTTCAAGGGGATCCACAGTATATGCATCCTTTGAATGTAGAGCAGACGTCAGGAAAAATACAAAGGTTCCGAACAGTATTCCCAAGCACATAACCAGTCCAAGAGTGACAGTTAAATAGTGTGACATATGTACCGCCTCCTTTTTGAAGTATATGCGAGGGGACGGCTCATAATTTATAAAAGGTTAGCTGACATATGTGAGTGAAATGGAAAAAACACTCAATATATCAACTAACCTTTTTATTCGTTGCTTAACCTACTTCTGCAAAGATGCAGAAGTGCGATCAATTGTCTATCTTTTGTAAAAAGGACTTGATCGCACTTCCAAACATCTTTGAAAACATGTGCAATGACTTCTTCAGCATGACGTTCGTCTTGAAGATTGCCATAGATGATGTTCCATAACCATAGATTGTGATTGTCGTACATGCATTCAAGTGCTTCTTTTCTTTGGGAAATTGAATATTCATGGTGTTGACTCACTCTTGCGTTCACACTCCAATACCTTAAAAGAAAGCTTCCATTTTTATAGAATACGAATGCGAGCAGAATTTAGATTAGTAATCAGCGAAATTTGTCGAAAAGAATGTAAAACGTGATGTTATTCACATGACCTACTTATGACTGTAAAAGCAACTTATTGGAATTGGGCGAATGGGAAAATAGCGTGGTTGAATAGGAATAAATGGCGTATGAAAAGGAATAAACACTTTGTAAAAGGGAATAAAACAGTAACGAGTGGGAACAAACCATAAAAATTCTCCACACCAGCAGGAGCGAAGCGAAAACGAACAAATTAGCCCCCACTCACTTTGTTCGGGGGTGTTTTTGTGGAATAAAATGGGTGAAAGGGAATAAACACAGAATGAAAGGGAGTAAAGTGGTCGCGAAAGGGAATAAATACATCGCGAAAGGGAATAAAACAGTCACGAGAGGGATTAAATCAAATTGAAAGGGAATAAACAACATACTCTACCTACAAACCCCGAACCCAATCCCAATCACATTTTTCCACGCGCAAATGCACTATTTTATTTGTTCTTCACTATGAACTGCATTATCTAAAATGTTAAAAGATAAAGAACACAAAAAGCTGCCGAAATTGTATCTTCGGCAGCAATTCTTGATTTCATATGCATCTTTTCAATCATATCGCTATGAATCAGCAGGCTGTCACCCATAGCGATATTTAAATCAAACGCATTAAACCCAAACTTCAATAAGGTTTTGTCCATCCGTTAATACTCTATTTAAATCATCTTTCGCAATCTTCACGCCACCTTGACGATAACGGTTTTGAAGACGCTCATAAGCTACTTCTTTTCCATTAATAGCTAAAGCACTTTGTTGACCAGAAAGATGATAACGAATGGTTACTGGTTTGCCATAAACAACAAATGAACATTCCAAACCATCTAAAGAAGCAGGGAGGACTGGATCAATTTCTAAATGTTCGGCTTGCTGGCGAATGCCAAGTCCATTTGAAATTAATTGGTTCATGTAAATTCCGGGTCCACTTGAATAAATGCGCCATCCACCTTTTACAGAAACTTGTCCGGTTCTTAACTCGCTGAAGCGTTCTTGTGCTTCATAGCGGGTTTTGAAGTTGCCGTCTGAACTGCTAAAGTATGCATTGCTTTGTCGTTTTTCAGCATTCGATACGACTTTCGTAATGCCGATTGGATTGATGGTTTCAAGACCTTTCCATACTTCTTCTTTACGCCCAAGTTTCGCCATAGCTTCCACAAAACGAATATGAGCATGTACATATTGAAGGCCAATTTCACGTCCGAAGTTGGACGCTTGTTCTGCACGCTTAAAGTGTTTACTTACACCGCCATCGTAATTTGCAGGTCGATTCATCAATCGAACGCCATCTGGGCAGTAGAAATGTTCTTTTATTAAAGCTTCATGACTAGCTGCTTCTTCAGGCGTCAATAGTTCACTGATCATGCCTCGTGTCATCGGCAATAAACGATAGGTAATGCCTGTCTTACTATCACTTGGGTGAACCATGTTCTCTGGGTTTTCAAGGTCTTCAAAGTAAAGGAAACCTGGAATGACGCCGGTGTTCAGCATATAGGTTTTAAAATCTTTTTCAATGCCAGCCGCTAAGCTCATTAATTCATGTGATTCCTGTGGATTCACAGTTTGTAAGCTTGTAGCAAGATTACGAATGGTTTGGAAGGTAAGGGCAACTGTCCAGCTACTCACCATATATTGTTTAAGTTTTGGGTTGGCTGGTTGCAGTGTATCATCCCAATCCCCATCTCCATACGAAGAAAGATGTGTGTCATGTAAGAAGTTATCTTTGATTGATTTAATTTGTTTTCTTATATGGTCCATCAGTGTTGCAGATGCTGTAAATGAAAAATCAGAGCGATCCGTATAAGGAATGGTCATGTCCAAAATCTCATAGTCATGCGTTGCAGTCAGATAATCGGCTACAACTTTAAGTGGCCACACAATTACGTCGCCGTGGCTATGATCTTGTTGGATTTTTTGATATTCGTCAAACATGAACCATTGTGGCCATTCGCCAGTATCTTCATATTGATGAGCGTACAGTGTTTTGATAATGTCTTTTACGCCGTCGTATTGATGAGTTGCAAGGAAATATTCGGTAGGTCCCTGACAAACATCTCTCGTTCCCCAAGCAGCTCCGCCATATTGTTCAAGACCGTGTGGAACGGAATAGTGAACAAGCATATTGTGTGTGTACCACCAAGCAATCGCGTTTACTTTTTCCACAGATTCTTGATTTTCAGGGAGTGACAAAGCAAAGCCATTCATCACACCTTTGTAATACGTTTGATATCGCGATTTTTCCATGTCAAAATCAAGTGGTGAGACATTGCCGAATTCACCCACTAATGAACCTTCCATGGTTAAGGTCCAATCGCTCGAATTGGTGATTTCTAAAGAAACGAGTGAAGCTTCTTTTAATTTCGCTACTTTCATCGTAGATCCATTCAGCATAAATCGATAGGCAAGTTCAGGATGTACATGGGCACTGTCAGAATTTGCATCTGCTGTGACAATAAATGAATGATCGTCTTCAATCTCTAAGTGGAATGGAACGTCATATTCATTGTTATTCATCGTAATTTGATTCGTCACCATAAAGTCATACGATTTATTTTTCGATGAAGAAACATGTAAAGTTACCGCTTTTTTATCGACCACTGTAAAGTTCGTAATGGTTAGTTCGTCATCAGCGAGTTTATAAATCCAACGAGCATAATTGAACCCTAGTTCGTAAACGGCTGGCATTGTTAATAATTGATACCTGCCATCGAGTTTCACATAAATTCGTTGACCAGATGTCTTCATGATATTTAACGGATTGCGGACATTTGATAATAGCTTGTTCATGGATGTGTTTCCTAAAACGAGCTGGGCATTAAACACCCCAGGCATATAAGAAGTGGAAGTGATGACAGGTTCACCTAGTTGATGATTTTCACCACTCATCACAATATGGCCATGTGAACGTTCTAATTGAAGTTCTTTTTCTTTCAAAACAATATGTTCATACGTTGGCGTAAAGAAAGATAATAGTGAATCGCCATCCCATTCTTCTAATACTTTCTGTGGATAGCGTGCATCCACTTCAGCTGAAGTCATAGCCGAAGATGAGATCGTTCTTGCTGCTGAAAAAGCTAAATTGTGAAGCGAATCAATCGTATTAAATGAAAGCTCCTCTTTATCTAAGTTAGCCCAAGCTTGATGGATTTCTTGTTTGAACAAAGGGTTCTTCACCGCGTCTGGATGATTGCTAGCAACAGCGCCGTAGAAAACAAATGAAGTCTTTCCGCGTAGCTGCATTTTTTCACTTTGTAGAGCTGTATAGGCAAATTCATATTGGTACGTTTCATTAGCTAAAGCAGATTTCGTTAACGCTTCTGGAATATCGGTTCCTTTGTAACTTAACCCGAAAAATTGAAAGCCATCAGTAGAATAGCCGATATTTTTTCCTAAAGATCCTTGTTGAAGGTAAGGGAAGTCATCACCTTGTTGTTGATTTTGTCTCGTGCACACAGTAAAACCAGTCGAGTCATCTTCAAATACAGCGTGATCTAAGTACTGAGCGGTATACGCTTCATTTGAACGCAGCGCATTTGGATGAGCTAGACCAACATCTTGTCCATACATAAGGTCCACTTCAAGTTCGTTCCCATCTAGGTTGACTTCCCAGAACCACATTTGTTCATTGGCCATGTGGAAGATGACTTCATATTCGACTCCTTGAACCGTTCCAGCCCATTTTGCTTTGTTTGCTGAAGTTGAAAAAGTACTCGCCGATTTCACTCCGAGTAGGGGGTAGAAGTCAATTTTGTCGTTAGTAAAAACGCGTAAGAAAATGTTATTAAGCGAGCCGTCGATGGCGTTGCCGAAAAGCTGATTAACCATTATGTTGTTGTGAGAGAAATTTGATACATCTCCAGATGGAAGAAAATAAACTTGCGTATCACCAGTTTGAAGATGACATGTCTCCGTTGTATTTAAAGTCATGATTAGTTCCTCCCTGATATCAATTGGAATGAATGTGATAAAACGTCTTTGCTATTCGTTCCTGCATATAAAACAAATGATCCTTTATCACTCTTAAACGAAAGATCAGCGTGATGATAACGAAGTTGTTGTTCTGTAATCGTAAAAGTCACTTGTTTCGTTTCACCAGGTTTAAGTGAAATGCGTTGGAAGCTCTTTAGTTCTTTCAAAGGACGAACCACTTCGCCAACTAGGTCTTGAATATAAAACTGAACAATTTCTTCACCTGTGACGTTGCCAACATTCGAAACGGTCACAGTCGCCGTAATGTCAGTGTCCTTTGTCAGTTGAGTAGAAGTCAGTTCAAGGTCTGAATAGCTCAACTGCGTATAACTTAGTCCGAAACCAAAAGGAAACAAAGGTTCATTTGGCGCATCTAAATACTGAGATACATAACGTTCCTGTGCATCGGGTGCACCTTGTGGTCGACCAGTATTAAAGTGGTTATAATACACGGGAACTTGTCCTACATTGTCAGGGAACGACATTGTCAGTTTTCCTGAAGGATTTTTGATACCGTAAAGTAGGTCTACGATGGCACTTCCTCCTTCGCTTCCCGGATACCAAGCTTCAAGTACAGCATCACTATGTTCAAGGACGCCATGTAGGTCGAGAGGACGTCCGTTAAATAGAATGGTGATCATTGGTTTTCCGCAAGTGGCTAAAGCTTTTAGTAACTCCAGTTGAGGAGCGGGCAATTGAATATTTGTTCGACAGCCTGCTTCGCCACTCATGTCACTATCTTCTCCAACTGCCACAACGATTACATCCGCATTAGACGCTGCTTGCATAGCTTCTTCAAGCTGTTGCGATGAGATTGTTTCTACATGACAACCTGTTACAATGTTCAGCTGTTCAATAGGAAGATGTTTTTCAAATGCTTGTTTTAATGTAACTGCTTCTTCTTTAACTCCAAGTGCTGACCAAGGTCCTAAAATATCGCCACTGTCTGCAAATGGTCCGATTAAGGCAATTTTCTTGTTGCTATTAAGAGGGAGTGTGTGATGGTCGTTTTTCAATAGAACACAAGATTTCGTTGCAAGTTCTCTTGATACTTGAAGATGATCTTGATGGCCGACCACTTGTTGTTCAAGCTCTACATCAGCGCCTCTATAAGGCTTTTCAAATAATCCGAGTTTCTCTTTTAATGTAAGAATGCGAAGAACTGCTTCGTCAATAATGGTTTCCTTTATCTCGCCTTCAGCTATTAATTGTGCTAAATGTTGAACATAGCACGCGGTCATCATTTCAATATCGACCCCTGCTTTTATTGCTTTCAACGCTGCTTCTTTGTCATCTTCAGCTACACCATGAGGGATCAATTCCTTCACAGCACCCCAATCCGAAATTAAGATGCCATCAAAGCCCCATTCTTCACGCAGTAAGCTTCTCATTAACTTTTCATTGCCTGATGCAGGAATGCCATCTACAGTATTGAATGCAGTCATGACCATTTCACAGCCTTCATCAAGAGCGGCTTTATAGCCAGGGAGATAAAATTCTCTTAGCTGTCTTTCTGAAAGATCCACTGTATTGTAATCTCGGCCTGCCTCAGCAGCGCCATAAGCTGCGAAATGTTTGACACATGCTGCTACAGATTGAAGGTCGTTAGCTAAGTCTTGTCCTTGAAATCCTCTGACAAAGGCTCTTGCGAAGACTTGATTTAAGTAGGAATCTTCACCAGTAGATTCCATCACACGTCCCCATCGAGGGTCACGAACCAAATCAACCATAGGAGCAAACGTCACATGGACACCAGAAACGGATGCTTCTTTTGCTGCGATTTCTGCACTTTTTTGAGCAAGCTCAGGGTCCCAGCTACACGCGATTGCTAAAGGCACAGGGAAAATGGTTTTATAACCATGAATAATATCCGCCATGAACAACAGTGGAATACCAAGTCGATTATTTTCAAGATGTGTCTTTTGAATGGATATCACTTCAGCGGCACCCGCGACACCTAGTACAGAACCAGCATGTTCAATATGTTCGTCACTAATTGGCATTGCCGCCATCGGTCCTGTTATATGTCCTTGCTCAGTTGAGCCTTTGAAGAAAGGACTTGCCAGCTGTAGTAACTGTGCGATTTTTTCATGTAATGTCATTTGTTTCATCAGGTTTTGGATTGTTGACGTAGTCATTCAGTAACCTCCATCTACTATAGTTTGTGAAACGTTTCACTTTAAGGTGTTCTATGGGATTCTTCCTTATTACAATAGGAATGGGATATGATTTGTTTGTATCATGTAACTTAATAGTAGAACTTTTTTCCATACAAAGATAGGATTTTAACTAGTTATTCTCATATAACAACGGAAATGATACCTAAAACGTTTAGTATTTTCTGCTTATATAAAATGAAATAATTAATTATTTCGCAAAACAGTTGTAAGCGTATTCAATTTTCATTATAATAGAATTATCGAAACGTTTCAACAGCGTAACGATTATATTATCAAAAGAAAACAAATGATTATATGATGGTTTCAGAGAGTCGTTTACAAACACAGGATCACAATAGAAAAGGAGATGGACATCAAATGAAGAAAAAAGGATTGGTTTACTCAGCAGTTTTAGCAGTTGGTTTATCAAGTATTTTAGCTGGTTGTGGTAACGGAGAAAAAGATGGAGACAAAACGTTATCTGTTTGGGCAATGGGTGGAGAAGGCAAGCTACTAAGTGAAATGACAGAGAAATTCGAAAAAGACAATCCAGGCTTAGATGTAAAAGTGCAAGCTATCCCTTGGGAATCTGCTCATGACAAATTACTAACAGCTGTCGCATCGGGTAACGGTCCAGACGTATTGCAATTAGGTACAACATGGGTTGCGGAATTTGCAGATGCAGGTGCATTACTTGATCTGACTGAACATATGGAAGATTACCCTGAGTTTGATCCTGAAAATTACTTTGAAGGTGCTCAATCTTCCATGAAGTATGACGATAAAGTGATTGGTATTCCTTGGTATGTAGAAACACGTACGATGTACTACCGCACAGATTTATTAGAAGAAGTAGGTTTCCCAGAGGCTCCAGCAACATGGGATGAACTAAAAGATGCGTCTTCTAAACTATCTGAATCTGGTGAAGATGTGTATGGACTGGACATTGATTTAAATGATCAGGTAACACCATTTATCTTCGCTTGGCAAAATGGATTTGAGTTCGATGCGAAAAACCCTAATTTCTCTTCTCCTGAATTTAAAGGAGCAATTGACTATTACACGAGTTACTTTAAAGATGGAATTAGTTCACCAGCTAAAGGCGTTGATATTGTACAAGCCTTTAAAGATGGAAAAAAACCAATCTTCTTCAGTGGTCCTTGGATGATTAATGTATTAAACGATCAAGCACCTGATTTAGAAGGTAAGTGGGCAGTTGCAACAATGCCAGCACAAGAAAACAACATTTCAAGTATTGGTGGAGCTAATTTCTCTGTCTTCCATAATACTGAAATGGTTGACGAATCTTTAGACTTTATTTCATATATGAATGAAGTGGATACTCAGTTAGAATGGATGGAAACATCAAATACACTTCCTTCTCGTTTAGAAGCTTGGGAAGATCCAAAATTAGCAGACGATGAAATGTATGCGACATTTGGTGAGCAACTTGAAAGTTCACAAGGGGCACCTCAGATTAAAGAGTGGGAAAAAATTGCACAAGAACTACTTGCTTCTATAGAACGAATTGTCAGCGGTGGTGCTGATGTGGATGCAGAACTTAAAGGTTTAGATGAAAAAGCAAAAGGCATGATTAAATAAAGGTAGATTAGTTGAAAAATAGTTCGACAATCTCCTAAATGACGCAGGTTCATCTTGCACAAATGATAGGTAAGTGATGAACCAATGGTCACTTACCTATTTTTTCGGTATTGCTTTGTCTTTAGGTGAAAGATTGTAAAAGGTAGGTGGGGTAAAATGTTAAACCAAATGCTTAAAACTACAATGAAAAATCGTCATCCTTATATTTTTATTGCACCAGCGTTACTCATTCTCATTCTTTTCAGCCTCATTCCGATAACTATTGCTTTTGTTATCAGTTTTACCGACTTGGATCTGAAAGGCTTAGCGGACTGGTCCAATATCAGCTTTATTGGCTTAGAAAATTACACCACATTATTAACGGATACCGTTTTCCATAAAGCGATATTTAACACGTTATTTTATGTGGTTATTGGTGTTCCACTCGTTATTATGAGTTCACTCAGTATTGCCTTACTCATAAATTACGGAAAAAACTTAGTATTTACGATTTTCCGAGCAGTGTATTTTATGCCAGCTATTACAAATATCATTGCCGTAGCTGTCGTGTGGGGCTTCCTTTACAACACTGAATATGGACTGTTTAATTACGTGCTTTCCTTAGTCGATGTGGATAAAGTTCCTTGGTTAGAACAACCGGTATTGGCGAAACTGTCACTTATCGTGCTGGCTGTGTGGAAAGGGATCGGTATTAATATGATCATTTTCTTAGCGGCACTTCAAGGAATTCCAAATTCGTATTATGAAGCAGCAAGAATCGATGGCGCGAAAAGATGGCAAGTTCTTATTTACATTACCATCCCGCTTTTGCGTTACTCCATATTCTTCGTAACGGTTACTACATTGATTGGATGGCTTCAATTCTTCGAAGAGCCATTTATCATGACACAAGGTGGTCCACTTGATGGAACAGTGTCAATGGCATTGTTTATTTATCAAAGAGGGTTCCAGTTCAGTGAGTTTGGCTATGCAGCGGCAGGATCTTTCGTGCTGTTTATTGTCATCATCATTGTGACATTACTGCAATTCAAGTTGAAAAAAGCCGATGTTGACTATTAAAAAATTGTTTGACAGTAAGGAGAAATTCCCAACACTTTTTGAATTTCTTAAATATAAATCTTAAATCTATCAGTAACGGAGTGAGATCCAATGCGTTCTGAAAAATCAAAACATACCTTTGAAAAATGGGTCGTAACGATCCTGCTGATTATTGGTGGGTTAATCGTATCTTTGCCTTTTATTTGGATGATTTCGAGTTCATTCAAACCCGAAAGTGAAATATTACAAATGCCGCCGACGTTATTTGCAGAAAATCCAACTTTTGATAATTATATAAGTCTTTTCACAACTATGAACTTCGGTATTTATTTGAAAAATACCTTAATCATTGTGGCGTTATCTTTTGTTGGATTATTTTTCAACGCAATGGCTGGTTATGGCTTTGCGAAATTTAATTTCAAAGGGAAAGATAAAACATTTTACTTAGTGCTTGCAACGATGATGATTCCGGGACAAGTGACGATGATCCCTGTGTATCTACTATTAAATGAAATGGGCTTAATAAACACGATGCTTGGTATCGTCTTGCCTGGACTTGCTGCAGCTTTCAGTATCTTTCTGTTCAGGATGTTCATGGCAACGATTCCAACTGATCTGATTGAAGCCGCCAGATTAGATGGGGCAGGAGAGTTCTACATTTTCTTCCGCCTGATTATGCCGATTTCCAAACCCATCTTTGCGGTTCAAGGAATTCTTACATTCATTGCCGCGTGGAACAGTTTCTTATGGCCGTTAATCATCGCAAATGATGAATCTCTTTATACGTTATCGGTCGGTTTATCTTTACTTAAAGGTCAATATGCCAATAACTTTGCTCTTCAAATGGCAGGAGCTGCCTTTATGGTTATTCCAATTATTATCGTATTTTCGTTATTCCAAAAGTATATCGTCGAAGGGTTTACAACTTCCGGTCTAAAGTAATAAAAATGACTGAAGTCCTTGCTCTTAAACGTGTATACTTTAGGGAGGAACTTAATTAAAAGAAGTGAAGATTTGAATGGAGGAGTAGCTGTGGCAACAATCAAAGATGTGGCCAAGCTCGCAGGAGTTGCAATTTCAACCGTATCTTATGCTTTAAACGATAGTACGAGAATTAGCCAAGCAACAAAAGATAAAGTATTGGAAGCAGCAAAACAGCTGAACTATCGAAAAAACGGTTTTGCTTCTGACTTAAAGCGAACTAAAACAAATACAATTGCTTTGATTCTTAGCGATCTAGCAGGACCATTTTACTCAGAGCTTACTAAAGGCGTGCAAGAAGTATCGATGACGAATGGCTATGACTTAATAGCGTGCAGCTCACAAGGTGGGCCTCAATCTACAGCGGTTAAATTTCTAAAAGAGAAGCGTGTAGATGCGGCAATTATTTTAGCTCATAATATTTCAGACGACATCATTCTTCAATCTGCACGCAAAGGATTTCCAATTATTTTATTAGACCGTCAGTTAGAGAATGATTTCGTCGTTCAAGTGGAAGTGGATAACTATCAAGGTGGCTATGATGCGACCGAACATTTAATCCAACATGATCATAAAGAAATTGCCTTTATCAGTGGTCCTCAAAATGCTCACGATAGTGAAATGAGATTTAATGGATTCAAAGCCGCTCTTCGTGATCATGATTTAATCCACCATACAAAATGGCTGATGCAAGGTGATTTCACTAGAGAAGGCGGTTATCGTGCGACTAAAATTTTGATTGCCCAGGGGAACTTACCGAGTGGCGTGTTTTATGCGAATGATGAGATGGCTGTAGGTGGCTTGCAAGCATTTAGAGAAAATAAAATAAATGTGCCGGGTGACGTTTCCATCATTGGATTCGATGATATTCAACTCGCAGAATTCACCACGCCACCATTAACCACCATCAAGCAACCAAAATACGAAGCTGGCGCATTAGCCATGCATCTAATCCTGCAACAGCTATCAGGCCAAATCGTTAATTCCTATTACAAGCTGTCAACCGAATTGATTGTTAGAAAATCAGTGAAATAGTATACCAGGAGGGTCTTCCGCTAACGCGGAAGGCCTTTTTTGATTGCTTTAGGGTGAAATGAAGGCTAAACGAGAAGGCAATTTGATCAAAAGATGATTTAGTTGTAAATTTAGTAAGTTTAGTTGTAAAAGTGAGATATTTAGTTGTAATTTTTGGCGATTTAGTTGTAAAAATCACGAGTTTAGTTGTAATAGTAAAATAATGGAATTCGTAAGGAGCGGTGTCACCAACAGAAAAGGCTTTTGGCGAGCCAAAAACAGCATTCAAGGTTTTGAACGCCTGTATCGCGTTATCGTGAAGAGAAAAGTGCTTGATTGCCCCATCCGCTGCCGCTTGATGGGTATTTCTGGTGGGATTGTTGGTGAGCGCAAATTTAGTTGTAAATTAAGAAGGTTTAGTTGTAAAAATGGGATATTTAGTTGTAATTTTTGTCGATTTAGTTGTAAAAATCACGAGTTTAGTTGTAATAGTAAAATAATGGAATTCGTAAGGAGCGGTGTCACCAACAGAAAAGACTTTTGGCGAGCCAAAAGCAGCATTTAAGATTTTGAACACCTGTATTGCGTGATCGTGAAAAGAAAAGGGCTTGAATGGCCCCATCCGCTGAAGCTTGATGGGTATTTCTGATGGGATTGTTGGTGAGCAATTGCTCAGTTGGAAAATATGAGCGCCAAGTTGGAAAAATCACGCTCCAAGTTGGAATTGAGAGTTTCACCGAGAAAGTGAATGGCAATAGAAAAGGATTTTAATAAATTATTGTAATATTCCTTCTAATCTGACATTATTGAAGATAGTAATAGAAATGAATAATTATTCATTAATGGTATAGGGGGCTAGGGCAATGTATGCGACGTTAGGGAGTATTTTTGATCAGACTGTGAGTAAGTTTCCGAATAAGGAAGCAATCGTTGATTTGAAAAAAGGTCAACGTTGGACGTATGGAGAGTGGCGAGATGATGTGCTTCGCTGTGCGAATGCGTTAACAGCTGCAGGAGTTGGAAAAGGAGACCGAGTTTCTACATTCCTCTTTAATACGAGTGAACTAGCGACGACGTTATTTGCATGTGCTAAAATCGGTGCCATTTTCAATCCTATCAATTTCCGTTTAAAATCAGAAGAAGTTGCTTATATATTAAAAGATGCGACACCCAAAGTTGTGATGTTTGAAGAACTGTTAAAAGATCAAGTTGCGTCTATTCAATCACAGTTTCCAGACACACAGTTTTGGTTCATTAATGAAGAAACGCCGTCTTACGCAAAGAATTATCATGATGAAGTGGGCAAAGCGCCGACGACGAATCCGACAGTTGAAGTGAGCGAGTCGGATACGTATGCCATTATGTATACGAGTGGAACGACTGGGCGGCCTAAAGGGGTTATTCACCGTCACCGAGATATGGCAGAGCAAAGTCTCATTTGTACAGCCGTTCTACATTACACAAAAAACGATGTAGGTCTTGTAATTGCTCCGATGTTCCACTGTGCTGAATTGCATTGTTGTGTTATTCCGCGTGTTCAAGCTGGAGCATCGAGTATCATCATGCATCAATTCAATCCCATGGCTGCGGTCGATACGGTTGAACAAGAAAAGGTCACCGTGATGTTCGCGGTTCCGACCATGTGGAGCATGATGGCGGAACTGGAAGGCGCAGCGTCTAAAGTTAAGTCGTTGCAGCGCGGATTGTATGGAGCTGCTCCGATGGCACCGGTCCTTGTAAAACGAGTGAAAGATATTTTGGGAATTAATTTAATTCAAGCATATGGCCAAACAGAAATGGGTCCGGCTATAACGTTCCTTGCTGAAGATGAACAGCTGACGAAAGTAGGTTCTGCTGGTAAGCCTGCGTATAACCATGAAATTCGGATTGTGATGCCGAATGAGGATGGACCTTCTGAACCGGATAATGTATTGAAGCCAGGTCAAGTAGGGGAAATCATTGTTAAAGGACCTTGCATGATGGCAGGTTATTTTAATCGCAAAGAGGCAACTGAAAAGGCTTTGTATAAAGGTTGGTATCATTCAAGCGATTTGGGTTATATGGACGAGGATGGCTATTTGTATGTGGCGGACCGAGTGGACGATATGATCATCAGTGGTGGTGAAAACATTTATCCAAGGGAAGTAGAAGATGTGCTGCATGAACACGACTCTGTACAGGATGTAGCTGTTGTCGGGATTCCTGACGAGAAATGGGGAGAATCGGTACTGGCGTTTGTTGTAACGAAAGACCCTTCGTTAACCGCAGAAGATCTTGAGAAGTTCTGTAAAAACAATGACAAATTAGCGGGATATAAGCGACCAAGACAATATCAGTTTGTGGAAGAACTTCCTCGCAATGCAAGCGGTAAAATTCAGAAGTTCCTATTACGGGAACAACGTGCAGAGAGCGCGAACCAGTAAAGTGAAAGAATTCTCCTGGCTTTAGTTGAAAGAGGCTAGGAGAATTTCGTGTTCATTATTCTTGCCAAAGAGAGGGATTTAAAAATGGAAATGAAACCGTTGGAAGAAACAATTATAGGTTTATTGGGTATTGAATTCGGAGAAATGACGAAGGATCGGGTCACAGCAACGATGCCGGTAAATTCGTCTACGCACCAACCTTATGGGCATCTTCATGGAGGAGCATCGGTTGTGTTAGCAGAATCGGTTGCCAGTTTTGGAACTTTGAATTTAATTGATCAAGAAACTGAAACTGCTGTTGGACTTGAGATTAATGCGAACCATATCCGTGGAAAAAAGGATGGAATCGTTACGGCAATAGGAACACCTCTCCATAGAGGGCGTACAACCATGGTATGGGATATTAAAATTGTCGATGAAAATGAAAAGCTGATTTGTGTGTCCAGATGTACGATGGCGATTGTTAAATTGAAATGACTTAAATCAGGATATTGATGGTTTGCGATTTAGTTGTAATTTTTGAGTGTTTAGTTGTAAAAATGGCGCATTTAGTTGTAATTTTGAGCGATTTAGTTGTAAAAAATAGAATTTAGTTGTAATCGTTAAATTATGGAAGCGGTAACGCGAGGTTTTCCAACAGAAAAGGCTTTTGGCGGTGGCCAAAAGCAGTAATCAAGGTTTTGAATTCAAAGGGCGGCTGAGATTCCATCTTCAGCCGCCACTTTTTTTTATAAAATAGATGACGATTCTTTGATTAGCCAAAAGGATTGTGAAAGAGTATAGCGACGGCTTTTGTATTGAGAAATTGTATCTAGTTTGAGTTTTTTGAGAATATAACTTGCTGCGAATTTGTCTTTCAGTTCGAGAAAGTGGACGCATTCACTGTTAGTGATTGTATCTTTTACTAGGTAAAACCAATCCTCTATGGCCAGTTGTTGTAAAGTTCTTCGTGAGATATTGCAAGTTGAACAATGATTTTGCATAGTGATTTTTTGATGACATATTGGACAAAACAGTCCGGTTAGGATGTGTGCGAGCTCTAGGTGGTAGGTCTGTGCGAGAGGTTTTGGGATGAATTCCCTGGATCTTGATGAGATGGACGACACTAAATTGTTGAATGCCTGCGCTGAAATGAGGTCTGGCATATCGTTGAATTCTTCAATATGAGCAGAGATATCGCAGCCCATGGTAATTTTAGCGAATTGCGGTGGCAAGGCGACATGTGTTTTTGAGTAGGCGAGTACAATTAAACTTTTTATGGGAAGTTTAACTTTTAAATGTTCTAATAGTGTCTGTAGTTTGTAAACATGACGTTTAAGTTGTTGTTCGGGACATTTAAACGTAGTTATTACTCCATTTAGTTCACGAATCAATTGTTCAGGCGTACGTTGAAAGAGAATTTTGCCTTTGATGTTTTTGACTTCAAGGATGGTTATGCATTTTCGAGTGATGATTAATGTATCTATTTGGAGGTAAGAATTTTCGGTCAGGGGGATGTGGATATCTTTTAAAATAGCAAAGTGTTTTGGAAAAGTGACTTGTTTTAGAAAATTATCTACATAGCATTCACCAGAGTATCCAGCTTCGGTCATGTGAATTTTATTTTCGATTTCTTGGCGTAGCGGGTGGTTCATTGGAATGCGATAAAGAAGACGTTTGTATATTTCAATCGTTTTTGGTGGAATTCGTTTGACGTCGATAAGAATGCTCCTTTAATAGATGAATTTTTGTAGTGATTTATTTGAAAATAGCATAAAATATGTCTTTTTGACAAGTCTTTAAAAGTGCTATTTAGCGAGAAAATATTTAGTTGTTATTTTTGAGTGTTTAGTTGTAAAAATGGCGCATTTAGTTGTAATTTTGACCGATTTAGTTGTAAAAAATAGCGGTTTAGTTGTAATAGTTAAAATATGGAAGATGTTCTCTTGATATGGGAACACTCTTTAAAAGAGGCTCTAGTAAAAAATTCGCCAACGGATAAAATGTCCTGGCTGATTTTTAATAGAACCTCATAAGATTTTGTTAGGTAGTCATGATGAGCTTAAGTTTTTGTAAAGTGCGTTCTCTTTTTTTCTTGACGCCTGCTTTGGTTATGCCGAAGTGGAGAGCAACTTTATCTAGTGAAAAACGCTCGACGAACAATAAGTGAATGAGTTGCTGTTCAGCTAGGTTTAATTGAGATAACGCCTTTATTAATCTCTCCGAGTCTAATGATGTTTCAACTGATCTGTGTAATATGATTTCTAGAAGTTCATCATCAGCCAGTATGATGTTCTTTTCGATTACCGTTTTTTTCAATTCATCTAACAAACTACCGTAAATGCTACGATACGCAAACGGTGCAAAATTACCTTTTGATGAGTCATAACGTTGCCAAGCCTTCCACAGTGCAATTCGCCCAGCTTGTTTGAATGAATCATAGTTTTTATAGATGTGTAGTTTACGCATACATGCATGAATCATAGGTTCGAACTTATCCAATACGTCTTCAAAAGTCTCCATTTTTCCGCTGCCTTGCCAATGTGCACATCAGGGTTATTCCTAGGTAGCAACAGTGTAAGGCTTAAAAAATAACAGTGCCAACGCATGTTATTGACGTTATCATCCAAAAATATGAGGCTACTCGACTAGTTCTAAAACTATAGAATAAATATGTGGAATATCCAGAAGGAACCTATTATGGGAAACATGTATTTTTTTCTTTCCAGAGAGATGATTTCATCTGGAATAGTAAAATTGTGGCTATCTAACCGAAGGTGTCCTCGCCCGTCATTTTGAATATGATAATAGATGTCATATTACTCTTCTCAAAAAACGCAGAGTCATTACAAAAAACCATTAAAATAAGTTTATTTAATCATCTCTGTATATGTCTATTTACCTGCGAATATTGTATAATAATGTCAATTAGATTTGACAGGGAGGTGGGTAAACATGTTTTGTATGCAATGTGGCACAAAGAATGGTGAAGATGCGAAATTTTGCTCGAGTTGTGGCCTGCAACTAAATGTCACCCGTATGTCATCAAAGAAAAAGAAGACGTACCTTATTGTAGCAATTGTTTTGTCGATACTAGCTTTGGTAGGCATAGGTTTTGGCATTATTTTAGCGTTAGATGAACCAGTGAAAATTGCTCAAACAGAAGAAGTGAAAATTCCACTCACCCCTGTAAAAACGGAAGCAGAAGAGATACCTAAAGAAGAAACAGAAAAACCAAAGGAAGAGGTTCCACCCGTATCAAAAGAGAAAGAAAAAACACAGATTATTAAAGAATCTCAATCTCGTGTGTTTACGATTTATACAGAAACAGGTTTAGGTTCGGGATTTTTATTCGAAGAGAAGGGTACAGTTGTAACCAATGCGCATGTGGTGGCTGGTTTCACAGAAGTGGTTGTTCGTAATGTGAATGGTCAACAAACGACTGGTCGTGTAATCGGAATATCCGATGAGTATGACGTAGCGTTAATTCAAGTAGATGATTATGCAGGAGAAGTACCACTGGAAATGGAGATCAACGAAACAGAAATCGGTTCTGAAGTTATTGCTCTCGGTAGTCCACAAGGGTTAGAAAATTCGGCTTCAATTGGTTATTTGACAGGGCTTGATCGATCATTTGAATCTGATTTTCAGTACGAAAATGTTTACCAAGTAGACGTGCAAATTTCTCCTGGAAGCAGTGGAGGACCTCTGCTTGATGCGAAAACAGGAAAAGTAATTGGCATTAATTCCGCTTTGCTGACAGCAGATCAATCAATTGGATTTTCCATTCCGTTGTATACGATGATGGACCTACTCCAAAGCTGGTCTGATTCACCGATGACTTCAAACGAAGTGGCTAGTATCTTTTCATTTTACGATGACTACGAGTATGATCCTGAGGCAAGTGCCAAGGCAGATTCTTACTACGAAGAGTATGTAGAAGAAGAGGAAGAGTATGTAGAAGAAGATTCTGAAGAGGTTACAGAAGACGACACGTATTATTTTGAAGAGGTAGGATTATCTGATTTTATTGTACATTTCCGAGATAACTATGAAATGGCTCTTTACTACGAAGACTTTTACTACATTGAAGACATGCTGCTATTCGAAAGTACTGCATATACCGAGATGGCTGACTACATTTACGAAGTAACAGGTCAAGGCATGATGTTTGAATTCACGTCAAATGAAGTAACGGACATTGTCATTGAAGAAGATTATGCAGTTGTTAGCACATTCGAAGTCTTTGATTTTATGAATGCAGCAGGTGAATGGTCGACGTATGAGAGAGTGAAAGATTATTCAGTCGTCATCGATGAATATGGTACGTATCAAATCACAGATATAGCTATTTATGACTGAGCAAAAGCTGTTGTTATTGTAGAACAAACAAAAGAGTTCAATTTCGCCTAGCACAAGAAAGCCGCAAGAGTGGGGAGATTGAGACCCACAGAAGGTATGTGGTTTTCAGGCTTGTTGGCTCATGCGGCCAGTGCAAAGGTACGATATACAGCAATATAGTTTATCTAAACCTAAGAATAAAGGAACTTCTATAGAAAAAAGCAGTTGAAGTCTATCTTCAAACTGCTTTTTCTTGTTATAGGATTATGACGATTTTATTGTGGAATCTTTTTATTTAAACAGATCATGTTTTTTAGTTTCGTAATGTTCAAGGAATTGGTCGAAGTCGTTTTCGTAGTCAGCGACTGTTTTGTGTTCAAGGTTATTCAGTGCTAGATCCTCGAAGGTTCTGAGTAATTCATATGCGGTTTTTAGTCGATTAATGTCATATTCTTTTATTTGTTCGCCACGCGCTTTCCGATGAACTTCGTATAACACCTTTTGGATGTCATAGTCAAAGTCGAACGTTCGGTAGGCTGCAGTTTCTCCAGCTGGGCGAATGTTTAACATAAATCCAGAATATCGAAGTAGCTGTTCGCCGAGTTCTTTTTGATTGCCGTCTTCTTCGTATTGCTCGATCATGTTCTGAAGAACTAGAGTAAGCTGAGCATGTTCGAGTGAATAATGTTTAAGCTGTAGTTTTTCAAAGTTGGCAGGTTGTTGGACGCTCCACATAATAGAAATGCCGAGCAGGATAGCCAGTAGTAAAGAAGTGAGTTTCCAGTTCATCATGGTGATACCTCCCTTGTTTTCCATTTTACAGGAAATTGATGAGAGATGTATAAAAATTTTAGACATGCAGAATGACAAGTTAGAATTTCTATATTTCTATTTATATCTTGAAACTTAGACAAATTTGTGTCACTGTTAATAGTGATAAAGCATTAAACGAATTTCATAATTGAAACATGTGGGGGGACCAGTGTTGCTGGTTGAGACCGTATCCTTAAGATACACACCCTTGGAACCTGATCTGGTTAACACCAGCGTAGGGAACATATTTAAACATTCTTGTTTGTGTTGATATGCGTCCTAGGTACCTACCTAGGGCGCTTTTTTTCATTCAAATAGAAGATGTTTAAGAGATTTGTCAGTATGCATGCCTCTTAGCACCTAGTTAGATGGATTTGGTGTGATTCTGCGTTTGTGAGAAAGAAGTTGGCTTTACTAAAAAATATGTTTCCTCCTTTCGTTCCATCGTTTAGTGCTCTCAACAGATTTAGAAAAGGGGAGAGAAAATGATGAAAAAATGGTTAGGATACCTACTAATTTTGATGATGTTAACAGCTTGTGGCAATACAGACGACGCTAGTTCTGGAACCAATGAAGCAAGCGAAAAGTTGAAGAAAGTAACAGTGGTTTTGGATTGGACACCTAATACGAATCATACTGGCTTATATGTAGCGAGAGACAAGGGGTTTTTTAAGGAACAAGGTCTTGATGTAGAAATTATTATGCCAGGTGAAGCTGGTGCTAATCAATTAGTAGCTTCGGGAAAAGCTGAATTTGGAGTTGGTTATCAAGAATCCTTAACAGAAGCACGTGTTCAAGACGTACCAATTGTTTCAATTGCTGCCGTGATTCAACATAATACATCTGGTTTTGCGTCACCTGCAGAAAAAGAGATACTTTCACCTAAAGATTATGAAGGCAAAGCATATGGTGGCTGGGGTGCACCAGTTGAAAAAGCAGTGATTTCTTCTTTAATGAAACAAGAAGGTGCAGATGTAGAAAAAGTTGATATGGTAAATATGGGTGATACAGACTTCTTTACAGCTGTAAAAAGAGATGTAGACTTTGCATGGATCTATTATGCATGGACAGGAATTGAAGCGGAACTTCGTGGAGAGAAATTGAATATGCAATATCTGACGGATTACTCAGATAAGCTAGATTATTATACACCTGTTCTAATAACGAATGAGAAGTTGATAGCAGAAAATCCTGATACCGTTCGTGCTTTTGTAACAGCAGCATCCCAAGGTTATGCATTCGCAATGGAACAACCAGAAGAAGCGGCGGAAGTTTTAATCAAGGCTGTTCCAGAGTTGGATCCAGAATTAGTTAAAGCAAGTCAAAAGTGGCTGTCTCCAAGGTATCAAGATGATGCATCCCAATGGGGAATTCAAGATAAAAAGGTGTGGGAAAACTACGCACAATGGATGAATGAAAATGGATTATTAGAAGGCAAACTAGATGTAGAAAAAGCCTTTACAAATGAATTTTTACCTAAAAAGGAGAATAAATAAATGATAAATTCTTTAGTTAGTATTCAAATCATCCCGAAAACAAATAATGGAGAAGATTCAATTCCATTTATTGAACAAGCCATTTCCGTTATACAGGATTCAGGAATACGCT
Organism: Paenisporosarcina macmurdoensis; assembly: GCF_042658845.1. NCBI lineage: Bacteria > Bacillati > Bacillota > Bacilli > Caryophanales > Caryophanaceae > Paenisporosarcina > Paenisporosarcina macmurdoensis. The sequence continues at coordinate 76,132 of NZ_JBHSRI010000002.1, forward strand.
ATGAGGTGCATCCACTTGAAACCACAATGGAAGGTAATCTGACAGAAATTTTCTCCATTATCGAGAAAATGAATGAGCGAATGATAGAGGCTGGCTGTGTAAATGTTATTTCTCAAGTGAAAATCTTGTATCAGCCAAGCGGCGTATCGATGGATAAATTGACAGAGAAATATCGATGAGAAAAGTTTTCCAGAGAGGATGGAGACCATTATTGGTCCTCATCCTTTTATTAACAATATGGCAACTATCCTGTTGGTTATTCGACATACCAAAGTGGCTGCTGCCAGCACCTTCTGATATATGGACTGAAGGAATAGCAGGCTGGGCGACTTATAGTAATCATTTAGTGTCAACGATTAAGCTGTCTTTTATTGGGCTGTTGATTGGAAGTGGTGTTGGCCTTATTGTGGCAATCAGTTTACATCGTATACCAAAGCTTAGAGAAGCACTTTATCCACTTATTATTTTGTCACAAAATATTCCAATCATTGTGTTGGCTCCATTGTTGGTCATATGGTTTGGATTTGGGTTACTACCAAAAATCATTGTCATCACAATGGTTTGTTTTTTCCCAATCACGATTGCTGCATTGGATGGTTTTCGACAAACGACTGCTGAGCTTACGCATTATATGAAAATGGCTGGCGCATCAAAAAAACAGATTTTTTGGAAGGTAGAATGGCCATATGCGTTACCTTCACTATTTTCAGGACTGAAAATAGCTGCTACCTACAGCGTTATGGGAGCTGTAATCTCTGAATGGCTGGGTGCCAAAGAAGGAATTGGAGTCTTTATGACTCTTGCATCGTCTTCATTTCGCACAGATCGTGTCTTTGTAGCAATATTTCTCATTATGATTTTAAGTTTATTTTTCTTCGCAGTAATTTCTTCATTAGAGAAGTTAATCGTGAAAGGGAAACCTAAAGGAGAGGAAAATAATTAACACTAAGCTCAGTGTGGAAAATATTTCGAAATCCTTTAAGGGGAATCAAGTACTAGATGAGTTATCTTTTCATGTAAATGACGGAGAATTTGTTACAATCGTAGGTCCATCAGGAAGTGGGAAGAGCACGTTATTTCACTTGATTGGCGGTCTCTATACACCGGACTCTGGTGAAATCCGAATGGACGGGGAACTGATGAATGGTCAAAGAGGGGCCATCAGTTATACGCCTCAATCTCCTTCCTTATTGCCATGGAGGACCGTTCTTCACAATATCTTGCTTGGCGGAGAAATTATTTGTGAAAACAATGAATTAGAAGCCATTCGAATGATTGAAAGAGCAGGACTGAAGGGATATGAACACGCATATCCTTGTGAATTATCAGGAGGAATGCAACAGAGAGTGTCTTTCATCAGGAGTCTGATGAGCCCACAATCCCTCATTTGCCTGGATGAACCCTTCTCTTCGCTTGATGAATTTACACGGTTGGACATGCAAAACTGGTTACTTTCCATCTGGGAAGAAAACAAGCGCTCCATTTTACTAGTTACCCATCATATTGAAGAAGCCTTATATCTTTCCGACCGAATCATTGTCTTATCGGGTAAGCCCGCGAAAATCAAAAAAGAATTTATCATTCCTTTCCCAAGGCCTAGACAGGAATCCATTATTCTAAGTGATGAGTTTTTGCAATGGAAGCGAACCATCTATAATGAATTACGGGGTTCTTAGTAAAGCATAAAGGCCAGATGTCACCGGTGGAAAAGGGTATTTGTCGGTCGGTAGCCAATAGCAGGTATAGAGGTTTTAAAGAGATAAAGTTAGCAAAACTCAGCTTATATTGAATGTGGGTAAATATGCAGAGAATATACAGTTAAAAGAGCTGATTAGGTGACGTTTGTCACCTAATCAGCTCTTTCGTTCATATGGCCTCCGTGTTACAAATTGCCGCTCGCCACGGTTAGGATATTCTAATCATTAGAGTGGAGTTAGTCTTAAAATGACATTTGAAAATAATGAGAATAAATATGAATAATGTAAAGTAATTTACATCTATATAAATAACTGAATAATATAATAATTTTATTACTAAAAGGATTAGGTGTTTAACAATGATGAATTCAGTGTCGACTCTATTGTCAGATTATATTCAAATTGATACTTCAACATCCAATGGAAATGAAAAGAAGGGGCTCTTGTATCTCCAGTCACTAGCAAAGTCATATGGATTGTATACTTTCTACCACGAAACTACATCTACAAAAGGAAATTTAATCATCTCGATACGAGAAGAAGATCTCCAACCTTTTAATGATGCGGTGTATGAAATAAATAACAAGCACCAAGGAGCTAGATTTTCAAATCCACCAACTGTTCTCCTTTCACATGTTGATGTTGTAGACGCAGAGGAGGAAGACTGGACACATCATCCTTTCTTAGGGGCTATTGTTGATGGTGAAATTTGGGGGAGAGGTGCAATTGATGCCAAGCAAATAGGTATATCACATTTATTGACTATGAAAAATTTGAAAGGTATGCCATTAAAACAGCCACTTATTCAAGTAATAACTTCTGAAGAGGAGTCTGGTAGTGAAAATGGATTAAAAAGATTGCTAAGTGATTTTCCGTTTTTATGGGATGATGCAACGGTTTGGAATGAAGGTGGAGGATTCCTCATAGAGATTGAGGGTAAGCTTTTCTATTTAGTAGAGACGGGTCAAAAGGGAAATATGTCTTTTACGGTACTACTAAGTCCCAAAAAGTCTACTAATCCGTATCTTCCTTCAAATGAAGTCGATCTATTAACATTTCGGGTAATTGATAGCCTTAAAAACCTGCAACTACCAGACGAAGTTTTACCATTGTCAGTTGTGAAAATGCTAACTCTAATAGCAAAAGAGTTAAAGGTCGATTTTTCATCAAATAACTATAAATCAATACTGAAAAATATTCCAACCAAGTACAATAGGATGTTTTCTGCAATGTTGAAGTCAACATTTACATTAACGAAAATAAGTGGAGGAAGAAAAAATACAGAGTACAAAGGTCAATATAAGTTAGCTTTTGATGCTCGCCCTTTACCGGGCACACAAACTTCTTCGTTAATAAAGATTGTTCAGGAAACGGTCAAAAATATTGACCCCACTGCAGTAGTTAATTGGATTAGCACAAATGGAGGATATGACCTCGGAATTTCAGAAGAAATGAGAGTTAGATTAGAGGAATGTCTAAAGCTAAGTGGAGTTAATGCCTGTGTTGTTCCTTTTATGACAATTGGAAGCAATGATGGCCGATATTTCCAGCCATTCAAGGCTACAGTGTTAGGTTATTGTCCAATGACACCTGAGATTACTTTCGATCAAATTATTCAAAGAGTTCACGGTGTTAATGAAAGAATTTCAGTAAAAGATTTAGAGTTTGGGATAGATCAGCTTACTATGGTTTTAGAAAAAACATTGAAAGTTTATTAAAAGGAGGATAAATAATGAAGGGAAGTAGTATGGAACTGGTGCATGAAAAGTTGGAACAAGCAAAGATTCTTATGCAGAAATATGGAATTGATACTTGGCTAATTTTAACAAGAGAATCTTCTGATCCAGCGTTGCCGCTTCTTGTTGGAGTTAGATCAGTGCATCAAGCAGCAATATTCTTACGTTCTTCGGGCGAGCATACTGTATTAGCTTCCCAAAGTGATTCTGGAACTTATAAAGCAACTGGACTTTTTTCCGTTGTTAGAACTTACGAAACCTCTATTGAATCTCTATTCAAAAGTACTTGGAGTGAGCTTCAAATTCAAAAAGTTGCTTTGAATATTTCTGAAGGTGATCATTTATGTGATGGTCTTACTTTAGGACAATATATGTGGCTAGAAAAAATAACCGGAAAAGAAAATCTCCAGAAAGTAGAAATTTCCAGTGAAGACATCCTCAATGAGTTAAGAAGTGTTAAAAGTTCAACTGAAATAGAGACGATTAGTGAAGCCATTCAATTAACAACAGATATATTTGAATCGGTTCATCGGACGATTAAACCGTATATGACGGAGAAGGAAATTGGTTCCCTTTTTGTATATGAAATGAAAAGTCGAGGTGTTACTTCTGGACTCGGAGCGGCCTATGATCCACCTCTAGTATGTGCAGTAAGGCATGGTTTAGCACATAGAAAGCCAAGTAGTCGTCAAGTTGAGCCTGGTGATATTGTAATAGTCGACTTCAGTTTAAAACATAACGATTATGTTTCAGATATTGCTAGAACTTTTTATTTTTTAAAAGAAAATGAAAAAGCTGCTCCAGTGGAGATTGAAAAAGCATTTCAGACAGTTCATGAAGCAATTACAACATCAATAGCAGAATTAATTATTGGGAAAAAAGGTTATGAGGTTGATGCAGCTGGACGAAAGGTTATAGAAGAAGCTGGGTATCCGACAATTCGACATTCTGTAGGTCATCAAATAGGGCGTGCAACACATGATGGTGGCACCATTCTTGGGCCTAAACGCACTCCTGCAAGAGTTGCAGTAGAAGGTGTGCTCCGTGAAGGTGAAGTGTACGCTATTGAACCAACTGTTATTCAAGATGAAGGACTACCTTGTATGCTCGTAGAGGAAAATGTAGTAGTTACTGACGCAGGACCAAAGATATTGAGCAAACGTCAAGATGAATTATGGTTAGTAAAAGCGTAAATGGGGTGATTTTTTGGAAAAAGAGCTTATGGCACGGACTGTTAAACTGTTGCAAGAATTGATTCAAACGGATACTACAAATGAGTTAGGAAATGAAATAGAAGCAGCAAATGTTCTAATTAGTTTTTTCCAAGAATATAACATTGAATCTCAAATTATTTTCAGTCCTGGTGGACGGGCTAATCTAGTAGCCAAACTAGAGAATAATAATAAATCTGAACCTATAGTGTTGCTGTCTCACTTGGATGTGGTAGGCCCGGGGGATGGAAAGTGGGAATATCCACCATTCAGTGGGGTTATCGAGAATGAAACAATATGGGGAAGAGGGACATTGGATACAAAACAACTAACTGCGATGCATGCCGCTATAATGGTAGGTTTGAAAAAATCACAATCCAGTAACTCTCTAAATAGAACTATTATTTTTATTGCAACTGCGGATGAAGAAAATGGAAGTCAAGAAGGAATGGAATTTTTGTCAAAAGAATATCCAGAATATTTTGAACAATCCACTGTTTTTAGTGAAGGTGGAGGCTTTATTGTAAATGATGGTGGAAAGAAATATATGTTTTATGCATCAGGAGAAAAAGGTACAGCGAGAGTGAGGCTGAAATCAACTGGTGAGGGTGGTCATGCTGGAGCTCCTCCTACAGATCAAGCATTATTATTGCTGGTATCTGGGTTAACAAGTCTTCTCCAAAAGACATTTAATCCATTACCATACCCCATTCTAAATTATTTTTCAGAAACGTTCAAAAGAACCTTGAATATTGAAGAATTCGTTGAAGAAGACGAGATTTTCATCTCTCAAATGCATGATTATATGAGATACCCAACCGTTACTATTGAAAATGTGAAAGTAGGTCATCAGATTAACGTGGTGCCTTATTATGCAGAAGCAACTATTGAAATTCGCACTCTTCCATTTCAATCTCGAGAAGATGTGGAGAAAATATTAGAATATTTATTTCGGAAAAATCAAGTGGACTGGGAAATTATATCATTTCAACAAGGCTACGAAAGTGACATTACTAATGAAGCATTAGAGCAGCTCGAAGAATCATGTAGAAAACAAGATTTTTCGATCAAGTTGATTCCTTTTACAGCTCTTGGAAAAACAGATGGTCGATTTATCAGTCAAATGGCAACTAATATTTATGGTATTTCTCCTGTCAAAATCAGCTTTACTGAAGTTCTCAAACGTGTCCATAACACGAATGAAAGAATAGAGTTGGATTCATTTGAATGGGGTACCAGTGTGCTATTTGATACCATCACTTTTGTCGCAAGAAAAGAGGTGCATAAAAATGACTATATATAAAGAAAAAGTTGAACAGTCCATTAAGTATTTGACTGAAAGTCAGGTAGACGCATGGTTAATTTACACGAGTGAAAGTAGTGATCCTTGCTTACCGTTAATTCCAGGAGTGAGCACGGTTGGACCAGGTGTATTTCTTTTTACTCAAAACAACGGTTGTTATGCAGTTTGCAGCTCAATTGACGCTCAAGATATAGAAGAAAGTGGAATTTTTGATGAAGTTATTAAACATGAAGTGAGTCTAGAAAATAGCTTAAAGGAACTTATGAGGAAGTTGTCTCTTAAAAAAGTAGCTCTCAATTATTCTTTGGAAGAACCTTTGGCTGATGGATTGACGACAGGTAGGTATAGATGGCTTATGAGAGTACTCGGGGAATTTCAGAATATGGAGTTTGTTTCTTCTGAACCTTTCCTTACGAGATTAAGAAGTATTAAATCAACAGCAGAAATCACAGCGATACAAACGGCAATAGATATTACAATCGAAATCTATGAAGATGTATTTAAGAATCTTAGACCGGGAATGTCTGAAATCGAAGCCGGAGACTTATTCGTAACAGAAATGAATAAACGTGATGTTGTTAATGGGGTAGACCGGACTCCGTCTCGACCGATAGTAATGAAAGAAAATATCGCACATAGACCTCCAAGTGAAGCAATAATTGAAAAGGGCGACCTAGTGATATTCGATTTTAGTGTCGATTATAAAGGATATGTTTCCGATATTGCTAGGACTGTTTACTTTTTAAAAGATGGTGAGACAAAGCCGCCTGAACGTATTATTAACACTTTTAATACCATTCATCATGCAATTTCCATTGCAAAAGAAGGAATGATGCCAGGTAAGAAAGGCTATGAGATAGATAAAATCGCAAGAGACCATTACGTAAACAAAGGGTATCCAGAAATTTCTCATGCGACTGGACATCAAATTGGTCGTGATGTTCATGATGGTGGAGTCCTCTTAGGTCCAACGTGGGAAAGATACGGTCAGGCTCCATACGGTGAGTTGGAAGTCGGAATGGTGTTTACAATTGAACCAACTATTTTCATGGAAGAAAATATACATTTTATTGTGGAAGAAAATGTCTTGATAACTGAGAAAGGGGCTAAATGGCTCTCTAAGCGGCAGAATGAATGTATTTGTATTTCGGAGAAGGTGGACCTTTGAAAAACTTTTTTATTAAACGGGTACTCCAATCAATTCCAATATTATTTGGTATAACCATTATGACATTCTTCATCATGCAGTTAGCACCAGGTAATCCGATGGAAACTATGATTAATCCAAAGATTTCTCCTGAAGAAATGCGAAGAATGCGAGATAGTCTTGGGTTAAACGATCCGATTTATGTTCAATACATCACTTGGATGAAGGAAATTCTTCAAGGGAACCTTGGTTACACAGTGAAAACCGGGCAACCCGTAGGACAGTTAATTTTGGAGCGACTTCCTGCTACTTTTTTGTTAACTGGAAGTGCATTCGTAATGGCATTTGTAATCGGTATTCCTTTGGGTGTATATTCCGCAACACATAGGTATAAAGTTCAGGATTATTTTTTGACTGTCATATCTTTTGTTGGTATTTCTATACCTTCATTTTTCCTTGGGCTTGGCATGATCTTTATTTTTGCATTGAAACTAGGTTGGCTACCTACTTCTGGTATGGTGACAATCGGGTCAGACTTCACAGGTTTAACGTTGCTCGCTGACTACCTAAGTCATGTAATAATGCCTTCAACCGTACTTGCCATGCCGACAATTGCAATTGTTATGCGATTTACAAGGTCCAGTATGTTGGAGGTTTTAAGTCAAGATTATATTAGAACAGCGGATGCAAAAGGGTTATCTAAAAATGTTGTCTATTTAAAACACGCATTGAGAAATGCGCTAATCCCAGTCATAACAATATTTGGACTTTCTATTCCGTTTTTATTCGGAGGAGCCTATATTACAGAATATATCTTTAACTGGCCAGGAATGGGTAGTTTAGGAATTCAAAGTATCGTTGCCCGAGAATATCCAGTCATAATGGCATTGAATTTATTTACATCAATTCTTGTAATGTCTGGAAATCTACTTGCAGATATCCTATATGCGTGGACCGATCCTCGTATTCGGTACTAATGAATGGGGCCGGAAAGGAGAAAGCAAATGACCCAACAGGTTATATGGGAACAAGAGACGGAACCTAAATCAGGATTCTTCAATTCCGATGCATGGATTCGATTTAAGAAGAACAAGTTGGCTTTATTTGGGGCTATTGTTTTATCGCTTTTCGTATTAACAGCTATTTTGGCGCCGGTACTAGCGCCTTATGATCCATATATCTCCCAAACAAAAGCAGATGGTACATTCAATGTCCACGCAAGCCCATCCGCTGAGTATTTACTCGGGACTGACAGCCTTGGACGGGACTTACTTAGTAGAATTATTTATGGAAGTAGAGTTTCTTTAAGTGTCGCTTTTGTGGCAGTAATGATTGCCACAGTAACAGGAGTTATTCTAGGAATGATTGCAGGATATTACGGTAAATGGGTAGACACGGTCATCATGAGAATAACAGACATTGTCATTTGTTTCCCCGTATTATTCCTTGCTATTTCAATAGCAACAATTCTAAAGCCAAGTATTTTTAATGTCATGATTATCATCGGACTAGTTAGTTGGACGACAATGACACGATTAGTAAGGGGGGAAGTTCTTCGCGTACGTGAAACGGAATATATAGAAGCTGCTAAAGCGATGGGACAAAGTAATATATTGATTATTGTAAGACATGTTTTACCTAATATTATGGCTCCTATTGTCGTGCAAGCTACTCTACAAACTGCAGAAGCAATATTAACAGAATCAGCATTAAGTTTCCTTGGAGTGGGTGTTCAGCAACCTGTTCCTAGTTGGGGAAATATGTTAAATGAAGCAACATCGATCATGGTCTTACAATTTAAACCATGGGTTTGGATTCCAGCAGGGTTCGCTATTTTGATCACGATTTTATGTATAAATTTTGTTGGTGATGGGCTACGTGATGCATTAGATCCAAAAACAAAAAATGATTAGGGGGATATTACATGAAGACATTTAGAAAGGCGTTTCTATTAATGCTAATTTTGTTGCTGGTTGCTGCTTGTACATCAACAAACTCAGATCCTGTTAGTAAGAGTGAAGAAGGTAAGGATTCAGAAGCTAAAAGTGGTGGAAGTTTAACAGTCGCTTTTAACAGTGAACCAGGTAACTTAAATCCAATGGTTTATGCTACCACCTCTGATACTAATGTCACGCACATGCTTTATGACTCGTTAGTTATGCCTGACGAAGAACTAAAAATGGTTGGAAGTCTCGCTGAAAGTTGGGAAGTTTCTGAAGACAACAAAACCTATACATTTAAGTTGAAAGAAGGAGTTAAATGGCATGATGGAAAACCGTTCACAGCAGATGATGTTGAATTTAACTTCACAGCTTTAGCGCATCCGGATTATGACGGTGGAGCTTTCTGGCGTGTTGAATCAATCGTTGGTGCGGTTGAGTATCAGGCAGGAAAGGCTGAAAGTGTGTCAGGAATTGAAGTTGTAGATGAAACAACTATAAAGTTCACAACTAAAGATCCTGCTGCACCTTTCCTATCGGGCTTATTCATCGGTTTGTTACCTAAGCATACTTTGGACGGAGTTAATCCAGGAGAATGGGCAAAACATGAATCAAACAGATCACCAGTCGGCACTGGACCTTTTAAATTCACAAAATGGGAAACTGGTCAGTATATAGAACTGGAGAAAAATGCAGACTACTTTAAAGGCTCTCCAATTCTAGATAAAGTTATTGTACGTTTTGGTGATGCTAATACAATGCTTGCATCATTTATTAGTAAAGATGTTGACATCACAACTGTTCCTGTTGCTGAAACACCATCCGTTTCAAGTTTAGATTATGCAGAGCTTGTTACTCAGAACCAATTGAGCGTTTATTACGTAGGGTTTAACTCTAAAGCAGATCATTTTGGAGATCCACTTGTTCGTAAAGCTCTTGCTCATGCGATAGACAAAGAAAACATTGTAACTTCTATTCTTGGAGAATATGGTGCTGTTGCAGATGATGTATTTCCATCAAGCCATTGGTCGCATAATCCGGACTTACCAGTTTATGAATTTGACAAAGATAAATCTGAATCTCTTTTAAAAGAAGCAGGTTATGAAAAGAACTCAAAAGGAATATATGAAAAAGATGGAAAGCCTTTTATATTTACGTTTGAAGTGCCGACTGGAACGAAAGAACGTGAACAGTCTGCTGTTTTACTGAAACAAATGTGGGAACAAATTGGTGTAACTGCAGAAATTCGTTCTCTTGATTTTCCTACACTCGTAACAAAACTTCTGCCAAAAGATGATGGTGGTGCTCAGCGGGCCGTAACAGCAGATGATTATTCCGCATATATACTTGGATTCGGAATTGAAGCAGATCCAGATGAATACCGCAGTTACTTTGGTACGAACTATCAACCTCCAAATGGTTATAACTTTGTTGGTTACTCAAATGCCGATGTTGATGTGTTACTAGAGAACCAAGCTAAGGAACTTGATTTAGACAAACGTCAAGAATACATTTGGGAAGTTGGTAAAAAACTTGCTGAGGATGAAATTTGGATACCACTTTATGAACAAAACACACCACATGTTGTGAATACACGAGTAAAAGGATTCAATCCAGATTTCCGTGGAGCAACATTCAATGCCAAGGAATGGTCTGTAGAATAGTTTAGTAGGAGGGCTTTCGGGCTCTCCTATTCAATTAAAGCTCCAGTTTACTAGGGTATATTGAATGTACTGGGAGGTTTAGCAATGAATAGTGTTAAACAGAAAAAAATTATTCAATTAATGAATGATTTTCAATTAGATGGATTGTTTATCCACACTTATGAAAATCGTAGATATTTTACAGATTTTACTGGAAGTAATGGAATGTACTTTTTTGATGGTTTGACTAACTTTTTATGGACTGATCAACGATATTCGCTGCAAGCTATGGAGCAGTCACCATTTTGTAAGGTGGAAATAGCTAATGGTCCAATGAATCAATTTCTAGCAGATAAAATGTCAGATAAATTTGCGGGACGAATTGGTTTTGAATCAGATGACATGACGGTATCACAGTTTAGCTTTTTTAAGGAAATTATTCCAGATGTTTCATGGATTCCATTAGGAGATGAGTTATTAAAAATCCGAGCTGTAAAATCTGATGATGAACTTAAAATTATTAAAGAATCTATAAATAAAGCTGATGTTGCATTTGCGAAACTATTAAATATGATTAATATTGGAATGTCGGAAATTGACGTTCGTAATGAATTAGAGTATTTAATGGCCAAAGAAGGGCATGAAGGTCCAGCTTTTGGAACGATTGTCGCATTTGGAGAAAGGGCAGCATTTCCACATGCTGTTCCAACAACTAGAAAACTTAATAAGAATGAATACATGTTGATTGACTTTGGAATTAAATATCAAGGTTATATGTCTGATATGACAAGAACTATAGAAATTGGCCAAGTAGATGATTTTTCATCAAATATATTTGAAATAACTTTAAAAGCATTGGAATCATCCATAGAAGAAGTTACTCCCGGAATTGAAAGCCATTTACTTGATGAAGTTGCGAGATCGATATTCAGGGAAGCTGGTATAGAAGAATATAGCCTAAGAGGCTTAGGTCATGGCGTAGGATTACAAATTCATGAGTATCCGAAAGTTATAGAAAACGGAAAAGGAAAGATTGAGAATGGGATGGTCTTTACAGTCGAACCAGGAATTTATATTCCAAATAGAGTAGGAGTCAGAATAGAAGATATTATTTCTGTCACTGAAACAGGTGTTGAGATACTAACAAGTACACCACGCAAAATTCGGTTGGCCCTATGAGGAGGGAATCTTTATGGAAAATATTTTAGAAGTCCGGAACTTAAAAACATATTTTTATACGGATGGGAAAGAGATTCCTGCCGTCGATGGTGTGTCCTTCGAAATTAGACAAGGGGAAACTCTTGGAATTGTGGGTGAATCGGGGAGTGGTAAAAGTATAACTGCACTCTCCTTACTTAAACTTATACCACAACCACCTGGGAAAATAATTGATGGTGAAATTATTTTCAAAGGTGAAAATATATTAGATTACAATGATAAGCAAATGAGAAAATTACGGGGCAATCAAATTTCAATGATCTTTCAAGAACCCATGACATCTTTGAATCCAGTGTTTACAGTAGGCAATCAGATTGTTGAAGTTCTAGTTTTACATCGAAATTTATCGAATAAACAGGCTAGGAAAAAGGCTATTGAAATGCTAGAACTTGTAGGTATTCCATTAGCATCAAAGCGTATAGATGAATACCCTCATCAATTATCCGGTGGTATGAGGCAACGTGTAATGATTGCGATGTCCTTAGCGTGTGATCCGGCATTACTTATTGCTGATGAACCAACAACTGCACTTGATGTGACTACACAAGCTCAAATTCTAGATTTAATGAATAATTTAAAAACTAAATTTAATATGTCTACACTACTTATTACACATGATCTTGGAGTAGTTTCTGAATCAGCAGACAGAGTAGCAGTTATGTATTTAGGTAGAATCGTTGAATATGCTGATGTAGATGCATTTTTTGAAAATCCATTACATCCATATTCGATAGGGTTATTGAATTCGATTCCAAGCATGTTTAAAGATGTTAATCGACTAGACCCTATACCAGGGCAAGTACCCCACCCAACTGAGCTGAAAAAAGGATGCCGTTTCCAAACTAGATGTCCTCATGCAATGAAGATATGTGTCGAAGAGGAACCGGATTTAATACCAGTTGAAAACAAGAGTGTAAGATGCTGGATGTACACAAATAGATACAAAGAACTGGAGGGGGAAGAATGGGACCATTACTCCAAGTTGAAGGTTTAAAAAAGTGGTTTTCCATCAACGACTCAAAACTTTTTAGAGGTGAAAAACACTTTGTAAAAGCAGTAGACTTTATTGATTTTTCAATTGAAAAGGGTGAGACGCTTAGTCTAGTCGGAGAATCTGGTTGTGGAAAATCGACGACCGGTAGAGCTGTTCTTCGTCTGATTGAAGGTACTGAGGGAAAAGTAGTTTTAGATGGAGTAAATCTTTATAGTTTGAAATCTAATGAATTAAAGAAATTACGTAAAGACATGCAAATAGTATTCCAAGATCCATACGCGTCATTAAATCCTAGACTAAAAGTTAGACAGATTATTGAGGAACCAATGACAATTCATACAAATTTGACGAAGAAAGAACGTACGGAGAAAGTGAAACAAATTATGACTGATGTAGGTCTAAATATTATGTATCTTGACCGATATCCTCACCAATTTTCCGGCGGTCAAAGGCAAAGAATCGGGATAGCTAGAGCACTTGCAGTTGAACCGAAACTTATTATCATGGACGAACCGGTGTCAGCTCTAGATGTGTCCGTACAAGCACAAGTCTTAAATCTGATTCAAGACTTACAAGAAAAATATGGATTAACATATTTATTTATTACTCATAACTTAAGTGTTGTTAAACATATCTCTGACAGAGTTGCTGTTATGTACTTAGGGAAAATTGTGGAAATAGGTAACAAAGCATCTTTTTTTGAAACCCCATTACATCCATATTCACAAGCACTAATTAGTGCAATACCAGAGACAAATCGGACTTTAAAACGGGAACGTATTCTACTTAAGGGAGATATCCCAAGTCCAGTTGACCCACCTGAAGGATGTCGTTTTAATACTAGGTGTCCATTTGTTATGGATATATGTAAAATATTAGAGCCACCTTTAACCCTATTAAAAGAAGATCATTATGCAGCTTGTCATTTATATACAGAAGGGATAGGAGACATTGGGAAATTATGATGTAATTATAATAGGGGCGGGTATTATCGGTTGTTCAATTGCCCACTTCTTAACTAAAAATGATTGTAATAATGTTCTTGTCATTGACAAGGGAGGTATTGCCTCTGACGTCACGGGGATATGTCCTGGAGGAATCAGACAGCAATGGGGAACTGAAATAAATTGTGTAATGTCACGGGAGTCCACAAAGTTTTTCCGTGCGATAAATGATCATTTAAATCCTGAATATGAAATAAAATTTAGAGAAGTTGGCTATTTATATACATTCCATTCTGAAAAAGCATTAGAAAATTATAAGGAAAGTGTAAAATTACAAAACAGTTTAGGTATTCCGACTAAAATATTAACTCCTGATGAGGTTAGTAATATAGTTCCTGGTATCAATAAGGAAAGCTTCATTGCCGCATCTTTTTGTGAGTCGGATGGCTTTGCTGATGACGCTTATCACGTGGCCAATAGTTTTGCATTAAGCGCAAAACGAAAAGGTGTTACTTTTATTAGTGACGAAGTGGAGAATTTCGAAATGGTTGATGGGAAAATTGTAGGGGTGAAGTGTAAAAATCGAGGATTAATTAAGTCGAAAAAAGTAGTAAATGCAGCTGGTCTTGGTTCTAAAAAATTAGCCGAAACAGCAGGTGTGGACTTACCCATTGAGTTTGAGACAAGACGTATTCTTTATACAAATCGAATCGAAGAACGATTGCTTGAACCACTATTAGTTAGTTTTGAAAAAGGTTTTGCCGCGAAGCAACTAACAGATGGCACTTTGTATTGTAGCTATATTGGTAATGACCTTGAATCTAACTACTCAATGTTCGATTTTCAATTAAAAGCTGCAGAAGTAGGTATGGAACTTTTTCCACCACTAGAACAAGTCGAATTCAGAACCCATATTGACGGAACTTATGACAGTACGCCAGATCATCAGGCAATTCTAGGAGGAGTGGATGGTATAGAAGGGTACTATCAAGCTGTTGGTATGAGTGGACACGGATTTATGATGTCTCCAGCAATTGGAGAGGCTGTTGCAGCCATAGTAGTTGGGGTTGAGCCAGCAATAAATATTTCATCATTAAATTTCCGCCGCTTCCAAAATAATAAATTAATTAAAGAACCTAGCATCGTATAAAATCAAGGAGGCTATTAAATGACAATAATTGAAATTGAATTCCCAAATCATAATGTTGTAGTTAAGGCTGAATTATTAGAACAACAGGCACCTGGCACAACTGAAGGAATAAAAAAAATATTATCGAAAGACAGACATGAAACCACTGGAAAACATGCCATTTATACAGGGAAAGAAATAAGTGTTCAACTTCCAGAAGAGTTTTGTGAAGAAAGTGGCTTGGGCGGAGATATTAAAGAAAATCTAACATGCTTTCCCCAACCGGGAGATATATTATTTACATACTTACCCGCATTTGCTTGGGGAGGAGTACCTTCTCAAATATTTGATATAGGTATCTTTTATGGCAAGGATGCAAGGACATTTTTCCCTATGGGATGGCTACCAGGAAATCTATTTGCCAGAGTAATTCCTGAAGATCTTGAAAAGCTAGCTAGAATGGGTCAGGAAATACTTCTAACTGGTCAACAAAAACTAATTTTTCAGATTAAATAAAAGCACTGGGAGTAAATTCCCAGTGCTTTTATTTAGGTCAATGTTTTTGGTAATAAAAATTTAATAGTATCGAGAGCCCTAATGATATCGTCTTCGTTGTTGTAAATATGAGGTGCTAGTCGAATGACATCTTTCCTAGCTGATAATATGAATCCTTTATCTCGTAATAATTGTTCCATTAAGCTGGAGTTTCCACAGTAAATAGCAGTTGATGGGCCTTTGTTTTCTATTGAAATTGGGCTATGCAATTGTAATCCTCGGTTCAATGCTTCTTGGACTGTAAAATTCGATAAAGTAATGAGTCTTTCCTCGATGGTATCCATCCCGATAGATAAAATGTAGTCAAGAGCGGCATTAGCAACATACCCGTTAATTACAGGGGGAGTACCTGTGTTAAACCTTTGTGCACTCTCGCCATATTCAAGGCGACTGAATTGAAAACTAAAGATATCTTTTTGTCCAAACCAACCAATGGTCGATGGTTCAAGCGATTCTGCCAATTCTTTTTTTACATACATGAAAGCAATTCCAGGAATACCGAGTAAATATTTTTGCATTCCAGCAACAAGAATGTCAATATTATCTCTTTTTACATCAATCGAAACACTACCTGCAGATTGATATGCGTCAACGAAAAGCAGAGATCCCTTTGCATGAACAATTTTTGAAATCGCTTTCAGATCTTGTTTGAATCCATTATAAAATGAAACATGTGGTATACAAGTAATTGCGGTGTCTTCGGTTACATATGTTTTATAATGATCGATTGGTATAATATTATCTTCACTGGGTATGAACTTGACATTAAAATTTTGTCTTTTCTGCTGTGCTAATATGGATTGACCTATACAAGGAAAATCCATTTCTGTGGTAACCACCTCTTTACCAGAAAGGGGTAATGCGTGTAAGATAGATGATATACAATCTGAGACAGATCCAAGAATTGCCACCTCTGAAGGATTGCAGTTAATTAAGGCAGCAAACTTTGCTTTTGCTAAATTTGTAATCTCCATCCAACGCTCCCAGTCCATGCCTGATTCTACCAAACTCTTTTGATAATCTTCTAAAGATGAAAGGACTTGTTTAGACATAGCACTTTGAGAACAACTTGAAAGCATCGTTTTGTGTTCTAAAATAGGGAAATCGTTACGATAATTTTTCATTAAAAACTTCCTTTCGAAATGAGGTATTAGTGATATGGACGAACATTTAAAAGAACTTGAAATTTTAAATCCTTGGTTCGATAATCTTCCGTATCAGTGGGAAAATCTTAACAGCTACGGTTCTGTTATTACCTATAAAAAAAACCAAACAATCTTCCATCAAAATGATCATGGCGAGTATATTTACATGGTTGAAAAAGGGCGAGTGAGACTTTTTCTTGTTTCTCCTAACGGTGAAGAAAAAGCACTAACGATCATCGGAAAGAACGGAATACTCGGCGAATGCTCACTAAGCCAAGATTCTAAGTACTCAACAAGTGCTATCTGTGCTTCTGATGTTGTTATGAGAAGAATCACAAGAAAAGATTTCATCTCATTTATTTCAAAAGAACCGGAATTCATACTCCAAACTCTAGATTTAATTACAAGGAAATACCGGTTACTGTGCATGCAATCACTCCAACTGAGCTATATGAAATCCCTCCCTAGAATATGTGACCTTCTAATTCAACTCTCTCTTAAATATTCAGAAAATTTAGATAATAATAGAGTTCGATTAACAATTCAATTTACCCAACAAGAGATGGCAAATCTACTTGGTACGACACGTATAACAGTGGCTAAGAATATGAAATGGCTAGAGAATAATGATTATATTATAAAAGAAGGTAAGTATTACATTATAAATGATATTAGAGAATTAAATGAATTAACAAATGATTAGCAGGTACTAATATGATTGTATTAAACTTTTGGGAATGTTGATGTAAAATAGTTTACATCCTACTTTATTATTTTGAGTAGTTTACTTTGCAAGTTAATAAATAGGAGAAAGTGAGCGACTGAATTTGTATCTTCAGCCGCTTCTATTTATGGCCGATTAGTTTTAATGGGGTATGTGTTTAATTCTAAAGTTGAATAAAGGAATATTAAGGAAGATATCACACTTAGAAAGCTTAGCAAAGCGGTAATGATGGTTCCAAACGTGATATTAAAAGCAAGTAGATCGGCTGAATCACTTCAACTAACTCTTGATCCCTCCAATCAAAAAGCACTATTCTGTCGTTAGCCGAAATGGTGTAGAGTATTAGAGGGCATATTGTGTCTGGATAAACAATGAAAAGGGAGTTTGGAATGGCATGACAGGGAAAACACACATCATAGGCGGTTTGGCAGCAAGTCTTGCGTTTGCACAGGTTACAAGTTATGATCCAGTACTTTTAGTGGGGGCTGGCGTTATTGGCGCGGTGCTTCCGGATATTTGCCATGGTGGCAGTAAAATTGGACGGGCATTTCCAGTGGTGTCGAAAGTGATTAATAAGATTTTCGGACACCGTTCATTTACACATAGTTTGTTGTTTTTAGTGTTAATTGCAGTTTTTATGGATTCATTTGTAACAAATGAAGCGGTAATAGCAGGAATCTTAGTGGGAATGGGTAGCCATTTGGTTTTAGATATGGCAACTAAAAATGGCATTAAATTATTGTTTCCATTGACGATTAGAGTACGTTTTCCTATTACGACAAGAACTGGTGGAACTGTGGAGCATGTAGTGTTGACCGCATTATCACTTCTTTCCGTGTATTTTGGGTACGAAGCATTTGGGTACTACTTATAGATGATAAAACATAAGGTTATTAAGAGTTGCTGAAATTTCATGTTCAGCTTCTTTTTTTGTGGGTAAAATGTCCAGTTTATAATTTCTGGGTAATAGGTATAAAGGTTCTAATAATCTGGCAATTGATACATTATGGCTCTATTGCTTTATAGTTAATATGGAAGCATTAGGCGAATTTGGAATTTAATTAACAGGAACGATAAGTAATCCCCATTCGGTTTGCTTTCAAAAAATTAATGGAGGTTTTGTAGTTGATGAAATGGAAAAGAATGATAGCTTTGTCTGCCTTGTCTTTGTCATTAGTTTTACCTTTGTCTGCGGAAGCAGCTGGTAGCTTTTCTGACGTGGGACCGCGTTTTGAGGAAGAAATTGAGTATTTAACCTCTCGGAATATTACGAAGGGTTACAGTAATGGGACTTTCGGAGTTAATAAGCCTGTCACAAGAGGAGAAGCTGTAACGATGATTGTCAGAGAACTTGGTATTCCTATTGACGGTGCACCAAATCCTGGATTTACAGATTTTAAAAGTGGTGACGGATTTTATACACAAGTAGCTCATGCCGTTAAGCATGGCATTATTCAAGGAAAGGTTGCTGAGGATGGATCTCGCTATTTTGATCCAAAAGGGTCGTTGTCTCGTTCTGAAATGGCTATCATTTTAGCAGGTGCATATGACATTCCGCTTGATCGTTTTGATGTTGGCTTTAAGGATGTATCATCCACAATGTCATCAAAACCAGCAATTAATGCAGTGGCAAATGGTGGAGTGACATTTGGCTATGAAGATGGAACGTTTAGACCGTATGCCTCAATTACTCGTCAAGAATTCGCAGCCATGTTGTCTAGAACTTTGAGCAATGACTTCAATCCAATGGGAATGGAATTTGTTCATTATGATGAGGATACTCTTCAAAGAGTGGACGTTAATTGGCTGACTGCACAGGAATTGGATGGAATGGAAAAAGAACTTTTCGATATCATCAATGGTGTGCGAAAAAATAAAGGGTTTCAGCCACTTAAGTTAAACGAACGTTTTCAAGAAATGGCTGGACTAAAAGCGAGAGCCTCAGCCCGATATCCATTTGAAGAGTATGTTATGCAAACGGATTTCTATGAAGTCATGTATGGTGAAAAGTTGACTGTGGAGTATAAACAAAGATATTCAAGTGGATCAGTAGAGTCTGCGTTTAGGGATGTCTCCACAAAATCTATGAATGTACCCTATGCCTTTGAAGCTGCTCAGAAAGAACTTGGCATTGGAGTGGCACAACAAATGGATGGAACATTTATTTGGGTACTGAACTTCGTTTATGAATAAGTTTGATTATCAAAAGGACTTCCAAAAAGGGAGTTCTTTTGTTTTGAAAATAGTTTGCACTTCTTTTCATGTAATTTGGGTATGAGGCATTTGGTTTCTGCTTATAAGTTGCTAAATATAATATTTCATTAGATGTGATTAAACATAAGGGTAATAAGAGTTGCTGAACTTGCATATTCAGCTTCTTTTTTTTGCGGGTAAAATCACCATTCCGAAAATTAAAAAATAGGTATATAATTTTAAATATTCTGAAAATTGATACTAAAAGTGTTTATTGATCTATAGTTAATATGGAAGCATTAGGTGTAATTGGATTTTAATTTACAGGAACTGCTAGTAATCCCCATTTGTATGACTTCAAAAACAATTATAATGGAGGTTTGTATTAGATGAAATGGAATAGAAAGATTGCTTTGGCTGCTTTTTCTTTGTTGTTGGTTTTCCCGTTGTCTACAGAAGCAGCTGGTAGCTTTTCTGATGTGGGACCGCGTTATTCGGAGATTGAGTATTTAGTATCTCGGAATATAACGAAGGGTTATAGCAATGGAACTTTCGGGGTTAATGATCCTGTCACAAGAGGAGCAGCCGTTACGATGATTGTCAGAGAACTAGGTATTCGTATGGATGGTGCTCCGGATCCTGGATTTACAGATTTTAAACGTGGTGACGGATTTTATACAGAAGTAGCGCATGCAGTTAAACATGGCATTATCCAAGGCAAGGTTGCTGCGGATGGAACTCGCTATTTTGATCCAAAAGGGTCGTTGTCTCGTTCTGAAATGGCTATCATTTTAGTTGGTGCATACGACATACCGCTTGATCGCTTTAATGTTGGATTTAAAGATGTATCTACCAACATGTCATCAAAACCTGCCATTAATGCGATTGTACAAGGTGGAATCGCATATGGCTATGGAGATGGCACGTTTAAACCATATGCATCTATTATTCGACAAGAATTTGCCGCTATGTTGGCTCAAACTTTGAGTAATGAGTTCAATCAAAGAGGGATGGAATTTGTTCATTATGATGAAGATACCCTTCTAAGAGTGGACGTTAATTGGCTTACTGCTCAGGAATTGGACGGAATGGAAGAAGAACTATTCGGTAAAATCAATAGTGTCCGTACAGAAAAAGGTTTACAGCCACTTAAGTTAAGCGAACGATTTCAAGAAATGGCTGGACTAAAAGCGAGAGCTTCAGCACGATACCCTCATGAAGATTATGTTATGCAAACGAATTTCTATGAAGTCATGTATGGTGAGAAGTTGAATGT
Source organism: Paenisporosarcina macmurdoensis (assembly GCF_042658845.1). Classification (NCBI taxonomy): domain Bacteria; kingdom Bacillati; phylum Bacillota; class Bacilli; order Caryophanales; family Caryophanaceae; genus Paenisporosarcina; species Paenisporosarcina macmurdoensis. The sequence goes on from NZ_JBHSRI010000002.1 coordinate 96,987, forward strand.
GGAGTATAGAGAAAGATATGCGGGTGGATCAGTAGAGTCTGTCATGAAGTCTGTTTCCACAAAATTCATGAATATACCTAATGCTTTTGAAGCTACTCAGAAGGAACTTGGCATTGGAGTGGCACAACAAATGGATGGTACATTTATTTGGGTACTGAACTTCGTGTACGAATAAGTTTAATCGTCGAAAGGACTTCCAAAAGGGAGTCTTTTTGTTTTGAAAAAAGCTTTTAAATTTCACATATGAATATACGGAATTGTAAAATTATATGTTATAATTTCAGTAAAATAGCAATGAAATTAAGAGAGAACTGGTGACTGAATGAAAGAGAATACGCGGGCTTTATATGATTTTTTAATAACGAATTCAAGTGTCATTACTGATAGCTGGATGGACTTAAGATTTAAGAAAGCAGGATCTCATTATTCATTGGATGCATCACCTGATATTGCTGAAAGAATTAAAAAACAAAATATGACGTATGTAAGGGTGATTGCGGATTCACTTTTGCAATCTGAAGAAGAAATGCGGAAGAGTGTGATCGAATGGACGAATCAGACTGCTCCGGACCGCGCTAATTCCGACACATCCTTAAGTGACGTTGCAGGGCAACTTAGAAATTTCCGGCGAGTGTACTGGGAGTATATCCAATTGTTTACGGAAACTTCTCCTATTGATGTGAACTTAAAACAATGGTTTCAATGGGAAAAGAACATTAACATGACGTTTGATTTTATTTTCGAGAGTTTTTCAATCGTTTATATGAATGTTGTAAAGAATCGTTTAGTTTCTCAACAAGCAGTCATCAGGGAGTTGAGTGCACCGATTATTCCACTTTCAGATCACATTGGGGTACTTCCATTGATTGGAGATATCGATACGCTTCGAGCAAACTGTATTTTGGAAAGTACATTAAAGCAAAGTGTTGAGTTAGGGCTTCAATCGTTAATCATTGATTTATCAGGTGTACCGGTAATTGATAAGAAGGTGGCAAATCAAATTTTTAACGTCATTGCTTCTTTACGTTTAATAGGAATTGCCGCGACGCTTACTGGCATTCGTCCAGAATTAGCACAAACTGCTGTTCAACTTGGAATTGATTTTAAAGAAACTCCAACGTTTGGCTCGTTAAAACAGGCGATTAAAACTCAGTTAAAATGACACTAAAGAGTATGGATTTTTAACTCTTTGCAATTGATGGATGGTTCAACATATTAAGTGCTGCGATATAATAAATAGAAACTTGGAAGCGACTGAAATTGTAACTTCAGTTGCTTCTTTTTTAATTTGAAGATTATATTCTTTATTCCCTTTTAGCAGGTTGAGGGAAACGAGGGAGTATAAAAGGAGAAGATGTGTCTGACACTAGATAAATCTAGTGTGCAATTTTGATTATTTTTAGTTAAATCCCGCATAAAAGGATATAAGTTAGGGTATTGAAAAGGTAGTAGTATGGTTGGCATAGGATGTTGATCGATTAGTTGAGTGGAGGGCGAAGTAGATGAAGACGATGAATCGTGGTATGGTAACAGCATTTTCGGCCATTGGCATTGCGCAAGGCTTGAAAATATTGACTCATAAAAAGTTAACAGGCAAATGGGATTGGAAGCAGGCGTTCACAACGGGTGGGATGCCAAGCTCCCATTCGGCTGGTGTAACGGCACTGGCAACATACGTAGCAGCAAATAAAGGAACACGTCATACAGAAACAGCATTAGCAGCTGTTTTTGGTGTAATTGTCATGTATGATGCACAAGGAATACGACGCCATACAGGCGAGATTGCACAGCTTGTTAATAATTTAGAAGAAAGTATTGTAGCAATGTCCGGAGATTTCCCAAGCTGGGAATATGTACAGAATGAGAAAGAATTAAAAGAACTTCTTGGCCACCAACCGATTGAAGTACTAGGGGGAGCAATTTTAGGCGCAGCATTAGGGCTTATCTCCGCTAAGATTGAAAATGATGAGCGACGTGAAGTGAGAACATCTCGGTATATGGATTAAGAAGATAAAACCCCATTTTTAACAATAGATTAGATTTTGTGTAATCCAGTAGCTGTTCATGCTACTGGATTTTTGTTTGTTTGTTATTTGGTTACTCGATTATATTATTGTGATAAATTGGTATAATATAGAAAGTCATATAAATGTATCTAGGGGGGGTTTTGGTTGAATGAGCAAAAAATAGGGTTGACGATAACGGGTGCAATAGTCTTGTTAAGTTTAGCGATATTATTTGGGAGCTTCCAAATTTCAAGTGCCATTCGAGATGCTTCGAATGGTAATCAGTATAGTAGTATTTATAATCAACTTAGCAGCATTAATAAAAATTTAGAAACATTAATTGAAACACTGAAAGAAAACAAGTAAGGTAATAATTGGTTTCCGCTGTTGTATGCAATGATGTGGGATCTAAAGGGATTCATGAAAGTGGTCGATGGTATTATTTTTGAAAGTTCATATTTGCATTTACAGTTACTTGAACACGTTTTCAACATTTTTTATTGAAATTATTCTAAGTGTATATCAGAGCAGTCGCCCTAATAATCTATTTGATTATTGGGGTATTTGTTTTGTCGACAAACAACAATTGCCATAGCTTCTCACATAGGACAATGGTAAAATCAGAAAAACACTTCGTCCGATAAATAAACAATTGAAATAATAGTTTTTCCTTATAAATGAGTCAATTTAATAAATGCCTTTAGATGAATGATGCACGAATATTTGATGTGTATTCCTTTGGGTGTGTTAAGAATTCCGCTAATTTGATTGGAGTGAAGGGCGGCGACTCCGGCGGGAAAGTGTGTCCAAGTGTGACCCCACAGAGAGCGAACGAATTGTGAACAATTCGTTTGCGACGAGTAACCGCAGGAGCATAGGTTTTTCAGTGAACCAGGAGGCACACGGACCACCCGCGGAAAGCGTCCGCCCGTAACGGAAATCGACAGAATCTCTGTTTTTAGAATATTCTTATTTACATCCGGTTTTATGAATCTTGAAATTGACTCAAGTAATGAGCTATTTAAAACATGTAGTTGCTTAACTCATTTCCTAGAAAGGTGGAAGACAGATATGAATGAGCTATTCTTAACGATGTTTGAACGTCTGGGGATCATTGTGATGATTGCCTTTGTGTTGACTCGTTTTCGGTTTTTCCGCCAGATGATTTATCAGGATAAATTAGGGAGTAAGCAACAATTTGCAGCCATCTTGTTTTTTGGGTTTTTTGGTATTATCGGAACGTATACAGGTGTGTCCTTCGATATGAATACGTTGGAATTTAACAAATGGGCTGCAGCGACAGGGTTGTCTTCTGATGAAGCGATTGCCAATACGCGTGTTATTGGCGTGGTGATTGCCGGATTACTTGGTGGCTATAAAGTGGGAATTGGAGCGGGGCTCATTGCCGGGATTCATCGATTTACGCTTGGAGGATACACGGCACTTGCTTGTGGTCTTGCCGCAATTATTGCAGGGGTATTAGCGGGTGCATTTCATAAAAAGAATATAAAAAACAAAGTAAGTTATGCATTTTTTGTTGGTGCTTTAGCTGAGACGATTCAGATGATCATCATTTTATTATTGGCTAAACCATTCGATCAAGCGCTGACACTGGTAGAGGTTATTGGAATTCCTATGATTTTGGCTAATGGGGTCGGATCTGCGTTGTTCTTGTTGATTACGAAAAGTGTATTTAATGAAGAAGAAAAAGCGGGTGCATTTCAAGCTCAGAAAACGTTGAGAATTGCGGGTCAGACTCTTGTTCATTTGAGAAAGGGTATGGACGTTGTATCAGCTGAAATTGTATGCCGTATTTTACATAAAGAAATTGAATCAAGCGCAGTGGCTATGACCAATCGCACAGACATATTGGCTCATATAGGAATTGGGAACGATCATCATCAGGCAAATTTACCGATACAAACCGATTTAACCAGAAAAGTCATAGAACAAGGGGAACTCATTATTTCCCTTGATCGATCCATTCATTGTGTCCATAAAAATTGTCCCCTTGGCGTCGCTGTTATTGCACCATTAAAACAGCGTGGTAAAACGATTGGCACATTGAAGTTTTATTTTCCTTCAGAGAAGAAGATTACGAACGTCACATTAGAACTCATTTCAGGGCTTAGTATGTTGTTAAGTACACAATTAGAAATTGCAGAGGCAGATAAGGCATATCAACTCGCTAAAGAAGCGGAAATTAAAGCATTACAAGCCCAAATTAGTCCCCACTTTTTGTTCAATACACTAAATACAATTGTCTCTCTCGTCAGAATTGAACCGGTAAAAGCACGGAAGCTACTCATCTCGCTGTCTCACTTTTTACGTCAAAATCTCAATGTTACAACGGAGACCATGACTACTCTTGAACAAGAGTTAAAACATGTAAAAGCTTATTTAGAGATTGAAGAAGCACGATTTTTTAATAAATTAATTGTGGAATACACGATTGATGAAAAAGTGCTGTTAGAAAATATTCCACCTCTCACTTTGCAACCAATTGTTGAAAATGCAGTTAAACATGGCATTAAAGATAAGAGCGAGAACTGTTTAATTAAAATTAGCATACAAAAACACGAATCGTTGACGATTGTCAGTGTAGAAGATAATGGACAAGGCATGAGTTCAGAACGAATATCGCAGCTATGTAAGGAGCGTGCAGTTTCCGAGAGTGGCACGGGAATTGGACTTTATAATGTAAATAGACGATTAACGATGATGTTTGGTGTGACAAGTGCTCTTCAGTTTGAAAGCAAGCAAAATGAAGGTACGAGAGTATCTTTTATTATGGGGTAAAGGGGGGGAAATCATGGATAACCTGATTCGTGTTTTGGTAGTAGATGATGAACACTATAGCCGGGATGAGCTCAAGCATTTATTAGGAGAATTTGCATTCGTTCAAATTGTAGGAGAAGCTGATTCCGGTGAAGATGCCATCGTCAAGGCGTTATACCATCAACCCGATGTGATTTTCCTCGATGTGGAAATGCCAAAGATGAATGGTATGGAGGTAGCGAAGGCCTTAATGGAGTTGAAGAAAAGGCCGCTAATTGTCTTTGCAACAGCTTATCCACAGTTTGCTGTCGAAGCATTTCGATATGAAGCAACTGATTATTTGTTAAAACCGTATGATGAAGATCAATTGAAACAGACCATTCAGCGAATCGTGAAATTACTTGATAATCCTGTCGATAGTAGTCATGAATTCGCTAAACCGCTTGGCAAGCTAGCGGTTGAAGTAGATGGAGAAATCTTTTATTTAGAGCCGAAAGATATTATTTATATTTATCGAGATGAAAAAGTATCAAAAATCATTACCACTTCACAAAGTTATGAGGTGCGAACATCTTTAAAGGAGTTAGAAAGTCGTTTGATCCCATTCTCCTTTTTTCGAATCCACAAAAGTTTTCTCGTAAACTTAACCTACATCGCCCGTTTAACACCTTGGTTTAACGGAGCATATGAAGTAGAAATAGTAGGACGTAATGAAATGCTATCCGTTAGCCGAAATTATGTAAAAGCACTTAGAAGTCGACTTGAAATCTAGGGGTTTTTCTTAATAAAATACGGAAATATAGAGAACTGCACATAGACGACAAGACCGCCGATAGACGACAAAAAAACGCCGATAGTCGACACGAAACCGCTGATAGACAACAACAAACCGCTCATAGAAAAAAATCTCTACATCCAGAGACTTCAACTTCGGTTGGAGTCTCATTTTAGTTGAAAAATTTAATATTCTGATATTATTTACACATTTCACTCCTTTATATGGACCTCTTACTCTGCCAAACTGACATCTTGTCACACAATTGACCTATTTTCTCTACTCAACCTCTACAATGATGGAAACGTTTTCATTATGAAAAGGGGGACTTATATGTATACTTTTATTGGCGGACTTATTCTATTAGTCGTAGGGTATTTCACGTATGGTAAATTCGTTGAAAAGATGTTTGGTGTAAAAGAGGATCGAACAACACCAGCATATGTCAACAGCGATGATGTGGACTATGTACCAATGTCTACGAAAAAGAACGCATTAATTCAATTGTTAAATATTGCTGGTGTTGGACCGATTTTCGGACCCATCATGGGCGCACTTTATGGACCAGTCGCATTTATCTGGATCGTGTTCGGTGCAATTTTTGCAGGAGCGGTACATGATTACTTAACTGGTATGATTTCAATCCGTAACCGTGGTGCGCATCTTCCTGAATTAGCAGGTAAATTCTTAGGTAAAGTTATGAAACATGTAGTAAACGTCTTTGCAGTTTTACTTCTTCTATTAGTAGGTACTGTATTTGTATCATCTCCAGCAACCTTGCTTTACAACTTAATGGATGGCTGGATGGCAATGGGCGCAATTCTTGCAGCTATCTTCATTTATTACATATTGGCAACATTACTTCCGATTGATAAAATTATCGGACGTTTCTACCCGTTCTTTGGTGCATTGCTAATCATAAGTGCGGTAGGTATCTTGGTTCAATTAGTTCTTACGGGAGCTCCAATTCCAGAGTTAACACTTAAAAACATGCATCCTGATGATCTTCCAATCTTCCCACTGTTATTCTTGACGATTTCGTGTGGAGCTTTATCTGGATTCCATGCAACGCAAACTCCTATCATTTCTCGTACGACTCAAAGTGAGAAACAAGGACGAAAAATTTTCTATGGCATGATGATTGCTGAAGGCGCTATCGCTATGATCTGGGCTGCAGCTGCCATGAGTCTTTTCAACGGCTATGATGGATTAAACGATATGCTTGCAAACGGCGGACCAGCTGGAATTGTAAGTGAAGCTTCTACATTATTATTAGGTTCAATTGGGGGCACATTAGCTATACTTGGTGTAATCATTTTACCGATTACTTCAGGAGATACGGCTTTCCGTAGCGCTCGAATGATTATCGCAGATTACTTCAATCTTTCACAAAAGAAAATCATGAGCCGACTATGGATTGCACTTCCATTATTCGTTTTATCTTTTGCACTTACAAAAATTGACTTCACATTATTATGGAGATACTTCTCTTGGGCAAACCAATCCACAGCCGCTATTGCGTTATGGGTCGGGGCTATGTACTTGTTCATCGCTAAGAAAAACTATTGGATTGCTATTATACCAGCCATATTTATAACGATGGCGACAATGACATACATCATAAATGCTCCAATAGGATTTGGATTATCACTAAATGCTGCATACGTTGGAGCAACAATCATAACGATCGTAATTATCGTGTTGTTCTTCATAGCAGCTAAGAAGAATCGAGCGAATAACCTTCCTCTCGAAGTAGATGTTTCAAATTGGAGTAGTACGAAGTAATGGGCTGCTGTAGTCCGAATTACCGTAAGGCTGTCAATGAACAAGAGGAAATGATTAATCAAAAAGGGACGGACACACCCCCCTTAGCTCTGAAAATTATATTAACTCTTATCCTTATAGGTGGTATTTTATTAGCTGTATGGATTAAATAGAAAAGTGCGCGAGCTATCGCGCACTTTTTTTGTGGAGAATTTTCATGTTGTTTCCTATAACTTTCTAAAGAGTTTACAAATAATTCCTGAATTCAGGTATAAAATGGGTACCTTGAATCGTAAAATGGTGATAGGAGTGTAAAAATTTGGAGGGGATGAAATGAATTTAGGAAGGTCTCAATCGCCACAAGTTGCAAGGAAATCAAGAGATAAAGTACAAGGCATAAAAATTATAGAAACGTTAAAAAAGTTTGTGGGCAATACCTTGGTGCTAAGAAAAGAGCGGAAGGTAGAGATGAAAAAGGAAGTAGAATCTAGAGGGCAAGAAGGATTCATTCGTACAATTTATGAAATTTTTGGTTTTACAGCGGTTATGTCGGTAACTGTTCTGACGGTTATGGGTGTTTTGATATTGTCATTTTTTATGAATGATTTCCTTACCTATTTTCGGGAATTTGGATGGCTTTCTTTAGGATTGGCAGGGGTCATGCTTGGGATAGGATGGTATAAACCTTATAAAATATGGACTTTATTGGTGACGTTTGTGGGTGCTTTTTTATTAGTTATTACATTCGGGCCACTTGTGATTGAGGGGTATTCAGGTAGGGATTTGATGGACGTGAATTTTAGAAACGGCTACTGGATGACTTTAAAATCCACTATGGTGTTTGTTAGCTATCTTACTTGTGGCACTGCGTTTCTTACTTGGTTATATTTGCTATCGAAAGGAAGACGTCAGAACCCGTTAAGAAATTTCTCTTATGTAAATATGAGGTTGAAGCAAAGAATGGCTAAGTTAGTAGTTAGAATCAAATCCACATAATAGGTGATAAAGGCGACTTGAATTTCATCTTCAGTCGCTTTTATTGTGGCAAAGAACTTCACCTCTTGGTTTAGCCTGTACTTCATGTTTTATTTATACATTGCGGGGTACTAAATAGGTAAGACCAGGAGGAGATGAAGAGATGATACAGGATAAGAAGACTTATTATGTTGATATTACTGCCGAAAGCATCTTAACAGAGCCTGTGGATACGCCTAGCTTTGTTATACAGGCAACTGATCAGGAAGTTCATGTTTTGCAGTCGGTTTTCGAAGACAAGCATAAAGCAGATTTAGAAACGTATGTTAGATCCCATATTCCATTTCGTGAGTACCATAAAGATCCTGAGAATGATCATTATGATGCTGCGCAAAAAGTGCTTTACGCGATTATCTATCATTTAGGGGATAATGAGGCAAGACTTCACATTGACCAAATGGGGATTTTAACAGACCGTAAATCGGATGATCCTAAAGAGATTCGTGATTTTAGATAACCTTCATGAATCATGAAATAAAAACAGTAAGGAAGGGGCGGCTGGAATTTTTAATTTCAGCCGCTTTTAATTGTGCGAAAGTTATTTTCATCTAAGAACGCTAGTGGATGTGAAAATGGCAACCAGCAAATAAAAAAGCTGCTGTTTTGTTAGTGAACTTCTTCTTTCAACTCGGAAATTTCCACATCAGATCGTTCTTCTAGTGAATGTCTTAAGTGGACAGTCGCCAATTTTCCGTCTTCGTGTATTTGGTCAATCCAAACAGAAACGCCGTTATACGTAACGTCTACTTCGTTTGATGAACCAACAATTTGTTTAATACGATCTACATCCATAAAATTTCCTCCTTGTGATTGTACATATGCAATTTCCTGCTCGTGTTAGTTTGGTTTAAAAACTTCAATTCATGTAATAATTTTTAAAAATTTTGCCATATATTTAGAGAATCGTCAACAACACTATTATATGGATTTGTCAATAATCGTTATTATTTAAACAAGAGATAGTGTAGATCCTTGTGTAAGTGATTCTTATCACAGACAATAGTCTTGCTAAATAATATTATCATTAGTTATAAGGCACTATTTTTACAGAATAAATTTGCTTTTCTAGCGTTTTAATATGATAAAATAAGACATATGAAACTGTAGAAAAAACGCTTAAGACAAACAGGAATTTACGTAATGAAAGAAGGATAAATAGTACAATGAATACTCAAATACAGAAGCGTAATCACATAAATGTAAGTGGAAAAGGTTCAAAGACATTGGTTTTTGCTCATGGCTTTGGATGTGATCAATTAGTGTGGAGAGATATAGCACCTGCTTTTGAAGAGGATTATCAAGTGGTTTTATTTGATTATGTAGGTTCAGGTAGAAGTGATAAATCACATTATTCAACGGAACGCTATTCTTCGTTAAAAGGGTACGCACAGGATTTACTTGAAGTTTGTGATTCGCTTGATCTAAAGAATATTGTGCTTGTTGGCCATTCAGTAAGTAGCATGGTAGGGGTCCTCGCTTCAATTGAACGACCAGAATTGATGGAGAAGTTGATAATGATTGGTCCTTCTCCACGTTATTTAAATGAACCAGGATATCAAGGAGGATTTGAAAAATCAGATATTGATGCACTTCTTGATATGATGGAGAAAAATTACAATGAATGGGCCAAGTATTTAGCGCCAGTAGCAATGGGAACAGATGCACTACAAGAGTTAACGGAGGACTTTGAAAGACAATTGTGTTCAAATGATCCAGTGATTGCTCGGCAGTTTGCGGAAGTCACATTTACGTCAGATATAAGAAGTGAATTGAAGAAAGTGTCAACGCCCACGCTGATTTTACAAACGCTGGATGATGCAATTGCACCTGTGGAAATTGGAGAATATGTACATTCACAAATTCCTGAGAGTGAATTTGTGTTGATGCAAGCAACTGGACATAATCCGCATATTAATGAACCTGAGGAGACTATATGTTGTATACAAGCATTTTTGGCGAAGTAGATGAGGGTATTGGAATGCAAGAGCAGCTGAACTTAGCGCCATTTGGTTATTTAGTGATGGATAAAAAATGGGGTATTTTAGTTATGAACCAAACCTTGCTTGAGTGGATTGGCATTGAAAATGCTCCAGCTCATATGCATGATTTATTAACTATTCCTTCGCGAATTTATTTTCAAACGTATTTTTCGCCATCTATTAAAATGCACGGAAAAATAAACGAGATGTATTTGACGTTAAAGACAAAAAGGGAAAAAATACCGGTATTGATGAATACTGTGGAACGAAACGAGCGATATGAGTGTGTGTTTGTGCAAATGAAAGTTCGAGATGAATATGAAAATGAACTCCTTTTAGCGAAACGAAATGCTGAAAGAGTTCTTCAAGATACCGATAAGGCATACATAAAATTACAAGGTTTGATGAAAGAAGTCGAAGGTAAGCAGCAGGAATTATTGGAATTGAATACCCAGTTAAAAGAATTAGCTACAACGGATCCTTTAACTGGCTTGAAAAATAGACGGTGTTTACAAGAAAAAATATTGGAAAATATTGAAGTTTCAAAGAAAGACCAGTCGCCTTTTTCATTATTACTAATCGATGTCGATTTCTTTAAGCGGGTCAATGATACACTTGGTCATCCGATTGGCGACGCAGTGCTTCAAGAGTTATCTAAGAAGCTTCTACTAGAAACAAGAGAACAAGATTTAGTCGCCCGAATGGGTGGAGAAGAGTTCATGATAGTACTTCCCAATACAAACAAAGAACATGCACTAGTTATAGCTGAACGAATACGTTTGCATATTGATATGGGTTCTTGGAAACATGCACGAATTACAGTCAGTATCGGTATTACTACATATGAACCGGATGACAATCTAAGTAAATTATTTTCAAAAGCTGACGAAGCTCTTTATCAATCCAAAAAATCTGGCAGAAATTGCGTTTCTGTTAGTTGATTAATTTTTAAAAACCCCACTAGAGTCAATTTCAAGTGGGGTTTTGTGTGAGATGGATTACGAAGTATGGAAAAAGGCTGAGGGGATTTACTTTTTTAATGAAAGGTCTTCGACAAAAGAGCCAATTCTTCTTAATTTTTCTTCAATTCCATGAAAACTTTGCATCTGATTAGGCGGTGTATAGGCAAGTGTATGTAATGATTCAGCAATACTACTCAATTCTTGTTTAATGTCTTGAAGGACTACCACTAATTGATGCAGATTTTCTTCTTCCATATGGACCTCCTTATATTCTGTGACTATCCTTCTATAATATTAATAGTGAGATAGCTTAAGAACCATGTTGGTCCATGTATTGTGGTGTTAATATTTTTTTTATTCAGAAGCTGAGTAGGCTTGTTGTTTAAAAAGAGGGTGAAAAAGGGTAAAAAAGGATAGGTAATGAAAGCAGATATAAGGAGGAAATTATAATGAATAAGCGAGTTGTTGGCATATATAATAGTGAAGAGGCTGCGATGCTTGAAATTGATAAGTTAAAAACACTAGGTCACGATGACAGTTCAATTTTTGTTTTAGCAAAGGATCTTCATCGTGCTACTGCAATTGTAGAAGAGACAGGTGTTCAAGTGGAGGAAATTCCGGAAGAAGGTGATTCGGAACCGAAAGGCACTGGTGTTTTTAGTCGAATGTTTTATGCATTGGATTATGACACGCAACATTCGGGTATAGCCGCTGCTTTGAAATCAGCTGGAATAACAGAAGACGAAGTAGGTTCTTATGTGAGAAAACTTGAGCAAGGTGATTTAGTCATTCTTGCTAATGCTGAAGTCCCACGTCAACCATACTCAGATGAAAGTGATTCTGGTTTTTCTAATGAAGAGCAATCGATGCAGTATTATGAAAATGCGGTAAATGAAGAGCATAAAAATGCATCTCCAGACTTGGATCAAACACAGGGATTCGCAAATCACGAGCAAAAAAGAGGTATTTATGTAGAAGATGTACCAAATTCGTTTGAGCAAATCCAAAATAATCATTTGCAAAGTCATAATGACGTTTCACATGTCTTCCCTCAAGCAGTAAACAAAGAAGACATATATGTCGAACATATTTATTTCGATAGTCTAACACCACCAATGGAGACGAATGATGAAGAGTTAATTCGCGTTCCGATTGTGGAAGAACGTGTAAAAGTTATTACAGAAAAAGTAGTCACAGGCGAAATTGTCGTACGAAGAAGATCTTTTTAATGTAATGTTTTACCCACATTTATATGCAATAACCCTTCTGTCGTACTTGTCAGAGGGGTTTTTTGCATTTGCTACGTAAGATGCATGGGCACTTCTAAAAGTCTTTGGCAGAGTTTTGAGCATATTCGAAAGTAGTAAAAGCCATGTAATACTAATTTGCCGAATTGAAAGCCAACTAATAATTTGCTTTGAGACCGCTGTGTATCGTCCATTTATGCTAGCTGCAAGTGTATTCTGTCGTTTGTTCCTCATATAAATAGCATTCTTTAACCTAGCCTATAAATTAAAAAATTTTTCAAGTTGCATGAATTTCTGAAAATCGACCATTCTATGTGTAACAAGGAGGTGAGCAAAATGGCTAACAACAATTCAAGTAACAAATTATCAGTACCAGGTGCAAAACAAGCGTTGGATCAAATGAAATATGAAATCGCACAAGAATTTGGTGTACAACTAGGTGAAAATGCTACATCGCGTGCTAACGGATCCGTTGGCGGAGAAATCACTAAGCGTTTAGTAGCACAAGCCCAAAACCAATTAAAAGGGAATCAAAATTCATAAAAAAATGCCGGCAGTTCAGACTGTCGGCTTTAATTTTGTTTGAAGCAATTTCATTTTTGTTGGGTTTCTTACATAGAAATTAAAATGAAAGGGTGTGCCATCTTGATATTTTCTCCATATCTACTTTTCATTTGGGCTGCCATCATGTTAGTCGCAGGATGTACGTATGACGCGCATGCTTTTCTGTATGATCAAGTGATAGGTTTTAATTTCGAGGTAGCACCGAACTTTCGAGATTTACTGATTACCAACGATATTCACGTAACGAAAGAGTTTTATGTAATTCAAAAAATGGGGCATATTTTTGCTTTCGCAGTGCTGTACTTTTTATTGCTAAGTTGGATTAAACGATATGGAACTGCCTTCATTTTGTGTGGAATCTTTGCTTTATATACGGAGATTCTTCAACTTTACTTTAGTCGAAACGGAAGAATTTTTGACGTGGGAGTAGATTTAGTGGGCATTTTGATTTCGTATTTAATTTGTAAGTTCATTTTACTTAATTCTAATGGATATAAAGCCACAGGGAATGTCTGTAAATGAATAGCAAAAATCAAAATTAATATAAATGTAGAAAATGCAATCTTTATTTATATATGTCATTTTAAATGTGACAAATTAATGAACTTTCCCATATTTACACAATGCGACAATTTTTTACAATACCAATCATTTATGATGATTCTTGTGCAACATTATAAGCTATGTTTTTAAAAAATAGATTGATAATTAACTAATTGGAGGACGGAAGACAGAATGAGAAGAATACACAAGAAAGTGATATTATTAGGTCAAATTAAAATAAAGCAAAAAATTATGTATAACAGAGCAAAAAAATTAGGACGCACTCATTCTAGTGTAATTGCGTGTAGCCAAGAGCTTGATCTATTGTTAAACAAATATCAAGATATTCAATCGTCAGATAAACACTTCAATAACTATTCCCACGTAAGCTAAGGTCTGTTTCATGATTTTTCTTAGTTTAGATAGATGGATATTAAAGTGAAGTATGAAATCCAGTAGCTGAAATTGCTACTGGATTTTCTATTTATAGATAATGACATTTATGATTAGTTATGATGATTTTAGTAAGCCTTTAGTATTTAATAATGTAAGCGTAATCAAAAGGATTTTTTACCAGTAGAAGTTATGGTATCCTTAAGTTGGTACAAGTAATGACTGACCAAAATTTCTATAGTAATTGGTGAAATAGGTCTGAAAATATAGTGTGGATAGGTAGACTGTGTTTCATATTTATTCAAGTTCAAAGGTCATTTATTCATTTAGATGTGCTAAGGTATTTCAAACTAGATGAAGATCAAACTGAATTTGCTGAAAAATCAATTATAGACGTATCGGTAAAATCATGTATGATTAATACATAGTTTAATATTTTACTAGATTTTTGCATAATGGAGGTTAAGCCTTAATGAAAGTTCTTGGTGTTGATATAGGTGGAACGAAAATTCGTATGGGAATTGTGGACTTTGATGGTCAAGTCGTAGTAGATCATGTAGTGCCTACAGAAGTACCACTATATCCTTATTTAGAAATACAAGTACTACAACTAGTAAAAGAACATCCTGAAATTCGAGCAATCGGAATAGGAACAAGAGGGATGGTAGACGCAGAAAGAGGCGTCATTACTTTTGAAACCGAAACATTGCCAGGTTGGCAGGGGACAGAAGTGAAATCTTTATTAGAAAAAGCTAGTGGTTTACGAGTGGAAGTTAATAATGATGCAAATTGTGCAGGTCTTGCAGAATCCATGTTAGGTGCAGCAAAAGGCTATAGACGAACACTTTGTTTGACCTTAGGAACTGGCCTTGGTGGTGGTTTTGTAGAAGACGGAAAAATCATGAACGGAACACACGGTGGTGCATGTGAAGTTGGACACATGATTTTATATCCTGGAGGTCATGTTTGTAGTTGTGGTCGACCTGGATGTAGCGAACAATACGTTTCCGGAACAGCTTTAAGAAGATTTATTGCAGAACAGAATATCGTTGATGAAAACAATCAGTTGGTCTCTCCTAATCAGTTATTCCAGCTTGCTCTAGAAGGACACACGGTTGCACAAGCGGTTACACAAAAATTCACGAGTGATTTAGCTATCGTCATTAGTTCGCTTCAAGCAGTATTAGATATGGATTGCGTGGTTATCGGTGGAGGAGTTTCAGAGTCAGCGGACAGCTGGTGGGAACTGTTAATGAGTTCACTTGAACCGTTGTTACTAAAACCATTAGACGTGAAAAGAGCGAAATTTGGCAATGAAGCGGGAATGTTGGGTGCAGCTCTACTAGTTTTAGCAGATGAAAAGGAAAGTGCTTCTAAAAAATAAGCAAAGGTTGTGGATGGTTTGGCAAATCTAGTTTTAGAAAATATAACAAAAGTATATGATAATAATGTTTCAGCGGTGTCGAATTTTGATTTAGAAGTAACAGATCAAGAGTTTATTGTATTTGTTGGTCCTTCTGGATGTGGTAAGTCGACAACATTACGCATGATTGCAGGTCTTGAAGATATTACTTCAGGAGATTTTTATATTGATGGGAAAAGAATGAATGATGTAGCACCAAAAGATCGTGATATTGCGATGGTTTTTCAAAACTATGCCTTATACCCACATATGTCTGTATATGAAAATATGGCGTTTGGCTTAAAGTTACGTAAATTCTCAAAAGATGACATCGATAAACGTGTAAAAAATGCTGCTGAAATTTTAGGTTTAGAAAATTATTTAGATCGTAAACCGAAAGCGCTCTCAGGCGGTCAACGTCAACGTGTAGCCTTAGGCCGTGCGATTGTTCGTGACGCGAAACTATTCTTAATGGATGAACCTTTATCAAATCTTGATTCTAAATTACGTGTGCAAATGAGAGCTGAAATTGCCAAATTACACATACGTCTAAAAACTACAACGATTTATGTTACACATGATCAAACAGAAGCAATGACAATGGCTTCAAGAATCGTCGTTATGAAAGACGGGCTAGTACATCAAATTGGTACACCTAAAGAAGTCTATGACACACCTGATAATGTGTTCGTTGGTGGATTTATTGGATCACCTTCTATGAATTTCTTTAACGGTAAAATGGTCAATGGTCTATTTGTTATTGGAGACACATCCATTACAATACCGCCAAACCACGCAACATATTTAAAAGAGCAAGGATATGAAGGAAAAGAATTAATTTTAGGTATTCGTCCTGAACATATTACTAGCGATGCTCCAATTGGAAGCCAGACTTTACGCTTAAAAGTTGAAGTATCTGAGCTTACAGGTGCTGAATTAATGGTCTATTCGAATGTTGAAGGTCAAGAATTTATTGCCCGCATCGAATCAAGTAACCCAGTTCAACCTGGCGATGCCATCGATCTATCTTTTGATGTAGCTCGTGGCCACTTCTTTGATAAAGAAAGTGAATTACGGATTAAATAAGAGATAATATATTAATGTAAGACATGAAAAAGCGGGGCTGTCCTAAAAGTCATTAAATATGACTAAGGGCAGTTCCCTTTTTATATTTAGTAGAGGTTGATTTCCGTTCCAGACGGTCGCTTTCCGCGGGCATGGCCTCAGCCTCCTCGACGAGCAAGCTCGCCTGCGGGGTCTTCGGCACATGCTATTCCCGCAGGAGTCGCCGTCTTTCACTCCAATTAATAGCAGAAATATACACCGTGCTTTAAAAATAAACAAAAAGAAATCGTCCTATCTTCTGTCCAATTCAAAGATTAATAATCAAAATTATATCATTGAATAAATTTCACTTTCACTTGCAATTCAGGAGGAAACTTGCGTTCCAAAAAAAGGGAATTACGCACCTACTTTTATTTCATACAATAACTAACAAGGTATTTCTCTTTTCGATATTCAATATTTGATCCCTAGTAACCATGTATCACGCGTGTTTTTGATGAAATTATCGAGTCTATTGAAGATGAAATTTTCTTTTCTGGGAAGAAGCTCATTCCATCCGATGATGATGACGAAAGTGTTTAGTGTTTCTCTAAGGGTATTCTAAAAAATTTTCCTACTTTCAAGAGAAAAAAGTGGAAACATAAAAACAGGTGAAGAAAAAAACGACTCGTTTTTTCTTCACCTGTTTAAATTTAGGGATTTATTAGACAGCTTTTTTCTATCTAATTTAAATGTATGAGATTTAAACACCCAGACTTTTTTAGGAAATTGAAGATGTTCGTTTTATAATCTTCGACACCTGGCTGATCAAATGGAATGATGTCCAATAAATAAGCGCTGTATGGACATGACACTATATAGAAGTAGTTCGCTGTAGTGAAATTCTATTACTCCAGCAAATTTGAACCGTTGAATGCTAAATAGGTGTATGGATGGGAACCCGTGGGTATTAGACTATTTAGAGATAGTAATTTGGAGAAGGGTTCTCGAAGACACTATTTTTTAGTATGTTATAATTTTAAGTATATTTTTAATTCAATTTTGATAGAAACGGGATGAGCATTTGAAGAAAGAGATTGCCTCCATTTACTATGTTCGTTTTTTTGCGATGTTAATGGTTGTATTAGTTCATACGACGGCACAGTATCGTCATTTATTTGACGTGCCCTCTGCACAAAATGCGTTTTATTTCTTTATGAATCATATTGTGCGTGTCGAAGCCGGCATGTTCATAATGATTATGGGAATTGTGTTCTTTTATATGTATAAAGATCGCCCATTTACGAAGGATGTATTTTTTTCTTATTGGAAAAAGCGTGTAGTTTATATATTGATTCCGTATATTATTTGGTCATTGATTTACGAAGTCGAGATGTGGCATTATCAGGATCGTGTATTGGTGTGGTCAGAAGTATGGGATCGCCTTTTAATGGGTCAAAGTAAGTACCAGTTATATTTTATTTTTATAGTGGTACAGTTTTATCTGATTTTCCCATTGTTAATGATGATGGTAAGGAAATGGTCGTTTTTCCGTAAATACTTATGGGTATTTGGTTTGCTAGCTGAATATGCACATTTCCAATTTAGCTTACGTTCAGACTTAATACAGGTGCCTATTTTTTTAAGTCTAATTAGCCCATATTTATTGGGGGCATGGATTGGTATCCATCATGAAACTATTGTGGCCAAGATGTCGAAACTAAAATTGATTTTAACAGGGCTTGTTGGCTTCGGGTTAGGTATGACATATGTGTTTATTCGGTACCGTAATACGTATTTTGACAGATTACCTATTGATCCAGATTATTATAAGTGGATCGGCATTTTATTCATATTTATTGGAAGTTTGTTCTTCTTCTATTTTGCGGAGTATTTAGTCAAGTGGTCAAGTGGGAAATCTGTGAACCGTATGCGCAGCGTGGCAGCTTATTCGTTCGGGTTTTATTTAATGCACCCGTTAGTGTTGTTTCAAGTAATGGAATTATTGCCTACTCGTGAAACGCCTTTACCATGGCATGTTACGATTTTCTTGCAATATGTTTTAACGGTAGTGTTATGTTATTTGATTATTTGGTTGTTCCATCGTTTCGTACCTTTTGCAAGTTTCTTATTCGGAAAGTTACCGAAGAAAGCACAATTGGTGTGGCAGATTAAAGAATAGTTTCATTTAAAAGAAGATAGTGAGCAAACAAAAAGAAGCGCGAGTAGTTAGCGCTTCTTTTTGTTTGCTTCTTGTGGTTTTGGATCAATTGTTTGAGCGTCGTTTCTAAGGTAAAAGAAAGAAATAATGCCGGAGAGGAGGGATCCCCCAGCTGCAATAATGAGACGTGTATCAAAAGGTACTTCTGCATATTTTTTTTCAATAATCCACATGGAAAGGTATGCGACGATTATCATGATGGGAATGATCAAACTAAAACGCTTCATAAGGGATACTTCCTTTTTTCCTTTAAGTTTACCATAGGGAGCTAGCGTGATGGGTGGACTTTCAGTGAACACTACGAAGTGATACTGTTTCTTACAGATCCATATAAGAGCCATCTACGCATTTCGGCTTACCAAAGTATTTCCCATTTACGGTCTTCGGCAATTGCTTGTAGTCGTGATTCAGGGCGAACGGCTACTGGATTTCCGACAAGTTCCAGAACGGTGATATCTGAGATACTGTCACCGTAGGCCGAACTATTTTTCCAGTCGATGTCTAAGCCTTGAAGTGCTTGTTCAATCATTTCGTTTTTCCGTTCCCCTTGGATATGGTAAATGGCAGTTTCTGTGTCGATTGTGCCGTTACTCATGGGAATTTGTGTGCCAATGACGTCATGAATAGCTAAGTCTCGAGTTACTTCGTTTAACATGGGCGCAAACGCACCTGAGACAAGTAGGACATGGTCACCTGCAATTAAATGTTTTTTCAAACGATCGACGACAGTTACATTAAGTTCATTGTGCATTTCTTTGGACATATCTTTAAAGTAATTTTCAACTTCCTGTTGAGGCATGTCTTTTAAAGCATTTAAATAAAGCTGCATCGATTTGGCTTTCATTTTGTTCTCAGGGTAAAGTTTCATTTTATAAGCCAGATACGGTTTCATCAGTGCTCGGTAAAAAGGTTGATATTTTGATGCGTGGATAGGGTGTTTTTTCATATAATTCATCATTAGTTTAAAGGTTTCTTGAGGGTACAGTGTTCCGTCAAAGTCGAATATAGCGACGCGCATTGGATGATCACTCCTGTTCTATAGTTTCTAGTTTATCACTAAATAGATGGCGCGGTAACATTTGGCTAGTCATGACTTTTCCATGGAAATGAGCTGGATTTGGACTGAATTTCACGTTTAGTTGTAATTTTAGAGCGTTTAGTTGTAAAAAAAGCATATTTAGTTGTAATTTTCGCCACTTTAGTTGTAAAAATCACGACTTTAGTTGTAATAGTAAAATTATGGATTTTTTTTGAGCTAAAACAAAAGAAGCCGCCGTTTTCCCACAACGACCGCTCCTTTAATATAGTGTTTATTTAAATAGAGTAGTTCTTTTCAAGTTCGACTTTAAGTGTTTTTGCAAGTTGCAGCATGTTGTAGTGGCCGGCTAGTTTTTCAGCGTCGGCGTTGTAGTTTGTGTTCGTGTTAACGTCGTATGTGTAAATGTCCCCGTTTTTGTCGCGGATGAATTCGATGCCGGCAACTTTTATTTCGTTTTGTTTAAGGAAAGTCTCGTATTGCTCAATGATTGGTTCATTAAAGTTCTCGATAATTTGAAATTTAGGTTGAGCTGAATTTGTTTCTAGCGTCGTTTCTCCTACAGGGCAGAACAAGTCGTCAATTTGACAAGCATCTGCTGGACACAGTTCGAAACCTTCTGAAGTGTCGACTTTTACCGCATATTGAAATTTCCCATTAATGAATTCACAACGGGTGATGTAAGGTTCAGGTGCATTGATATATTGTTGGATTAAGGTGACACCATCGACGGGTTCTTCAAAGGTAGGGCCTTCTATATAGGTATGTAAGCTTTCGATTGTGTGGAATAGTTGAACGCCAAGACCTTTACCAGCACGATTATGCTTCGTGATAAATGAGCTTTCTCCTAAAGATTGAGCTGCTTTTATAATATGTTCTTTGCCAACAGCTGCAATTGTTTTCGGCGTTTTTATTCCTGAAGCTTCAAGTGCTGTGTACTGAAGTACTTTGCTTAGCTCTAGTCTTAGAGCATTACTGCCATTGAAAATTGTACGGTCATGATGTTCAAGCCACGCTAATACGGCAGACGTTAGTTCAGGTGCATAGCGGTGATTTCTCGTATGGGAAGAGGCACTCATACGATTATAGAAAATCCCTTCAGGTGGTTCCCCAGTTAGATTGACTAAGCCTTGATCAAGATGCCATTCTTCATAAGGAACTTGAAGTTCTTCCAATCGTTTCGTTAAATGCACAGTCCATTCGCTATTTTCGTGAAGTATATAAACTTTAGTCATAAAATTGTCCTCCGATAGTTAGATTAATTGTGCTCTTTTGCTTTCAACAAGGGGCATGACTTTTTTTGAAAACCGTTCCATTTCTTCGAGCTGCGGTGAAAATTGAAGTAACAAAAGGTCTAAGCCAGCTTGCTCATAAGCAATAATTTGATTGGCAATTTGTTCGGGAGTACCGATAAGGTTAGGTCTTAATCCACGATTGGAAACTGAGTAATCGTACAGTTTTACTTGTTGTTCGAGTTGCGATTTATTGACAAAGTCATTATATCCCGCGTAAGCGCTGGATTCTTTCGTATCAGTTATTCGGTTTAATTCAAGTTGTGCTTGCTCTTCAGTATCTCGACATACGATATATGCCGCCATGCCAAAGGATTGGAACGGTTCTTTTTCAGCCTTTTTTCGTAAGGATTTCATGTCGTTGATTTTTATTGTGATTTCTTCAACTGTTCCACCGTGCATAACATATGCATCACAGCCAGCAACGATGGTTTCTTTGCCACGAGGACTTTCGCCGCCTGCGTAAAGAATGGGGTTCGGTTTTTGAATGGGCTTTGGATGTAGGTGTGTATTTTCAATCGTGTAAAATGAACCTCTGTATGTAAAGACGTCTTCTGTCCAAAGTCCTTTTAGTACATCGATAAATTCTTCTGTGCGGTCATAGCGGGCGTCATGTTCAGTAAAAATGCCGCCATATTGTTTGGCTTCTTCTTCCCACCAAGCTGACACAACATTTAACGTGAGACGTCCATTGCTAATATGATCGATGTTTGACGCCATTTTAGCTGTAACTGCAGGGTTATGAAAACCTGGTCTAACAGCTACCATTATTTCGATTTTTTCTGTGACAGCCGCAAGTGCCGCTGCAGTAGACCAAGCCTCCAACGAGTCGGATTCAGGACCTTTTATATCGTTTAAGTAAAGTTCAGCGATAAGAGTTGTATCAAAGCCCATTTTTTCGCCTGCTTGTATAACTTGCTTTGCGTATTCAAAGGTGGGGGGCATGTTTTCATCTTCCACATTGCGCAACCAACCTCCGAAAATAGGTAACCAAAATCCATAACGCATAATGAGTACAACTCCTTTTTGAAGAGAAAGATAAATTAATAGAAAAATTAAATTCATTCTATTAATTAATCCTATAGGATAACTAGGTTATGAGTCAAATATAGAGATTATGAATGTAATAATTGGAGTGAAAGTAGATTTAGTTGTAAAATTTGCGTATTTAGTTGTAAAAAATGAACATTTAGTTGTAATTTTGACTGATTTAGTTGTAAAAATCTCGAGTTTAGTTGTAATTATGAAATTATGGGTCACTTAACGCAAGACAAAAAAATCCCCACAAATTTGTAGTTTGTGGGGTAAAGAAAATATTTTTATAAAGTAATTCGCCTCGTTGTGTAGGCTTAGCCGCGTTTTAGAGTAGGTGGGATTTCTTCAGGATCCACCATAATTTCGATAACGGTTGGTCCTTTGTAAGTTTGTGCAAAGACAAGTGCATCTTCTACCTCTTGTGCTGTGAAGCAACGGAAAGCTGCTGCACCTAGTGCTTCACCAAATAGGCTTAAGTTAGCAGGATATTCATAAACCGTGCCGACTGAGCGACCCAAGTTATAGCGCATCCCTTTGTCGACCATGTCGAGACGGCCATTGTTTAGGACGATAAAAGGAATTTGTAAGCCATGACAAACGGCCGCTGAGATTTCAGCTCCATGCATCATGGTACATCCGTCTCCAGTTAAGCATGCAATTGCTTGCTCAGGGTTCGCAAATTTAGCACCTATTGCGTATCCAATAGCATGACCCATTGTCCCAAAAACATCATCGGCAAAGAATGTGCCTTCTTTTTCAATGTCGAAATTTTGGATTGCATAAAAAGTATGACTACCATCATCTCCAAAAAGAATGGTCTCAGAAGTTAGATGTTTGCGCATTAGTTTGACAGCTGTCACAGCAGATATTTTTTCAGTTAAAGAGGAAATAGCCTCAAGTGTTTCTCTTTCAACTAATGATGTTGCAGCACTTTCAAGAATGGCCGGATCAAGAATGGCTTGTAAGTTAATTTTTGCATCTCCAATAACCGGCAATGTTGGAACTGGAATCGATTTACCGATGAAAGTTGGTTCTATATCAAAGTGAATAACTTGTTCTGGATACATGTTTGGTGAGAATCCAGCAAGTGTCATGTCGGTTAATTTCGTTCCGATGACAATCAATAGGTCGACACCTTCATTTAAGTAGTCAGATGCTGCTTGTGTTCCACCTAATCCAAATGGACCTAAATAACCCGGATGATCGGTACGGATGGTTCCTTTTCCGCAAGGTGTTGTAATAACTGGCAGATTGTATTGAAGTGAAAGATACTTCACTTCATCATAGGCTTGTGAAATATGCACGCCTTTGCCTAGGAATAGGAGTGGTCTTTTTGCATGTTCAAGCAAGGATTTCACTTCATTCATATACGGTGAAACCGGTTGTTCTAAGTGGGGTAACGACAATGTAAATGGTTCAATCTCTTCCATAAGTACATCTGCTGGTATAGATAAATGTACGGGACCTTTACGTCCTGTCAATGCTGTTTCAAGTGCGTGTTGGAAGTAAAGTGGGAACTGGTCTCCACGTTCAACTCTCGCACTAAAAAGTGTTACTGGTTCAAACATCTTGACAAGATCAGTTCCAAATATGCTTGAATCTTGTCCCATAGCTCGTCCAGATTCTTTGACAGAAGGGTGTCCTGTTATAAAAAGTACGGGTAAGTTAAAGGCTTTAGCTTGTCCCGCTGCAGTAAGCAAGTTCGTGCCACCTGGTCCCGAAGTGCCGATTGCAACACCCAGTGAATTGTTTTGTCGTGAATAACCGCCTGCCATAAATCCAGCGCCCGCTTCATGTCTGCTTAGAACGAATTCGAGGTCGTTCTTCTCCATAGCTAGTAGAAGAGGTACGACGGCTTTACCTGGTATTCCGAATGCGTGAGTGACTTGGAAAGATTTTAAATGTTCGACAAGGATGGTAGCAATTGTTTTCATAGTTGAATGACACCTCTAGTTGAATTAAATTCATATTTTTTTTCAATATCGTTTGCGGATAAGGGTTTACTAAAATAAAAGCCTTGTATTTCATCACATTGCAAGTTGCGAAGGAACTCGAGTTGATCCTTTGTTTCAACACCCTCAGCAATAACTTTTAAATTGAGCGCATGAGCTATAGAAACAATGGCACCAACGATTTTTGCGTCTTTTGGTCCGTTCAACATGTCTCGAACAAAACTACGATCGATTTTCAAACGGTGAATATGGAAATTTTTCAAATAATTTAATGAGCTATACCCCGTTCCGAAATCATCGATGGCTATTTGGATACCGATATCATGCAATTCTTCCAAAACCGAAGTAGAACGAATGACGTCCATCGTCATAGATTCTGTGATTTCAAGTTCTAAACATTGCGGTGTAAGACCGGTATCGAGTAAAACTTGTTTTACTTTATCTACAAGTTTTTGTTTTAAAAATTCTTGTGGAGACAAGTTGATCGATAGCTTGAGTGAAGTCATGCCTTGGTCATGCCATGATTTCATTTGTCTACAGGCATTAATAAGAACCCATTCACCTAAATTGATCATTAATCCCATTTCTTCTGCAAGAGGAATAAAATTATCTGGCGGAATTAGTCCAAGTTGCGGATGATTCCAGCGCAGTAATGCTTCCATTCCAATTACTTGATTGGTACTCAAATCAATTTGTGGTTGATAATGTAGGACAAGATCATTATTTTGAATGGCTGTTTCAAGCTCAGATTCGAGCGTCAGCTTTTGCAACGACTCTTCAGACATGTCTGAATTGTAGAAACAATAACCATTTTTACCTCGGTCTTTTGCTCGATACATGGCATTGTCCGCATGAGAGAAAAGGGTACTAATATCTGAACCATCATTTGGATAAATAGAAATGCCGATACTCGTACTGATATGAAATTCAAGAGTTTGAATGACAAATGGTTTACGGACAACTTCAATGATGTCATCTGCAATCTGTTTAAGATTTTCGATGGTGTGGAAATTAGTAATGACAATGGTAAATTCATCGCCACCCATTCGAAATAGTTTCCCTTTATCGCGGATATACATGTTTAATCGCCGAGCAATTTCAATTAGTAAAGTATCTCCTTTTGCATGACCAAGCGTATCGTTAATTAATTTAAAGCGATCGAGATCCAGTAAGAAAATAGCAAGAGAAGTGTCATTCGATATGTGAGAGTCAAGAATTTCATTTACATAATTATGGAAATAACGTCGATTAGGAAGTTCTGTTAATTCGTCATGGTGAGCGTGTTGTTGCATTAAAAGTTGGTTTTCATAACGTTCAGTGATGTCTCGAAAGCTTAATACTGTGCCAATCAAATATTTATTTACACTATAAATAGGTCGACCATCAAATAAACAAATAGTCTCTTTAGCGGAGTTAGCTTTCTTGAAAATGACCTCTATATCCGTAAAGCTATCTTTTGAATGGATGATTTTTTGTACCCACTCTCCAACAACTTCTAAGTCTTGTGATGAATCCATTAATACGTCTTTTCGTTTTAAGCCAGTCAGTTTTTCTGCATAAGGATTAAATTCAGTAATACGTCCAAATTGATCTGTTAAAACCATTGCTGTATGGGAAGATTCAGTCACCACTTGATTTAGAGCATTTAAGTCTTTATTTTGTTCGCGAAGTTGTATTTCACGCTCTATACTAGTTCCAACTACAGATAGTAAAGAGAGTAGTAACGGATCCTTAAAACTTATATCTGTCATAATTGAAACTGTGCCAATCGTTTTATTTGTCCGGTGATCTTTAAAAGGGACTGAATAACAAGCTGATTGGGAAAGGAAGTCATGGTAATGTTGTGTACCGACAATTTCAATAGCGCTATTATTATCAAGAGCAAGGCTAATGCAGTTTGTCCCACTGTATTGTTCGATAAATTGGATACCAGTTTTAAAACCGAGATGCTCAATTACATTTTTAATCGTATTATCGCCTTCAATATACATAATGACACCTTGACTATCAGTTAAAACAATAAGCAATGGTGTCCCTTTTACCATTCCTAAGAATTCGGGAATGAAAAATTCGACAACATCTAAAACTTCTTTGTTGTCTCTTTGAATTAGTTTTAACTGTGTTGGTTCTATTAAAATTGGATCAGGTACGATGTTTGGATTTAATCCGATGGTTTTACACCTTTCGTTAGATGCATCAATAAATTTAAGAACTTCTAGTTGGGAATATTCTTTTCTTGCCATTCGAATCACCTCGTTTAAATCATATTTAGTGAAATTATAGGGAATATATTAATTATATTACTTTTTATTACTATTTTTTTGGATTATAGTAACGATTACTTACCATTAGTATAGTTGATAAGAAGTCCTTTTACTTGTGAAATATCTGATTTTATCATTTTATGTCGAAATAGCTCGATTTAGGTCACAGGTATATCACTTATATTGGTAATTAACCCTTTTAATGTAATCCGATACTAAGATTCTATGGCGGAATTATACATATTTATTTTACGGTGTCTTAAATCAAAAATGTTGACTGTAGGTTAGGATTTAGGTTTAGATAGTTAAAGTGTTTATATAGAAAGTAGGATTTTGAATGTTACCAGAACAAAAAAAGAAAATTATAGTATTAATGATTAATATGTTTATTGCGATTGGGAGTTTTGGGATTATTATTCCGATTCTACCAGCGTATTTGGTGTCAATTGGTGAGGGCGGGATGGCAGCAGGATTGATGATTGCGATTTTCGCAGGAGCTCAATTTGTCATGTCACCGATTGCAGGGAAGTGGGCAGATCAATTAGGGCGCCGGAAGATGATTATCGCGGGTCTTAGCGGATTGACTGTTTCCATGTTTGTCTTTTATTTTTCCGACTCCATATGGGTGTTATATTTGTCTCGTGTAATAGGTGGAATTGGGGCAGCACTATTAATTCCAGCAATTTTTGCGTATGTCGCAGATATTACGACAATGGATCAACGTGCGAAAGGGAATAGTTACATTTCAGCTGCCATGTCGCTAGGGATAGTGGTTGGTCCTGGGATTGGTGGATTTTTAGCAGACTATGACTTAAAACTTCCCTTGCTAGTATCGGCATTGGTATCGTTAGTATCAGTCATTTTCTCAGTTATTGTTTTGAAGGAAAGTAGGGAAGTATCGCCTGAAACGGGTGGCCCAATTGAACAAGAACCGATGCTTAAAAAGCTTGCACAATCTATTCATAAGCCTTACTTTATTCCATTGATCATCACGCTCGTCATGAGTTTTGGGTTAATGGCATATGAATCTGTGCTCGGATTGTTTGTTGATAATCAATTCGCTGCAACACCTAAACAAATTGCGGTGATGATTACGTCAACAGGAATTGTAAGTGTTGTCATGCAATTATTGGTTGTAGAGCGTCTCGTTCATCGTTTTGGAGAAGGTGTCATTTTGAATGTCTTTATTTCGGTTACAGCCGTATGTTTCTTCCTATCATTATTTGCTTCAACGTATGTACTATTCTTTATGATCACTTTAGTGGTGTTCCTTTCCACGTCTATATTGCGACCCGTATTGAATACGCTCATATCGAAGCTTGCTGGAAATGAACAAGGGTTTGCGATGGGCATGAACAATGCGTATATGAGCATTGGAAATGTCATAGGGCCTCTACTTGCTGGTGTTTTGTATGATGTAAATATCTTATATCCATTCGTTCTAGGATTTGTTGTACTAGGAATCACTATAATGGTGAGTATGGTTTGGCAGAAGAACAAAAAAGGTAAATTGTTTATGGAGTGATTTTCTGGGAGTGGTAGGTAGTTGTGATATCACGATTCATGTTGAAATCGGAAGAGAAAAGTTCTTGAATGGACCCACCAGCTGTCACTTTGGTGGGTTTTTCTGATGGGAATTAGAGTGAGCGATTGCTCAGTTGGAAAATATGCGGCTCAAGTTGGAAAAAAGTGAAGCCAAGTTGGAATCGCGAAATTCTGGAAGCTCGAGCGTATGGTGTCACCAACAGAAAAGGCTGTTGGCGGAGCCAATAGCACTAATCAGGGCTTTACTCGTCATATTTAGAAGTGAAAAGTTCTTGAATGGCCCCACCCGCTGACGCTTTGGTGGGTTTTTTGATGGGTTTTATTGTGAGCGAAGATTTAGCTGTAAAATTTGCTTGTTTAGTTGTAAAAATCGTGGCTTTAGTTGTAATTTTGAGTGATTTAGTTGTAAAAAACACGACTTTAGTTGTAATAGGAAAATTATGGAACACGAATCGAAGCCAAAAGCAGTAATATGAACTTAAAAAAAGGGCGGCCGAGATTGTATCTTCGGCCGCCTTCCTTCTATATAAAGAGGTTATTTCCAAGAGTCTTTGTAGTTTAAAAGTTCTTCAAGTGAGACGAATGTTGGGATTGAGCTACCTTTATACTCTTCGATGATGAATTTTTCAACTTCTTCTGAGTGGTAAATTTCAACCAATTGTTGTAATTCTGGGCGATCAGCGTCACCTGTTTGTGCGGCGATGATATTGATGTATGGTTTCGCTGTTGCACTCTCATGGAATAGTGCTTCATCTAATACTAAGTCAGCTTCTACAGCAAAGTTGTTGTTGATGATCGATGCGTCGACATCGTCAAGGAACCGAGGTGTGTTACCTGCTGCGACTGCTTCAATTTTTAAGTTTTTCGGGTTATCTTTAATTTTGTCGATGGCACCAATACCTTCAAAGTCGTCTGTTAACGTGATTAATCCAGCTTCTTGAAGGAGAAGTAGGGCACGGCCGAAATTTGTTCCTTCGTTTGGTAGAGCTATGGTTGCGCCATCTGGCAAGTCTTCAAGTGTTTTGTGTTTTTTCGAATAGATACCCATTGGTGCGATAACAGTTGAGGCAATTGCTTCAAGGTCTAATTTTTGATCTGCTTTAAATTCGTCAAAGTACGAGATAGTTTGAAATGCGTTGGCATCAATTTCGCCTTCTGCTAATGCGATGTTTGGTTGGATGTAATCGTTAAATTTGACGAGTTCAATTTCAAGTCCTTTTTCTTTTGCGATTTCCACGATGTAATCCCACGTGCGTGTGTCTCCGCCGCTTACGCCAACTTTTACTTTGTCTGAGCCTTCTGCGCTACCTTCTTCATTGCCACAAGCTGCTAATAAACTTAATGTTAAAACGATCAAAACCAATACAAATTTCTTCATTTTCCCTACCTCCAGTTATCTTCTTCTTATTTGTTTTGAAACCAGGTTTCCAGTTGATTGTAATAATTGAACGATAATGACGAGTGCTGCCACGGTGACGATCATGGTCATCGTATCGAATCGTTGATAGCCATAAGTGATGGCTAAGTCACCGACTCCTCCAGCTCCAACTGCACCGGCCATAGCAGATGCACCAACTAAGCCAATCGTTGCCGTGGTGAAGGTGAGAATAAGAGAACTTAAGCCCTCTGGAATTAAGAATTTAAAGATAATTTGTGGAACAGTAGCGCCCATGGACTGAGCAGCTTCAATAATTCCTTTGTCGACTTCAAGTAAAGAGTTCTCGACAAGTCTCGCTATATAAGGAGCTGCGTAAAAGACAAGAGGGACGATTGCTGCAGTGGTCCCAATGGCAGAGCCGACAATCAATCTTGTCAATGGAATAATGGCAACAAGTAGAATAATGAACGGTACCGAGCGCAAGATGTTGATGACCGGATTTAAAATGTTGAAAATCCACTTGCTGTCCAAGATATGACCTTTTCGAGTAATGACAAGCAAAATACCGAGTGGCAGACCGATAAGTGCTGAAAATAATAGGGATATGGCGACCATATAAAGTGTGTCACCGAAGCCTGTGAGTAATTGTTCTGCTGTTATTTCCATGCCCCAAAGTGTATTACTCATTATTTAAATCCACCTCCTGAACGATAAACCCATCGTCTTTTATGTAAGTTAAGGCTTTGTGAATCTCCAGTGGTTCACCAGTTACTTCGATAATCAAGTTACCAAAAGGCGTTTCTTGAATTTCAGAAATATTAGCAGAGAGTACGCTTAAGTGAACATCGTATTTCTTAGCGATGGTTGACAGCAAAGGCTGACTTGATGTGTTGCCCACAAAATTAATTTTCCAAATGATTGGATGCTTATTTGAGACCGCAGCATTTTTAAGGACGCTTTGTGGAATTTCATCATGAATGACTGTCCGCACAAAGTTTTTAGCGATTTCGGTTTTGGGTGCTGCAAAAACTTCAAATACGGAACCTTGCTCAACGACGAGACCGCCTTCCATCACAGCGACTTTATTGCAGATTTCACGAATGACGGACATTTCATGTGTAATGAGTAGGATGGTGATATTGTATTGTTGGTTAATTTTTTTAAGCAGCTGCAATACGGCGCTTGTTGTTTGTGGATCGAGTGCTGACGTTGCTTCATCACATAATAGGATGGATGGGTTAGTTGCAAGTGCACGGGCAATGCCGATTCGCTGTTTTTGACCTCCAGATAATTGTTCTGGATAGTTTTTTTCTTTGTCAGATAAGCCAACAAATTCAAGCAGTTCTTCAACACGTTCTTTAATGATTGTTTTTGGTGTTCCTAATAATACAAGCGGGATGGCTACATTGTCGAAAACGGTTTTGGAATTAAGTAAGTTGAAATGTTGAAAGATCATGCCGATTTTTTTCTTTTCTGCTCTCAGTTGTTTTGGTTTCAAATCAGTTAATGGTTGGCCATCAACGAGCACTTGCCCAGTTGTTGGTCGCTCGAGTAAATTGACGAGGCGAATGAGTGTGCTTTTGCCGGCGCCACTGTAACCTACAACTCCAAAAATGTCTCCTTTCTCTACAGTTAGGTCGATACCTTTTAATGCTTCAACTGTTTGTTTTTTTGTTTGAAATGATTTTGTTACTTGTTGAAATTCAATCACGTAATGTCGCCCCTTTCTTTGTCATGCTCGTTATCTGAGACAGGAGGTGGACAACAAAAAATGCCCCCTCTGTCGATAGACAGAAGAGGCATACGTATGCAAAAGAAATGCGGACATAAATCCACAGAAAATTAGCTCGAACACTCTTCTCATCTATCGAACAAATAATTGTCCGCTGGAATTAGCACAGT
This sequence comes from Paenisporosarcina macmurdoensis, assembly GCF_042658845.1. NCBI lineage: Bacteria > Bacillati > Bacillota > Bacilli > Caryophanales > Caryophanaceae > Paenisporosarcina > Paenisporosarcina macmurdoensis. The sequence continues at coordinate 128,104 of NZ_JBHSRI010000002.1, forward strand.
ATTTTTACAAAAAGTAAAAACCCGCTGCTGAGGTATCATAGGGCCAGGCCCTCCACATCTCTTGATAAGAATTAACGCATATTTAATTATGTTGTTCACTATATATCTAATAAAAGAGCCTGTCAACTAGTCGTTTAATAGTCGGAATAGACAGAAAAATTAGTGGTATTTTTAGTGAGATAAAGAATTGTATGCTGAATTAGGGAAGGGTATGTTAAGTTTGAACGATTTTATTTTTGTTAAAAAAACTTGAAGTTAACGTTAGCGTTAATGATAAAATACATAAAAATAGCTGACTGAGGTGTTGGGTTTGAAAAGTATTGCCGATATGGCGCGGGAGTTTGGGCTAACAACACGAACGATTCGGTATTATGAGGAACTTGGTTTGTTGAAGCCGCAGAGGACGGATAGCAATATTCGAGTGTTTGGACCAAGGGATTGTGCGAAATTGAAGCTTATTGTTCGAGGAAAGCAGTATGGTTTTAATTTGGAGGAAATTAAAGAAATGGTGTTGTTGTTTGATCAGGATCGCAGTGGTTTAAGGCAATTGGAACGGACGATTGAGTATGGCAATAATCGTGTGGCACAAGTTGATTTAAAGATTCGTGAATTGCAGGAGATGAAGTCGGAAATGGAATTGTTGCTACATCAGTTTACGGAGAAGTTAACCAACTTAAAGGGGAATATGCAATGAAAGTGCTTGGTACCTTTAAATCTTTTGAGAGAGTGGGAGAGTAAATGACGCGTCGCAATTTTTATTCTAATGATGAAACTTTGCAAACGATTTTGAGACATGGGCTAGAGCCGGAGATGTTCCCTTATGCGCAAAAGGCCTTACTTGAGTTTGGAGAACAAGTCGCCAATGAAATTGATGAGCGTGCGAGGCATACAGACCGTGAAGGCGAACCGAGGTTAGTGAAATTCGATCGCTACGGTGAAGATGTTTCTGAAGTATGGGTCAATGAAGGGTATAAGAAAACTGTGAATGAAACATATGAGACAGGCATTGTAGGGTATGTGCACAAGGAGATTCCTGAACTCGGAAGCAAGGGAAACTATATGTATAGTTTTGCACAAGGTTATGTATTGTCACAAGCGGAAGCGGGCTTTTACTGTCCAGTAACGTTAACGATGGCAACTGCATTTTTACTGGAACAGTATGCAAATGACGAACTGAAAGCGCAATTCTTGCCACATGTGTGTGCAACTGGTGATGTTGAATTATTTGAAGGTGCTACATTTTTGACGGAGCGACAAGGTGGATCGGATGTAGGGGCAAATGTTGTGAGGGCTGTTGCAGATGGCGGTCATTTTAGACTATTCGGTGAAAAATATTTTGCTTCGAATGCTGGAATGGCTGGTGTTGCTATGGTCCTTGCCAGAATTGAAGGTGCCCAGGAAGGTTCAAGAGGATTGACACTTTTTGCGGTGCCTTTGCGACGTGAAGATGGTACGTTAAACGGAATTTCAATTCGCAGATTGAAGGATAAGTTAGGTGTTCGAGCTGTCCCTAGTGGAGAAGTAGAGTTTGACGGGGCACTTGCGTATGTAGTTGGAGACAAAGCTAATGGTTTGAAATATATGATGGAAGCCTTAAATTTATCCCGCATTTGTAATGCTGTTGCGTCTCTTGGGATTATGAGACGCGCTTTAAATGAAGCCACCGATTATGCACAACGGCGAGATGCGTTTGGGCAAAAACTAGTGGCCTTTCCAATGGTTCAGGACACATTAGGGAAGTTGACAGCCAAAATGGAAGTTGAGCTAACAACCGTGTTTGATTTAATACAGTTATATGATCGTATGGTTGCCAAAGTAGCCAGTGATGAAGAAATCATATTAAATCGTTTATATATTGCTATTTTGAAAAAAGAAACAGCTGAACAAGCGATTCTCTTTGCTCATGAAGCGATTGAAATGCACGGTGGTAACGGCTATATCGAAGATTTTGTGACACCTCGATTGCTGCGAGACGCACAAGTCTTAACGGTTTGGGAAGGCACCGCAAATATTTTGGGGTTGGAATTCGTGAGATTAGTGCGGAAATTTAATGCACATACGATATTTATCAAGACAATGAAAACGCGTCTACAAAAAATACCAACAACATCATTGAAAACTATTGTTCATAAGGTATTGAGCGAACTTGAAAGTGACTTGCGGGTATTCGTTGAATTACATGAAGACATGCAAACATTTGAAGCTAAAAACTTAGCAAAGCGTATGGCACTCGTTTATGAAAGTGTCGTGGCATTAGAAATGGCTGAAGCTATGGGGAAGCGCATGACCATTTTAGTGGACATATATTTAGAAACGACATGGGGATTGAGAAAACTAGGGGATCCAATGAAAACTTGCCAACTCTATAAATGAGTTGGCAAGTTTTTTTGCTAGTTAATCTAAATTTTTAAGAAATATGGTTTTGAATTCGCCTAAGAGTTAAGTGATTTCAAAAAATATTGGAGAAATGTCTTAATTGATAGGCATATGTACACTCAGATATATTTAATATTTAGAAGGCATTTTAGTATAAAAAGATACCACAAATTACCTTTTTGTGAGAAAATAGTCTAAAATATAAAAATTCGAGGTGCATATGCAAATCCTGCTTATTTTACTAATTATTGTGTTAGCTAGCTTAAAAACTCCAAAAATCAAAGGGTATATAGGGGAGTTGGGCGTGAGAATAGTATTAAAGAAGTTGAAAAAAGAAGAATTTGAAGTTCTTCATAATATTATGCAATGAAAGACGGAAAGACTACTCAAATAGATCATATTGTTGTGGGACAGACAGGAATATTTGTAGTGGAAACTAAAAATTACAAGGGCTGGATTTTTGGTTCTGAACACAGTAAGTTCTGGACACAAACGATTTATAAAAGTAAAAAACGATTTCAAAATCCAATTCATCAAAATTATGGACATATCAAGTTTTTAGAACATCATTTGCAAGATTATTCAGGTCCCTTTTATTCAGTAATTGCGTTTAGCGATAGAGGTACGTTAAAGAAAATAGATATTAATTCTGAAGGTATACATGTAGTGAATACGTTACATTTGTTGAGAGTCATTCATTCGAAACCGGTGAAAGGAATGTCGATCGATTCAGTTCGCAGAGTAGCTGAAATGATTCGTAATGCAAATTGCATGAATAAAAAAGCTTCAAAAATTCATGTGCAAACGATACAAAAAAATCAACAGATTTTAAACGATAAAATTAGCCAAAATATTTGTCCCAAATGTGGCAATGATTTGATTGAGAAACTAGGTAAAAACGGCAAATTCATTAGTTGCAGCGATTATCCACGGTGTAGGTATGCCAGTTGATGGATAACTGAAATTTGTGTAGTTTAGAAATACATAAAAATGTTTGAAAATTATAAAAATAGGTAATTAATACCTAATAAATATATCTTATGTAATTAAGGGGCGTTTTCAGGATGTCAGCATCATTTTCACAAATGAAAATTAATAGTGATGAATTTAATTGGAGAAATGAACAAGGTTTGTTAACGTATAATAATTTACCTGCCATTATTATATGGAATCAAGGATTAGAAATATTAATGATGTCAATTGATGAAATTGCAGGTGAAGAGAAGACTAATGAGATTCTTACAGCATTCGGAAAACGTTTAGGAGTTATGGTTAGTCAATCCTATTCTGATTGAACAGATTTAGATAATATATTGATTGAATTTAGTGATTTATACCGTAATGCAGGCTGGGGAAATGCGAAAATAACTACATTTTCTAAAACAGAAAAAAGAGTCGTTATCGAAATACATCATAGCTGGGAAGAAAGTGTGTTTAAGTCGATTAATAAGGAACAAGAATGTGTTTTCTTGCAGAGTTTTTGGATTAGTTTAATACGAGATCTTATGAAAGTGAATATGAGTTATACCATATTGAAAAAGAGTGTAAATGAAATTAAATTTGATGAGATTCAGATGTATACGAATGAGTAATTTTAAGTCTGTAACAGGTGCAGTTGTAAAGTGAATTCCTATATTCTTCTGTGAAGATCAACTGAATTTGTTGCTCTCTAATTTACACCACTTATGACAAAAGTAAAATAATTTAATTTTCTTGTTATAAGTTTGATGATTCGGGAAAAACCTACTATGACATGAACATTAAATATTGAGAGGTGGGTGTGAAATTGATGGAGCGACATGATGAGAATCAATCGACGAGCAAAAAAGAGAGTGAAAAAATTCAAACACAAGAAAAATTAAGTAAAGAACAGAAAGAAAAACTTCAAGTGCATGACGGTCAAAATAATCACGATGTAGACGAGCGTGGCGGATTTTAGGTTTAACCATAAGAAAAACCGTGATCCCATGGAATCACGGTTTTTCTTATGGTTAATTTGGCGGGATTCTACTGGCATTTTCTTGTTTTGCAGGTGAGTCGTTATTATCTTCTGGCAAAGATTCTTTGGATTTTGGTGAAGGTTTTTGCTGAGATTTTGGAAATGCATGTTTTGCTTCTGATTTAGAATCTTTACTTTGTACCTCTTCGTTATAATATCGAACGCTCGTCATTGAACCTTCTTCAACCATTCGATTATCATCTGGATCGTTGGGGTCAGAAAAGCCTGCTTTGGTCATTTGCGATTGATTGATACTTCGAGAGTCCATGAATGAAGATACTTTAGTCATTGTATTTTGCATGGTCATTTTTGCCTTGTCTCTATTCTCCCACTTTTGAAAATATAAATAGGTCATTGCAGCAAGTCCACCAAATAACAAAGAACGTTTATTTCCTCTTAACATTGTCATTCCTCCATAATATAAATATTTATTTATTAGTGATACCCATCTCGAATGGTATTCACACATTGAATTAATGACTCTGTTTTTATAATTTAAATAATGGAAATAGAAAGGAATACTCCATTTCAAATATGATAACAAACATTTCGAGTATAAATATAAGCATTTGAAGAATATGGTAGTTGTCTTTACACCTGTGTAGTTTGAATCATGTTTCCTCTGTTTATATATATTTAACTAATACAAAATGACTAATAAATCGAAAATATTGGTATTATTTGCGAATTATTATGATAAAATGAGGAAAAAGAAATTGTCGAATTATAGGAGATAATACATGAGTGAAATTCAAAATACCTTACATTCAATATTGGATACGTTAGATGATCAAGTTTCAGTCATTGATCATCGGGGTGACATTCAATTTATCAATAAATCCTGGAAAGAATTTTTTTTAGAAAACCAGGTAGATTTGCTGGCTGTTTCTGAAGGAGATAATTATTTCGACTGTCTTCAACATCAAAGCCCCACTATGTTTGAGGGAATGATGGACGTACTTACCAATAAAACAGACGAATTTGCGCTCGTTTACTCCAGTCATGGAGTAGAATATGAGCGTTTCTTCCGCATTAAAATAAATCGTTGTACCTTGCAAGAAAAAGATTGTGGACTGATTGTCGTTCATCGAGAAGTTACAAATGAAATTCATTCTGAAGCGATTGTTGTTGATGTATTGGATAGTATGACAGATGGATTTATTTGCTTAAATAAGAGCTGGGAAATAACTCAATTGAATCGCGTTGCTTTAAAGTTATTGAATATAAAGAATGAAGATGTTCTGAATAGAAGCATTTGGGATGTATACCCTGAGGCTATAGATTCAGAGTTTCATATACAGTATAAAAGAACGATGTCTGAAAAAATCTATATTACCTTTGAGTCTTATTTTGAAACACTAAAAAGTTGGTTTGAAATTCATTCTTACCCAAGAGGTGATGGTGGGATTTCCATCTACTTTAAAAATATTAATTTGCAGAAGGAATCGGAAATTCAAAAAGAGGTATTTGAAAATACGGATCGTCTTACGTTATTACCGAATCGGAAAGCAATGAGTAAAAAAGTTGATCAAGCAATAAAAAGCGGCACTACTTTTTCTATATTGTATTTAGATATCAATGGATTTAAAAATATTAATGATTTGCATGGTCATGAAATGGGAGACGCTGTATTATTTAAAATTGCTCAATTACTAAAAAAACTTATCACACCTTATGGTACACTTTCTCATTTTGGAGGCGATGAATTTCTTGTTTTTATAGAAAATAAATCTCGTCCTGTAATTGAACATATTGTGGATGAAATGATCCATGCGCTTAAACAACCGATTGAAATTGACGTGAATCATAGTTTCGTAGTAACGGTTAGTATTGGAATTAGTGAATTTCCTTTAAATCTAGTGAATGTGAATCAATTAATAAGTGCTGCAGAAACTGCGATGTACCATGCAAAAGGACCGAGACATAGTCACTTTCGTTTTTATGAAGTGAATATGACAGAAGATTTATCGAGACGATTGACCATCGAACAGTCTTTACATGGAGATCTTTCAACAGAGGGAATTTACTTTTTATTGCAACCCCAATTGAATGGTAAAACTAATGAAATGGTAAGTTTTGAAGTATTATCTCGATGGAATCATTCTGAACTGGGTCAATTATCTCCCTTGGATTTTATTAGTGTGATAGAAAATAGTGGAAATATGTTTAAGTTGACTCGATACTTAATGGAGGAAATATTTTCAACAGTGTCAAGATGGAAAAATGAATTTGGTTTCAATAAACGTGTGTCTATCAATGTAACGTCATCCTTACTAGCAAATGAGTTATTTTTTGAAGATTTGTATGAACTCCTTGAAAAATACGCTATACCTCATGACTACATTGAACTTGAAATAACAGAAGAAACACGCCTTGTGACTTCCGCTCAAATGTTGAAAAACATTCAAAATTGTCGTGAAAAAGGTGTGCATTTAGCAATAGACGATTTTGGAACCGGTTTTTCTATGCTTTCATCACTTACTCATTTCCCGATTGATAAAATCAAAGTGGATAAGTATTTTATTCAACGAATTGGAAATGACTCCCAAACTGAAGCGGTCTTAAAATCAATCATTCATTTATCAAAAGCACTACATTGTGATTTAGTAGCAGAGGGTGTTGAGAATGAACATGAATTTCAATTCTTAATGGAACAGGGCTGTCACTTTTTCCAAGGGTATTATTTTGAGAAACCCATTTCAATCGAAGATTTTCAAAAGACTTATATTGAAAAATAAATCAGTGAACTTAAAAAACATATAGTTTATTTGCTAAAAACAAAAACCTTTCACTTCATGTGGAAGGTTTTTTTACATTGAAATTCTTTGAAGAATTGCTTGTCCTTTATACCCTCAATGATAAAGAAGGATAAAAAAGCAACAAAATTATGTTGTTAAGCAAAATATTATTAGAAAAATGTATAAATAATTAGTTTTGAAAAATGATTGACGATTTAAAGTATTTTGATTATTCTTACATAGAGAGAAATTGTATACAGTCGACGAAATTATAAAAGAGGTGATTATCATCGTACAAGTTGTAAAAAAGAGAGCTACTTTAAAAACACAAGTTTATGACTATTTAAAAGAGTCCATTATCATGGGTGGTCTTAAACCAGGTGAAAGACTGATAGAAGAGAAGATTTCAGAAGAGCTACAAGTAAGTAGAAGTCCGATTCGTGAAGCAATTCGGATGTTGGAAAAGGATGGGCTTTTACTTGTAAATTCATCAGGCGGAGTAACTGTAGTAGAATCATCAATTCAAGATTTCAAACATTTATATGAGTGTCGTGTAGAAATGGAACCGTTAGCTGCATTTTATGCTGCACAGCGAAGAACACACGAGCAGGTGGAGTTGATGCGCACATACTTACTTCAAATGGGGAAAATATCTGAATCAAATGATATTAAGAAAGTACATGATGCCAATGTGAATTTTCATGAAACGATTATTTCTTCAAGTGCCAATCCGTTTCTCGTTTCAATGATTTCTCAGCTTCGTGGTGTTAATAGTTTTTACAGGAAATCCATACTTGAAGAAAATCCACTCCATATGGAACATGCCATGCATGATCACCAACAAATTTTCCAAGCAATTGTCAATCAAGAACCAGAAAAAGCGAAGCAATTAATGAAGGCTCATATTGAAAGCGATTACATCCAGTTTATAAAACATAGTTCAAAATCGTAGGAGGATTGAGAATGTCTAAAAGAAAACCGTTAGATGGTATAAAAATACTGGAATTAGGCAACTTAGTTGCCGCTCCTTTTGCCGGTAAAATTCTGTCTGAATTTGGAGCAGAAGTAATAAAAGTTGAAGAACCAACGAAAGGTGATCCACTTCGAAATTGGCGAGTCATGCACAACAACACATCAGTATGGTGGTACGTGCAATCAAGAAATAAAAAGTCTATTACAGTAAATATGAGAGATCCTGAAGGTCAACAAATAATAAAACAACTTGTTGAAAAAGTAGATGTAGTTCTCGAAAATTTTAAACCTGGAACTTTAGAAAAATGGGGTCTTGGTTTAGAGGATTTACAGAAAATAAATCCATCAATCATCATGACTCGAGTTTCAGGCTATGGTCAAACTGGTCCGTACCGAGAGAAACCTGGATTTGGAAGTGTTGCAGAAGCTATTGGTGGACTTCGTTACCTAACTGGATACCCAGAATTACCGCCAGTCAGAGTAGGAATTGCACTTGGGGATTTGGTTGCTGGGTTATACGCTGTCATTGGTACACTCATGGCACTTCGCGCAAGGGAAGAAGATCCACAAAAAAGAGGTCAGCTCGTTGACGTTGCACTATACGAGTCAGTCTTTAGTCTATTAGAAGGAATTCTCCCAGAATACGACTTAACAGGTGTAGTAAGAGAAAGAACTGGTAGTACTTTACCTGGTATAGCCCCCTCAAATACGTATGAATGTGCTGATGGAAAGCATTTAGTTATAGGAGGAAACGGTGATAAAATTTTCCAACGTCTGATGACAGCAATTGGCCGAGAAGATTTAGCTAATGATCCGATTTATGCTAGTAACCAAGGTCGTGCTGATAATGTAGATTTAATCGACTCAATTATAGAAGAATGGACGAAAAGACATCCTTTGAAAGAAGCACAACGAATTTTGGATGAGGTATCAGTTCCTGTTGGTCCTATATATGGAATTAAAGAAATTGTAGAAGATGAGCAGTACAAAGCGCGAGAGATGTTACAGGAAATTGAATTGCCAGATGGTAAAAAAGTTTTAGTACCAGGTGTTGTACCTAAGTTATCTGAAACACCAGGAGAAATTAAGTGGAGCGGGCCAAGTTTAGGTGAACACAACGAAGAAATTTACACAGAGTTTATGAATTTCTCCTTTGAAAAGTTTAAAAAACTGAAAGAGCAAGGAGTTGTATAAATGGCAGATGTGAAAATTATTGATGTGAGTCCAAGAGATGGCTTGCAAAATGATCCGAATATGGTATCGACTAATGACAAAGAAAAATTAATAAAACTTCTCTTAGATGCCGGTTTAACATCTATTGAAGTGACTTCATTTGTTCATCCAGACAAGGTTCCACAAATGGCTGATGCATCTGAAGTTTTGAAAGCGGTTGCGAAGTTTGAAGACTTGAAGGCTATTGCACTTATTCCTAATTTAAAAGGATACGAACGTGCTAAGGAACATCAACTAACCGAAGTTAACTGGGTTAGCTCTGCAACTGAGACGTTTAACCAAAAAAATATAGGGTTAACTATCGATGAAAATTTTAAGCAGTTCGAATCACTTCAAGCCATTGCGAAAAAAGATGGCATTAAAACATGCTTTTCAATCGCCGTTAGCTTCGGCTGTCCATATGAAGGGGAAGTGTCTGAGGAGAACGTTTTAGATTTAGTGAAACGAGTGAAAGGGGCAGGAGCCGATCGAATTGGGATAGCAGATACGATTGGCATTGCGACACCTGACCAAGTTGAACGATTAATGAGAAAGGTGCTAGAAATTACTGGTGATACTCCTGTTGCGATTCATTTGCATGATACAAGAGGTCTTGGATCGGCAAATGCATACGCTGCATATCAGGCGGGAGTTAGGATATTTGAAACCGCAGTATCTGGTATCGGCGGTTGTCCATTTGCTCCTGGGGCAGCTGGCAACTTGGCAACAGAAGACTTAGTGTATTTATTTCACCGCATGAACATTAGCACAGGTTTAGATTTTGATAAATTGCTTGATGCAGCTGATTATGCCGCAAGTCTTTCATCAAAAAATCCGTTAGGGCGCATTAGACATGTTGAAAGAAAACAACCAAGGGGGAAATTAGCATGAAAAAATGGATGAAATTAATCACGTTCTTAATCGTTTCGACTTTCTTATTGGCGGCATGTAATACAGAAGAACCTGAAACAAAAGCAGTAACTGGAAGTGGAGATAGTGATAGTTATGAAGAAACCACTATTCGTTTAGCCTATAACTTACCGCAAGATCACCATATTGCAAAAGGGATTGAACAATTTGCTAAAGATGTTACGGAAAAATCTGATGGAGCAATAAAGGTTCAAGTTTATCCAGCAGGTCAATTATTAACTGACAAAGACATGAATCAATCGATTTTATCAGGCGGGGTGGAGATGGGCGTTAACTCTTCAACTTTATGGGCAAGTACGGTTCCAGCAATGGGCATTTTTGATGTTCCCTACATCTTTACTACTTATGAAGAAGCTGGTGAAGCTATAAATGGAGAATTTGGTGATAAGTTACGTTCTGCTATGGAAGAAAAAGGTGCCAAAGTCTTAATGTTTGCTGATTATGGATATGCACAATTTGCAAATAACAAACGACCGCTTGAGTCACCTTCCGACTTTAAGGGATTAAAAATTCGTAGTATTGGCGATATCCCATCTGAAATGATTAAAGCCTACGGTGCTTCGCCAGTATTCATGGGTGGAGGAGAAGTTTACATGGCTCTTCAACGTAATACAGTTGATGGTGCTACATCTGGAACAACTGCAATGGTGCAACGCAAATATGATGAAGTAGCAAAATACTTGACGATAAATAACTACGCTTACTTGGAATTTATCCTAGCTGTGAATCAAGACTACTGGAATGGGTTACCGGAGAAATCACAACAATTATTGACTGAAACTGCTAAAGAAACAGAGGATTGGATTCGTCAACAAGCAAAATCTGAAGATGAAACAACTGCTAAACAACTAGAAGAAAAAGGTATGGAAGTTTACGTAGTACCTGAAGAAGATCTACCAGAATGGAAAGAAGCAGCTAAACCAGCATGGGATGCATTTACAAAAAATTCAGGGGATTTGGGCAAGGAACTTCTAGAAATAGTTGATCAGCAGTAAGGGGGAAGTTCAATATGAAGTCACTTTACAGTTTTTTCGATGTCCTTATTAAAATGGGAGCATATATTTCTGGGCTATTTATTATCGCAACAACTTTCATGATATTTTTTGAAGTAATTTCTCGCTGGCTATTTAACAAACCAACTATTTGGGCAACAGAATTGTCCATATATGCGATTATTGGTAGTTGTTTTTTCGGAAGTGCATACGCGGTTCGAACATATTCACACATAACTGTTGATTTACTAATTAATAATGTGAATGATCGATTAAAAACATTACTAGCCTATTTGTCGAATGCATTAGGTTTAGTGTTTAGTTTAATTTTTACCTTTTATGGTTTCCACCATGCGCTTAATACCTTTGAATTAGGTGTTACTTCTGCATCTTTATTACGTATCCCAATGTACCTACCGGAATTAATGCTTCCGGTAGGGGGTGTACTACTATGTCTTGCCTTTACTTTGCAAATAATTGATGGCGGAATACATAGGGGAGGAGAACATATATGAATATTTTCTTTGCCGGTGGTCTGGGCACCCTATTATTGCTAGGACTTCCAGTGGCATTTACACTCGCTTTCTTAGCTGTAGTGGGAATGTATATCTTTAATGGTGGATCATTAGCCTTTATGCAAGTTCCCATAATTTCGTATAAATCGCTCGATGACTTTTCATTAACTGCTTTACCCATGTATGTATTGATGAGCCAAATATTATTAGTTAGTGGAGTAGGCAAAGATCTCTATGAAATGGCAAGCCGATGGTTTAGACATTTACCAGGTGGCTTAGCAATTGCAACCTTATTTTGCTGTGCTATTTTTGCAGCCATTTCTGGTTCGAGTGTTGCGACAGCAATAACAGTAGGATCCATAGCATTACCTGAGATGGTACGCCGTGGATATAATAAAAGACATGTTTTAGGTTTACTTGCAGCAGGTGGTACTTTAGGTATTTTAATACCACCGAGTGTTCCAATGATTATTTATGGCTCAGTAACAGGTGAGTCGATTGGTAAATTATTTATCGCAGGAATTGTACCTGGCCTAATCTTGACCATTTCTTTTATGGTATTTGCTTCTTACCAAACACGCCATATTAAAGATACACCCGCTACATGGAAGGAACGGTTGGACTCAACTAAAACTGCAATTTGGGGACTAATGTTACCAGTTATCGTAATAGGGGGAATTTACACTGGTATTTTCACACCAACTGAAGCTGCAGCTATAGGAGTTGTGTTTAGTTTTGCCATTTCAGCTATTGTCTATCGTAATTTGAACTGGGAAAACTTTAAGAAAATCATTATCTCAACAGTTAAAACGAATGCAATGATATTGTTCATTATTGTGGGAGCAATGTTATTAGGATACATAATGACGATATTACAAATCCCACAAACCATTACTGCCTACGCGACCGAACAAGACATTTCCCCATGGATAATTTTTATCATGATTAATGTTGTACTATTAGTTTTAGGTATGTTCCTAGAAACAATTTCAATTTTAGTCATCACTTTACCTATCTTATATCCAATTATTATTGCCTTAGGTTTTGATCCAATATGGTTTGCGATAATAATGGTAATAAACATGGAGCTAGCTTTAATCTCTCCACCAGTAGGTTTAAATTTATTCGTATTAAATGGAATTGACCGAACGAATACAATTGATGAAATTGTGAAAGGTGTAATACCATACGCTGTTATTATGGTATTAACAATTGTTCTGTTATCCGTATTCCCTGAAATTTCAACGTTCATGATTAAAGATGTAGATTAATTTAAGTGATTAAAAAATAGATTAGAAAAGAGCATCCTAAGTTTAGGATGCTCTTTTTTGGCTAAACTCTTATTCTAGTTTTTAAAGGTTATTTCTTCTCATCATATTGTAAAACAGAGAAAGAAATTCAGAAGTAGAAGATGGCATGATGATGGTTCTAGGTAGTAGAGATCTTCTTCCGGAAACAGTTGATTTTCTAAATGGAAGCATTCGATTCTCCTTGTCGAAATGTGTTGTGATTGCTCACAAGGATTTATTATAGGTAGTATTTTCCTGTAAAGCAACAAAAAATTACTATAAAATTAATGTTTATATCATCTGAATAGTAAATATGATGAAAATATTTAGTTAATTTGAATTAAAGGATAAGATTGAAAATTTCATGAGTCATTTTCATGAATTGTATTTATTTTACGATAATTCACACAATAGGTTACAATTATCCAATTAAATGAAGGTGAGGTGGATAATATGCAAACTTTATTAGTAACAGGTTTCGAACCTTTTTTATCATTCACGGTAAACCCGACCATGAAAATAGTGGAAGAATTAGACGGACAACAAATTGGAGATTTTCAAATTGTGGGCAAGACGATGACAGTGGATTTTAAGTCGTCAGGCAATCAGTTAATCTCGTTAATAAAGGAATTTAAGCCGGATGCGGTTATTTCATTGGGTCTTGCAGGGGGACGTACAAAAATTACTCCTGAACGAATTGCCATAAACGTTAAAGATGGAGATGCAGATAATGAAGGACATGCTCCGATGGACGAATTTATTCAGCAAGGAGGTCCTGCAGGATATTTATCAACACTCCCAATAAGATCAATGATAGAAAAATTAAACGAACTAGGTTACCCTGCATCGATTTCAAATACAGCCGGCACATATTTATGCAATAACGTCATGTATGAAGGACTTCACTATATACATACAAATAAGTTAGACATCCCTTCAGGGTTTATCCATATACCTGCGTCTCATGAACTTGCCATACAACATGGAAATATACCAAGTTGGTCAAATGAAGACTTAAAAAATAGTATTTCTACATGCATTTTAGTGCTATCAAATTCACTTAAATAGCTAGGAGCTCATGCGTGAAGTAGATGCTAATCAAAGAAATGGTCTCAATTCGTAGCTGAATGAGGCTTTTTTTTAGTTTGCGAAATTAAATGGAAATAAATGTGAAACTTTTGCAGGAATTATAAAGACAAATGATAAAAGGGAAGGAGTGAATAATGTTGAAATTGCTAGTAGCATCAATCTGGATAAGCTTAATTTTTTTAATAGTTGGATGTTCCGCTACAGAAGTTGCAGTGAATGATTCAAGTGAAGATAGTTATGAATTAGTAAAGGAAGCTGCGTGGGAATTTGTTGAGGTAAAAGGGTGGAATCAATCAGCTAAAGGAAATTGGCGAGATGCAAAAGTGGAAATAATAATTACTGATCAACGCTATGAACTATTAAATACTCAATATGAAGGGAAAGAAGTAGCTTCTGTTTCTTTTCAAGATAAAGACAATGTTGTAGTTGGTACGCCATTAATATTAGTAGACCTTGAAAGTCATGAAGTAGTTGGCTATATGCCAAGTGAATAAATTTCGGTTTGCAAAAACCTATTTTAATGAGTATTCTAGTAAGAATTAATAAGAGATAGAGAAAGGGGAAAGAAAATTTGTCAAAGCGATATGATTTGGAACAACTATTACTTGCCGATTATGATCATATATGGTCAAAAAATGGGGTTTCAGGTGAACGAATTGCGAAGAGACTAGGTGACTTATCAAAAATCGGATTGACGTCACAACATGGTGTTTCTCGTGTGGGGTTTTCACCTCTTGAGCAACAAGCAAAAGAACTAGTAATGAAGTGGATGAAAGATGCCGGAATGTCGGTTACCCAAGATGGTGCTGGGAACGTGATCGGTCGAATCGCAGGGCAAGATAATGAAGCAGATTCGATCGCTTCTGGTTCTCATGTTGATAGTGTTCCAGAAGGAGGTCATTTCGATGGACCCCTTGGTGTTATCGCTGCGCTTGAAGTCGCGGAATCTTGGAAAGAGCAAGGAATTATCCCTAGCAAACCGTATGAAGTTTATGTCTTTACTGATGAAGAAGGTACTCGTTTTAATGGTGGATTAACTGGAAGTCGTGCCATGACAGGTGCACTGGATATGAACACTCAAGTGACATTAAAAGATGTGGATGGTTTAACTTTCGAAGAAGTGTTAATGACAACCGGGAAAACACTAGCAGGCTTTTCACAAGCGAAGCGCGAAAATCTAGGCATCGAGAGATTTATCGAAGTACATATTGAACAAGGAAAAAAATTAGAGCAAGCAAATTTACCAGTCGGAATCGTAAAGGGCATAGCAGGTCCTTCATGGACGGAAATTATTTTCGAAGGCAAGGCCGGACACGCAGGTAACACGCCAATGAATGATCGTCAAGATGCGCTGTCAGCAGCTTCTGAACTGATCTTATATATTGAAAAAGCTCCATCATTAGTCAGTACTACTGGTGTTGCTACGGTTGGTAAAATTCAAGTAGAACCGAATGGTGCAAATGTGATTCCAGGGAAAGTCACCCTTATTACAGATATTCGTGATATCGAAGAACATTCACGTGATCAAATCGTTTCCAATGTAGTAACTAAAGCCCATGAAATTGCACCGTCTCGAAATGTGAAAGTGACAATAACAGAAAAAATGCGAACACCACCAGTGCCGATTGGTGAAGAAATGACTGGAATTTTAAACACCGTATTCGATGACATGAAGATCAATAAAGAATATCTCGTTAGTGGTGCAGGACACGACGCGATGATGCTTGGTGCACAAATTCCGGTAGCGATGATCTTTGCACGCAGTAAAGATGGCGTAAGTCATAACCCGGCAGAATGGACAACACTGACAGACTGTACAGTCAGTGCGCACGTACTAATGGCAGCTATTGAAAAGTGTATGAAACAGTAAAAAAATGTCATCCAATGCCCAAGTAAGTTGGTGTAATGGATGACATTTTCTATCTATAAGCTGCGTTTAGCCCCGATTGATTGGCATGGTACAACACCTAAAAGATCCACCAGACTTTATAATCTCAGAGAAATCCACTTCAATAACCTCATAACCGTGGCTTCGAATTTCTTCATTGACCTGAGAATTAATCGGCAAGCTAAAGACTTTTTTATTGCCAATAGACAACACATTCGTGCCCATTGTAAATTGCTCTTCCTTAGTCACTTTAATTAGCTTGTAACGACTGGCTAGAAATTTTAACGTTCGGACTTCAAGAGCTTCAGGAAAAATTAATGCTTCCGTTGGAGAAAGAATATTAAAAACACAATCCAAGTGTAAATATTTTGGGTCAAAAGGAACCATAATGATTTCATAATCCGGTAAATCAGTTTTAAGATGTTCAATTGCAGATTGAGATGTTCTGTGGCTTAAACCAATAAAGATGGTTTTCCCATCAATAATAACATCTCCGCCTTCAATATGATTTTGTGCCAATTTTTGAAATGGCACATGGTGTTTATCCAACCATTTTTGAAGAACGGTTTCTTCACCTTGGCGAATCGAACTTGCCATTTCAGAAACAAAAGTTTGGTTTCCAAGCGTGAAGCCAATATCTCTTGTAAATACTTGTTCTGGGAATGAAGCATTGGCAGCTAACGTAATTACATCTATTCCTTCATCTCGCATCTTGGCTACAAAATCATGATGTTGTATTAACGCACGTTCGATATTAATATTGTCATGTTGATATTGTTTTTGTACATCATTAATGATTTCATCAATGGCCATAAATTGAGGTTCACAAACGATTACTTTACGTAAAATATCATATTCACTCTGACAATTAGTTTGAATCGTCTCAATACTATCCATGCTCATCTTGGTTCCCCCATAAATTAGTTTTCATTTCCTTGTTATTCCCGATTTACAGAGTTTTTAACTTGAAAAGTGTAAGAATTTTCAATACTAAAATTTGTTTTAAAAAGATTTTATAAGGGTAGTTCGTAAAATATAGTGAAAATACATAAATTGTATGGTGGAGGGGATTGTATGTTAACAAAACAACAAGCGTTACTAACGAAAGACGATTTTTTGACGCGAACGGATTTACCGGAATGGCTACTACATGAATATCAAACATTCCATAACATAGTAACGGATAAAACATTCCCATGTTACTTCGGAATGAGTGGTGAGCTAAAAGGGGAATTACGCTATGGTTTTATTACACAAGATGACTGGTCTAATTTGCCCAAAATTGTAGAAGGTTTTCTAGACTTATTTCAAGATCCTAAACATAAGCGCCATGGTTTATTTGTCTTTGTTGAACCTTTTGAAGTTGAAGGGGATTTACAACGATATCGCCAACAATTTTGGGACATTTTGCAGTATTTGCATGACGTGGATTCTGTTGAATGGCCGACCGATGCACCACATGATCCAGAACATCACTTATGGGATTTCCGCTTCCAAGGTGAACCGATATTCGTATTTGGCAACGCACCAGCTTACAAACAACGCAAGACACGTCATTTAGGAAATTCAATGATACTAGGATTCCAACCACGGAGAATTTTCCAAGGCCTTGAAGGAACAGAAAAAGGGGGCATCATGTCACGTGAAAAAGTACGTGAACGAGTTGAAGTTTGGGACCAATTACCAACACATCCCGACATAAGCCATTTTGGTGACCCGAATCACAATGAATGGAAACAATTCTTTATCGGTGACGACATTGAACCAATAAAAGGGAAATGCCCATTTAACCATAAAACAATGAAATAATATCGAATCCACTCTATGGAACGCTGGAGTGGATTAATGTATTGTGGGATTTTATTTTGCATTGGTAGGAGATTTGTGAGCTGATCACTCATAGCATTGGAGACATGAAAGCGTCCAAAGCAAGAGCTCCTATAAAGATATCGAAAGCTAATTTGTTAAGGACATCCACTTAATGTGGATGTCCCTATTTTTGGTGAAGCGCCGATAGTCGACACGAAAGCGCTCATAGGGGATAGAAATCCGCTGATAGACGACAGAGAACCGCTGATAGCAATGTCTTTTCCGCTCATAGGAGACAAAAAACCGCCGATAGCATTGTCTTTTCCGCTCCTAGACAACACAGTCCCGGGTCCCAAGCCCTTTGTACCCTGTATTCGCGGCGGTATGCATGTTACACTAGGGCGTAAACTTTATTAATTGAAGGACGTGTTTTAAATGGTAGGACGTAATGATCCGTGTCCATGTGGCAGCGGGAAAAAATACAAGAAGTGTTGTGAACGTAAACAAGCGGTCTCGATTGAAGACGTTCGTACAGAGGAGTTAGATCGCGTACTCCAAACTTTTTATGATGAATATCCAGAACGAAAAGACTTATCTGACTTGTTAGCTGTAATCAATGATTGGAAATCTAGATTAGACCGATACTTTCCCGAAGAAATGATTGAAGCCATTGCCATCGATGAATTTTTCTTCCACACAAAACCAGAAATTTGGTTAAAGTATATTGAAAAACAACAGAAAAAAGCGGTTCGACCAGCTGTGGAAAATGTCTTGAAACAGTGGAAACGCCCGACCGTTATTGTGGCAGAAGTGATGAATATTGAAGAACAATTTATGTTAGTCAAAAATATATTCACAAACGACATGCTATATCTAAGACGCGAAAGTGAAAAACCTGTTCCACTAGGCGTGCATGTATTTTGCTTCACATTGCCAGATGTCAGCCTGAAAGAAAATCACCATTTAGCGATTTCGAGCTTAATATTCATTCCAACAGACCATACAGAAGTGGTCACTTCTTTCGCAAAATCAATTGCTGAAAAAACTCAAGAAGAACCAGCTGTTTCCATACAGAATCATCTCATTGAATTGTGGGAACGTCTTGGAGCAAATGGCTATAATGGTGGAGAATTTACCGAATTTGAAGCAGGCATCCTGATAGATATCATGGAACGTCTAGAAAATCAAAATCGTAATCCTAAACCCTTACTAACTATCATTGAAGATTACTTAGTGACAAACCAACCAAACGCAAGAAAAGAAGCGGCCGTTGCTGCTGGTGCCATTCGATTTGGTCAAGAACATGAACTATTTGAAGGGCCATATTGGAGTATAAAAGAAATCGCAGAATGGTATGAAGTGTCGACTCATTCATTAAATAAGTATTACAAAGATATTAATGAATTCTATTCTGTCAGCACCATAAAATAAGTAGTGTAGCCCGCCGAAGATATAATTTCGGCGGGCTTTATTGTTAATTTCTTTTAAGGGAAAAAATCAGTTATTCTATCAATTCTAAATGTGTTTTCAATTGATTCTGTATGGCCTCAAGTTCTTGTGAATCAAGCATGTAATACCAGATTTGTTGTAAAGTTTGACCTTGTCCCTTTTGAAAAGAGAGTGATTCTACCTCATTGATTGCCTCATAATAATCCTTCGATATCGTCTTCATTTCGTCGAATGTTAGATTGGTCCTAACATGATCTCCCACTAGACCTAATAATTCTTTATACTTCCACACACTATTAATAGATTTAAGTTTATCAATAATCGCATCGAGAACAATTTTTTGACGTTCTTGTCTGCCAAAATCCCCATTAGGATCGTCATACCGCATGCGAACAAAAGCTAATGCTTGTTCACCTTGTAAATGAATGGGACCTAGTTCGTACGTAAATTGATCCACATCGAATGCTAAATTGTTTTCAACCTCTACGCCTTCAACAGCATCGACTAAACCGATAAAACCTTCCATATTTATGGAAATGGTGTAATCGATAGGTATTTGCAATAAATTTTCAACGGTAGCCTTTGACATTTCAACCCCACCAAAAGCATAAGCGTGATTAATTTTATCTTCTTTTTCAGTACCAATAATCTTTGTGTAACTATCCCTAGGAATACTGATCATCTTAGTCGTATTATTATTCGGATTTACTGTCACAACAATCATTGTATCTGCTCGGCCTTTATCATCTTCTCGCTCATCAACTCCGAGTAATAAAAAGGAAATGGGTTGTTTGTGTTTAATTGGGTCAGGAATTTCACGGTAAGTGGAAACAGGAATTTTTAATGGCAAAGGTTCTTGCATTCTTTCAACAGTGGATTCAACAGATGAATAAATACTGAATAAGCCAATTCCGGTAATGACAATAAGTAGACTGATAATCATAATTGCTTTATGACTCATGATCCATTTCACTTGAATGCGACACCTCTCCCGACAATATATCCAGAAGTATGGGCATTTAGAAGGGAAAAATAACAATTTTATGAAAGTGATTGTATGGTCATCTTAAGTCTTTATATTCATCGCTAATTTAGAATCAATTATCCGAATCTCAAAGGCATGTTAAAACGCTAAAACAATAATTCGTGAAACCCTATTAATTTAACTAGACAGCTTGATGATATGTAAAGTATGATAATTGTAAATAAGTGTTATTGGAGGAATTATTTGATGAAAAAAGGTATGGCTATGCTCCTTTCACTTATTCTAGTGATGGGCTTTATGGGATCAATACAAGTGGAAGCAGCCGCTAAAGTGACATTAAAAACGTACAAAAATTGTACTGAAGTTAATAAAGTTTATCCAGGTGGAATTGCACGCGCATCAACTGTGAAAAACAAAGGTGGAGCGACTAAATATAAGCCTTTTATTAATCAAAAACTGTACGATTTAAATAAGAAAAGTGATCGTGATAAAGATTTAATTGCTTGTGAAAGATAATCATTACATTTGAAAAATCCCATCGAAACTCGATGGGATTTTATTTATAGAATCTAACAACGGGAAGGAAGGACATAGTCTTTCCAGCTTCCACATTAAGAAGTGACGAAGTCCCCACCGTCTACATGAATAGTTTGTCCAATCATGTAACTTGAATCTGTGGATGCTAAAAAAACATAGGCTGGTGCGTTTTCAGCAGGTTGGCCCCGTCTTGCCATTGGTGTGTCATCCCCAGCTTTAGCCACTTGTTCTTTTTCAAATGTGGCAGGAATCAAAGGTGTCCAAATTGGTCCAGGTGCTACTGCGTTTACACGAATGCCTTTATCAATTAGGTTCAGTGCTAATGAACGTGTAAAGGTGGTGATTGCACCTTTGGTAGCTGAGTAGTCGATTAAATGCGGAGACCCTTTATAGGCAGTCACCGAAGATGTATTGATGATGGCATCTCCTTTTGAAAGATGGGGAAGGGCAGCTTGAGTTAAGTAAAACATCGAAAAAATATTCGTCGAGAACGTATCTTGTAACTGATCAGGTGTAATCTTTAAAAAATCTTTTGTTGGGAATTGTTTTCCTGCATTATTGACTAGCACATTCAACTGTCCAAATTCTGTTATAACTTGGTCAACTACATCTTGGCAGTTCTCATCATCGCTTAAATCAGCAGCAATTTTGATTGCTTTTCCACCGTATCCCTCAACCAATTTCACGGTTTTTTCAGCATCTTCATGTTCATTCAAATAGGCAATGGCAATATGAGCACCTTCCTTAGCATAGGCAACTGCTACCGCACGTCCAATTCCGCTATCACCACCTGTAATGAGAGCCACTTTTCCTGTTAATTTACCAGATCCACGATAATTTTTATCATCGTATATGGGTTGAGGATGCATCTCTGATTCCAGTCCAGGTTGTTGGTCTTGAGTTTGTCCTTTTATCTCATCGTGAATTTTCTCGTATTTGTCTTTGGTCATAATTAGCCTCCTATAAATATTGATAACCAAATTATTCCCTAGAATTGTTCATTCAAACGTACAAAAAAACGTTGCCACGAAGACTACGTTAAATTATAGAATAGATTTTTATGATTAATGTTGCATTTACAATCTGTTGAGTCTGTTTGAAATGTAAGAAGTATACAGTTCTTTGGATGGGCGTTTTACTACAAGGGTTTGAAATGATTTCGGTTAAACGTATTCAAATAATAATGAACGTAGCTTTATATGGAAGAACTAAGCTGCGTTAACACTCCAACAATAAGTAATATTGTGATGGCAAGAACCACATCAAAGTATAGATAGCGTCGATTAGAGAGTGAGCCATTTTTGTTCATATGTCGTCGAATGAAACCTCCTAATATAAACACTCCAATGACTGTTGCAATTTTCGCAATTAACCAGTATCCCCAAGTTGTCGTCCATAAAGCCGAAATGGACGGAGCTAATAGCCATGCGTAGATACTGCCTGTCACCGTTAAACTAATGATGCTAAGCAAAGCCATTTTTGAAAAAGTGGGAATAAACATTTGAGCCGTGCCTTTTTTCCACAAAATAATGACATAGTATAAACCAGCTATCCATAATGCTGACAGCAATAAATGGATGAAATTCAAGCTAACTGTTAAAGCTGGCACATTTGTAGCAATTGCATGGCTGTTTAAGCTTTTTGCGATTAATATTCCTGATACCCATGCAAGATCTACATACCGATTACGTCCGATAATATAAAGACCTAATACCGTAATGACGAGAGCTGCAGTCCAAAATTGACCAATCTCTGTTCTTAGAAATAAATCTTGCCATGTGACACCTTCAAATACTCGCGTAAAGTTCCGAGCTTGAGACCAAGTAAATAGCGCAAGCATTGCCAAGTGAAGCACTTGCATTCTCGCCAAGTAAGGGACATTATGTCCTTTGAATCTCCATAATAATGAACCGGTTAATAGTAATAATGACAATAAGTATAGTGACTTAATGATGGAGGAAAGAGGAGTAGCAGTTTGATTTTGAGTTTCTTCTGCATCATTTGAAGATGCCATAGTCATTGGAGATTGCTTATTTGTTTCATTTGAAGGTTCAGTTGATGGTTTAGATGAATCAGTTTCATATTTAGCTTTATTATCATTGTTGGTATCACTAGTTGTAGGAGATACTACAGCAGAATTTTGATTGTCCTCGCTTGAAGTAGCAGGAGCTATTTCATTAGTTTCAACAGTAAAAGAGATCGTTCCTTCAATTGGGTGGCCATCTTTTGAGATGACCGAGTAAGGAACGGTTACTAATCCAACTGTTTGATCACTAAGAGGAATGGTTAATTCATCTTTTGCTGAGTTTAAAGAAGGTTCTCCCGATGCTATAGATGCACCTTCGTTATTTAGGGCATCTATTTCAAATACCTGATTGTCTATTGTCGTCGTAAACTTAAGCACTACTTCAGTAGGTGCAGTTTCTAAGATGGCTCCGTCAGCAGGGGAGCTCGATGCTAAATCTGCATGTGCTCCTGTTGTTGCTGAATATATAAATACACTCATGGTCATACATAACATCATAATAATTGTTTTCATCTTACTCACCTCTTTTCTAAATCCTTTCAGAGAAAACGAAAGAAAAGGTCTAAAGGATTAGTTTCAAACAAAAAAAGCGCTAAAAAGTAAATTTAGCTGAGCTGTCCACTAACATAAAGACTTCAAGAATTTCACTTCTCCATCTGCTCGAAATTGCTCTAGGTACCCTAATTTACCATGAGCAACGATGCTTCCGACATTAAAATCTTCTGTATCAGAGGCAACTTGCTCATATCCCATTTCGGCAGTCCACGTTTCAGCAGCTTCAATTAAGATTTTTCCATATCCCTTCATTCTATATAAATCTTTAACAAACCATCCTTCTATGTAACCCGCTTGACCAAACTGTTTATGTGCATGTTGATGAATGGCAGCCTCTAAAAACCCAATTGGTTCGTTTTGTTCTTCAACTATAAAAGCTTGCAAAGTTAGAGGGGAATCCAATTGTTCCAAAATCTCTTGTATGTGTTTTTCTGTTGGGCAATCCGGCCATAATAAAGCTCTCATCTCTAGCCAACATGAAAAATCATGATTTGTCATTTTTTTTACCGAAATATTTGTACTATTTGTCAAAAGAATCATCCCCTTCTATTTGGATAAATGAATTTTGTAAAGTAATTATAAATTTAATAGATCTTGCGGACACCTAAATATTCATGTGATACCTGAAGGCATAGAAACGGAATCCCAACTGTCCTTATGCGTAAAATAGCTTGTAAAACAGTGCAAGGTTTTTACTTTGCAAAATCGATGCCACAAAATAAATATTAATTAAGCCTTTCAGTTTTTTGGAGAGTTTTATATTTGCTTACAGGAATTGTAACGCTGTATAGCGAATTTATTGAGATATAGGGGGCTAACATTTGAAGAATATCATAAGTCGCATATTGTTTATTGCTGGCATCGTCGTCATTATCTTAGGATTTATTGTTTCATTAATGTTCACTCAACATGAAATTGTAACTGAATTTGGAAATATTTTCTCAATTTTCACTTTATCATTTTTGCTTATCCATGTGGTAATTGGAATTGTGCTAATTGGTTTATCCGAGATTATTAAGCTCTTACAAGTGCTTGTGAACCATCATGTAGAGAATGAGGCGATTGTGAATTCACCAAATAAAAAGCCGAGTGTACGCAATGTTAATTATGAAAAAGGAGTTCCCGCATCTATTAAGAAAGAAATTATCGATTTTTATGCTGACCAATTAATTAAAATTGATGATATACATGTAACAACTATCGCAGATGTTTATGTAGTAAACCGTGGAAATGAAAAGGACTTAATCGAATTAGGGGGTTTCCGTCCAACTATCATTCCAAAAGGTCGTATTAATAAGAATTCTGCATTACGTGAATTATTGGAATAGTTTGTCACGTTTTTTAAAATGATATTAAGGGTATGTTTTGTTGTAGAGCAAAGCTAACTAAAGAACGGAGAATATAGATGAAACCAATTGTTGGAATTACTGCAGAAGTACAAAAAGACGGTAGCTACTATATGCCACCTGTATATCCAAATGCCATTACTCAAGCTGGAGGAATTCCACTATTAATTCCACTCATACCAGGAGAAGATTTAGAAGCAATGTGCAATCAAATAGATGCGCTATTTGTAACAGGAGGCGAGGACATCGATCCTTCTTATTATGGTCAAGAACCTCATGTGCATTTAGGTAAAATCGCGCCAAAAATAGATGCAATGGAACATGAACTCGTTAAAAAAATGTTAGAACTGGATAAACCATATATCGGTGTATGCCGAGGACTTCATATGCTAAACGTAGCTACTGGAGGCTCGCTTTACCAAAGTATCCATTCGCAACGTGAAGAAGCGGTTATGCAACATAAGCAAGATGCGGAAAGAACTCATCGTTCACATCCTGTAAAAGTTGAAAAAGACAGCCGTATGTACGAAATGCTACAAGAAGATGAATTTAGAGTGAATTCGTACCACCACCAAGCATGTAATGAAGTAACTGGTCCATTAAGAATTGTGGCACGTGCTACAGACGGTATCATTGAAGGGGTTGAAAGTACGGAACATTCTTTCGTATTTGGATTCCAATGGCATCCAGAGGAATTTGCACAAGTTGGTGACGAACCATCAAAACGCTTATTTAAAGCATATATTGACGCAGCAACGAAACGTAAAAATAAAAATTAATCATAAAGAAAAAGAGCTTCTGGCATTTGCCAGAAGCTTTTTTTGTTAGAAAAGGATAGATTCGCTGATAGAAATGACAAAACCGCTGATAGCCAACAAGAAACCGCTCATAGAACAACCAAATCCGCTGATAGTCGACAAAATTTCGCTCATAGAACAACAAAAACCGCTCATAGACCCAATTTAACAGTCACACCAAAAAAAACCTTCAGGCTCGGGGCATGAAGGTTTAACATTTACACGCTAAGTTTTGTATTGTAAAAGAAATCATGAATGATGTCTTCATCAGAATGTGGGATATATTCGCCACGCACAATTTGTGCACCGTTTATGCAACCACTAGTTAGTAATACGATATCACCAGGTTTACTTGCTTCCAAAGCTTTTATGACAGCTTCATGTCGAGACGGAGCTGTCAGTACTTCTTGCAGATAAGGTACTTGGAAACCTTTTAATACAGCATCAACAACTACCCATGGATCATTTTCTCCGGGATGATCTACCGAAACGACTAAGACTTCAGCTTTACCTTCTGCGGTTTTCGCCATTTTTGGCATTTTCGCAAAATCTCGGATGCCAATACCGGTGATTAAAGTAATCAACCGTTCATGAGGCAATTTTTTCACAGCTTTCATAATAGCTTCTAATGCCACTGGAGTATGCGCATAGTCTAAAACGATTATCCGGTTATCAGGCCCGTTAATTACTTGAAAGCGACCATCCACTTGTTGCATTTCAGGTAAAACCATTAAAATCTTTTCAATCGAAATGCCAGCAAATAAAGCAGCACCAATAGCAGAAACTAAATTCCCGACATTATATTCTCCATATATAGGTATACTGATTTGATGAATTTGCCCTTTATAAAGCAAATCGAATGACATTCCATCTGCTAGATGATGAATGTTGGTCCAAATTAAATCTGCTTGAGAGTCTGTATTAGAGGAGTATGTCAATAATGAACCTTGGACAACTTTAATAATGTCTTTGCTCATGCCTTCATCATCTAAATTGACAACACTTGCTTTTGCTTGTGTAAATAAGCGCAGTTTACACATCTTATAATGATCAAACGTTTTGTGATACTCCATATGTTCTTCTGAAATATTTGTATGGATTGCCACATCAAATTCAAATCCACCTACTCGATATTGATCTAATGCAATTGATGAAACTTCCATAGCAGCAGCTTTATCTCCACGCTTTAAGAGCTCACTAAAGATGGCTTGTACATCTGAAGACATTGGCGTTGTTGGTGTGCTTTTTTTAATATGAAGAATTTCATTTGATGTAAAGATTCCATTTGTACCAAGCATTCCACAGGGCAAGCCTAATAAATTAAATAAGTTTCTGACGTAAGTTGCAACTGTCGTTTTTCCATTTGTCCCAGTTACGCCTACCTTGAATAATTTATCAGCAGAATGATGGTTAAATTCAATGGCTGTATATGCTAATGCTTCACGAGAATCTTGAACCAAAACAAAAGAAATATTGGCATGTAAAGAAGCATACTTTTCGATTGTTACTTTATCGGACCCTACAATAGTTGTAGCTCCGTTTTGAATTGCTTCATCTATGTATAAGTGTCCATCGGTTTCTTCTCCAATGATACAAAAAAAGGCAAACTGGTGTTGTACATCTCTAGAATCGTATACAATCCCTGCCGTAGGTTGAGTGGTGGGTCCAAAAACATGGAGCGTTTTAATTTGGGTAAGTTGAGTCCATTGAATATCCATAAAATGCTCCTTTTGTTCAATAAGATAAGTTTAATTGTAACATTACACAAAACAAAACAGTAGCAAAATTCGACAAAATACGAGTATTTGCCCATAAAAGAATCTCCCCTATTTCTATATCCATTCTCAACTTTTTAAAACCTCATATATTATAAATTAGTATGCTTTAAAATCAACAAGCAATGCTCTGAAAAAAATGTTTAAAGGATTTTTTTAATTGGCGAAGAACTTCTTGTATATGGAGGTGGAGGAGTAATGAAAATTTTAGTATTGGGTGGAACTTCTTTTGTAGGTCGTTATTTAGTAGAAGCAGCAGAAAAAAATGGTCATGAAGTGGTGTTATTTAATCGAGGCAAAACAAATCAGGAAGTCTATAAACACTTAAGACATATCCAAGGTGATCGAAGAAAAGATGCAGAGTTAGTAGGGGAAGAAGAGTGGGATGCAGTATTTGATACGTGTGCTTACTCTCCTCAAGACTTACAACCGATGCTGGATATATTAAAAAACAAAACAAAATCCTATATGTTTATTTCTACAATTTCTATTTATGATGACTATAAAAATGGACG
Organism: Paenisporosarcina macmurdoensis; assembly: GCF_042658845.1. Taxonomy (NCBI): domain Bacteria; kingdom Bacillati; phylum Bacillota; class Bacilli; order Caryophanales; family Caryophanaceae; genus Paenisporosarcina; species Paenisporosarcina macmurdoensis. The sequence continues at coordinate 155,898 of NZ_JBHSRI010000002.1, forward strand.
ACCACATGAGTCTAGTTCGACTTTCAATCAAAAAATCGAAACAGATGAAGTTACGGGTGTTACATATGGTCCTTTAAAAGTAATGTGTGAACAATTAGTGAATGACACATTTAATAAACAGGCCTTAATCATTCGTCCTTGTATTGTAGTTGGCCCAAATGATCCGACAGATCGATTTACCTATTATGCCAAGCTATTAGGGAAATCTGGTAAAGTTGCTGTTCCCGGAGGAGATGACCCACGTAGGAAAGTTCAATGGATTGATGTACGTGATATGGCCAAGTGGATTGTGCAGATGGTCGAAGAAGGTAAAACAGGAACGTTTAATGTCGCTTCAAATCCGCTGTCGATGAATGAATTCATTAATGAAACCGCTAGTGCGGATATCGAAAAAGAGTGGATTTCTGATGTAGATTTAGAAGAGGCTGATTTAGGCGTGCGAAGATATCCATTTTGGATGCCCATGTCAAAAGATTTCCCAGAAGGTTTCTTTGTTGTTGAAAATCAATTAGCAATAAACAACGGATTGACTTTTCGACCATTGGCTGAGACTGCTCAGGATACACGAGAATGGGCGTTTGATCGCGAACTAAAAGCAGGACCGACAATAGAACAAGAGCAAGCATTTCTCAAAAACAAGTAGTCGATTTGTCACGACAAACCTTTGAGATGTTTAATAAAGTAGTGTATACTTGATTCAGAAAGACTAGGTGTGTCAGCACCTAGTCAACAATCGCTCGTGTACGAAATAGCGGTTGGTCCAATTTTAGTCAGAAATAGTCGTCTCGCCTAATCAGTGAGGACGGCTATTTCTTTTTAGTGAAGAAAATGACTAGTGAAACAACGATTGAAAACCCACCGATCATCACAGTTGCAAGTTGCATTAGTAAACTCATCGATTCAAAATTAGTCATAGCATCACCTCCATTCTCATGGAAGTGACCATCCGCTACCTCTCATTCGCCATTGTTGCTCTTATTATAACATAAATAGAATATATGTTCGTATTTTTGACTAGAAATAATTTGTTCGCTTGTTAAACTCTAATCTTCTACTTTTGGTCAAAGAAAAAACAGCAACTCATTAAGCTGCTGTTGTAATAAAGATATTCTTTTGTTATTCGAACCATTAAAAACCCCATCTAACATCTAAATAGAGTTACTTCCAAGAAAATCCCTTATCTTCTAAGAATTTTTTCAAATGTGTTCGACGAGGCACTTTTAGGAATTCTGCCATAGATTTAGTCCAGTTTGCTACTTTTTGATTAGAACTTCTGGACGCATAATATTGTTCCATCGTTTTGTCGTAGGTAGGTAACAAAGTATTATATTTTTCACTGTCATAGCCATTCTCATGTAGGATTGCCTCTACTGGCAATCGTGGTTTAATACCATTTTGTTCATTTGGCACGCCCATAGTCATAGCAAATACTGGAAACACGTTTAAAGGAAGATTTAATAACTCGCTAATTTCAGAGGGATTATTTCTTACTCCTCCAATATAGCAAATGCCATAGCCCTTAGATTCAGCAGCTATTGCTAAGTTTTGAGCGAATAGAGCAACATCGATCGTTCCAACCATCACATTTTCAGCACTATCAGTAACAATATCTGTATCATTTAATTGACCTGCAATACGGAGTCTTTCAAAATCCACGCAACATACAAATACTGCACCTGCTGTTTCCATCTGTTGCGGATTTTTAGAATAATCACCAAGTTTCTTCTTAATTTGTTCATCAGTGACCCAAATTACACTATAAGCTTGGACAAAATGAGAACTTGCTGCATGTTGAGCAACGGCAATGAGTTCAAAAACTTCTTCTTTTGAAAGTTTGTCATTTTTATATGTGCGAATAGATGCATGGGAAGATAAAAGATTTAACACCATAAAGAATCAGCTCCTTTATTAGTATCGTACCAGAAAGGATGCTAAGAGAGAGAAGGAGAGACCTTTTATGCATCAAAATAGTGAACTTTATCATTACTTACTAAATAAAGCGAAACAATTAACGGATGGGTTGAGGTTCAAGACTTGTTAGCAAAGAAAAGATTAAGAAGTCAGCAAGAATTAATTAATGAATTGAGTGCTCCTGTCATAAAGTTACAACGTCATATCGGATTGCTTCCAGTAGTTGGTGAAATTGATACTCAACGAGCTAAATACATACTTGAAAATACACTTAATGAGTGTTCAAAACAAGGTATTACCCACCTACACATTGACTTATCAGAGGTAAATATGATTGACACGATGGTTGCCATGGAAATTTTCCGATTAATTGATGCATTAAAAATTGTTGGTGTTAAGACCACTTTGTCAGGTGTTAGACCTGAATTTGCTTTAACAGCTGTTCATCTAGGATTAGATTTTAAAAATATTCAAATTACCGGGAATCTATCGCAAGCATTACAACTAAAATAAATTAAAGCCTTTGCTTCAAATAGCAAAGGCTTTAATTATGACTTTTATTACAAATTAATTAAAAATTCTCAAAAGTGTTTAAGTTGAATTCATGGTGGGGTAGATAGACTGTAACCACAAAACATAAGGAGGAACCACCATGAATTTAAAATCGAATCGCCAAATTGAAGTAGCTCGTACTGAGGATGAAATGTATGAAAAATTAGAGCAATTAAAAGCACATGGGTATGCTGAAAGCGATATTCATGTAGTTTCTAAAGAACATACACATATGAGCACACTAAACCGTCATTCAGAAGTATCGACACACGATGCTGGTACTTTTATGGATAAATTCAAATCTTGGTTTACAGGTGAAGATGCAGTAACTGAAGGCTTACGCAAATTAGATTTGAATGAAGAAGAGACTCAACGTTATTCAAAAGATGTTGCAAGTGGAGGCTTTGTCCTTTATACAGAAGGATCGAAAGAGGGAGTAGTTCATTCACCTGAAAGTGAATTTGAAGAAGGTTATGATACGTTTGGTGCTACTGGAAATAGTTATGAATCCTACAGTGGAGAAGCACATATTCAACCAACTGAACCGGGCTTCGAAAATACTTCTCATAATGACTTGACCACTACGGCAAAAACCGAATTTGTTGAGTCAAGATTCAATGAAACCGATTCGAATGTAGTAGGAAATGAAAAATTCACAGGGCAAAATGATTCGACTACATTTGGAGCTGCAGAACCACGTAGCGAGACAACATTAGAAAGCCATAGTGACGACGAACCAAAAAGTAAATATTCACAAGAGCAAGGATTTTCACCATCGACTAACGACTTAGTCAATGAAACAGATGGTCGCTTCGATGAACCTCAAGATCGTTTTGCTCGAGGAGAAACGTTTGCAACAGATCCTAATTTAGCAAGAGAAGAAGACCATATTGGCCATTCAACACAAGAAGATAAAATGGTTCAAGAACATCGTCCTACTATTAATGAGAAGATTACAAACGAACAACAAACAGATGGCTTCCAATCACCTGGTGCAGATCCAAACTTAGGGCCAGCTGCATTTGGCATTAACGAAGAAAACGAATTTCCTTCTGGAGACATGAAGAACGATTTTGATAAAGATCCTCGCGTTCAAGCAGGAGATGAAGAACGAGTTTTTGGTACAGAATTTACTTCCGGCAAGCACAATGAACCGACGAATAAAGTAGAAGAAAATAAACTAAATCAAGTCAGTAACAAAGAAACTGATGAATATGAAGAAACTGGATATGAAACAGATGGACATGGAAATGCATTTGCGTTCGACACAAACTCTACTGAAAATGAAATTCCTTCAGGTGGAGTTGACGACGATGAAGAAGAAGTCACTACTGACCAACACAAAGAACGATTAGAAAGTGACCGAATCCGTAGTGAAGTACATCCATACAATAAACTATTTTAAACTTTAAATAATGTAACATATCATTGTTTAACCTTACTTTTGCTATAAGACCCCCTTATAGATAGAAACCCCTTGCAGACTTCAGCGGCTGCAAGGGGTTTTGTGTATTGAGGAATATACTTAAGATTTATTGGGAAATAATAATATTCAAATATAGGTAATAATATACCAATTCGCTCTTTTGATTCCAGTAACATCAAGAGATATGCAAGAGTCGAATGAAATCGACCTCTAAATGTGAATGGTTATGACTTCTAAAGTATCAGCCAGTGTAGATTTGACTCATGTAGAGTCTGGAAAATATTTAAAATATTCATGGCGATGTGAGTACACGTAGAGTTCATTTTTTAATTTTATAAATGATGAAACCAATAATCCCGCCAACAATTCCAGGAATAAGCCAACCAATTCCTTGACTATAAAGTGGTAGGTTAGTTAATACAGCTTCAACAGCAGGGAACGTTATTTTAGCTGCTTTAAAGCCATCAAAAATACTAATAAAACTTGTGAATAATAATGCTAGCCCATAAACAATAGGCGCTCGATTAAATGATTTATCAATGAAAGATAAAATCATTAATACGATTGCTAATGGGTAAATTGCCAATAGTACTGGAACCGAGAAACTAATGAGCTGAGTCAACCCCACATTTGAGATAACTGCACTAAATCCAGCAAATATAAAGACGTACATTTTATAAGAGACTTTTGGCGTCAACTTTTCAAAGAATTGGGAAGCTGCTGCAACTAACCCAATAGATGTAGTCAAACAAGCAAACGCAATGGTAATTGCTAAGATAATACTACCAAAGCTTCCGAATAAAGCATTCGAAGATAATGCTAAGATTAAACCGCCGTTATCTTGAGTCCCGATTGCTTCAGTACTCGTTGCACCGATATAACTTAACGAAATGTAAACAAGTGATAATCCGACTGCGGCAATAACACCAGCGAAAATTGTTGATTTTACCAATTCTTCTTTACTACTTACTCCCTTATCTTTAAGGGCATGAATGACAACAATCCCAAATACTAAAGCGGCAAGGACATCCATTGTTAAATAGCCCTGTAAAAAGCTTTCGAAAAATGGACTTTCTTTGTAAGCTCCTTGCGTTGGTCCGATATCTCCCATAGGTGTAATCATGCTTTTAATTGTTAATAAACTTATAACCACAATTAATATTGGTGTTAAGATTTTTCCAATACGATCAACTAATTTGGTTGGATTTAAAGCAAATAACACGGTGACAACAAAAAACAATATACTGAAAACTAATAATGGCCATGCTTCGAGCAACCATGCTTCAGGTAAAAAGGGAGCAACTCCAATTTCATATGATACAGTCGCTGTTCTTGGAATAGCAAAAAGAGGTCCAATGACGAGATAAACGACTACGGTAAAGATTAAACCGAACATTGGATGGACGCGACTCGCAATTTCTTGTAAATCTCCGCCTGACTTCGCAATTGCGATAACGGCAAGCAAAGGTAAGCCCACACCAGTTATTAAAAAGCCGAAAATGGCAATTACTAACGATTCTCCAGCTAACTGACCAAGTAAAGGTGGAAAGATAATATTCCCAGCCCCTAAAAATAAGGCGAATAACATCAAACCAACTACTATATTTTCTCCTACCGATAATGTGTCTTTTGTTTTCATTTAATTAAATCTCCTTTTTTAAAAAATATCAGAAAGTATAAAAATTCGATTCATGAAGGCGTATAGCTCCAATCGTGAGCAAGCTTGCCCGGTAAAGGAATAGGAATGGGTTTTATTTACCTGTATTCCTTCTATCATAAAATCAGCTTACTTGTACTTTTCTTATTTCAAGTAACAATCATCAATTATACATGAAGCGCTTTCATAAAACTAACGAAATTGTTAAAAATGCGAGAAGATTCGAAACATTAAAGAGAGAAAACTACATAGGAGGTAAAATTTGTTATAGTAATTAAAGCAGGTGTGTAATAGATTGATTGAAAGGCAAACTATATAAAGAGTCCCACGCAAGCCCATTCTATTATAAAAGATAAATATTATCGTCAAAGGCATTTTTAAGAATTAATGGAATGGTGGATTAGCATTTATTGTATTTCAGTATATTTCGAGCAATATAGTTAAATAGGATAAGAAATTTCGACTTAAAAATGACAAGACACACCAAATATTTCCCGGGCAATACATAATAAACTGTATTATTTTAATGGAAAAAAAGGTTATATCCTAAATATGGGGAAGTCTATGTAAATAAAACTATTGACTGAATTTTCATAATTCATTAGAATGTGATAAAAAGGTACAGGAAAATGGAGGATGTACAATTGCTGAAAAAATTGATGATAATTTGTCTTATGTTAACAACAATAAATATTTCTTTAAGTACAACCGCAGATGCTGCAATTACTAAAAAAACGCATATATCATCAATGGCACAATTAAAGAAATCTGCTAAATTTATGAAAAATATTCAAGTGATCGAACCATTGGCAGGCCCAATCTCTACAAACGGAAAAGACGTATATGCAAGTATTGCTTCAATTGCACCTGGATTTGTAGGAGTACCGTATGTTTTTGGTGGAAAAACACCGATAGGATTCGATTGTAGTGGATTTATTTATTACGTTCATCAATTTGCTGGACTAGATATTGTTCGCATGAGTGCAGAGGACTATTACAAAAAGGCAGCAAAAGTATTACTACCGGAAATTGGTGATCTCGTTTTCTTTAAAGATACATATAAAGTAGGAATATCTCATATGGGTATTTATATGGGTAGCAATAAGTTTGTTCACGCAAGTTCTAAAGGGGTAGAAATTACAAATCTTGATAATGTATATTGGCAAAAACACTTTGTTGGATTTAAAAGATTTAATATGGTAACTACTAATTAAAAAAACAAGCACTGGATTAAACTTCTCCAGTGCTTGTTTTTTCTACTTTAACGATTAAATAATGACAAACTGTTTTTAAGATGCAATTGAAGCGGGTAATAGCTTTGCAGATGTTAATCGCTTACGTACTAAAATCCCTACAGTTGCAGCTATTACTGCTTTAATTATTCCTACTAGTATAAATGGAGTTACACCGCCTGTAATAGCAGCCATCCAAGTTAATTCTGCAACGAATTTTAACCAGATGGCACCGAATGTTAAAGTAACAATCATGCCAATAATATTTGCAATGATTGCAGATGTAAGCGTAAATCCAAACCGTTCTACTATCCAGCCAATTAAGAATGCCGCCGGAAGAAAACCAATAATATAACCTCCAGTTGGTCCAAAGACAACACCTAGTCCTGAAGACATCCCACTAAATACGGGTAACCCAGCGATTCCTAGCATGATGTAAACAACAACAGATAAAGTACCGTATTTTTTACCTAAAATCGTTGCTGCTAATCCAATAGCAAGTGTTTGTCCAGTAATCGGAACTAGTGGAAGTGGTATTGTAATTTGTGCCATAATACCGATAATTGCAGCAAAAAGAGCAGTAACAATTAACATTTTTAATTGATTATTTCGCATTATTTCATCTCCTTTATTAACGTTAACTTAAATATATTATTAGTTAACGTAAAATAATCATATTAAAAGTTTGCTCTTTCGTCAATAGTTGCTTAACTTTTCTAACTTTTGGGTATATAGTTCAATCAATAGGTAGTCTAATAGTTGGAAGAGATTCGGAGGGAAACGAAATGGATGATCGACGCATAGATGCAGGAGAATTGCTAAGACAAAAATCACGTCAACAGTATTGGGCGTCATCAAGACGAACGCCAACCCCGAAGAAATATAATCCTTCCGTGAAAAAAGTGAGTGATTATGTGGTCCTTGATTTTGAAACAACTGGATTGCGACCAGGGGCTGACCAAATTATTCAAGTAGGAGCAGTTAAGTATCACAATCATGAACAAGTAGATATCATGAATCAGTTAGTAAATCCGTTACGCTCAATTTCAACTCGTATAACTTCATTAACCGGGATTACTAACGAAGCGGTTAAAAATGAACCGAAAATTGAACGTGTAATGAAGGAACTAATTGAATTTATAGGAGACCTTCCTATTGTCGCTCACAATGCTTCCTTTGATATGGGGTTTTTATACGCACTAGAGGACAAAGTTGAGCTTCCAGCATATACAGTAATTGATACGTTAAAACTCTCAAGGAAAATCATAAATAATACACCCAATCATAAATTGACAACATTAGCGCATTATTTACAAATTGAACATAATGCTCACGATGCGTTAGGCGATTGTTTGGCAACAGCTAAAATTTATCAATATTGTTTCTCCCACTCTATTTAACTTTCACAGTTAAATAGAGTTTTTTTTGCATTGGATGTTGACAATTTATTTCGGTCGGCGTAGTATATGCACTTAGTTAAGTTGCTAAACTATTTAAAGTTGAAGGAGTTATACGATGAATGAAAGAAAAGAATTAATAGTTGATTTTACGAAGTCATTTCGATATTTAGTCCGTACAGTTAGACAAGATTTTGCTGTCGAATTTGAAGGATATATTCCATATAATGAATTTACAGTTTTAAGAGCATTAGAGGATGTACTTACGCTCAGAGTTTCAGATGTAGCACGCAGATTAAACGCAACAAACAGTTATGTCACGTTAACCAGTGAGAAATTAGTGCAAAAAGGATATATCATTCGTGAACGCAGTAATGCAGATCGGCGGACAGTTTACTTAACGTTGACCAAAGAAGGCATAGATCTTGTGAAAAGAATGGATGAAATCGTCTATGCCTATTACGACAAAACATTTGGTGATATATCAAATGAAGAAATGATTACCGTGATGAATATTCTAGAAAAAATCAAGCCTATCGAAAGAGAGGTTTGATTGTCTATTGGAACATTTAAAACATAAAGAAAAAGTAACGATTATGATTGCCATTATTGGGGCTCTGTTTTTCGCTGCAGTCAACCAAACAATAGTCAGTAATGCTTTGCCTAAAATCATTTCTGATTTAGGTGGCTTAGATTACTATAGTTGGGTCTTTACAAGTTTCATGCTGACGAGTTCCATTATGACTGTCGTAGCAGGGAAACTTTCCGATATATATGGAAGAAAGCCATTTTTCTTAATTGGTATATTAGTTTTTTCAATAGGTGCATTTTTGTGTGGAACCTCTGAAACCATTGTTCAGTTGATTATTTATCGCGCAATACAAGGAATAGGCGCTGGGCTTATTATTCCAACAGCTTTTGCCGCAGTCGGAGATTTATTTGCACCTCGTGAACGAGGGAAATGGCAAGGTATTATGAGTTCAGTGTTCGGGGTATCAAGTGTACTAGGACCTACAATCGGTGGTTATATTGTTGATAATCTTGATTGGAGATGGGTGTTTTGGGTGTTCTTACCGCTGGGCATCGTAGCCTTTATATTGATATTAAAATTATTCCCGAAAACAGAACGTCGACAAAATGAAACGATTGATTACTTAGGAACTCTTTTCCTTAGTGTCACATTGAGTTCGATGTTGCTCGCATTTTCATGGGCTGGTACTCAATACGAATGGTCTTCTCCAATGATTTTGTCGTTGTTCGCAGGATCCATTGTTTCACTAGCATTATTTATATGGGCGGAAAAACGTGCAAAAAGCCCAGTTTTACCTCTTCATTTGTTTAAATATGCAAACTTTACGTACTCAAACATCATTGGATTTGCTGTAGGAATTGGGATGTTTGGGGGACTTATGTATGTTCCATATTTCATTCAGGGAGTTCTTGGATATTCTGCAACCCACTCTAGTTTAATCTCGATGACCATGACACTTGGATTAGTGGGAGCGAGTGCTTGGGGTGGAAATCTAATAACAAAGACAGGGAAATATAAGCGTCAAGCGACTTTAGGTTTAACAGTATCTGTTGTGGGACTTCTTTTGTTATCGCAAATGGATATGAATATTTCACAATGGCAATTAGTCCTTTATTTAATTCTAGTTGGATTTGGTATAGGTATGGGGTTAACGGTTTTCACATTAACTGTTCAAAACTCAGTTGGACAAGAATATTTAGGAGTGGCAACAGCTTCTACTCAATTATTCAGATCAATTGGAGGGACAGTCGGAGTAGCTCTCCTGGGAACGGTATTGAATACAACGATGAAAGAAAAAATGACTTCATTTGATTCAAGTCAAGTACCAGACGAATCGAAGGCAACATTAGCTAAATTCCAAGATCCTAATCTATTATTAGATCATACGCAAATTGATGACATTCGAGGGCAATTACCTGAACAAATGTTACCCCTGTTTAACGAATTAATGTTGCATTTACAGGTAGCCTTAACCCATGCTTTATCAAATGTGTTCTTATTAGCAGCAATTGTTATGGCCATTGCAGCAATCCTAACTTTCGCCATTAAGGAAGTACCACTTCGAAGTCAAAACGAAACACGCAAAGTAGAAGAATAGGTCATATTTCAAGATAAATGCTGACAGTAGAGTATCCATGTGGATGCTCTCTTTTAGTTATAATAGGTAGTAAGAAGATTTAGCAGCTTTTTTGTATCAGCTTAGGATTAACCAAGTGCTCTGAGGAAATTAAAATCTTAGTTTATGAAACAACTTTATTTTTAAGTCACTAATAAGTAACGAGATGTATTCATTTACTTTAGTTGAATAAAGTATTAAGATGGGAATATTGTTTTTCGGAATGCGAAGGAAATGGTGAGGTGATAACCACGTGAAACAATGGAAGATTTATGGAATACTCGTTTTTGTCATGTTCATTTGGGGCTTTAATTTACCAGCCGTAAAATATTTAGTGAGTGAAGTGCGTCCTGTCACAGTGTCAGCGTTTCGTATATTTCTAGCCAGTTTAACCGTCTTTGCCATCTTAGCTAGCCTTCGAATGGTGAGAAAACCAACGAAACAAGAATGGAAATTTATTTTCTTGGGGGCACTCCTCAATGTAGTATTTCATCACTACTTTTTATCGATTGGACTATCGATGACTACAAGTTCGAATGCTGGGTTAATACTTGGAACTGGTCCCGTAATTACCGCTGTTTTAGTATCGTTAATTATGCGAATTTATCCATCTCGCTTGCAATGGGTTGGCGTTCTACTAGGGTTATTTGGCGTCAGTGCTACAGTTTTAGCGGCAGGAGACGGGACTTCTGGATTATCTTTCGGAGACGCTTTCGTTTTCATCTCCATATTAGCGCAAGTATTTAGTTATTTGGTCATTAGTAAAGCTGCGAAAACGTTAGATCCAAGATTGCTCACTGCTTATATGTTCTTAATTGGATCAATTGTCTTGTTCATTATTAGTCTAATTCAAGAACCAGGAGAGATTAAAGCATTCTTCGATGTAACACCAATGTTTTGGCTCGCGTTCTTTGGAAGTGGCATGATCGGAACAGCAGTAGGTCACATGCTTTACAACTACTCAGTCGGGCAAGCAGGACCTTCAAAGGCAGCCATTTTTATGAACTTGAATACGTTGTTTACATTAGTAGGGTCTTCTGTATTTTTAGGCGAAGTCATCTCGAGTCGACATATATTTGGGCTCGTTTTAATTGTAGGTGGAGTTATTTTCGGTTCTGGTGCTGCAGAAGACATGTGGCGAAAGCACAAATTAAAAAAATCCCCATCATAATTATGAGAGTCTTCCACTTCGGTGGACGGCTCTTTTTTTGAATTCGCTCATAGTCGACACAGTCCCGCTGATAGTCGACAAAGATGCGCCGATAGCCACGTCTTTTGAACTGATAGGCGACAGAGAACCGCTGATAGTCGACAAGAAACCGCTCATAGGAAGAGCAACTTGAGTCCCTATAATTGAAAAGCTGAATTGTTAAGGACATCCACTGAAGCTGGATGTCCCCATTTTTGTTAGAAACGCTCATAGAAAACAACAGTCAATATAAATTTGTACTTATTTTGGTTAAAACGAGAATAAAATTATGTAGTTCTTTATATGTGTTTTTGATCAAGACATTTTAATTTTGGCTATTAAAAGTGGTTGGAATTCAAATTATCATCGTAAGGATAATCCAAAATGAAGTTTTATTGGATTTGTATACAATTTTTTAATTGTGATACATTTTCTTAAAAGGAGAATTTCATGATTATAAAAAAGAGATCTGCTCAATTAAATTTCTTGGGTCAAGCAGCATTAAAGAAGAGGCTTGATATAGGCCACTTTAGGTTTAATGAAGTGGAGAACAACTACTTTAGATCGAAAGCGGGTGTCTCTGGTGAAGATTTTGTTGATCAACAATTGGCACGTTATGAACACCCTGAAACTCATTTTATTATTCACGATTTGCATTTAAAAGCATCATCATTTTTTCAGATTGATAATCTTTTTGTGACTCAATCCTACGCATTAATTATCGAAGTGAAAAATATTAAACACACGGTAGAATTGATGCAAAACCCTCATTATATGAAGCAAACAAATCCAGAAGGTAAAGTAGTTATCATGGACAGTCCAGAAGAACAGTTAGATAAAAATATCATCTGGTTAAGGGATTGGATGTTAAGAAGAAATTGGTTTTTGCCAGTTGAAGGAGTAATCGTTTTTACAAATTCAGATTCTCATATCATTCCAAATAACTGTAAATACGATATTGTCAGACCCCGTTATTTAACAAAAAAGATTAGAAAAATGACGACGAGTAGAGAAGTTCTTAGCCAGGAGGAACTAATGAAGCTAGGCGAGGAATTTCTATTGAATCATAGGGAGTATGAACATAAAGCATTGCATGCAAAATATAATCTTAATTCTGCAGATATCATAACAGGAGTCGAATGTCCGGTATGTTTTGAAATCGGTATGAAGTGGTCGAAGAGAAAATGGATCTGTTCCAATGACCACAGCTCCAAGAACGCACATCTTCAAACATTAGACGATTATTTCTTTATATTTGGACCAGAAATTAACAACACATTCCGAAGATTTTTTCATATCAAAAGTAAAGACGTAGTAAAACGAATGTTAAAAAAGATGAATTTAGTAGAGGTCGGTAAAGGAAGATGGCGAAGATACCGCAAGCTTTTATCAAAATAATTGAAAACCAAACTTGTTAAGGACATCCACAGAAGCTGGATGTCCCCATTTTTTATTAAACCGCTGATAGACGACAGAAATCCGCTGATAGTCGACACGAAATCGCTCATAGCAAGAGCAACTATAAGTCACCATAATAAAAACCAAACTTGTTAAGGACATCCACTGAAGCTGGATGTCCCCAATTTTGTTGAACCGCTGATAGACGATAGAAAAACGCTGATAGTCGACACAGATTCGCCGATAGCCACGTCGTTTGCGCTGATAGACGACAGAGAACCGCCGATAGTCGACAAGAAACCGCTCATAGCAAGTGCAACTATGAGCAACATTAGCAACTATAAGGAACTATAAAAAACTACACAACAAAAAACCACTTCCAAATGGAAGTGGTTTTTACTACTCAGTAACTACGTTTATTCATTGTGTCTGCAACTTTGTAGGCATCGTAGATTCCCCAAATCCAAACTAGTGGGAAGGTGATGAAACCGATTAATACAAACATTAATGCAGAATTGATGAGTTGAACGACAATTAAGATTAAGCCTTTCATTAATTGTCCGTTATATATTTGTCCGACGCCGGTCCAAAAGAAACTTAATACAGCGGCAATGCCAGGGTTTTTTAACATAAAGTATTCCTCCTAAATTTTCCGATACTATGTATACGGATGAAAAGGTAAAAAGTTTCAAATAGGATCTGTCATGGCCCAAATAGCTATGGAAGGTTGTGAACTCGTGTTTACAAAACGATGAGGCAGATTACTATTAAAGTAAATGCTATCACCTTCATCAAGTTCATAGAATATGCCGTCAACCTCAACTTGCATTGTGCCCGTTAAAACAACACCGCACTCTTCGCCTGTATGAAAAACTAAAGGGTTATCCGAAATTTCACCAGGATCTAAAATCAATTTAAATAGACAGAACTGCTTACCATTACTCGGTGAAAGAACTTTATAGGTGGTGTTAGGACGAATTCGTTTCATCTCAACTTGTTCATTCTTACGGATAACAGTCACTTCTTGTTGATCATCTGCCTCGAAAAATGTGAAAATGGGCACTTTTAAACAATGACTCATTTTCCATAATGTTTCTAACGATGGTGAAACTTGTCCACGCTCTATTTGAGAAATCATACTCTGACTGACTCCAGCTTTTTTGGCTAAATCATCCGCAGTGAATCCTTGAGATTTGCGTAAATGTCTTATTCTTTTGCCAACTTCCTCTTTTGGAAAGTCCATTTAACCAAACCCCCATAATTCGTTATCAATTATTAATCTTACTTCTATTTTACACATTTTTTAACAAACCAACAGGAAAATATTAAATATTCTTAATTCACAAATAGTTACTAGGATATATAGTCATCTGTATTCTAGATTGAGCACAAGCATTTCACTCAGATGAAGTCAGAAGAGTCCATCGTTTTACAAATTAACGCAAAGAAAACCCCTATACATACCTAACCTTGTAAGCTATAATTCGCATATACTGTATACAGAATACAAAGACTGAAAGAAAGTAGTTGAACCGCGTTGAGAAAGATTAAAAAGCCTGAATCACTCGCGGATCAAGCATATAACTTAATTCGCAAAGATATTCTTACAGGAACATTGGCACCTAATGAAGAACTTCGTGAAGAAAAGTTCGCTATGGAACTCGGAATTAGCCGAACACCACTTAGAGAAGCAATTCGTCGTTTAGCTACGGATGGACTTGTCGTTTTACAAACAGGCAAGCCAGCCATTGTTTCGTCATTCACTAAAGAAGATGCGCTTCACCAAATGGAAGTACGCAAATTGCTCGAAACTTACAATATTGAACAAGTTGCCAGTTTCGTAACACCTATATTCATAAATACCCTAAAAGATAATCTCAAACACCAAAAACGTGCAGCTGATAAAAATGATTTCCACGAATTCATTGATTTAGATCGCGAATTTCATTTAATATTGGCCAATCAAAATCCAAATAAAAAGTTACGAGAAATGATTCATACGATTAATACTGGCGTAAACCGAGCCTTCCTCATCCTTGCGAATACGTATCCGATTTCTGCAATGGAAGCTAGTGGAGAGCATGAAAATATCGTCACTGCTCTTGATGAAAAAGACGAAGTCGCTGCAACAAAAGCCATGCTGGAACATATGGATAATATCGAAAGAAGATTTCTTCATTACTATAAGAGGGGTTGAAGAACCATGCCACTTACGATAAACGACCGAGTCACTAAAATTGCTGTTTCAGGCATTCGACAATTTTCTAATCAGCTAGTCCATTATCCTGATGCAGTGAATTTAACTGTAGGACAGCCAGATTTCCCATCACCTGACCGAGTAAAACAAGCGGGGATCTTTGCAATTGAGAACAACCTTACCGGATATTCTCATAATGCCGGTCTGATCGAATTACGAAGCGCAGTCAGTCAATTCTTCAAAGAAAAATATAAGTTTACTTATAAAGCCGAAACAGAAATCATCATCACTATCGGGGCTAGTGAAGCCATCGACAATGTATTTAGAACGATATTGGAAGAAGGGGACGAAGTCATTTTACCGGCTCCTTGCTACCCAGGTTACGCCCCAATCATTACGATGTGCGGTGCAAAAGTAAAGTATCTCGATACTTCTGATACTGGCTTAAAACCTTCTCCCGAACGCTTGAAAAGCTTGATTACAGAGAAGACGAAGGCGGTTTTATTTAATTTTCCATCGAACCCAACTGGTATCACCATTGATTCACAGGAGATGGATGCCTTAGCTGAAGTGTTAAAAGATCAAGAAATTTATATATTATCTGATGAAATTTATAGTGAAAACACGTTCTCAGGCGAACATCGTTCATTTGCGTGTTACCCAGAATTGCGTGACCGCTTATTCCTCATTCATGGGTTATCAAAATCGCATTCCATGACAGGTTGGCGCATCGGCTTTTTATTAGGTCCTGAAGCTCTCATGCAACATTGTATAAAAATTCACCAATACAATTCGGTTTGCGCACCACTTCCAAGCCAGCATGCGGCAATTGAAGCACTCGGGATGAGTAAAGATGTACCTGCAGAAATGAATAAAGAATATGTCGTACGTCGAGATTATATATATGGTCGCCTAACTGATATGGGGCTCGATGTCGTGAAACCAAACGGAGCATTTTACATTTTTCCTTCTATTAAAGAATTTGGTATGACATCATTCGATTTTGCAACAAAGCTCCTTAAAGAAGGTGGCTTAGCTTGTGTGCCAGGAAGTGCATTTAGTGAATATGGAGAAGGTTTCATTCGGATTTCTTATGCATACGCCATGCCTGTATTAGTCAAAGGAATGGATCGATTGGAAGCGCATGTTAAACTACTAAGACAACAGCAACAGTGAACCAATAGACGTAGTAAAGGGGAGTAGCATCATGACAAAACTTATGTGGTCAACACCAGAAACGCTCCGCTCATTATTATGTGAAGTAGTAAGTTGGAAAAGTATGACTCTATCTGATGGTGAACGTGAATTTCCCTATAAAATTCAATCAAAACTTCAGGATATTCCATATTTCAAAGAACATTCTGATCTGATTGAACTGACAGATGCTGACCAGGGACGCAAATTTCTATCTGCGTTTTATAAACATGAGAAGGCTACAGAAACGATTGTCTTAATTAGTCACTTCGATACCGTCAATACGGAAGAATACGGGGACCTTGAGGCATTAGCCTTCGAACCTGAAATGTTAACGAAAGCATTGCATGATAGAAAAGACGAATTACCAGATGAGGCACGAATCGACTTGGAATCAGGCAATTATTTATTTGGTCGAGGCACGATGGATATGAAAATGGGACTCGTTTTACACATGAGTTTAATTGAGAAAGCTAGTAAAGAACAATGGCCAATCAATCTCATTTTGCTTACGGTGCCAGATGAAGAAGTGAATAGTTCTGGAATGAGAGCTGCCGTTTCTAAATTAAATGATTTACGCGATCAACATGGGTTAACATATAAACTATTTTTAAATAGTGAACCGATTTTCGCTCAACAACCTGGTGATGAAAACTATTATTTATATACAGGATCAATTGGCAAAATCATGCCGTCTGCTCTTTTTTATGGAATGGAAACACATGTGGGTGAGCCACTCAGTGGCATTACAGCCAATTATATTGCGTCCTATTTAACCCAACGAATGGAGTTCAATTCTTTATTCCAAGAAACCGTTTTAGGTGAAACGACGCCATTACCAGTGACCATTCAACAAAATGACTTGAAAATGGAGTATTCTGCGCAAACTTCTTATCGAGCAACAGCACTGTACAACGTGTTTTTAATGAAACGCAATGCAGCACAAGTGATGGAGTTATTTGTTCAAGTTGCAAATGAAGCAGCTAATGATTGTAACGAAAACTATCAACGGATTTGCTCACGCGAAGGGGTAGACCCAGTAGGCGAAATTAAAGTATTGAAATATGAGCAATTATTAAAGCATGCAGTTGAAAAATTCGGTTCAGATTATGTAGACACAGTGAAGACTACTGTCCGCGACCATATGGAATGGGATGACCGTGAAAAATCATTCCGCATTGTTGATACTCTCATGATTCAGTGCCAAGAACTAGCACCAGCAATGGTCTTACTCTATGCGCCTCCATATTATCCAGCAGTTAATACGAGCGATGATCCGTTAGTAGAGGAATGTGTTGAATTTGTTAAGCAATTCGGTGCTTCTGAGCTTAATCTTTCTATCGAACGCCTTCATTATTTTAACGGAATTTCTGATCTTAGTTATGTTAATTACGAAGATAACGAAGGTGGATGGCAAGCGTTCGAAGCGAATACACCAGTATGGGGAGACACCTACTCCATCCCATTTGACGGAATGAGTGAACTGAACGCTCCAGTATTAAATGTTGGACCATTTGGAAAAGACGCTCACAAAAAGACCGAGCGCCTGCACATTCAAAGTGCCTTCGTCGAATTGCCAATATTACTCGAAAACATGGTCAAAACCGTCCTTTTTGAAAAAATAGAAGCATAATAAAAAGAAGGCCACTTCGACTTAGAGGGGTCTTCTTTTCGTTATGCGCGGGGATTTATCGTGACTTGCGCGTGATATATAGGGAGTTGAGAGAGTTAAATCGTGACTAGTCATCATGATATCGTGAATAGACGGATTAGCACAATTGAACGTGATTGGAATCGTGCCATTTGACCAGCCAAATGGCACTTTGCTGTGGTGATAGGTTTATTAACATGACTTGAGTATAAATTAACATAGATTATTTGAATGTGATGTTCCTAATAAATGGATGTATTCTATATACAAATACCTTCGAAATATACCTGAGTAAAAATACCTATTTTATAGAACCATCTTCCTGTTCTTTCCTTGTAACCCATTCTCCTCATTCTATTAATTCATTTTTTTGATAGAGTTATAAGAGGAAGGAAGTGGAAAGATGAAACAGATTAAATTTTTCATGGCAGGAATACTCTCTTTATCTTTGTTCATTCCAACAAGTATACTTGCTGCTGGGTTTCCTGATGTTTCGACAAACCATTGGGCATATAACTCGATTGACAAGCTTTCAAATGCCAAAATAATTAATGGATATAGTAATGGGACATTTGGTCCTGAAAAACAAGTTAACCGTGCAGAAGCAGCCAAAATATTGGCAAGCGCTTTAAAATTACCGCTTGAATCAACGTATAAAACGAATTATGAGGATGTTCCTACAACGCACTGGGCTTTTAAAGAAATTCGTGCTTTAACAGAAAAAGGCATTTTTTCGAATGCCTCAGAATTTAATCCGGACGCTCCACTAAGTCGAGCACAAATGGCTAAGGTGTTAGTTGTTGCCTATCAAATCAAAATGGACGACAATCACCAAGTAACTTTTAACGATGTTCCACAAGATAATTGGCATCCGTTTATAACCACGTTGGCGGAAGTTCAAATTTCTCAAGGAGTGACAATCAATTCATATAATCCATATGGAAAAGTGACACGTGCTCAATTATCTGCGTTCGTTGATCGTTCGATGATATGGGATCAAAAGCGAGATTCTAGTGTCATTAAGTATGAAGTGACGAACAAAATGTATGTTGATTCTTCACGTACTATAAACAGTACAGCAACAGAAACTGCCCACTTGGTAAATATTGAACGTGCCAAAGCCGGACTCCCAACATTAACACTGGATGCGCCATTGTCAAAAATTGCAACACTCAAGTCTGAGGACATGGTTAAAAGTGATTATTTTAGTCATACATCTCCAACCTTTGGTGCCCCATGGGATATGGCGGAAGAGTACGGATACAGTTACAAAAGTTTTGGTGAAAACATTGCTTACGGTCAACGAACACCTGAAGAAGTCGTAAAAGCTTGGATGAATTCCCCTGGTCATAAAGCGAATATATTAAATAGGGAATATACAAATATCGGAGCCGGTATTGCTAAAGATGCCAATGGACGTATATATTGGGTTCATATGTTTTCTAGTAAGTAAGAGAAATTAGAGAGACAGTCTATGTCAAAGACTGTCTCTTTTCTTTGGATTATTATTTGTCTTCCACATTTATAACCAGTATAAGGGTAATGTGCTAAACTAGTGAGTATGAAAAAATATATTTTATTTATCCTCATCCTACTCGTACTTTTTTACTCTTCAGCGCAAACATACGAAGAACAATCAATGATTCCTGATCTTATGATGTGGCTTCCTGGAGAACCATTTAAAGGCTTTTTATCTCTTTTCCAAATCCCATATTGGGGAACAATCGTGTCAGTTGAAGAACGTGGTTATCATGCATTTATCGAATTTCTTTTGAGAAAAGGAGCCCATATTGCAATATTTGGTGCTTTGGCGTTTGCTGCTTACATCATGTTCCGTCGCATTCGTATTGCCTTTATCCTAACGGTAGTCCTTGCGATTGCTGATGAATATCACCAATCCTTAACTGGGGGACGTACTCCTACAATTCATGATGTAATGCTAGATTCTTTTGGTGCAGCATTAGCATTAACAATGATATGGATATACAAGAAATATCGACAACCAATCACTAAAAGATATAATTAAAATGTAAAAACCCTTTAGACAGTTCAAAAGTCTTGTGGGTTTTTATTTTATTTAATGGGTCTAATTTCACTTAATAGTAGTTTAATATAATACAATAGACTCGGTTATTAATCGTTTTTAGATAAATTATGTAAACGTTGTCATATTAATTCTAAAGATTTTGTAAATTGACTATTTTATTCAGATTATTTTTGGTAAAGTAATATTGTAAGAGGTCTAATCTATTACCGCACGTATAAAGAGGAGGAAACTTATTCATGTCTAACAAAAAATTTATTGCTTCTACAATTACAGCAGCAGCTGTAGCGGCAGCATTCGTACCTGCAGCATCTGCAGATGAAGTTGCCTTTACTGATGTTAGTGATCGCTACGCGGAAGCCGTTAATTTCCTAGTAGGAAATGGTATTACAAGTGGTAAGTCTACTACTGCATTTGGTACTTCTGAGAAAATCTCACGTGTGGATGCGGCAGTCCTAATTGCAAATGCATTAGGTGCAGAAAAGGATGCTACATATGAAGATTCTGGATTTACAGATGTGCCAGCTCGAGCTAAATGGGCAGTTGATGCATTGACAGAGTGGGGCGTAGTAAACGGGTTCGATGAAGACACGTTTGGTGCTTACAGTCCTTTAACACGTAATCAAGCGGCTATGATTCTTGCAAATGCAGCTCAATTAGACGTTAATTTAAACGTAACAAAAACTAAATTTACAGATGTAAATGATCGTTTTTCACCATATGTAGATGCTCTTGTAAAAGCTGGAATCGCATTTGGTAAAACAGATACACAATTCGGTGCGAATGATAATGTACAACGCGGTGAAATGGCTTTATTCATCGAACGCGCGAAAGAGCATTTCGGTTATATGGACTTAATGGTTATGCATACGAATGATACTCACGCATACTTGGATAATGCACCTCTTCGTGCAACAACTGTTAAAGAAATTCGTGCAGCTTATGACAACACATTATTACTCGATGCTGGAGATGTATTCTCTGGAGATCTTTACTTTAATAAATACCAAGGTGAAGCTGATTTAGCCTTCATGAACTATATTGGCTATGATGCAATGACTTTTGGAAACCATGAATTTGATTTAGGTTCAAGTGCAGCTGGGCATCAAGCATTAGCAGATTTCATTGGTGGTGCAGAATTCCCACTTGTATCAGCAAACGTAGATTTCTCGAAAGATGATTTATTCGATGGTCTTCAAAAAAATGTATATACATCTGATTACAACAATGGTGAAATTTACGATGGTGTAATTGCAAATGTAAATGGTGAAGCAGTTGGGATTTTTGGACTAACGACTGAAGAAACAAAAAATATTTCTAGCACTGGTGAAGTAGATATTACAAACTACATTGATGCTGCCAACGAAGCTGTAGCTGCTTTTGAAGCAAAAGGTGTCGATAAAATCATCGCTATTACTCATATTGGTTTCGATGATTCCGAGAAATTTGATAATGATAAATTATTGGCAGAAACTGTTGAGGGTATAGATATTATTGTAGGCGGACACACACATGCGAAAGTAGAAGAGCCTTTCGTATCACAAGAATTTGCAGCTCCAACAATCATCGTACAAGCAAATGAATACGGTAAATTCTTAGGTACGCTAGATGTTTCTTTCAATCCATGGGGTGAAATCACATTATATGCAGGCGAATTGCTAGACACTTCTAAAGACATCACACCAGATCAAGGTGCGGTTAACTTGTTGGCACCATACAAAGCTGGAGTAGAAGAACTTAAAGCACAAGAAACTGGCGCAGTTGCAAAAGTTGCATTAGACGGTAGCCGTATAGCTGATAATGCAGATGGGTCGGGTGTTCGTTCTTCAGAAACAAACTTAGGTAACTTGATGACAGATGGTATGTTAGCAAAAGCTAAAACGATTAATTCTAAAACAACGATTGCTATTCAAAATGGTGGGGGAATTCGTGCCTCAATGGACCAAGGTCCAATTACGGTTGGTGAAGTATTAAAAGTAATGCCTTTCGGTAATGCTTTAGCAATCATGGAAGTAACTGGTAAAGAATTACTTGGAGCTCTTGAAATTAGTGTAAGTCAAGCACCAAAAGAAAACGGTGGATTCCTTCATGTTGCAGGTATGAAATTCAAATACGACAGCACTAAAGTGGCTGGAGAACGTGTTACTGAAGTTAAGGTTCTCGAAGGCGCAGATTATGTGGCATTAGACGAAGCTAAAACATACACAGTAGCAACAAATTCTTTCACTGCTAAAGGTGGAGATGGTTTCACAATGTTTGGTAAAGCTTATGCTGAAGGTCGCGTTTCTGAGCCAGGATTTGTAGATTATGAAAACTTCATTGAATACATTACATCTTTAGATGAAGTAAACCCAACTGTTGAAGGTCGCATCGTCGACGTTAGCAAGGTTGCAGCAACATTAGCTAATTAATAACTAAAAAAATCCTGATCAGCATTTGCTGGTCAGGATTTTTTTTATTAACGATTCATTGCTTTATCGAGTAATGCAGAGCGTCTTGCTTCTTTTTCTTTTTCATATTGTGTAACAAAACTTTGCACATGACTTTCAGCTAAATTATTTGCTTTTAATTCGTTTTCAATAACACCTACGATTTGATAGAACACTTTGTCCGTTCGACCTTCAAGTTCAGCAGCTGCTGATGAATACTTGTTGTAGAAGTAAGCATAATTAACAGATTCGCCATTCGCTATTTTAGCTTGATATTCACTATAAGCTCTTCCGACTAAAGCATCAACTCTTGAACTAGCTTGCCCTTGTAAACTAGACATGACAGGTTCATATTTACCTTTAATGCTAGCGACAGTTACGCGCTCTACATTAGCAGGAGGAGGAGTAGTTGTTGAACCACCATTTGAAGAACCGCTACCACCTGTAGAACCACCGTTTCCAGAAGAACCGCTAGTGTTACCTGAAGAACCACCAGTGCTACCTGTAGAACTACCATTCCCAGAAGAAGTACCATTTTCACCAGTGCTAGATGTTCCACCACTACCAGAAGTGCTGCCACTGCCAGAAGAACTGCCTCCAGTCGATGAAGTAGTTCCTTCATTAGAGTTTGTTGAAGTTCCTGACGTGTCTTCTTCAGAAGAAGAGGATTCAGTTCCTGTAGAAGAATCTGTTCCATCACCTTCAGTTGAAGTTGAAGTTGATCCAGTATTTCCAGGAACGTCAGATTCAACAATATTGCCATCTTCGTCTAACTCTATAGTTGAGCCATCTGGTAATTCGATATTAAAAGTCTCTCTTGTAATTTCAGTTACTTCTGAATCCGCTACGTCATATTCTTTAAATTTCAATAAATATATGACATACGATCCACCTAAAAGGATTACAATTCCAAAAACAACTAGCAATCGTTTTAACCAAGTGGGAAATCTCTTTTTTGTTCGTTCGTTTCCATTTTTTTGCATAATCTATCTCCTATACTTAATTAATTTGTATATCTTTAGACAAGTATAGCAACATTTCGACAAGAAAAACATATATTTGAAGTCTTTAACCAAATCCCACCTTTTGTCCTAAGTGGTTTTATTGGAAAGTTATAGAAAAAATAATAACAAATATTCTCACATTAATAGTAGTTATTAGGTATAAAATAGTGTAAAGTAGTTCTAAAGGTTTTGATTTTGCTAACTTTATGGCAAAAAATGAATTTTTTCTGTTATCTTGTAATATTATGGGTTTTCTTGTGGGGTTCCAGGAACTAAAAATAGTAATAAATATTTTAGTTTTAATCTTGTATAAATAATGAACACATAAGAGGAGGAAATTATTAATGAAGAAAAAGTTATTAAAAACAGCAATGATAAGCGCAGTTGCATTTACACCAGTATTAGCAGTAGGAGTAAATGTTGACAAGGCAAGTGCGGCAACTACCGATATCCAAACAGACTACATGACTATGAGTGTTGTAGAGAAAGAAATTTTAAATGATTCAATGGCAGTCTTTGCACAAACATTAAATACAGGTAAATTTGTTCAAACTACATTACCGGTGAGCTATACAACAACAAAGACAAGAAACGAATTTATTCAAAGTCTTTCAACATTATTAGCACCTTTACCTTCTGACTCGGCTACTATCTCTTCAGATTTACAAGCTCGTTTTACTGCCTTCGAAAATTCGTTCCCTGTTGCTGCATCAGCTGATGCACAAGTGTTAAGTCCTTATTTGGAGCAAGTTGCTACTATTATTGCAGATGAAGTAGAGAAATTTAATCCTGCAAATGATCAAGTTGACGTTGCACCATTGTTTAATACTATTAAAAATAGACTCATGAATGAAGCACCAATACCAGTTACAGTAGAAGATTATATTAAATATCCTTCTACAGGGGATGCTGCGTCATTAGTTGACCAAGTAAATGCAGCTGTAGGACCTGGACCTGTAACACCACCACCACCAACTCCTGAACCACCTGTTGAAGATAATGGAGATGGCGAAATTTCAACTGGTGGAGACACTGTTGAAAACAATCCACAACAAGTAATTGATGCAATCAATGCTGCAGATACTGTTGATGAACTAGTTATCACACTTGAAGGTACAGATACTGAAGTGGCTATTCCTGGAACAATCTTTAATGCACTAGAAAATAAAAATTCTGATGCTGTAATCATTGTTGAAACTTCGACAGGAGCATATGAATTGCCTGTTTCAGCTGTTGATCTTGAAGCTTTAGCTGAACAGTTGAATGTAACAACTGCTGAATTAAAAATAGTAATCAAAGTTTCTGAAGTACAAGCACCAGGACTGGTAAACGCTCAATATGATGTTATTCTTCCATCTATTGATTTTGAAGTGACTATTGTTGCACCAAATGGTGAGTCAATTGTTCTTAACTTCTTCCCACAACCAGTTAAGCGTTCTATTACTGCTACAAAACAATTAGCTGCATTAACTACTGTTGGAGTAATAGTTGTGAATGGTCAAGTTCGTGGAGTACCTACTTTTGTTACACCGGGAAATACAACTGCTAATCTTTACCGTGCAGGAAACTCTACTTATACACTAGTAGAAAACTTCAAAACGTTTAAAGATGTTAACAATGGTGCTAACTGGTCTGAACAATATGTTGAGAAATTAGCTTCACGTTTAATCGTTTCTGGAACAACTGCAGAAACATATTCACCTAACCGTTCGATTACTCGTGGTGAGTTCGCTTCAATTTTATCTCGCGGACTAGGTTTAGTAGCTAAAAATCCAAATGTAACATTCTCAGATGTTTCATCTACTCAAGCATTCAACAGAAATGCTGAAATTGCTGCAGTAGTAGAAGCTGGAATTGTAAATGGATATAAGGATGGTAAATTCCGTCCGTACCAAGAAATTAATCGTGGTGAAGCCGCAATTATGATCAGTAAAGCCCTAGAATATTATGGTGCTGACTTGGTTACTTTAGATAAAACTAAAAAAGCATCAAACTTTGAAGATTATCGATATATCGGAACAACTACTCGTCCACATATTGAAAAAGTTCTTCAAGCAGGATACATCAATGGGTATAGTGATGGATCTTACAAATCATCAAATGATGCAAGCCGTGCTGAAATGGCACGTATCTTGTATGACTTCTTGAATTCTATCGAATTCATTAACTAGTATGACGAATATTACAAAAAAGGGTGCATGGATTTCCTCATGCATCCTTTTTTTTGTGACAAAATAATCATGTAAATATGTAAAGTGAACATTTTCCGGTTAAATATTACAAAATATAGACCAAATGAAATATAGAATTTTGCAAAAATATGACGTATGCTAATTGGTAGATTAAAGAAATGAAAGAAATTGGAGGGCGAATGAGTGAAAAAGTGGATTAGTTTGGTGGCATTGATTTTAGTGGTGTCGATTTTTGTACCATTGAAGCCGGCATCAGCAAACACATCATTTTCAGATGTTGGAACGACGCATAGGGCACAGGCAGAAATTTATTATCTTGTACAAGGCGGAATAGTAGGGGGAGTATCGTCTACTCAATTTGTACCCGATAAACATGTAACACGCGGAGAAGCTGCTGCTATGATCGGTCGTGCATTAGGTTTGAATGGAGAGCGTTTAGAGACTAAGTTCTCTGATGTCTCATCAAGCAACTTCGCATCCGGTTACATAAAACAAATGGTTGAAAAAGGAATTATATCAGGTTATCCAGATGGAACTTTCAAACCTTATACAACATTAACTCGTGGTCAAATGGCCGTTCTTATGAATCGTGCATTTAATTACGGAGCAAATACAGTAAGTGTGGCAAGTTCTACATTAATGGACAAAGGCATTGCACAAGGTATGTCTGATGGTACATTTGGACAAGAACTTACTATCAAACGTGGAGACTTTGCCGTTTTCTTAGCTCGCGGTGTTAACACGAAATTCCGAACTGTTCAAACTGAGACTTTTGAGCAAACGATGTACGTAAACACAAATGATTTATACTTCAGAGTAGGCCCTAATACTTCATACCCTTGGATGTTAAAACTTCAAAAAGGACAAGAAGTAAAATATTCGTATGCGGTTGGAGAATGGTCTGTCATCAAAGTTGATGACTTAGTTGGATTCGTACATAATTCGTATATTCAATTACAAAAACCTTCAACAACTATACCTACACCACCAACTGGTGGAACATTGTCTGACTTAACCGTCATTATTGATCCAGGTCACGGTGGCACTGATCCAGGTGGTTCAGGTAATGGATTCGTTGAAAAAAATGTCGTATTGAATGTTGCTAACCATATGAACTCTTATTTTGCAAAAACATCAATTAAGTCTTATATGACACGTACAAGTGATACTTATATTACCTTGCCTTTCCGAACAGAATTTGCTGCGAGATATAAAGGTGATGCATTTGTAAGTTTGCATACAAATGCTTTAAATGGAACCGCGAACGGACAAGAGTCATTTTATTATGCACAAACTGCCTCTACTAATCCATATGTTAAAGAATCGCGAGCATTAGCTATTTATTCTCAAAATAGAATGCAAGAAACATGGAACTTAACAAATCGTGGAGTAAATCCATTTGGATATGGAAATTTCCATGTTCTACGTGAGAATACAATGCCAGCAACATTAGTAGAGATGGGCTTTATTGATAGCCCGAAAGATATCACCTATATTAAATCAGAAACTGAACGTCAAAAAATGGGTAAAGCCCTTTTCTTGGCGACATTAGATTACTTCTATCATTATAAAGGGCGACAAGATGTCCTACCTTTATACAAACAATTCGGTGCAACTCCAAGCAAAAGGTTGCATTAATAAACAAGCCCGGAATGTGTAAAAACATTTCGGGCTTGTTTTAATAACAATTAAAATAGGGTATGATTCTAGTAGATACATAGAAAGAAGGTCAATCAATGAAGAGGTGGCTTGTTTTAATCACATTACTTGGTATGGTGATTTTCCCTACCAATAGTTCTGCAGAACAATCTTCTAAATATTTAATCCACTCGACGGTTTCTGATATTCAAAAAATGATGAAACAAGAAAACGTGACCGCATCTTTTGAGGTGTTACCAATAGTCGAATTGGAATTAACACCTACTGAATTACAATTTATAAAAAAATCTTATCCAAATGCAAGCGTTTCATTAGTACAAGAATATGAGATTGCTGCATATACAGATAAAATACCTGCTCAGTTTCCCATGATTAAGACTGTACCTACTCAAACAGTTCCATATACGGGAAAAGGTGTGAAGGTTGGAGTTTTAGATACCGGTATTGACGTTGATCACCCAGATTTAAAAGTTGCTGGCGGGATTTGTACAATGGATATAGAAAATTGTTCTTCAGGCACTTCTTATGATGATGATAATGGACATGGAACTCATGTAGCTGGAATCATAGCAGCACTACAAAACAATCAAGGTATTGTTGGAATCGCTCCAAATGTTGAATTGTACGCGATAAAATCTTTGGGTCGTGGAGGTAGTTCATCTACGATTATTGCAAAGGGCATAGAATGGGCAATCAACAATAACATAGACATATTAAATTTAAGTATTACAACAACACTCGGACCAGATATCATGCAGAAATTTATTGAAGTTGCATATGATAGCGGCATGATTATTGTAGGGGCCGCAGGTAATGAAGGAGCAACAAGAGGTGTTCAATATCCTGCACTATATGAAGATGTAATTGCTATTTCTTCGGTAAATTCAGAAAAAAAGATTACTGCAACTTCATCTACTGGGGAAAAAATTGAATTAGCGGCTCCAGGATTTGAAATTACTAGTACCTATCCATTAGATAAATATACTGAGGGGAAGGGCTATGCTACCTTGTCCGGAACATCAATGGCAGCGCCTCATGTCACTGGGATTGCAGCTTTGTATAAAGAAAGATTTCCTAGCTTTTCAAATAGTAAAATAAGAGAATTATTGACTTCGCGGTCAGAGGATTTAGGACCCGTTGGAAGAGATATACAATATGGGTTTGGATTAGTACAATATCAAAATAATATAGATGATATCCCTTTTTTAAATTATGAATTATCTAAAGGTAAAATAACGATAAATCTTCAAAATAAAGAAAATGTGAAATCTATCGAATTATTGTTTAACGGAGAGGTAATTGCTCCTAAATCTCTTGGTGTCTGGGAAGTCTATCAAGTAGCTGGTTCCCATAAAGTCATTGCAGATTATGTAGAAACCACCGGAAAGATACATCAAGATATATTTAATATCGATGTTATTGAACCTAAATTCACAGACATCTCGCCATCTCTATGGTACTCAAGTCATATTGCATATCTTGGTTACAACAATATTATTTACGGTAAGACTGATGGATCATTCCAACCGAATGTCCAAATTACGCGTGGAGAAGCTGTTGCTTTACTAGGAAGGGCACTTGGACTGAACGGTGAACCACGACAAACGAAATTTAAAGATGTGGGAAGTGGATTTTTTGCTTCAGGATATATCCAGTCAGCATTTGATTCTGGCTATGTAAGTGGCTTTCCAGACGGCACATTTAGACCGAGTCAACCAGTTACACGTGCTGAAATGGCAATATTAATGGCTAAGATGTATGAATTACCTTTTGACGAATCTATACCAAACCGATTTAAAGATATAAATCCGGAAATGATGAGCTATGAATCGATTCGTGCACTTGGGGAATCTGGCATTACATTAGGATATCCTGATGGAACTTTCCAGGCAAATCAACATATGACAAGGTTTTCTTTCAGTGTCTTTGTTGCAAGGGCCGAGGAGCCAAATATGTTCAAATAAAATAGTGGTCATCAAAGCTAATAGCTTTGATGACCACTATTTTCATATAGAACCAGTTGTAACACAACTGTAATGTAATCGTAAAGTAAGTATCTCGAAAAATCTGATATTATTTAAAACAGGTTGTAATTAATAGAGATAAGATGCATGAGCATCTAAGATATAAAAAAACATTACATGAGGTGGAAAATGAAGAAACGTATTATTCAGATGATTATCGCTGTGTTACTGATTTCAGTGGCGCCATTTATGACGACTCAAGCCAGTGCTGCAACAGGAAATGAAATCGTGAACTACGCTAAAGCATTACTAGGCGTTCGATACCAATATGGTGGAACTACTCCAACAGGATTCGATTGCTCAGGATATACATCTTATGTATATAAAAAAGCAGGCGTTACACTTCAAAGAACCGCACAACAACAATATGGACAAGGATCTTCCGTTTCAAAATCAAATTTACAAGCTGGAGACTTAGTTTTCTTCAATAACTTAGGTCGCGGAGCTACTCACGTTGGAATATACATAGGGAATAGTAATTTCATTTCCGCTGAATCTGAAGGTATTGCAATAAGTAGCATAAATGACCCTTACTATTGGGGTAAATATTATGTTGGAGCTAAACGATTGATTAGTGCACCAGTTGCAACACCAGCACCAGCACCAGCACCAGCACCAGCACCAGCACCAGCACCAGCACCAGCACCAACTTCACCACCTGTAACAAATGGTAACTTTGCAGATGTTGCTTCAAGTCATCCTGCATATGCAGCAATCAAGTCATTAAATATTGATGGCGTAATTAGTGGTTATGAAAACCAACAATTCCGTCCAACTACTGAAGTTACTCGTGGTCAAGCAGCAGCTATGATAAATCGAGTATTAAAATTAACACCTTCAAAAGCAGTAACATTTACAGATGTTGCAACTAACCACTCATTTGCAAAAGATATTGCAGCAATGAATGAAGCTGGTATTATCCTAGGATATACATCAGGTAAAAAATACGGGATGTATGATTCATTATCAAAATCTCAATTAGCTGTCATTTTAGATCGTGCATTTAAAATTACACAATCACAACAAAACCAAGTTCAAACTGCAAGTAGCTATAATGATGTACCAACTACATATTGGGCATATAAACCGATTGTTGCATTAAAAACAATTGATTTAACAACAGTTTTCCAAACAACAAATTACTCAGTAAATGATTCAACTGACCGCGCAGAATTTTCAGCGGCTTTATATAGCTCAATCGAAGCTAAATAATCGCATTTCAAATAGAAGTCATTCGTCCTAGTATAGGCGAGTGGCTTTTTTATTTACGTTATTATATGGGTAATAATCTTTATCTATTCATAGTTTACCCGAATTATCTTTTAATAAACCTCCTTTTCTATTAAAATGGAAATAGTCACAATTATTGGAGGAAATGAAAATGATACATATAAGAAAGGTTATACTTCTTGTTGTCATGTTTACATTGGCATTTACTATGTTATTAACTACCAACACTGCTAGAGCAGATGATATTTCTGGAACATTGGAACTTGAAATGCGAGAAGCCGTAGAACGTGGAATATTACTTGGTTATGGAGACGGGAAATTTGGCCAAGAAGACGACGTAACACGAGGACAGTTTGCCGCATTTATGGAACGTGCTTTGAACCTACCAGCCTCAAATGGAAGCTTTGTAGATGTTAGGAAAGACTCAAAGTTAGCACCATCCATTTATGCAGTCGCTAACGCTGGTATTATGATTGGTGGATCTGACAATACATTTAATCCTGATGCACTTATCACACGTGGTCAAGTAGCATTGACTATTAAAAATGCATTAAATTATAGCGAAATGGTAATAGATTCAAGTCGTTTAGATTTCACCGATGCCAATTCGATGTCGTCCGTGACTTTAAGCGCGGTATATAATGCAATTCATTACAACATAATTAGTGGCTATCCGAAAGTTGTGAATGGAGTTACCACGTTAAGTTATAAACCCGAACTTAATGCCACACGTGCTCAGGCAGCAGCATTCATTATACGTCTATTGAATGCAAAGGAAAGCTATGTACCACCAGTCGAAGAATCACAAGATCCGACTCCTCCAGTGACTCCTCCTGTGGAACCACCAGTTGATGAAACTTTATATCAATTGGCAGTAATTACGAACAACGAACTGGTTAAGACTGAAACAACATACAAAACATTTGATGAGGCATTGACTGTATATAACGCTAATCTTAGTTATGAAGCTATCTACCGTGGAAAAGAGATTATGAAAGTTAAACCAGGTAGCATTGCTTTCGGTGACAATACAGTAAGTAGTAGTGCTCCAAATACAATCATATATTTCGATTCAAAGTTTACACAACAAGCAACTTTCATAGAACGTGGACGTGAAATGCGTTATATCGATTCGAATGCAGATTATATTAAAGTACAAGTTGCTGCAACGATGGGTTATGTGAAACATTCAGAAACTAATTTAAAACCGAAAAAATTAGTTGTGAGCACAAACCGAGATTATTATGTCGTAAGTCAATGGGGAACATTAATCCACCATTTGACTAATCATTACACAAATAAGAATGTTTCTTATCCGGTTGGTCCTGCACCTTCATTCATGCAACAGGGTCCCCAGTATTTAAGTTACGATGGGATTCATTTCATGGATGCTAATGGACGAGGAATTGGTAATAACTTTCCTTATTTTCAATATGTTTCTGCTAGAACCACAACGGACTATACTGCAGAAGAAATTGATGCTTACATCGTAAAAATACTAAATGAGAAATATCCTGCACGAGCTAGCGAATCGAAGCTAATTGGAATGGGGAAACATTTTAAAAAGCTAGAACAAGAAAAACGAGTAAATGCTTTATTTATTCTTTCGTTAGCCATTCACGAAAGTGCATTTGGTTTAAGTGATCGTGCTTTACAGTGTAATAATCTTTTTGGATTGCATATTTATGATTCTACTACTAAAACATGTCCAAAAGACGGGACTTTCTCATCACCTGAAATAGGTGCAAACACTTTGGTAGATAACTATTGGAATTCTCGCTACATCAATCCTGAATTCATGGGAGTACCTGCCCGTAATTTAGGAGCAGCATTTGGCAACAAGACAACTGGCTTCAATGTGAACTATGCATCCGATCCAACATGGGGATCTAAAGCAGCTGCGCATATGTTGCAACTGGATAAAGACCTTGGTAAAAAGGATTTGAATAAGTTCAAAAAAATTCTATTCACAAAATATGAAGTTGAAACAAGAGTTCGTAAAGAACCAAGTACTTCATCTGAAGTACTATATTCATATAGACCAAGAAATGTAGGCGTATATAAAGATTCTGTTCCTCCAAATGGCTATCCACTTGGCTATCCGTTAACTGTCGTTGATTCGATAGTAGATGGAGAGTACACGTGGTACAAAGTCTATTCTGATAAATTTGTAGATCAAACATCTCCAGTATACGGTTGGATTCGTTCCGATGTAGTCATTGGTATTGATTATCCTTAATAAATAGGTAATGGCTTCCACTCATTGAGGGTGGAAGCCATTACCTATTTATCCCATGTTTAATTAATCTTAAACAAGAAACCTACTAACATCTCAAATAGAAGAAAAATAAAAGAGCTCAGGCTGAATTGCCCGAACTCTTCTATTAAATTTATTTCGATCTTTTCACCATACTCAACATGCGATTAAAGCCTGTAGGGTAAGTCATTTTCAATGACAGTGCGTAAACCACCATACCAATAGGTACCAATACGGCTAACTGTAACAATGAGTACCAAGCTTCAGCACCTAATACGACTTTAGCACCCCAAACAACCAGTCCCATCAGAATTGCTGGAATGATGACTCGCACACTCATACGAGCAAAGCGACTAAACTCTACCAAACCTAAATCTTTATAAACGACGATCATTGAGACAGTGAAATAGTAGACACTGACAACAGATGCAGCAAATGCTAGAGCTGGGTAGCCGTAATCATCGACTAACCACCAGTTTAATAAGAAGTTTAACAAAATGGTTGTGACACTAATACGGAATACAATGGCTGTTTTACCACGTGCATACATCGACTTGGATAAGATCAACTGCATCCCTTGGAAAACGATGATAGGTAAGTACCATAGCAATGCGATATAGGTATTAGATGTATCTTCAGCAGAATACTTTCCTCGTTCAAAAATAAACGACACTGCCGCGTCTCCTACTACTAATAAACCGATGGCAATAGGTAGAAGAGTAACTAGAGATATCTCCATTCCTCGGAAGAAGGTATCTTTAAATTTCTTCAAATCTTCCGTTTGCTCACTCATTAATGTGAAAATAATGACCGCAAGTGTTGTTGCGTAGATCGCATTCGGAATACTAACGAGTAAGGAAGAGTTATTTAAATACGTAACAGCACCATTTGTTACACCTTCACCAGAAGCAAAAGCTTTGTTGACAAATAGGTTAATCTGACCAACGACTGAGTTTAATAATGAAGGAATGATCAAGATTACGAAAGCTTTTTTGAAATCTTGTTCCATCTTAAAATCTAAACGCCATTTGTAATCGGAGCGACCTAAGAAGATAAGTTGAATAATGACACCTAATACCGTCCCAAAAACAAAGCCATAAACTAATGAATAGATTCCCCATATGTCACTAAATAGCAAGGCGAATATAGCAGCCATTAACGTTGCTAATAGTTTTGCTAACTGGGAAGGAACGAAAATCCGACGCGATTGTAAATAGGAATCTAACAGTCCACTTAAAGCGATAAGTAACATAAATGCAAAGAATATTTGCGTCATTTCAATGGCATATGGGGCAATTCCAGGTTTCATATTAGGATAAATGATGGGCACAAACTGCTTAGCGAAAAACCATCCAGTAATACTAATAAATCCAAAAATAATCATCGTTATGTTTAGTAAAGCATTTGCGTTTTGTTCACTAGAATCTAAACTTAATTTTTTACGCTTAATATACATAGGAAGGAAAACATTATTAAAACCAGTAGAAATCATGGCTACTACTAGTGTAATAAAACTAAAAGCTAAGAAGTAGCCATCAGTTTCATTAGATGCTCCAAATTCTCGTGCGACAATTGCTTCTCTTACAAACCCTGATAACTTTAATAGCAATGCAAGTCCGGTCGTCCACAAGGCTGCTTTTTTTAAACTACTCACTACTTATCCACCTCATACTTAGAAAAGCTCCTTGCAAATCTGCAAGGAGCTTTAGATTATTTAGAAACCGCTCGCTTATAAATACTTTCATATTTTTCAGCAGCTGCGTAATGTGAATATTCTTCGATTATTTTGGTTCTTGCAGCAACGGCTAATTGTGAACCTTCTTGTGGATTTCCAAGTAGGTAAATCATCGCATTAGATAAATCTTCTACATTTTGTTCTTCTACAAGAAGTCCGTCTTTTTCATGAGCGACAATTTCTTTTAATCCGCCGACAGCACATGCAATTAGAGGTACTCCTGATCCCATTGCTTCAAGTGCTGAAATTGAAGTTGCTTCCTCAACACCTGCACTTAATATAGAAGGAACTAAAACAACGTCACTTAGAGCAAAATACTCAATCATATCTTTATGTGCAACTGCACCTAGTAACGTAACGTTGTCAGATACACCTAATTCTACTGCTTTCGCTTTAATTTCATCGAACATTTCACCTGTACCCGCGTATACAATGCGAGCATTCGGGAATTTCTCTAAAACAGGAGGGAATGACAGCACTGGATAAATAACTCCGTTTTTACGAGTTAATCGACGAGGCACAAAGAAAATTAATTCATCTTGGTTAATGCCATATTTATCTCGGAATTCACGACGATGTTCAATTTCTGGTTTAAAGGAATCGACATCGATAAAGTTTTTAATCATCGTGCCGTCAACACCGGTTTCACGTTTCACGTAATTTTTAATACGTGTATCCACGGTAATGACTTCACGAGTAGTTGTATAGCCGATTCGCTCTACTGCCATCAATTTTTCTGCATGTTTAGAACCTTCAGCAACTGATCCTTTAGAAATACCTTCATATGTTAAATAACCATGAACGGTTGTAACAGTTGGGAGGCCAGCTGCAAGTGAAGCTCGTGTAGCAAATACATCTTGTGCGTTAACAATGTCATACGCTTTATATTTTTCTTCACGTAACATCTGTTTCAAAAAGTCTTGTCGACGTTCTAATGTCCATACATAACCTGAGCCTAAAGAAATCTTATTTAGAATGAAGGAAGGACCACGTGCGATGAAATCCCGTTTCCATTTAGG
Organism: Paenisporosarcina macmurdoensis; assembly: GCF_042658845.1. Classification (NCBI taxonomy): domain Bacteria; kingdom Bacillati; phylum Bacillota; class Bacilli; order Caryophanales; family Caryophanaceae; genus Paenisporosarcina; species Paenisporosarcina macmurdoensis. The sequence goes on from NZ_JBHSRI010000002.1 coordinate 191,442, forward strand.
GACATCAGAGAATGATAAGGTATCCACTTCATGTCCACGAGCTTGAAGACCAGATTGTAAAGTGGTCATATGGGTCGATAGGCCACCTAAATGAGGATAGTCATACGACGTAACTAATAAAATTTTCATGAATGACGATCTCCTTTAGTTTCCGAATTTTTCTTTTAGTAAATCTAAGTTGCGCATAGCTTCACGACGAAGTTGGTCAACATTAGGTTTCATTGTTTGTTGTGCAAGTTCTTTATTATCTAATAAGTAAAGAGCGTTCTCAAGAAGTTTTGCTTCGTTAATTTCGCCTAAGCGGAAAGAGTAATCCCACATACCAGAACGCATTAAGAAACTCTCTACTTTTTTATCATAACTAAAACCTAAATGAGGGACGTCACTTAATGCTGAAAAAATTAATGCATGTAATCTTAGTCCAACAGTTAAGTCTGCATGGCGAATAAAATTCAAGAACTGATTTGGTGAAAAATCAGAACCTAGCATAAATGTTTTGTCAGCATGTTTCATATGAGATAATACGTCGTTTGAAGCTGGCACATCGTATTTTCCTTCCATTGGGACAAATACGGGTGTCACTCCTCGTTGAACAATTAGCTCGTCCAACAAGTGCGCCATTTTCTCTATATAGTCTGGATGCTCAAACCAAGGGCGGACAGTGACCGCAACTATTTTTTCGTCACCTTTTAAAGGAAGTGATTGATAGGCAGAGTCTTCTTCATCCGCACGGAAAGCAAATACGATATCTGCAGTAACAACCGTTTCAGGACGTTTCACACCTAAAGAATGTAAGTAGTCTTTCGAGTATTGATCACGGACAGTCACGAAGTCAGCTAAATTAGCTAAGCCTTTCATGAGGATTTTACCCCAAGTGGAAGTAACGGGTCCAATTCCTTGTGAAAAGAACATTACTTTTGATCCGCAAAGTTTAGCTAGTAGTACGATAAGCAAATAATAAGGAAGTGGTCCAAATAAAAATTTGGTTGGGTATGTATCCTGGAGCAATCCACCACCACCAGAAATCAATAAGTCCGCATTACGCAATGCTTTCACTTTTTCTTTGTTTTGATGTCTCCATCCACGATATATGGATTGAACACCATGTTCCTTTGCCGTTTGCTCAGGTGACAAAGAAAACACCGTAATTTCTGGATTGTTCAATTCAGAACGTAGATTATCTACGATCGCTTTTAATATAGCTTCGTCTCCTGTATTTCCAAGACCGTAAAAGCCGGATAGTACAATTTTCAAATGAAGTCCTCCTCTAAATCTGTGTTCAATCAAAAGCATAAAAATGGTGATTGAACATCCTCATAACAAAAGCTTCCACACTGAGGTGAAAGCATACCATCTCCAAATTTTATCACTTGTCACGGACGCTATGCAACTAAACATAGAATCTGCTATACTATATCAATTGAAAGTGAACGAATTGAGGGTGTAAAAAGTGAAGGAAACATACTTGGGCGTGGAAGTATCGCCATTAACATATGAAGGAATTGTGAACGAAATAGAAAACAGAATGACTCGTCATGAGCAGTCGACGATTATTGCGGTGAATCCAGAAAAAGTAATTGTAGCCAATCGGGATCCACAAGTAAAAACGCTTATTAATGAATCAACCTTTCAAATACCTGATGGAGTTGGCGTGCTATTAGCATCTAAACTTAAAGGTGGAAAGATTACTTCTCGAGTAACTGGGGTAGATATGATGGGGAGGTTGCTTGACTTTGCAGCGCTTAAAGGTCATTCTGTTTACTTTTATGGTGCAAAAGAAGAGGTAGTAACCAAAGCAATCGCTGAAATACAAAAAGAAAGACCATTATTACTAATTGCAGGCTATACGAATGGCTATGAAAAAGATGAAGCAGCACTAGTTCAACGTATAAATGACAGTGGTGCCAAAATCTTATTCGTTGCTTTAGGTAGCCCGAAACAAGAATTATGGATAAAAAGAAACCTAATGAACCTGCCAAACGTTCTTGTTTTTCAAGGAGTTGGTGGTAGTTTTGATGTGTTTTCAGGAATGGTTAAAAGAGCACCCGCATTTTTCCGTAAGTTTGGGTTAGAATGGTTATACCGACTTGGAAGCAATCCATCTCGTATTAAGCGTCAAATGAACTTACCAGTTTTCTTATGGCGAGTATTAATAGGTAAGAAATAGCTTAACAAATAAGTCGATTTCATCATTCATAAAGAAGGATGTAAACATGAAGATTCAAAAAAAGCGATTCTGGTGATTTTCGTTACGGGCGGACGCTTTCCGCGGGCATGGCCTCAGCCTCCTCGACGAGCAAAAAACAGCTGCTCCTGCATCGCTAGGCTAGCTTCGTCGCAAACAAGTTGTGCTACCACAACTTGTTGTCTGTGGGGTCTTCAGCTCATGCACCTGCCGCTTCGCTTTCGGTGCAGAAAACATCTGCTATTCCCGCTGGAGTCGCCGCCCTGCACTCCAATCAAATTACCGATATTCTTAACAAAATTACAGGAATACACTACAAATATTCTTGTACCATTCATTAATAGGCATTTATGAAATTGCTTCAATTTAATAATTTGTAAGAACTTAAGTGGAATTTATCTAAAAGTACACTTATATATAGAAGAAACTCATAATTTTTCCAATCAGAAGGAGCATTCTCATGAAAAAATCCATTTGCGTAGTCGGACTTGGTTATATAGGGTTACCGACGGCTGTCATGTTTGCGAACCACGGGCATCAAGTTCACGGTGTAGACGTTAACGAAAAGGCAGTAAGTATGATACAAAATAAAGAGTTACATATCGAAGAAAATGGTCTACAAGAGCGTCTAGATAAAGCAATTGATTCTGGTTCATTCACAGTTTCAAGTACACCTATCAAAGCCGACATCTTTATTATTGCCGTTCCTTCTCCGATAAAATCAGACAAAACAGCTGATTTAGAATATGTGCGTCTTGCAACTGCATCGACAGTACCTTTCTTAGAAAAAGGGAATCTGGTTATTTTAGAATCTACAGTTCCTCCTCGTACTGTACAAGATGTCATGTTACCTGAACTGTATAAAACCAATTTAGAAATTGGGTCTGAATTATTGGTTTCACATTCACCTGAGCGTGTTATTCCAGGTCGTGTTTTTGAAGAATTAGTTTCAAATGACCGTATTATCGGTGGTATTAATGAAGAATCTTCTAAACAAACGACGGATCTATACAAATCATTTGTAAAAGGCACGATGCATGAAACGGATGCTACAACGGCTGAACTTGTAAAAGTAATGGAAAACACATATCGTGACGTCAATATCGCATTTGCTAATGAATTAGCTAAAATCGCACAAAATATTGGTGTTAACATTTGGGAAGCCATTAAACTGGCTAACTTCCATCCACGAGTAAATATTCATATGCCTGGTCCAGGTGTAGGTGGTCACTGTATCGCTGTTGATCCGTGGTTCTTAGTAGAACTAGATCCAGCTCAAGCAAATATTATACACTTAGCGCGCAAAACAAATGATGGCATGCCTTCATATACAGCGCAGTTAACGGCAGATATTTTAAATGCAAAAGGTGTTAAAGAGCCTAAGATTGCTGTTTTCGGACTAGCATTTAAAGGGAATATTGATGATATGCGTGAGAGTCCTTCAGTTGAAGTGGTAGAACAACTTAGAGAACGTCAATTAAACTTATCAGCATTCGATCCACATATTAAAAACAACAATTTGCCTGAACAAACTCAAGATCAACATGAAGCATTGAACCAAGCATCAGCCATCTTAATTTTAACGGATCATCAATCTTTTAAAGACATGGATCCGGAAAAAATTAAAACGCATATGAAGAACCACATCATTATCGATACTAAGAACTGTGTTGACCGTGCTAAATGGGAAGCAGCTGGATTTGATGTCTATCTTCTAGGTGATTCGAAAAATTAAGGGAGGCATTGTCTAATGAAAAAAGTCCGTAAAGCAATTATTCCGGCAGCTGGGTTAGGTACGCGTTTTTTACCAGCTACAAAAGCAATGCCAAAAGAAATGCTCCCAATAGTAGATAAGCCAACCATTCAATATATTGTAGAAGAAGCAATTGCTTCAGGTATTGAAGACATTATTATCGTGACAGGGAAGGACAAGCGTGCAATTGAAGACCATTTCGATTCTGCGCCACTTCTCGAAAGTCAATTACATGAAAAGCAAAAGTTTGACCTACTGGAAGAAGTTCAACGTTCAGGAAAAGTTGAAATTCATTACATTCGTCAAAAAGCACCTTTAGGTTTAGGACATGCAGTATGGACTGCACGAAAATTTATTGGTGATGAACCTTTTGCTGTGCTGCTTGGCGATGATATTGTCCAATCAGATACACCTTGTTTAAAGCAGTTAATAGACAACTATGAAGAAACTGCTTCTTCTGTAATCGGCGTAATGGAAGTGCCAGAGTCAGAAACTCATCGCTATGGAATAATTGATCCTTCTGAACAACAAGGTTCACGATATAAAGTTCGTAAATTCGTAGAAAAGCCGAAGCAAGGGACAGCACCTTCAAATATGGCAATTATCGGTAGATATGTGTTTACTCCTGAAATCTTTAAGTATTTAGATGAGATGGAAGTAGGCGCAGGTGGTGAGATTCAATTAACAGATGCCATTGAAAAGTTAAACGCTGAACAATCTGTTTATGCCTGCGCATTCGAAGGAAATCGGTTTGATGTGGGTGAAAAACTTGGATTTGTTGAAACGACTTTAGAATTTGCTCTTCAACGTCCAGATTTGAAAGATAAATTAATTGCATTCATGAAGGAAAAAATCGCACAGTATGAGTAAGGCATCGCGAGAAGTCGTGATGTCGTTACTTAGACGTTTAAGGAATGGAGGATGAATGATGAAAATATTGTTAGTTGCCAATATGTATCCCTCATCTGAATTTCCTAGTTATGGTGTTTTCGTTCAAAATACCGAAAAAATTTTGCTAAATGAAGGCTTTCAAGTAGACAGAGCCGTTTTGAAGAAGAAAACGACGAAAGTTTCTAAGTTGATTGGCTATGCCATGTATTACAGCAAAATCCTGTCAAAAGGAATGCTAGGAAACTACGATGCTATTTATGTCCACTATGCTTCTCATAATGCAATGCCCCTATTGTGGTTGAAAAAACGCAAGCCTACCGTCCGGATCGTGACAAATGTGCATGGGAGCGACGTTGTGCCAGAAGTACCTTCACAAGAAAAATACCAACCAGCCGTTAAGAAATTACTGCAACAATCTTCACTTATTATTACACCTTCACACTACTACGAAAAATTAGTGCAACAAAAATATGAAGTAGCTACACCGATTCGAGTATTCCCATCAGGCGGTGTCAATGCCGAAGTATTTTATCCCCAAAAAAATCAACGAAAAGAGATTTTATCTCAATTAGATTTAGACCCTGCTTTCAGATATTTTGGTTATGTAGGTCGTCTCGATGTAGGAAAAGGTTGGGATCACTATTTAAGAGCGATTTCATTTTACGTAAATGAAAAACCTCAAGAACGACAGCGTACTCGATTTATCGCAGTAGGATCGGGTAAAGACGATGATGAATTTAAAGAGCTTGCCATATCATTAGGTATTGATGATGTCATCGTTCATTTTCCACTTATGAAACAATCTGACTTAGCAAAAATATATACAGTTATCGAAGTGTTCGTTTTTCCAACTACACGTAAAGGGGAAAGCCTCGGTCTTGTAGGTCTTGAAGCAATGGCTTGTCAAACTCCAATCCTTGCAAGTGCAATCGGTGGAATACTCGATTATGTTCAAGATGGTCAAAACGGGTGGTTGTTTACACCTGGTGATGCTGTTCAGTTAAAAGATTTGTTCGTCAAATTCGATGAACTGACTCCTGACCAGTATGCAACCATTTCACAAGCAGCTTACACTACTGCATTACAGTATGAACAAACAGCGATTCAATCGAGATTATCTGCGATTTTCAAAGAATTGAATCTAATAAATGATGAAAGAGGACTTTAACTTGCTATGAATCAAACTAAATTTTTAATCTACTTTGTCGCGTTTCTTATCCTCCAACCAGTTCTTGATGTACTAACAGCAGGATCAATTTTACTATTAAATTCAAGCATAACAATTGGCTTAGTCATGCGCTTTGCTTATATGGCGTTAATGGGTGTTTTCTTAATATGGATGGCCCGTTCGAATAAATTGGCACGAGGATACATAGTATACCTAGTTGGCCTTGCAGTTGTCATCGGAATAAACATCTTCTTGAATATGGATGTTAAAAATCCATATTATTTATTCCAAGAGTTAAAGTTCTTTAATAAAGTCGTCTACTTCCATATCGTTTTCCTTGGCCTAATGATTGTTTACAAACAATTGCAGTCACGTGATTGGGATATTGAAAAGCATACAACAAAGTATATGTGGCTATCTGGTCTAATCATTGGCGCGATATTTATCATTGCTCAAGTAACTGGAACTAGTTTATCAAACTATGCTCACTCAAAAGTAGGGTATTCAGGCTGGTTCTATGCAGGCAATGAAATTGGTGCAATTATGGCAATCGTTTTACCGATACTTGCACTGTATGCAATTGAACGAACAACGAAGGTTAAAAAACCTTGGTTTTGGATTCCGTTTGTGATGTTGTCACTAGGTATGCTAGCTTTAGGTACAAAAGTTGGTTACGGTGGAATTTTGGTCGTACTTCTCTCTGTATTAATCGGGAGTATTATTATGTATGTATTTATGCGTCTCAAAACAGATCAAGTTAAATCGAATTTGATGATTTCTTTTGGCTTAATTGTTTTACTTGCCGCTTCAACACCATTTACACCGGTATTTGGAAATATGTACGCTCACTTAGGGATGTTGGATATTTCTTTTGGTGATTCTGCTGATGAAGAACCTGTTCTGGATGACAATGGGGAAGAGATCATAGTTGAAGAAGAAGAAATTTCTGATGAACAAATACAAAACTTAATCTTTAGCTCACGAGAAAAGTATGAAAAAGAGTTTAATATTGATTTCAACTCATCACCAATTTCTCAACAACTGTTTGGTATGGGCTTTGCAGGAAACTATGTAGAACCTGAACCAGGGAAAGATTTGAAAATGATAGAAATGGATTTCCATGATTTATTTTATTCATTTGGATGGATTGGTTTTATTTACTTAATGGGACCATTCTTCTGGTACACAGGGAAGTTCCTTTTCCACTTCTTGACCAATATTAAAACACACTTTACTTATCTGTATATTTTGTATGGTGTTGCCTTTTTACTAGCTGTAGGAATCGCCTATACAGCAGGACATGTTTTGACAGCACCGGCAGTATCGATCTACATAGCTGCTATATTAGCCATGTTGACAGTGCGAGAAAAATTGATAGAAGACTAAAAGCGACAAATTTTAATAGATTATCTTTACGAATAGTATTTAGAACTATGAATAAAGCCTGATGACCTAAAAAGTAATTTTTTAAAGGTCATTAGGCTTATTTTTGTCGAAAGAGTTCAAACTTTCCGTTAAATTACAAAAAGATTACGGTAAATAGTTGATATATGTGAAAACTTTGCTAAAATAGAAAGAGAGTTTAATTGTACTCATTACATTAGTATCTGTATTTTTCCAAAGATATCTAGTACATATATAACATTTTGCTATATTCTTTGACAATAAGTAGCATTTACTAGTAAAAGTTGGTACAATCTAAACTGTGCAACACTGTTGAAATATTTCAGCATAAACACAGATCTACCAAAAATAGGAGGAATTTAACACATGGCTTATCAACCAAAGTCTTACAAGAAATTCGTAGCAACAGCTGCGACAGCAACATTAGTAGCATCGGCAGTAGTGCCAGTAGCATTCGCTGCTAAACCAGCTTCTGAATTCACGGACGTAGCTCCACAATACAAAGTAGCTGTTGATTATTTAGTAGACAACACGATCGCTGCTGGTAAAACACCAACAACTTTCGGTACTGCTGAAAACATCATCCGTGTTGACGCTGCAATCTGGATTGCAAAAGCAACTATGGACAACGGCGAAATTTCTGATGCACCTGCATCAAACTTCACAGATGTTCCTGACCGTGGGAAAATCTACGTTGACGCATTGAAATTCAAAGGATATGTAAATGGTTCAACTGCAACTGCTTTCAATTCTTACGCAAACATCTCTCGTGGAGAAGTTGCAATGATTCTTGCTGAAGCATATGACATCACAGGAAACACTGCTGACAACAAATTCACAGATGTTAACGCTCGTTACCTTGCTGCAGTTTCTGCACTTAAAGATAACGGAATTACTACTGGTAAAACAACAACTCGTTTCGGTACTAACGATGCAATCACACGTGGCGAACTAGCAATTTGGATTCACCGTTTAGAATTGCTTGGAACTGACGAAGCAACTGTTGCTTCTGCAACTGCTTTAAACGCTAAGCAAATCGAAGTTCGTTTCGATACTACATTGAATGCAGATGCTGCAACAGTAAATGATGCAACTGAATTAGATAACTACTCATTCAGTGGTGTTGCTCCAATTTCAGCTGTATTGTCTACTGACAAAAAATCAGTTGTGTTGACTTTTGCAACTTCAATCGAAGGCCCTAACAATCTATTAGTTGTTGAGCCAATCGTTACTGAATCAAAAGATGGAGAAGGTAACGTAATAGTTACTGAGAAATACTCACAAGTATTCAACTACACTGATGCTGTTAAACCAGTAATCACTAGCTCTTCGTATGCTAATGGTAAAGTGACTTTGAACTTCTCTGAGAACCTTTCACAATTACCTACAGCAGTTCGTGTAAATGGAACTCCTGTAACAGCAGTAGCTTTCGCAGCTGGTAGCACTTCTAAAGTTGAAGTAACTGTTGCATTACCTGCTGGATCATCTGCTTCATTATTCGTAGCTGGTGCTGAAGATGCATCTACTGCAACGAATGAAATGGATATCTTTAACGGAACAGTAACAGCACCTGGTGCAGATACTGAAAAACCACGTGTGGCTTCAGTTGTAGTAACTGGACAAAACACAGCTAAAGTTACATTGAGCGAAGATATTGTTGCTGAAACAATTTCTGCTACTCTTCAACAAGGTTCTACTCAAACTCCAGTTACATTAGTGCGTGATACAACTGATGAATCTGGCAAAACTTATTCATTAACTGTTGCTGGATTATTCACTGGTACTTCTACTAGCGAAACATTCACAATGTATATCGCTGCTGATGCAATGTCAGATCTTGCAAACCCAGCTAACAAAAACGATTTCTACAGCACAACTGTAACTTTCAACAGAGATACAGTAGCTCCAACATTAGCTTCTACTCAAGTAGCTGCTAACAACCAAAAATTAGAGTTCACTTTCAACGAAGCATTAACAGTTGCTGGTAACGATGCAAACATCATTGTAACTAACAGTGAAGGCGTACGTATCACTGCTATTGACAATGAAACTTTCCTTAAAACAACTGACAACAAAACTTACCAAGTTGACGTAAAAGCTGGAGACGTAGCTCTTGATGCTGGTACTTACACAGTTTCAATTCCTGCTGAATTCTTCACTGACGCTTTCGGTAACAAAACTACAGCTGTTTCAGGTACATTCACTGTTGGTACTGCAACAAGCACTGACACTGTAAAACCTACTGCTGCTGTAACTACAACAGCTAAAAACCAATTCACTGTAGCTTACAGTGAAGAAGTAACTGGTTCTGGAGTAGCTCTTTCAAACTACCGTTTGGATGGTCAAGCTCTTCCAGTAGGAACAGATATCTACTTCACATCTGCTGCTAAAAACCAAGTTGTTATTCAACTTCCAACTAATTCTGTAAACATTGGTAACCAAACTACTGGTGCTTCTGCAATTCTTACAGTTTCTGGTGTAGCTGATAAAGCTGGTAACTCAATTACAACTGCTAACTATGGTGTAGTTGTTAAAGATAACACTGCTGCTACTGCATCTAACGTTCAAGTAATTGGACAAGATGTATACGTAACATTCACTGAAAATGTAACAGTTCCTGCTCTTACAGATTCAGATACAGTATTCAACTTAACTGTAAACGGAACTACAGTAACTGGTGGTCTCCTTGAAACAGTAGCTGGCGCTGCAAACCGTGTGAAATTCACATTAGATGCTGCTCCAACTGCAACTCCTGTAGTTACAGTAAAAGCTAACCAAACAGTTGTAACTGATACTAACGGAACTCCAGTAAAATAATTTAATCTAAAAATTTACTGAAGTAAGTAAAAACCCAGACGCCTAGCGTCTGGGTTTTTTTCTGTTTAAGATTAGAATAAATATTGCACAATAGACCTTCATTGTCTGCGAATATATTATTACCTGTATAAATAGTGTAGATGAAAAGAGTAGCCCTCCAAAAGGAGGGCTACTCTTTATCACTTCACTTATTAAAAAGTATTTCTGTCGAAAGTTGTCAAACACTAATGAATTTGAAAATGAAATTTCATTTAGTGAGATAATGATCGACAGAGTATGCGACCATTAGATGACCTCTTGGAGTCCAATGAATACCAAGTAAAGGATCGATAAGACCGCTCTGTGTCAGCATAGGGTCTGTTGCCTCACCAGCTTTAAGCACTGCGTTTTTATAGTTGTCGATTAATTGTACTTTGTGTTTTTTAGCAACCCTGCGAATAATGTCATTATAACTATTCTCCCAAGCTCGGATACCGCCTTTATTTGCGTATAGTTGCTTGATATCAGGGTTCTTAAGTGACTGGGACTTATAGTAGACGGTTTCATTGACTGGCAAGTTTGTCATCAGTAACACCTTAACTTTGCGTGCTTTCAATAGTGCCACCATCGATGTTATATTCTTTTCAAACTGGATTTTGCTAACCTGAGGTTGTTTTGTGTCGGGTCTAATCAATGCATCATTAATGCCAAACATCATTACAACAGTGGATGGTCTGTTATCCAAAACATCTGCCTTGAAACGTTTTACTGCACTTGCAGTCGTATTTCCACTGACACCCGAATTTATGGCTCCAACGAGGGCTGGCCAATTATGATCCGGATATTCTGGAAACTCTCTAGGTAAATAGGAGCCTGAAGTGTTACTATCGCCAAAAGCGATAACTCCTCCAGATGCTGCAACATTTGATTCATTGATATTTGGTTGGACGAGTGAAAGCAAAAGGACAATCACTATCAAAATATAATTTTTTCTTTTCATCGAAAGCCACCTTATTCAGTTTTTTATACAGATTGGTTACCCATTCTATATGAAATGAATGGGCAAATGAATACCGTAAATTAGTTTTACTCCTTTATTTTACCATATTTATGAATTCAAAAGCTGTAGCATTTTAAAACAATGAGATTGTCTTAAGGGGAAGAACACCAAATTTCTTTAATTATAAAGGTTTTAGTCGAATCTTTTTTTCGGAGCTGTTTTAATCATGGATTTTATGTAAGCTCAAAATAGATATATTACGCTTTATTACAAAAGGTCATCAAAAGATTCTATAACTTTCCCATAGACTTTGATAGAATAAGCAAGTAACGAAATTTAGTAAATTGAAGGTGTTTATTTGTGATTTTTAATTCATTTGAATTTATCTTTTTATTTCTACCTCTAGTATGGGTTTTGTATTATCTACTTGGGAGGTTTCATATACCATTTGCGAAAGCATGGTTACTAATCGCTTCTTTGTTCTTCTATGCATATTGGAATCCTGCATATTTGCCACTAATTCTTGTTTCGATGGTTATCAACTATGCTGTGGGCATGTTTTTAGGGAGAAATAAGGGAGGTTTGTGGCGAAAAGGTATTCTATCCCTCGGCATTATTTTTAATGTGGGGTTGCTAGGATATTTTAAATACTACGACTTTTTTGTAGAGAATGTGAATTTTATCTTTGCTACTGATTTTGTCTTTAAAGATTTACTACTTCCACTCGCAATCAGTTTTTATACATTTCAACAGATTGCCTATTTGGTCGATTCGTATCGGATGGAAACAAAAGAATATAGCTTTCTAAATTACGGTCTATTTGTTTCTTTTTTCCCACAATTAATTGCTGGACCTATTGTGCATCATGGTCAAGTGATGTCACAATTCTCGGAGAAAAAGTCATATACAATCCAATACGAAAATTTGTCAAAAGGGTTACTCATTTTTGCCATTGGTTTGTTCAAAAAAGTAGCAATTGCAGATACATTTGCTGGGTGGGCTAATACGGGTTATAACACCGTCGAAACTCTGACATTAGTGGATAGCTGGATTACGACTTTATCTTATACGCTTCAGCTGTATTTCGACTTTAGTGGCTACTCGGATATGGCGATTGGTTTGGCGCTGCTCTTTAATATACGTCTTCCAATCAACTTCAACTCTCCTTATAAAGCACTGGATATTCAAGACTTTTGGAGAAGATGGCATATGACATTATCCCATTTTTTAACCACCTACTTGTATATCCCGCTTGGAGGTAATCGAAAAGGTTCTTCTCGCACGTATATCAATATCTTTATTATCTTTTTAGTGAGTGGGGTTTGGCATGGAGCAGGATGGACATTTGTTTTCTGGGGTGTCATGCATGGACTTGCCAGCGTCGTCTGTAGATGGTGGAAACGAGCAGGCTACAGGATGAATAAAGTAGCAGCGTGGATCATAACTTTCATGTTTGTTCACCTCGCATGGGTATTTTTCAGAGCAATAACTTTTGGAGAAGCAATTACAGTTCTCAAAGCGATGTTTGGCTTCAATGGTGTGCATTTACCGATAGCTTTCAGAGAACATTTGCCAAGTCTTAGTTCTGTATGGTTCGGTAGACTACCATTTACAGATTCACTAACTACATTAGGTGTCAGTCTAACTCTTGGTTTATTATTGGTATGGTTTGCTAAAAACTCACTGGAAATCATGGAACAAAAAAAACGTAATGTAACAATGGCGATTTTTATTGCTCTATTATTATTCTATAGTGTCACGCAGCTTCAAAATGTTAGTGAATTCTTGTACTTTAACTTCTAGGAGGAGATTCCATGAACGATAAAAAATTTACTATGACGGTCATGGCGATTTTCGCCGCTTTGACGCTAGCTATAGTGTCATTCAATTATTGGATGGATCCACTATGGAATTTTGGACATGCACATGCTTATAATGATGTACAAATAGTAACGGATGAACGAGAACAAAAGACAGCCAATCAACAATATGTTTCGAAATCTGCAAATACATTATTATTAGGCAGTAGCCGTAGTACCTATATTCATACTACTGGATTTAAGCAATGGGATGTTTATAACTACTCTGTAGCTAACTTATCCATGCAGGAATATCAATCTATGATGAAGTATGCTTTCAAACAAAACCCAGACTTTGACCGAGTTATATTAGGTGTTGATTTCTTTAAATCGAGTACGCAAGAAGCTAGTGCACCTCGATCCATTGCAAATTATGAAGCGAAAGTAGATAAACCATTTTACCGTGCGAAAAATTTACTTTCTTATGACGTATTTAAATACTCACTTGACAATATTAAATTATCGTCAAGCGACGATATATCAAGAGATCGTTTATACAACCGACAAGGTAATGCCTTTGCTAAGAAATTATCAGAGGAAGAAACATTTAAACAAACAGTAAATAAAATCACTAAATTTGAAGATACGTTTTATGGGGAGCACTATGTGTATTTTCCTCAATATAAAAAAGTTATGACAAATGTGCTAAATACCCATCCGGAAGCAGAGAAACTTGTGTACACAACACCAATTTCAACTGAACTTTTTAAAGCATTAGTCTATACCGATTTACTAGACGAATATGAAATTTGGTTACGTGATTTGGTTGATGTCTACGGTGGTGTTTGGAATTTCATGTATCCAAACGAAGTGACTAACGATATTAACAATTATTACGATGGTCATCATTTTTATCCTGAGGTCGGCGATTTAATTGCTGCTCGAGTCGAACAAGGTGAGTCAGCGGAAGTCCCGAAAGATTTTGGGGTATATGTGACAGCCAAAAATGTTGATGATCATATTAAATATGTAAAAAAACTAGTGGCTGAATTCCAAAAATAAGAACCTATTTACATGGGAAGAGAATCGAACATTGATTCTCTTTTTTTATTTGTTAGACTATTGAATCATTTTGGAAAATATGTATATCTGCTAAATTTCTTCCTTTATACTAAAAGTACAAATAATTAATAAAAGGGAGTATGACATGAAGCGTATTTTTTCGACAATAAGTTTTATATTAATGCTGATGATTCTGTTACCAGGTTTTGCAAACGCAGAAACAGCTTTAATTACAGGGAAATTGTTACAAGAAGATGTACCTTATTATGCTGAAGGAGACCTTGAAAAACCAGTAGGTTCATTAAAAGGAATAAATAGCTTATATCAATTCTCTATCACTCCACAAGCAGAATGGGTGAACGTTCAAATTGGTGCAAAGAACTTTGTTATTTCTGCCTCTATGATTCAGTCCGCTGAGGAAACTTTGCCACAGATAACACTTAATCAAGTAAGATCAATTGATACACTTGAGACATTTACCATATACAGTGAAGCAAACGTGGCAAGCAAGGTGATAGTCAATGCTCAATTAAAACAATCTTTACAAACACTTTCTTATGAAAAAGGTTTTTTTGTTGTCAATGTTGGGGGCAGAAAAGGCTTCTTAAAAAGCTCTGACGCTTTAGTGAAATTTGCGAAACCAGTTATGTCCATTGAAGTTCTGCAAGATATCCCTTTATATGAAGTGAAAAGTAGACAACGTTTTCAGATTGGTGCTTTAAAAAAAGGAATGATCTTTAAACGCACCAAACAAGTGGCTAATTGGCATCAAATTGAAATGAATGGGCGTGTATATCAAGTTGAAGTATCCCATACATTTCCTTCTGCAAAAGCAATCACACTAGTAGCCATTCCGAAAGTGGTTTATCCAGCAGCTGTAATTACAGAAGTAAATGCTCCTGTAATTAACGGAGCAGGGCAACATATTGGAACACTGAAGGTTGGGCAAACAGTACGCTTAGCCAATATTCGTAATAACTTAGGTTATATAGATTTTATGGGATCCTTAGCTTATGTTTCTTTGAAAAACGTCAAACATACAAATTTGGTGCAACCAAAGAAAAATATTTCGGCTCGTGAAATGTCCTATTGGCTTCAAATGTATGCTGGTATGTACCCTGAATTTACCAAACTTGAAGTAATCGGTAAAAGTGTAGAGGGTCGTGCTATCTATGCTTTAAGAGTAGGTAATGGAAAAAAGGAAATTATCATGGATGCTTCCTTACATGCACGTGAACATATGACCACAAATTTGTTACTTGAAATGATTGACTCTTACTCACTTCATTATTTAAAGAAGTCTACTGTTGCTGGTTTTAATGTCCGACAAGTATTAGATCAGACGAGTATTTGGTTTGTACCTATGGTTAACCCAGATGGAGTTACTCTTGTGCAAAGTGGTAGATATGCAGTGAAAAATGGTGACTTGGCAACACGAATTAATGGTTCGACAAACTTTGCCCGTTGGAAGGCGAATGTGCGTGGTGTAGATTTAAATGATAACTTTGATTCAGGTTGGAGTCTCATTAATAGCGCAATTAAAAAACCAAGTTATATGGGATACCGCGGACCTCGTGTTTTTTCAGAGCCGGAAGCAGTCGCTCTAAAGAATTTTGTAGAAAAGCATAATTTTAAGTCTTATATTTCGTATCATACTGCAGGGCAAGTATTGTATTGGTTTATGTTCCAACAACAAGCACAGTTGACAAGAGATATACAATACGTTAATCAATTGAGCGCAATTACTGGATATACGGTAATGTCCCCTATGTACAAACGAGGATCAGGTGCTTCCACAGATTGGTTTATTCAAAAGACCAAAAATCCAGCCGTAACAGTTGAAATTGGTCCGTATACAGGTGAAAAACCAGTGCCGCATGTGTATTTTGATCGAGTGTGGAAACAAAATTATAAAGTCGGTTTGCATGCTGCAAATGAAGCTGCAAAACGATAAAAAGGGAGTGGGCATCTCATGAAAAAAACCCTCACATCAATTGTACTTGGCGTATTGTTAACAGGTTCGTTAACCTCAGTGGTTGAAGCAAGTTCCAGGCAGTCGATTTATAGCGATTTATCTATGAACAACACTTTCTATGAATCTGTGTATTCTATGAACATGAAGGAAGTTTTGGAAGCTGACTATACGGATGATGGGAAGATTCTCATCAAGTCTAATGAAGTGGTAACTCGAGGCGATGCAGCATTCATGCTGTATATGTTACTAGGAATGGAACCAGATACTACTTTGGGATTCCCAGATGTTGACCCATCAAGTCCCTATTATGAAGCAGTATCCACAGTAGCATCGCGTAATATTGTTAGCGGGTATGAGGATGGGAAATTTCATCCTGAAATCGTATTGACAAGATCTCAAATGTCTCGCATCATTGCGGGGGCATTCAACTATACAGTCAATGCTAATGCCACTGTCCCTTTTACCGATGTTAATGAACGGTGGACGCCGTATGTGGATGCCATGTATCGTCACGGTGTGACAGCCGGTGTTACGCCAACGTCGTTTGCTCCTGATAAAAAATTAACTCGTGGTGAAATGGCAGCTTTCATGCATCGTGCTTATAAAAAAGTACCTGGGTCTGCATACACTGAATTTGAAGTGATGAATGTCGTCAATGAGGCGACACGTAAAACAAGAAATGTCATTGTCCAAGGACTTGCAAAACATTTTCCAAATCAAAAAGCAGCGGATATTTCGAGCGATATGAGTCAGCTAGCTATTGATTCCTATTTATCTTTATCTTTAGTGGGCTATGAAAAGTCATGTTATAACTGTGATGGAGCGAATGTATTGTCGGATTTCCAGTTTGGTCTGCCATATGAAATATTAATGCAATCTGATACTTTGCTGAAAATGGATGCGACAGTTCCAACGAATAGTATCAACTCCGGACATCGCGCAATAATAGAGTTAGTCCGGAGCGGAGATTCTTGGAAAATCAAATCATACGTGACACGTTCTTTTACCTCTGACCCTTTGGCTTTGACGATTGACCAAGCTATTGATTATTTATCTTATGCAGTCCCTGTTTATTGGCAAGAGGATGTAGCAACTATTCGACATACGGGAAAAGATAATGCGACCGGGTATGATCTGTTTGTGGTTAACGGAAAAACTACTTATTTATTTGATAGAAATAGTGGATATCTAGACAGAAGATAACATAAGTTGAACTTTGAGGATTCTTTCAAAGTTCAGCTTTTTTTGTTGTAACTTTGTGAATACCTCGAATTAGTTTCGCGAATAGAAGCTACCAAACCGCGTGTAGTCTACAGAGAAAGTCAGTTTCGTGCATTGGATTGGTTAAACCGAGCATAAGAAATCATTGTGGCAAAATAGAATGAGTTTGTATTTGAATAAATGCCAATAACAAAAAAAGATTAACTGGAAAGAGTAGTACATTATATTCATTTATTGGATATATCTACTATTTGTAATATTTATGATATACAATTGTAATAATTGAAATATAATTGTTAATAATTTGGGATTTAAGACGACAAATGATGTTTCGAAAAAAATTATTCAGGAGTGTGTTTTACATGAAAAAGAAATTAGCTTCACTTGCACTGGGAATATTGGTGGCAGGATCATTCGCGCAAGGGGCTGAAGCAAGCTCGAGGCAGTCGATTTATACGGATTTATCAATGAACAATACATTCTATGAAGACGTTTATACGATGAACATGAAAGGTGTATTGGAAGAGGAATATGTAGCAGCGGGACTGAAAATCAATCCTTCAGCTATAGTGACACGTGGGGATGCAGCGCTGATGTTGTATAAGCTACTAGGCATGGAAACTGAATCGACTACAGGATTTCCTGACGTTAGTCCAACCAGTTCATATTATGATGCAGTCAACACAGTTGCATCACGTGGAATTGTTAGTGGCTACAAAGACGGGAACTTCCGTCCTGAAGTTGAATTGACACGTTCTCAAATGTCTCGCATTCTTGCAGGTGCTTTTGAATATACAATCAATAACAATTCAACCGTGCCATTTACGGATGTAAATGAACGCTGGGCTCCTTATGTAGATGCTCTTTACCGTAATGGTGTAACGGCTGGCGTAACGAAAACATCATTCGCACCGGATAAACAATTAACTCGTGGTGAAATGTCAGCTTTCATGAATCGGGCGTACAAGAAAGTTCCTGGTTCATCTTACAATGACGATGAAATAAAAAATACGGTCAATGAAGTAATAAGTAAATCTCGACATGTATTTAGCCAAGGACTCGCACATTATTACCCGAAACAGAAAGCTTCGAATATTTCTGCTGACATGGCACTCCTTACTGTGGATCCATTTTTATCAGATGCATTGGCTCTCTATGAAACATCATGCTATGGTTGTGATGGACCAGGTCTTATGTATAATTATGAGTTTGCTTTGCCATATAAAATTTTCTCAAAATCTAATACATTAATAAAGTTGGAGGCAATTGTACCAGCAGGTGGTTATAATTACGGCCTCCGTGCAACAATCGAGTTGATCCGAAATGGTGAGTCTTGGAAAATCAAATCGTACGTAAAGCGAATATTAACGGATGACCCACTGAACCTTACGATTGAACAATCTATTGAATACTTGCGCTATGTAATTTCAAAAAGCTGGAATGAAGAGGTAGTAACTATTGAACATAAAGGAAAAGAACCACGTTTCGGATTCGATCTATTTTTAGTTAATGGTAAAGACACTTATTACTTTAATGTAAATACAGCAGAGCTTAGTCCATACATTAGTAGTTAATTAAATGAGTAAAATTAATAGAGAGGAACTTGTCTAAAATAATGACAAGTTCCTTTTTGTATTTCAATAGTTATTAGTGAGGGAAGTTAAATGTGCATGATTCTACTCTATAATATCTATTAGAAAATGAATGTCACAAAATTTATCATACAGCTGAGGGCAACTGAAAGTTCACATCAATTCCATCACATGCCCAAGTGGTTTTCGAATCAATGATGCAAGCAGTTGATGGGCAGTAATGGGGATTGCGCTGACGGACTAGGTAAGTATTTGTTGAAATAATGAAATAATTAGCGCAGTGGCCATTTGGGTCGTTGCGCTTTTTTGTTGAAAGGAGTTTAGGAGACTATGCGTTTATATTACAAGATAAATTACTATTGTCACATTATGTAACTATATTGTTACACAACTGTAAAATAAAATAGGTTTATTCCATGATAAGATAATTTTAGTTAAGTTTTCAGAAAATTATAGCCATGGGCGAACCGGAGGATTTTATTTTATGAAATTTCAGTCACAGTTGCTTAAAGTCATTTTGATGAGTACTCTTTCTTTATTTTTCATACTAGCTCCATTAGCAAACCAAGCGGATGCTTCAAGTGGTATTAATTCTAATCACATCGTTTCAGCAGCAAATAACGTAATGGGTACTAAATATATGCGAGGCGGCACAACAGCAAGAGGTTTTGATTGTTCAGGTTTTATCGGATATGTTTATAAGAAGGTAGGAGTGCAACTTCCAAGAACATCAGCAGGTATGTACGGAGCGGGGAATTCAGTCAAAAAGAGCAATCTAAAAGCAGGAGATTTAGTGTTCTTTAATACATCTGGTAAAGGTGTATCTCACGTAGGCATATATATCGGCAATGGAAAATTCGCGCATTCATCTTCAAGTAAAGGTGTTTCAGTATCTAAACTAAATGATCCATATTACTGGGGCTCTAAATATATCGGTGCTAAGCGTGTAGCTAAAGTATCTCAAGTAGCTTCTAAATAATAAACTTATAATCTAAATATCATATATTCTAAATAACAAATATTCGCAAGCGCATTATCGCAAATGAAATTGTGATAATGCGCTTTTATATGTTTACTATATTGTAACTATTTTGCAACTCTTGTAAAGTGCAAGGCTCCTCTATTTTAAGGGGAATCAAACGTCCTAATTAACTATGCGATGCCTGGCACTATTTTCATGGTGGTATTCATTTCCATATTTTGCTACACTAAGATAAGACATACATATGAGGTGAAATGATGAAGTTAAAAAGATTTTTATTGTTGTTGTCATTGATGATCGTAGCCATATTGCCTATACATACAGCTTTTGCAGCCTTTTCGGATACAAGTGAACGTTATGAAGCAGCTGTCAATTATGTGGTGAGTAAAGGTTATGCAGCTGGATTAAATGATACACAATTTGGTGTTTCTGCCGAAATCAAACGTATTGATGCTGCCGTAATGATTGCTCGTGTAAAAGGATACTCTCCTACAGATTCTTATGCGAATGCAGGATTTACTGATGTGCCTGAGAAACGCCAGTGGGCAGTGAATGCTTTAGCTGCCAATGGAATTATGAGTGGGATGAATAGTACAACGTTTGGGAGTAATCAGTCAATGTCTCGTGAACAAATGGCCATGGTTATCGCTACAACATATAATTTAACAGCTACAAACATGGACATTCCATTTACAGATTTAAAATCAACAACTAAACCATCTATTGCTGCTTTAGTAGAAAACAATATAACAGCAGGGAAAACAACCACGCTATTTGGTTCAAAAGATAATATTACACGAGGCGAATTTGCTATCTTTATTTACAAAGCAGAAATGGACGTAACGACACTTCCTCCTGAAGTTATCTCTGTTGAATAAATTTTTTGTAAATATTTATGAAATTATCTTGTACTAATTCTGAATTGTGTTACAATTAATTTGTTGTAAATTTCCTATTTTTTGATATAAAGTGCTTGGTTGATGCGCGAAAAAGAATCCACAGGAACTAGTTTCCTGTGGATTCTTTTTCTTTTTTGGTAAACAATTACAAATAGACTATATATTTTCTGAACTATTCGTTTATACTTGTTAATAGAATCTAACTTTCAAAGGAGTTGCATCATGTTTTTTACTAGCAAAAGAATACCTGCTTTTCTCTTAGCATTTGCTCTAGTATTTTCCATTCTTCCCGTTTCTGCTGCCACGTTATCCCCAGGTGTTTACCACGAGACGATTTCGACAACTGTAGGAGGTTATCCTCAAAAAGTAAACAAGCTTTCTATCGATGTGACAAACCCATATGCCAAAATTGAATATGGGGTATCCAATCCAATTAATACACTAAAGACTGTAACAAATTTGTCGAGAGAACATACATATGAAAGACATCATGTCATTGGTGCCATTAATGCATCATTCTTCAGCTATGATGATCGCTTCCCAGTTTACTTATTAGCTAAGAATGATCAAATTGTAAATTTAGGTAATGTTTCAACAAATTTCAATGACTTTATGTATACACCAGCAGCTTTCGGTATTACGGCTGATAATAAAGCAAAAGTAGGTCGCTATTCTCTAGAACGTACGATTGAACATAATGGTTCTTCTTTTACAACAACTGATATGAACCGATACCGTTCAAATGATGAACTAATCTTGTATACAGATAGTTTTCCTCGAGAAAAGACTGTACAAAATCAATATGGTATTGAAGTTGTCGTGACCGGAGTACCTAAAAAAGTTGATTCTCAACTGAAATTTGGAGAAAAAGTAACAGGAGTCGTTTCTGCTATTCGACCTTATAATCAATACACTTCTTCGACCATTCCAAAAGATGGTTTTGTACTTTCAGCACAAGGGTCTGAAGTTTCAAAAATTTCATCCATGAAAATTGGTGAAGAAGTTTCACTGTCTGTTGATGTTGATGCAGCATGGAAAGGGTCACAATTTATGTTAGCTTCAGGACCCTTACTTGTACAAGAAGGCAAGTCCGCGTTAACGATTGATCTAGCTAGCCCACGCGTAACTGAAAGAACATCTCGTACAGCTGTTGCCACAGATGCAACTGGTGGCCGTGCGTTTTTTGTAACGGTTGATGGTCGTCAAAAAGGCTATAGCCAAGGAATGACATTAGTAGAATTTGCTAATTATTTAGTTACAATTGGTGCTTACAATGCAATTAATTTAGATGGTGGAGGATCGACAGCGATGGTATCTCGTCGTTATGGAGATGTATATCCCACTATAATTAATCGACCTTCAGATGGTTCTGAACGATCTGTATCCGCCATTTTAGAAGCAATCAGTACAGCGCCTTATGGACAAGCTACGAAAGTAAATGTTTCACAAGATCAAGAAGGTATTGTCGCTGTCGGTGCTTCGGTAGGTTTTAAAGTAGATATGGTATTGGATCAATATTACAATGCTTTGAGTGCTGATTCTTCTAAGTTAGTACTAGCAAGCGTCTCTAATAGCGTTGGGAAAATTGAAAACAATCGCTTCGTAGGTATTAAAGCGGGGACAGGTACTATTACAGCTAAATATGATACTACAACCGTAGCAATCCCTATTACTGTAACAGATACGATTGATTCATTAGTTGCTACACCGTTAGACATTCGTGTTGGAACTGGGGAGTCTGCAAAAATTTCCGTAAAAGGTATTAGTAAAAATCAACAAGTTATCTTTAATCCAGCTGCAGTTAACTGGACAGCTTCAAATGGTGTAGGTTCCATTAATGGAACAACTTTTACTGCAGGAACAAGTGAGGCAACGGGTACTATTACTGGAACATATGGCGCGTCACGCGTAAACATCCCAGTGACATTGTCTAATAAACCGTTCCAAGTTAGTAGTCTAGATTCTGTAACAGGCTTGAAAACAGAAGCTGTTCGATCAACAGCTACAATTGGATTAGAAAAAACACTACAAGCAAAAGAAGGAGCAGCATCTGTAAAGTTAAACTATGATTTTACAGCGTTCAAAGATTATACTTCTGCTGCATATGTTAGCTGGACAAATGGTCTTGCTATACCTGCTTCACCGAAGAAAATTGGTGCATGGGTTTACGGAGATGGAGCTAATCATTGGTTACGTGCAGCTATTACTGATGCAGCCGGTACTGAAACAGCTCTTGATTTCACAGCAGATGGTGGTCTGAATTGGGTAGGTTGGAAGTACGTTGAAGCGAATGTGCCGTCAACTCTAATTGCTCCAATCAGACTTAGTAAAATTTATGTAGCAGAACCATCATCAACTAAAAAAGGAAAAGGTTCAATCTGGATTGATTCCATTCAAGCGGTATATTCAAACCAGTCAACTCCAATGAAATCCTTTAATCCTTCCACTTCAGCACGAGTGGTTGATACAAACAAGCAGTTTACAGTAACATTCAACCAAGCAATGAATCCAGCATACTTCAACACGAAGCATGTATATGTAGAAGATGAGTATGGGATTCGTCAAAATGTAATTGTTCAAAGCGGAACAAATGCAACTAAACTTGTGGTTAGTGCACCAACTGGTGGCTATGCAAAAGGGAAATCGTATCGCTTAGTAGTGACCCATTTCGCACCTAATGCAAACAATATTCGCATGCTAAAAGATTCAATAACTGAATTTAAAGTTCAATAACTTGTGAGAGATGCACATGGCTTATGCCATGTGCATCTTTTTTAAAAGATAAGTATATAATTTGAGTTCCATAAATCCAGTGTTTCAGGGACAAAAAGATTGATTCATTAATATGGTGATTTCCGTTTCAAGCGGACGCTTTGCGACGAGTAACCGCAGGAGCACATGTTTTTGCAGTGATGAGGAGACTGAAGCCGTTCCCCGCGAAAAGCGTCCACCGTAGCGAATATCAACAGGCTACTATGGTTACTATACTTAAAAGGACAAGACGCACTTTACCCGGTTTTTCTTATGGTTGTGAGTTTTTCATTCTGGTGACAATCGAGTCTCCATTCAAATTTGTCATTACACAAAAATCCCGATGACAGTTGTCATCGGGATTTTTGTTTATGCTTGTTGTGGAACGCGAACGGTCCATCGAGAGAAGTCTGCTTGTTGTTTTTGAATCATTTCTGCAGGGAAGATAAAGGTCCATGCTTTCGATGTGTTTGCTTTAACTTCAAGAGAATCTAATGTAAATGAACCACGTGCAACTAGATCACCTGTTGCGTCTGTTACTTCTAAAGGTAATTGGTCCAGTGTTATATGTTGAGAATGACCATTACGAATGAACAATGAAATAGCTAAGCTGCCATTTTCTTGAGGCTTCGCTTGAAATCCACTGAAATTCACTTCACGGTCTTTTAATTTTGGAAGTGATTCCACGGTTAACTTTAATGCTTCTTTTTGGTCAGCAGTTAAAGCTTCTTCCCAAGTTGGAGCTAGGTCCAATTGATGCGGGACAAGAGATTGCACGTTAAATGCAAGTTTCCAGCCTTCGCCAGGTACATCCGCAACTTTTTGACTTTGTTTATCAAAGGCGAATACCCAAGGACGGTCACTTTTAGCTGGCACTTCATCCAAAACTTCTAAGTTGAATTGTTTTGAAGCTAACACTTTATCATTCTCAGACATTAACAATAGTTCGACTTGACCCATTTTGATTGGTTGATCCAATGATGAACGGAAGAATGCTTTAACTAACCAATCACCATTTCCTTCATGTAAATCAATATCAATTCCTGAAAGGGAAAGTTGATTTGGTTTCAAAGCTTCAAGTTCATTTGAAAGGAAGCGAAATACATATTGTTGTTCTTTCGGTACATCCCAATCTGGATGATACGAAAGTTCTGTTTGAATCAAGTCATCACTAGAAGAACCTGCATTGTCATCTAGTAATTCAGTAGAAGAAACTGTGCTATCTTTCCCCGTTTTTTGTGTTTTTTTAAAAAAAGAAAATAGGGCCATTATTTTGCCTCCTGTCTTGCTGCTACAATTTTCATAAAGCTAGTAATCTCTGAAGCGATGAAGCGACGCAGCTCTTGATAGTGCATTTCAAATAGTTCTAAGCCTTCGCGTTCATAAATACGCATTGGATCTTCTTGTTGGTAGACACGTAGACCAATGCCTTCCTTAAGGCGTGTCATGGCTTCCAAATGGCGTACCCAAGTAGAATCTAGGTAAGAAAGCATTACGCGCGGTAATGTGTTCATTACTTCTGGTTGGTCCTCGAAAGTAGCGATAAAGGTTTTTAATTCTTTAATTGGTTTTTCTAATTGCTTTTGAACATCTTTAACTTTCGAAACGTTTGGTTTAAGAGTGATGGTTTCAAGCAACATCGGATTTAAAGTACGTTCAATTTGTTCGAAATCCCAGTGCTCTGAAAGTTCATCTTCATGACAGCTTTCTTCAATGGCATATTCGACGGTTTCATCAACCATTTTTTGCAACTGACTGATTAAGTCGTCTCCACTAAGCACGCGGTCCCGGAGCGAATAGATAACTTTTCGTTGTTCATTAATAACATCGTCTAACTTCAAATTGTATTCACGCATCGAGAAATGAGAACCTTCGACAATGCGCTGTGTACGTTCGGTTAATTCATGAACATCTTTACCTTGAACTATTCCGATACTATCAGCTTTAACTTTTTTATTAAATTTCTCCAAATCATCTTTTGCATAACGTCTAAACATATCGTCTTCAAGAGAAATAAAGAACTGTGACTCTCCTGGATCACCTTGGCGACCAGAACGTCCACGTAATTGGTTATCAATTCGTCGACTTTCATGTTTTTCAGTTCCTAATACAAATAATCCACCTATGTCAGCGACACCTTCACCCAATTCGATATCGGTCCCACGGCCAGCCATATTGGTTGCTACGGTAATTTCATTTAATTGACCCGCTTGTGAAATCAAAAAGACTTCTTGTTCAACGCTTTTCGCGTTTAGTAGTTGGAAGTCCAACCCTTCTTTTTTTAAGTATTTCGCTACTTTTTCCGACTGAAGGATCGAAGTAGTTCCTACTAAAACAGGTTGTCCAGTCATGTGACGTCTTTTGACTTCTATTGCAACTGCTGAATATTTTTGATCAGTTGTTAGGAATACTAAATCTACTTCATCTTTTCGAATTTGTGGTCGGTTAGTAGGAATCTGAACAACTTCCATTCCATACACTTCACGGAATTCTTTTTCCTGAGTTTTCGCTGTTCCCGTCATCCCACAAAGTAGGGGATATAGTCGGAAATAATTTTGAATGGTTACTTGAGCTTGTGCTTTATTTTCATCAGTTATGGTTACGTTTTCTTTGGCTTCAATTGCTTGATGAAGTCCATCGGAAAGTGTGCGTCCATCCATAATTCGTCCAGTGAACATGTCTACTAAAAAGATTGTATCGTCTTTGACAATATAATCTACATCACGTTCGAACATCACATGTGCACGAACTGCTTGAATCACATAGTGGAACAACGTTTGATGTTCTAAGTCATATAAGTTGTCGACACCAAATGCAGCTTCGACTTTTTCGATTCCCGTTTCCGTAAGGGATGTCGCTTTCGTTTCATCATCGAAATCATAATCAACCTCAACTTTAAAGCGTTTCGCTAAACGAGCGGCGATCATGTGAAGGTCAGCGTCAGCAGTCATTTTACCAGCTACAATAAGTGGCGTTTTAGCCTCATCTACGAGCACGCTGTCGACTTCGTCAATAATTGCGAAGTGATAAGGTCGCTGTACTTTTTGAGAGTGGTCACCAGCCATATTATCTCTTAAGTAATCAAATCCGAATTCAGTTCCTACACCATATGTGATATCAGATCTATAGGCAATTTGTTTTGCTGAAGGTTCCATCAATGGTAAATTGATACCGACTGATAATCCAAGAAAACGATGAATTTGACCAATCTGGTCGAAATCTCGTTGCGCCAAGTATTCATTGACGGTAATAATATGGACGCCTTTACCTTCTAATGCACGTAAGTACGAAGGAAGAGAGGCAACAAGTGTTTTACCTTCGCCTGTTGGCATTTCTGCAATATTACCTTCAGCAAGTACTAGTCCACCAATTAACTGAACGTCAAAGTGTCGCATAAGTAGCACGCGTTTAGATGCTTCACGAACTACAGCAAAAGCTTCTGGGATAATCGCTTGTATTTTTTCACCATCTGACAATCTTTTTTTGAATACTGTTGTCATATCACGTAATTCATCATCTGTTTTTAAAGTAAATATCTCTTCTAATTGATTAATTTGATCGACCAATTTTCGGTATTTTTTCAATTGGCGCTCACTTGTTTCTGTTGAACGTTTAAAAAGGGATATCATTGTTATACCGCTCCTTCGAATTCTAGACACGCCCTTATTTTAACAAAAAATTGAATAAAATACTATGAATCTTATATGAGGGTTTGTCGTCTTATAGATTATAATGTTTTAATAGAACTAATTTTGGCTAAATATAATAGGAAGAAACATTCATTTTTACGAATATTGTTTACCGCAGTTGTTTTCATGATATAATACAATTGGATTTAAATGTATTCCTGAATATGTAATGACTTGAGGAGGAAAGACATGCTTTACCTATCTTTGGTTCTGGCATTTGTCGCTTCGATACTACTAACACCAGTGGTGAAGGCACTCGCATTTAAAGTGGGAGCCGTCGACCGACCTAATTATAGAAAAGTTCACGCACGAATCATGCCTCGTTTAGGCGGCCTTGCCATATTTGGTTCGTTTTTAGTTGGTTATTTTGTATTACGCCCTGAAGATTCAACGGCCCTTTATATAGTATTAGGTGCTGTTATGATTATTATCACCGGTGTACTTGATGATATGTTTGAGATTACAGCAAAAGCTAAATTATTAGGCCAATTTATTGCCGCAGGAATCGTCATCTATGGCGGTTTGCAAATTGATTTTATCAACTTACCTTTTGGTGGACAATTAGATTTTGGATACTTTAGTATCCCGTTAACTATATTATGGATTGTTGGTATTACAAATGCGATTAACTTAATCGATGGACTTGATGGCTTAGCTGCTGGAGTGTCCACAATTGCACTAGTGACATTAGCAGGAATGGCCTTTATGATGGGCGACACATTTGTGTTCGCAATGGCAGCCATCCTTGCTGCAAGTTGTGCAGGATTCTTATTTTATAACTTTCATCCAGCAAAAATATTTATGGGTGACTCAGGATCGCTATTCCTTGGTTATATGATTGGGGTTCTCGCGTTACTTGGTTTTAAAAACATTACGGTCATTTCATTAATTATCCCAATTATCATGCTAGGTGTTCCTATCTCGGATACATTCTTTGCTATCGTTCGCCGCTACCGTTTAAAGCAACCATTGTCAGCGCCGGACAAGTCTCATTTACATCACTGTTTACTTAATGTAGGATTCACACATCGCCAAACTGTTTTGATTATTTATGCATTAGCTTCAATGTTCGGCGTAGCTGCATTAATCTTCTCTCAAGCGACTTTGTGGGGTGCAATACTATTAGTAGCAGTAATGTTGGTGGCTATTGAATTATTTGTTGAAGCAGTTGGTTTAGCAGGGAAGAATTACAAGCCATTAATAAACTTTGTCCGAATGATCGGCAAATGACGAAAACCTCATGCGAACGATGCATGAGGTTTTTTTTATTTTTCTATAGTATAGAATTTAGTTTTTTCTCCAATAGTAAGTGTGGAAATTGATTTAGTTTTACATGAATTGATTAGTCACAGAGAACAAAGTGTTAATGATTTTCGCTATGTATTTTATATGAAAAAATCCCAACACACTATTACATGTGTCAGGATTTATCTTTTTATTCGTTGTCGTGAGTGTGATTAGGATCGTTTTCTTTTGCAAGTTCGGTTGCATCGTTGTCAGCACCACTATCAGAAAAACTTGCAGCATCTGGTGTTATTCCTAAATGGCTTTGAAGAATATCTTTTGTTTCGTCTAACGATTCTTCATCCAACATCCAGAAGTATGTTCCGGTTGTCATATCATCGTACCCATCGAGCGTAAGTGTATCCACTTTAGGTGCACCGTCCTTGATATAAGCGAAGAACGATTTCATTTCGTCGAATGTCATATCGGTTTTCATGTTTTCTCCAACTGCATCAATTACATCACCATATTTCGTAAAGGATGAAGCGGAAGATGCTCTCTTCATGATTGATGCTAAAATTTCTTGTTGGCGTTTGCCACGTTCAATATCGTTGTCTAATTTACGTGTTCGAGCTAATGCTAAAGCTGTTCGACCATCCAGCTTTTGATAACCTTCTTCTAACTGAATAGAGTAAACATCATTTTCATCTTTTTCCAAATGATCGTAAGGAACGTCTGCATAAATGCCATCAAGTGCATCTACCACATCGATGAATGCATTGAAGTTCATCTTCACATAATAATCAACTGGAACATCAAGTAATTCTTCCACAGTTTCAATGGTCGTTTTTGCGCCACCAGATGATAATGCATGTGTTATTTTATCTTCATA
The DNA here is from genome assembly GCF_042658845.1 of Paenisporosarcina macmurdoensis. Taxonomy (NCBI): domain Bacteria; kingdom Bacillati; phylum Bacillota; class Bacilli; order Caryophanales; family Caryophanaceae; genus Paenisporosarcina; species Paenisporosarcina macmurdoensis. Next base: position 220,725 of record NZ_JBHSRI010000002.1, read on the forward strand.
ACCAACTTCTGGGATATATACATACGAGTCACGTGGAATGCTGACTAATTTAACTGTTTTATCTTTATTGTTAAGGGTTGCAAGAATTAACGCATCGGAGCGAGTATTACTTTCACTTTGATCGCGAGCTTCGCTATCATCTACACCAATAAACAGAATGGATACATTATCTTCAAGTGGTTTAACCGCTTCTTCTCGAAGAACTGAGCCTTCTCGGTCTTGAATAGCTTCGTACGAGTTGTCAGCAGCTGTTTCTGCTTTTTTTACTAGGTAAATCCCGTAAGCTGTTCCCGTAATTAAAACGGAAGCAATGACCATAGCTGATATTTTTAAAATTAATGACTTTTTAGATCCGCCATGTTTTGTTGTTTTAAATTGTTTTCTGTTCATTCGGTTCATATGGATTCTCCTCTTAGCAGGAATGACCCTACATGTTCAATAAGACGACTGAAGTTAACAAATGTTTCGTCATTTAACTACAGTACTCCTCATTATACATTGCTTTTCCTATTTGGTAAAAGGAAAAGATTATTTCATTCATATGTCAAAGTCGATGAAATCTTGTGTTTGTCGTTCAATAATAGCTTGCCCATTCGTCATTTCTGTTATCCATTCGACAAAATCGGCTTCTTTTGACACTGGTACATAAAGGAATAATTCAACAATTTCAGCATAATCTATTCGGTGTAGAGGGTAAGTTGAACTGCGTACTTCGTTCTCAACTTTGCCTAGCCATGAATAATCGACAGATACTTTCATTAAATGGTGAAGACGGCGTTCAACAAGTTGAGCAGCTCTTAAACCTTCTGTCGTTGCTCTTCCATAAGCTCGGATTAAACCTCCGCCACCCAACTTAATGCCGCCGAAATATCTTGTCACAACTACAACAGTATCCTTTAACCCTTGTTTTTTTAATACTTCAAGCATTGGAAAACCAGCAGTTCCGCTTGGTTCACCATCATCATTCGCTTTTTGAATGGAATCATGTTCACCAATTAAATAAGCTGAACAATTATGATTTGCTGATTTGTGTTTTGATTTAATCTCTTCTATAAAGGCTTGAGCTTGTTGTTCAGACTCAGCACGATTGACATATGTAAGAAATCGGGATTTTTGAATGATAATTTCTGTTTCGCCCGTCCCTTTTACTGTTATGTAATCTTTTCGCAAAATGTTCTCACTCCTATTGACATCTAGTTGTCATGCAATTTTAATATTAAATTGTGTATATAGTGATATAATAAATGCAGTCATTGCAGGATAATAGGCGTATATGGCGTATAGTAATAGAGAGAGAAATGAATGCAGGTCATTCATCAGACTGTTGCTCGAAAAAGGAGAATACCTGATGTCTGGGAAAAAGGTAGATATCAATTCACTCGATCATATTTTTAGTCAGATGGTTGAAACACTTAACCGCTCAAAAAATGATATCTTCATTATAAGCGAGCAAAATCGCCAAAGCTTATTACAGATGCAAAAAGAGTTAGCAATTGTTCATTCAAAGCTAGCAGATGTTTTCATTGAAGGTGATTTACTTATAGAAGAGACGCGTTTATCTCGCAAACGTTTAGGTGATGTCTCTATGCATTTTAACACGTTCAATGAAGAACAAGTGCGAGAAGCATATGAACATGCAAACGATTTGCAAATTAAACTTTCGATTAATCGAAATGAAGATCGCCAATTACAGGAACGTCGAGATGATTTGGTACGTCGTTTAAATGACTTAAACGATGCGATTTTGCATGCAGATCAACTAGTGACGCAAGCAAATGTAGTAACCAACTATTTAACATCCGATTTGAAAAATGTTGGACAAGCATTAGAAACGGCAAAATTAAAACAAGATTTCAGTTTGAAAATTATTGAAGCACAAGAAGAAGAACGTAAGCGATTATCTCGTGAAATACATGATGGACCTGCTCAAATGATGGCCAATGTGTTAGTCCGTTCAGATTTAATTGAACGAACATATCGAGAAAAGGGTGTAGATCAAGCCTTTGTTGAAATTTCTAGTTTGAAACTAATGGTTCGAAATGCACTAACTGAAGTGCGACGAATTATTTACGACTTAAGACCAATGGCATTGGACGATTTAGGATTAGTGCCTACCCTCAAAAAATACTTAAGGAATATCGAAGAATATAATACAGGTTGTCAAATACACTTCCATTCACATGGAGAACAAAGAAGGCTTTTATCCAATTTTGAAGTTGCTATTTTTCGTTTGATTCAAGAATCCGTAACGAATGCGACGAAACATGGTAAATGTAAAAATATTTGGGTAGATGTTGAATGGTCTCCTAAAATGGTAACAGTGACTGTGAAAGATAATGGAACTGGATTTGATCAACGTTTAGTTCGAGATAAATCTTTTGGTATGATTGGTATGCAAGAGCGTGTCGATTTATTAAAGGGTGAGATGATTGTTAAATCTTCTCTAGGTAAAGGTACATCTATGAAGTTTCAAATTCCATTAATTGAGGAACAACAAAGATAAGCTTGTCTTATATATTAGGAGGAAAATGACGATGACTAAAATTGTAATCATTGACGACCACCAATTATTCCGTGAAGGTGTTAAAAGAATATTAGATTTTGAAGATTCATTTGAAGTAATTGCTGAAGGCGATGACGGAAGCGATGCGTTAAGTTTATATGAACAATATGTACCAGAAGTAATCTTAATGGACATTAACATGCCACGTAAAAACGGTGTGGAAGCAACTGGTGAATTGATGGCAAAATATCCTGAAGCAAAAGTCATCATGTTGTCTATTCATGACGATGAATCATATGTCATGCATGCCTTAAAAACAGGCGCACTTGGCTACATGTTAAAAGAAATGGATGCAGATGCCATTATCCAAGCAATTAAAGTTGTTGCTGCTGGTGGATCTTATTTACATCCAAAAGTGACACGTAATTTAGTTTCAGAATTCCGTCGCTTAAGTGAGCGTGAGAACAAAGGAACATTCCATCAATCAGAAATTCGTCGTCCTTTCCACTTACTAACAAAACGTGAATGTGAAGTACTACAATTACTAACAGATGGACAAAGTAACCGAATGATTGGGGAAACGTTGTTTATCTCTGAAAAAACAGTGAAAAATCACGTATCCAGCATTCTTCAAAAAATGAATGTAAATGACCGTACACAGGCCGTAGTTACAGCTATCAAAAATGGTTGGGTTGAAGTACGTTAATTAAAATATTATAAAATAATATGCCAATGCCACAACATAAATGTTGTGGCATTTTTTTTGGAGTGTTTTGGAGCACGGGGATTATATCGTGACTCGTGAAGGATATATCGTGAGTAGTGAGCAGGATATCGTGACTAAACCGCATCATATCGTGAGTAGTCAACACTATATCGTGAATACACTAAATCAGCACAATTGAACGTGCTTGAAATGGTGACATTTGGCCAGCGAAATGTCACGTTGCAGTGGTGTGAAGTTGAGCAAGATGTGCGGTAATTTATCGTGACTAGTTAGTGATATATCGCAAGTAGTCAAGATTACAGATCGGCACAGTTCAAACAATAGTCCATGAAACTTTCACAATTGAACGAACGTTCTTAATGTAGAAGGGGCTATAATTATTGTAAGGATTTAAGTTTTATGTCAAAATAGCCGAGTAGGAGGGACGAACTTAATGAAATTTAAATATATAATCGTACTAGCAATGATTTCGATTTTTCTATCGGCCTGTGCAAGTGAAGAGAATCGAGAAGGCGCTGGTTCTGTATCTGATGGTGAAACATCTGGAGAAAATAGTCCGTTAGAACATAGTGTAAAGGATCAAACTGAGACTGACGTTGGGTTTGAAATGGTTGGCGCAAATATAGAAGAAGCTCAAAACGTACCCGCAGAGGAGAAAAAGGCTTTGCTAGAAACTTTTGAGACATATATGACTGCTTTCAATGAAGAAGATATTGAAAAGTACATGTCCGTAATTGCAACTGAGCCTGAAGGATTTGATTACAAGGAAGAAGAAGTGACTGTAAAAGAAACTTTTGCTCAATATGAAGTGAATCGGACGGCTGAAGATGTGACGGTTATTAAATATAATAAAAACCAAGCACAAGTTTTTGCTTCACTTGATATCTCCCTTAAACAAGAATCAACAGGAGCAGAACTTGATCGAACTGGTCGACAAGTTACCGTTTTTGCAAATGAAGAAGGTGAATGGCGCGTTACAAGCGTTTATTTCATTGGAGATGTAGCAGAATAAGTAGAGTATAAACCTCGCATAGATGTGAGGTTTTTTTTTGCCCATTTTTTGCGGTTTTTGCTTTTCTTAGGTACTATTATTCATATAGGAATGAGTACAATCCGAAACGGAGGAATGCTCATGAAAGAAGTGCAAGCATTTTTAACTGTTCGTATTTGGTTGAAGGAACAAACCCCTTTTCCTTTAACCGTTATCGAAGAATTTATTCAAAAAGGATTTATAACCCCCCACACAGGCATTCAGTCTAATCAAAATTCTACTAGTAGGAAAACAAAAAATTCTCAGTGTCGACGTTGTGGATTTCAGCAGCTGACAGCGTTTCAATGTGCTAAATGTAAGGCTACTTGTTTGTATTGCAGACATTGTATTCAAATGGGAAGAGTAAGCAGCTGTAGCGAGTTAATTACATGGACTGGGCCATCTTTAGTAGAAGAGGTCAGTCATTGTTTTACGTGGTCTGGAACGTTAACTTCTCTACAAGGAAAAGCTTCTAAAGAATTGTTAACAAGTGTTCAACTAAATCAGAGTCATTTAATTTACGCGGTTTGTGGTGCTGGAAAGACAGAATTGTTGTTTACCGCGATCTTTGATGCACTTGAACGTGGACTTCGGGTATGTGTGGCGACACCAAGGACAGATGTTGTATTGGAACTGTTTCCCAGGTTTCAAGATGTTTTTCCGAAAACCGTTATTCATGCATTGTATGGCGGTTCCCCTGAACAGTCGAACTTTGCCCAGTTGGTTCTTGCAACAACTCATCAACTATTGCGTTTTGAGGAAGCATTTGATGTGGTTTTTCTAGATGAAGCGGATGCATTTCCATATACAGTGGATAAATCTCTCCAATTTGCAGTTCAAAAGGCAAAGAAGAAAGATGCGGTAGTTCATATGATTACGGCAACACCGTCTGAGGAACTATTAAGTCAAGCGGTTAATATTTCGCTTATATCTCAGCGTTTTCATGGATTTCCATTGCCTGTTCCACGGTTTGTTGGGTTATGGAACTATAAGAAGCATATGTATAAAGATAAACTTCCCCAAAAGTTAGCTGAATGGACTCAGCAATGTCTTCAAAATGACGAACCATTTTTAATTTTTTTTCCAACGATTGACTTAATGGAACGAGCATTGCCATTATTTCAGCAAATACATGTAGAAATATTAGCAGTTCACGCCGAGGATCCTGAAAGGAAACAAAAGGTTCTAAAATTACGTCATAAGAAAGTATGTGGTTTACTGACAACGACCATACTTGAACGAGGGATAACAATTCCTAATGTTCAAGTAGCTGTGGTTGGAGCAGATGAACAGATTTTTACTAGTAGTGCTTTAATTCAAGTAAGTGGACGTGTCGGTCGATCAGTTGATTTTCCGACTGGAGATCTCGTGTTTTTTCATCATGGTATTTCTCTAGACATGGATAAGGCGAAAGCAACAATCGAGGAACATAATAATAGTCGTGAACGTTTATGAAGTGCTTGATTTGTTCTTCCTCATTTTTAGAAATCGCGTCATGGCGGAAGCTTTTCTTAATTAAACCACCACAATTAGTTTGCGAGAAATGTTCCAGTAAGTTTGAGAAAGCTGAAGAAAAAGAGTGGAGGAACGAATGGGTAGGTACTATTTATGAAGGAACTCTTGATTCTGTTCATTCCATATACCGTTACAATGATTGGATGAAACAGGTTTATCGGCAATATAAATTCCAATTAGATGTAGAACTAGCAAACATTTTTAAATCGGATTTTCTGCCGTTACGTAAAGTTCAAGACAAAATTGTACCCATTCCACTAAATCCGGAGAAGTTAGTCGTACGAAGTTTTTCACAAGTGGATGAATTACTAAATGCTGCAAATGTACCTTTTACCCAAGTGTTGTCAAAGACGTTAGATCAAACTCAAGTTGGAAAATCTAAAAAAGAACGTGTTTCTTCAGAATTAATTTTCACAGTAACGCAGGATGTCCAAAAACAAAACATTTTATTAGTCGATGATTTGTATACAACCGGCACTACATTGCACCATGCCGCCTATGCTTTGAAGAAAGCCGGAGCTAATACTGTAAATGCCTTGACGCTAATTCGCGCATAATAACTTAAGAATATGACTTCATTCGACAAATTTCTAAATTTATTTTGGTTTGTTGCAGGAGTTATTAGGGGATAAGTAGAATAAGGTAAGTATAGCCTTAATTAAAGGAGGAGTTTACATGTTAAATTATAATATCCGCGGTGAAAACGTTGAGGTAACTCCTGCGATTCGCGAACACGTTGAAAGCAAAATCAATAAAGTAGAACGTTATTTCAACGAAGAAATCCAAGCGAACGCAAATGTCAATTTGAAGGTATATAACGACAGTCAAACGAAAGTCGAAGTTACAATTCCAATGAAGAATTTAACGCTTCGTGCTGAAGAAAGACATAACGATATGTATGCAGCAGTCGATTTAATCGTCGATAAATTAGAACGTCAAATTCGTAAATATAAAACTAAAGTAAACCGTAAGTTCCGTGAACGTGAAGGTGTGGGGGCATATTTCGCAAATGTTCAGTCACCTGAACAAGTTGCTCACCAAGATGACAAGGAAGAAGAAATCCATATTGTTCGAACAAAACAATTTGAATTAAAACCAATGGACCAAGAAGAAGCTGTTTTACAAATGGATATGCTTGGACATAATTTCTTCGTTTTCACAGACGCTGAATCAGATGGTACGCATATCGTTTACAAACGTAAAGATGGTAAGTACGGATTAATTGAAACGAACTAAATTTAAAAAGTGTAAAGAAAGCCCGAAAATGGGGCTTTCTTTTTTTGTGTTTAATTTACTTTATATGAGAAACTTGTCTTTTTTTATTTGTCGATAGAGAAGGATTTCCCTCGAATAAAGCGAATATTAAAATAGAATAAAGAAAAGAATTCATAATTCCGTTTCTAAAGGGAGGGAATTGGATGTCGAAAATTCGGCTATGGGACAAACTTGGTTTTCGAGGCAAGGTTTTAGTTGCAATGAGTGCCGTCGTCATTCCAATTCTATTTATAATGGCGGGTTTTTCATACAGCTATTCTAAAAATTTATTTGAAAAACAATTGGAAGAAGAATTAGGACTGGAAAATGAAATTGTAGCGCAAGAAATTCATACATTGTTAAACAGTAAAAGGGAAATTGCAGAGCAGCTTGGAGCTCTAGATGATGTCAGAGATTTTGTTGAATCACCAGTTGAGCGGGAGACTGTTAAGACCTCTGCCAACTATGAAAAAATCAATCAACTCATGACAAGAGTTCAAGAAAACACGGATGGACTAGGACTTGTGTGGATTGCCTTATTGGAACCAAATTTCTTTATTGCGGATCATGGATATGTAACAGATGAAGCTTACGACTTGAAAAAACGGCCATGGACGGCAAAAGCTGATGCCGCAGCAGGCTTATCTTTTTCGGATTTGTATATCGATTACTCCACAAAAAAATATACTGTTAGTGTAATAAAACCTATTGAAACGAATGGCAAAAGACTAGGGTACTTTGGTTTGGATATGCACTTGGATACAATACCTCTGTTAATTGCTCCCTATGAAAAAAATAACCATAAACATGTTCTATTAACGGAACAAGGACAAACTTTATATGATGTTGACAATATTTGGGCAGAGTTAGAAGACCTAAATTTGTCTAGAGATGTTGCTACATTGGTCAGCACTTCTAAAGGAAGCTTTTATGTGGAAGTCCGTGAAATTGAAGGGACCGGCTGGCAAATGGTTAGCTATGTTCCGGACTATATGGTGACTCAATCTCTACAAAATGTAAGTAAGACGATTGGTTTATCTTGGATCATTGCAGCCATGTTGATATTAATTATTTTGTCTATACTCCTACGGTCTATGTTGAAAGATTTACCAACTATCGTGAAACATGTTCGCCGTATGGAACAAGGAAACTTAGTTTCGAAATTGAATATTTATCGTAAGGATGAAATTGGGGAAATCGCACAATCGATTGAGCAAATGGGTAAATTGTTAAACATACAAGTTCAAGAAATGGATTTCCAGGCTAGATTTGACTCACTAACAAGTTTACCAAACCGCTTGTCAATTGAACGTCAACTCGGTAAATGGATTGACGAAATGCGAGAAACTGACCAAATGATTGCCGTGACTTTCTTGGATTTAGATCACTTTAAACAAATTAACGATTCGAAGGGGCACGCTTATGGGGATGCTCTTTTAATCCAAGTGGCAGAACGGATCCAACAGTTGTTACCTGAACAGAGTTATTTTGGTCGATTTGGTGGAGACGAATTTATTGTGTTAATGCATGAGAAAAAGGAAAACTTCCCTTTTATAAGAACAACTCTAACTAATCTACACGATTCTTTTTCTAAAGCATTTTATTTAAATAAACAAGCTATATTCGTAACCCCTTCCATGGGCGTTTCCCTTTGTCCAGCGGATGCACTAACGTGTGAACAACTTTTAGTGAATGCTGATACGGCACTATATAAAGCGAAAGAAGCTGGAAGAAATAGAATTCTATATTTTAACTATGAAATGAAAGAAGCGTTTGAAAAACAACTTATGTTAGAGCAAGGGTTACGCGATGCTATTAAATTTAATCATTTTACATTGGTGTTTCAGCCACAATACAATCTAAAAACTGCTAGGACTGAGAGTTTGGAAGCCTTGTTACGATGGCATCATCCTGAATGGGGGATGATCTCACCTGCAGAATTTATTCCTGTGGCCGAGAAATCAGGTAATATTCTCGTAATTGGCGATTGGGTACTTGAAACAGCTATTCGAGAGATAAAAGAGATACATCATCAGTATCCATATGTCACATCAGTAGCCATTAACGTAAGTGCATTACAGCTACGAGAAATGGATTTCATTCACCGATTGAAAACACTTTTGAAGAAATATCAAGTACATCCAAGTCTAATTGAAATTGAAATAACTGAGTCCTTATTTATAGATGGAGGAGAAGAATTACTTCAAACCCTTGCAAAAATTCAAAAAATGGGTGTTTCAATTGCTCTCGATGATTTTGGAACCGGATATTCTTCACTAAATTATTTACGTATATTACCGATTAATCGTGTGAAAATTGATCAAAGTTTTGTTCAGCAGATGGAAAACGATACACGAGTGCAAGCAATCGTCAAGTCGGTTATAGACTTATCACATAATTTGGGATTTATTATTGTTGCAGAAGGGGTTGAAACTAAGAAACAATTGAACCTCTTAAGCTCAATGGAAACAGATGTAATTCAAGGTTTTTACTACAGTAAACCACTTAATAAAGGGCAATTGCAGAAGTTCTTAGATAACGACGTTACCTCATAAGTAGAAGTCCGTTATTTGCACCCCTTTAGTAGCAGTGTTAAAATAAACCTTAGACTAAATGGGAAGTGAATTTAAATGCTTGGAGTATTAAATAAAGTGTTTGACTTAAATAAGCGTGATTTGAAAAGATTAGAAAAAGTTACAGATCAAGTAGAAGCTTTAGCGAAAGAAACAGAAGCATTAACAGATGACCAATTACGCGCTAAAACGGATGAATTTAAAGCCCGTTTAGCGAGTGGAACTGTTTTGGAAGATCTGCAAGCCGAAGCATTTGCTGTTGTTCGAGAAGCATCAAGACGTGTCTTTGAGATGTATCCTTTCCGTGTTCAAATTACGGGGGCTGCAGCACTTCATGAAGGAAATATTGCTGAAATGAAAACTGGTGAGGGTAAAACCTTAACATCTACATTGCCGGTTTATTTGAATGCAATTACTGGTAAAGGTGTTCACGTCGTGACGGTTAATGAATATTTGGCAAGCCGTGATGCAGAAGAAATGGGTAAATTGTATAATTTCTTAGGCTTAACAGTGGGCTTAAATTTAAACAGTTTGAATAAAGATGAAAAACGTGAAGCATATGCTGCGGATATTACCTATTCAACAAACAACGAATTAGGATTCGATTATCTGCGCGATAACATGGTGTTATATAAGGAAGAACATGTACAACGTCCACTTTACTTTGCTGTAATCGATGAGGTTGACTCGATATTAATCGATGAAGCACGGACGCCATTGATTATTTCAGGACAAGCTGCAAAATCCGCTCAACTTTACAAGCAATCAAATGCACTTGTTAAAGCCCTTCGTAATGAAGAAGACTATTCATACGATGAGTCAACAAAAGGCGTAGTATTAACTGAAGCCGGAATTGAAAAAGTAGAAAAAGCGTTTGGTATTGATAATTTATTCGATTTGACTCATGTTCGCTTAAATCACGCAATTAACCAATCATTAAAAGCACATGCAAGTATGCATAATGACGTTGATTATGTGGTTCAAGACGGTGATGTAGTTATTGTTGATTCATTTACTGGCCGATTAATGAAAGGTCGTCGCTATTCAGATGGACTTCATCAAGCAATTGAAGCTAAAGAGGGTCTAGATATTCAAAATGAATCGATGACTATGGCTACCATCACATTCCAAAACTATTTCCGAATGTACGAAAAACTTTCAGGCATGACAGGTACTGCAAAAACGGAAGAAGAAGAATTCCGCAACATTTATAATATGAATGTTATTGTCATTCCGACCAATCGAGTGATTGGTCGTGAAGATCGCGCAGACTTGATTTTTGCTTCAATGGAAGGTAAATATAAAGCTGTGGCAGATGATATAGCTGAGCGAAACAAAGCAGGACAACCAGTTCTTGTTGGTACTGTTGCGATAGAAACTTCAGAAATCATCTCTAGATTATTAACAAAACACGGAATTCAGCATAATGTGTTAAACGCGAAGAATCATGAACGCGAAGCCGAAATTATTGCGACAGCTGGTCATAAAGGTTCGGTTACCATTGCAACGAACATGGCAGGTCGTGGTACTGACATTAAACTCGGTGAAGGCGTAATAGAAGTTGGCGGTTTAGCAGTTATTGGTACTGAACGTCATGAATCACGTCGTATTGATAATCAGCTTCGTGGTCGTTCAGGACGTCAAGGCGATCCGGGTATCACGCAATTCTACTTATCAATGGAAGATGAATTAATGCGTCGTTTTGGTTCTGATAATATGCGTGCTATGATGTCTCGTTTAGGAATGGACGATACACAACCAATTCAATCTAAAATGGTTACTCGTGCAGTAGAATCGGCACAAAAACGTGTTGAAGGGAATAACTTTGACGCACGTAAACGTTTGCTTCAATACGATGATGTTTTACGACAACAACGTGAAATTATTTATAAAGAACGTCTAGAAGTATTAGAGACGGAAAATATGCGTGCTTTAGTAGAAACGATGATAAACGAAGTAATCGAGCGTACGGTTATTGCACATACATCTACAGATAAACAGAATGAATGGAACTATAAAGGACTTGAAGATACTCTTCATGCGAATTTATTATCTGAAGGTGCCATTACTCGCACACAATTAGAAGGTAAATCGTCGGATGAAGTGATTGATTTTGTCAAAGCATTAGTGTATACACGCTATGACGAAAAAGAAGTAGAAATGACTCCTGAACGTATGCGTGAATTTGAAAAGGTTGTATTACTGCGTTCAATTGACTCGAAATGGATTGACCATATCGATGCAATGGACCAACTGCGACAAGGAATTCACTTACGTGCATATGGACAAATTGATCCACTTCGTGAGTACCAAAACGAAGGATTTGCGATGTTTGAAGCAATGGTTGATTCAGTTCAAGAAGATGTAGCGAAATATGCGATGAAGGCAGAAATTCGTAACAACCTTCAACGTGAAGAAGTAGCAAAAGGTCAAGCAGTGAACCCGAAAGAAGAGGGTGGAACTGTTAAGAAAAAACCAGTACGCGTAGAGGCAGCAGTTGGACGAAATGAAATATGCCCTTGCGGCAGTGGCAAGAAATTCAAAAATTGCCATGGTGCTGTTGAAAGATAACGGAGGAATTTAGTAATGATGGAATTATCAGATGTACGTAATGAGTTAGACAGAACAGCTTCAAAACTATTCGACTTTAGGGGGTCTCTTTGACTTAGAAAACAAAGAGGCACGAATTGCAGAGTTAGACGAAAATATGTCGGTTCCTGATTTTTGGAATGATCAAGATTCTGCACAAGTTGTTATAAGCGAAGCTAATACCTTAAAAGAAATTGTTAATGAATACCAAGAACTAGTAGACATACAAGAAAATTTAGAAATGACTTTGGAATTGTTACGTGAAGAAGCAGACGAAGAATTGCATGAAGAACTCAGCAAAGAAACGAAAGAATTTACTTCTAAATTGGGTGACTTTGAATTGCAATTATTACTGAGTGAACCGTATGACAAAAACAATGCCATTTTAGAATTGCACCCTGGTGCTGGTGGAACGGAGTCTCAAGACTGGGGCTCTATGCTACTGCGCATGTATACACGTTGGGGTGAGAAACGTGGCTTTAAAGTAGAAACCATTGATTATTTAGCTGGCGACGAAGCGGGAATCAAATCTGTAACGTTAGGTTTTAAAGGGCATAATGCGTATGGATACTTAAAAGCTGAAAAAGGTGTGCATCGTTTAGTGCGTATTTCACCTTTCGATTCTTCTGGACGTCGTCATACATCATTTGTATCTTGTGAAGTCATTCCTGAATTCAATAATGAGATTGAAATTGATATTCGAACGGAAGATTTAAAAGTAGATACGTACCGTGCAAGCGGTGCAGGTGGTCAGCATATTAATACGACTGACTCAGCTGTGCGTATTACCCATCTTCCAACGGGCGCTGTTGTAACGTGTCAGCAAGAACGTTCACAAATTAAAAACCGTGAAAAAGCGATGACATACTTGAAAGCTAAACTCTATGCCTTAAAACTTCAAGAACAAGAAGCGGAAATGCTGGAAATTCGTGGAGATCAAAAAGAAATTGGATGGGGAAGTCAAATACGCTCATACGTATTCCACCCTTATTCAATGGTAAAAGATCATCGCACAAGCACTGAAAGCGGAAATGTCCAAGGTGTAATGGACGGCGATATTGATTTATTTATTAATTCGTTCTTACGTTCAAGAATGAACTAATGCAAAAGCGGGCATCCATAAAGGGTGCCCGCTTTTTTCTATGGATTGGTTTGCGATGGCGCGGGGATTTATCGTGACTAGAGAGTGATATATCGTGAGTAAACTGAATGATATCGTGACTACGTGAAATCAGCACAATTGAACGTGCTTGAAATGGTGACATTTTTCCAGCCAAATGTCACGTTGCTAGTGGTGTGAAGGTATCAAGGTGCGCGGGGATTTTTCGTGACTAGTGTGTGACTCAGTCACAAGATCTCCCGCGTTTATTTCCTCTTTAAGTTATAGTTACTACTATCAATAAAAAATTAGTCTTGAAAATAAAGTAAGCAGCAAGAGGCCGAAATATCATCTTCGGCCGAATATCTACATAATTGAAGCATCGATTCTCTAGTAAACCAAACGATTGTAACCGTGAGCTTCCAGGTTTCAAGGGAGCGAAGGACACAAACTAGCCGCAAGATGATCTGGAAAAAGCAAGGTGGGCGAAGTGACGCAGTCACAAGCCCACCTATTAAAATCTCCAGACCAAGGTGCAGCAAAAGTTGCGTCCAAAGCGGACTGGAAACTTCTTTGCTTCAGTAAGGTGAGAAGTAAGCTTGCGTATGAAGAGTACTGGAAATTTTTATCGCTTCATTAACATTTTCACTTCACCATGATGAAGTTCACACAATACAAAGCGTCTGCTATACTTCACTAGGGAAATTTTAGTTATTTAGAAGGTAGGAATGATCATGAATCGCAAAGTACGGAATGAACCACATCCAATATTATCTTCCGTTTTAGAATATATATATATCATCATTGGAGCTGCAATCATAGCAGTTGGTTTTAATGTGTTTTTGCTACCAAATGAAATAGCATCTGGTGGAGTAAGTGGAATAAGTACAATATTAAAAGGTGTATTCGATTGGAATCCAGGTCTTGTCCAATACGCATTTAATATTCCTTTATTTATTACAGGTGTGATTTTTCTAGGTAAACAGTTTGGTGCGCGTTCACTTGTGGGCACGCTAACATTGCCCTTATTTGTTTTGTTAACAGCTAGTTGGGAGCCAGCCACATTTAACCCTTTGCTAGGCGCATTATTTGGTGGTATTTCAGTAGGTGTAGGTTTAGGTATTGTATTCCGAGGCCGTGCATCAACTGGAGGAACTGATTTAGCTGCTCAAATTATTACAAAATATTCTGGCTTGACACTTGGTACAAGCGTTATGTTAATTGATGGACTGATTGTTCTTTCAGCAGCTTTAGTTTTTGATATTGAAAAAGGTTTATACGCGCTAATTGGATTATTTGTAACCACTAAAACTATTGATATCATCCAACTTGGTTTTAGCCAATCGAAAATGGTTTATATTATTACGAATAAACAAGAGGAAATAAGGGATGCTATCTATACTGAAGTGAATCGCGGCGTAACAAAACTATCAGCAGTTGGTGGTTATACTGAACAAGAACGTCCGATATTACTTGTAGTAGTTTATCAAACCGAATTTTCAAAATTAAAACAAGTGATAAAAACTGTTGACCCTTCAGCTTTTGTCATCGTTACAGACTCCTATGAAGTACTTGGAGAGGGTTTCAAACGTCCTTAATATTGGTATACTTGAGAAGAATGTGAAATCTGATTTTTCCTGGAGGGAAAAAAATGAACAAGAAATTATTAGCAGCCATTTTTGGTTCTGCATTGATGCTTGCCGCTTGCGGTGGCGGGGATGATGAAGCAACCGAACCAAATGATGAAAATGGTGGAGAAGTAGTTGAAACACAAGATGCTGAGAAGATTGTGCAAGGGAATTGTACAAGTTGTCACGGTGGTAATTTAGAGGGGCAAGGAAACTTTCCTAGCCTGACAGATGTTGGTTCTCGACTATCTCAAGAAGAAATTTTAAAAGTGATACAAGAAGGAAAAGGTGCTATGCCTGCTAACATTATTGAAGGTGCAGAAGCTGAAGTAGTGGCAGAATGGTTATCAAATAAGAAGTAAAAATGGGAGATCAACGCATAAATTAGCGTTGGTCTTTTTAATTTGTCCAAATCATGTCGAAATAAAAGAAGGAATAATGGAAGAGGATGTTGAATTCTAGTTGTTGGTAGGTCTATTTACTACCATCGTTCTTGTGTATATAGTCTTAGGTGTAAGGTTCTATGGGGATTTTTAATACATTTTGTAATAGTAATGTAATAAAATTTTGTCGTTATACTTGTTATAATGAGTTTGTCGGAAAAAAACAGAAGTCAGCTAGGACAAAACATAGGTGGTTACATAAATATGATTTCAATGAAAAATGTATATAAAAAATATCCGAACGGAATTGTTGCAGCAAATGGTTTTAATGTAGAAATTAAACAAGGTGAGTTTGTTTATGTAGTAGGACCAAGTGGTGCTGGTAAATCCACATTCATCAAAATGATGTATAGAGAAGAACGTCCAACGAGCGGAGAAATAATCGTTAATGGAGTAAATTTAGCAAAACTCAAGTCAAAACGAGTTCCTTATTTAAGAAGACAAATTGGTGTGGTTTTTCAAGATTTTAAACTATTACCGCGTCTAAATGTCTATGAAAACGTAGCATTCGCATTAGAGGTTATTGAAGAATCACCAAAAGTGATACGCAAACGTGTTATGGAAGTATTAGATTTGGTAGGACTTAAACATAAAGCTCGCATGTTTCCAGATGAACTTTCTGGTGGAGAGCAACAACGTATCTCGATTGCTCGTTCAATTGTAAATGTTCCTAAAGTCATGATTGCTGATGAACCTACGGGTAACTTAGATCCTGAGACATCTTGGGATATTATGAACTTGTTTGAGGAAATAAATCGTCGGGGCACAACTGTTATTATGGCAACCCATAATAAAGAAATTGTAAATACTATTAGGCACCGAGTTATATCAGTTGAAGGTGGACTTGTGGTACGCGATGAAGTTGGAGGTGCCTACGCTTATGAAAGCTAGAACAGTAGGACGTCATTTCCGAGAAAGTTTTAAAAGTTTAGGTCGAAATAGTTGGATGACCTTTGCGTCTGCAAGTGCGGTAACTGTCACTTTACTGTTAGTTGGCGTGTTCGTTATGATCATGTTGAACTTAAATAAAGTAGCGGATGATTTAGAAAAAGACGTCGAAATCAAAGTATTAGTCGAACTGACGTCAGACGAAGTTGCAGCAACTCAATTAGAAACAGAGATAAAAAAAGTTTCTGGTGTAGAATCTGTTAAATATTCAACGAAAGAAGCCGAACTTGAAGATTTAATTAAAGATTTTGGTGAAAATATGGGGTTATCAGAGCAGAATAACCCGCTTAGAGCTGCATTTTATGTGAAGGCTTCAAACCCTCAAGATACGGAAAATGTCGCCGAACAAATTGACCGACTTAATAATACATATTCAGTAGAGTATGGTGAAGGTAAAATTGAAAAATTATTTGATTTCTTAAACGTTGCTCGAAATGTGGGACTAGTGTTGATTTTAGCCTTGCTATTCACTGCCATGTTCTTAATTTCAAATACAATCAAAATTACGATAGTGGCGCGTCGTCGCGAAATTGAAATTATGAAACTAGTAGGAGCGACCAATGGATTTGTTCGAATTCCTTTTGTCTTAGAAGGTATGTGGATAGGGATTCTTGGTGCAATTTTACCTATCACTCTCGTAACTTTACTATATTACAATTTATATACGATACTTCAGCCTTATTTAGAAGGCGAACTATTTAGTTTGTTACCACTTACACCATTTTTATATCAAGTAAATATTCTCATTTTAGCAATGGGCGTTTTTATTGGTGTATGGGGAAGTTTTATGTCGGTAAGAAAGTTCTTACGCGTTTAACCGCGATGTTGAAAGGGGCACACCATGGGAATGAAACAATCTAAATGGATGTTAGTTACCATAGCAGCAGTTTTAGGGAGTACAGTATTTATGACTAAACCTGATGCTTTGGCAAACTCATTAAGTGATTTAAAAAATGAACAAAATCAATTGGAACAGAAAAAGAACCAATTGAATTCTACAATTGACAAGAAAAAAGGCGACATTTCAGAGAATCAATCTACTCAAGAGAGAATACTAGCTCAAATTCAATCACTAGATACTAAAATTATCGAAACAGATAATGAAATTGATAATATTTTGGTCGATATTAAACGGACCAATGCTGAAATTGATAAATTGCACGGAACGATCAAAGTGTTAGAAAAGAAAATTGCTGAACGTGACGAATTAATAAAAGAACGATTACGTGCAGTTCAAGAACGTGGTGGATCCGTAAATTATTTAGATGTTTTACTGGGAGCGAACAGTTTCGCAGACTTTATTGACCGTTTCTCTGCTGTGAATACGTTAATGGATGCAGATCGGAAAATTTTACAAGAACAAGCGACTGATATAGAATCGCTTGAAAAACAAAAAGCTTCAGTTGAAGAGAAGTTAGCTAAACAAAAACAAAGTCGAAACAAGTTAGTAAATCTTAAAGCAACCTTGGATTCTCAAAAAGCTTCTAAAGGTAAATTAGTTGATCAATTAGAAAAAGAACAAGCAAAATTAAAAATCGAGAAAAAAGGCCTTGAAAATGAACATTCAGAAACAATTGAATTTAGTAAAGATGTAGAAAATAAAATTGTCGCAGAACAAGCTCGTTTAATTGAACTTGCTCGACAAGCAGAAATCGCACGCAAGAAAAAAGAAGCAGCTGAACTGGCTCGACAAGAAGCAGCTGATCGCGAACGACAAAAACAAGCTAGCATTGCTCGACAAAAAGCTTCAGCAGCTACAGCGGCTGCAAATAGAAGCAGAAATACGAACACAAACACAAACACAAACACCAGCGTTTCTGCCCCAGCTCAAACTCCTGAACCTGTAGTATCTTCAGGAACATGGACACGTCCAGCAGCAGGTAGATTCTCTTCAACTTACGGAGCTCGTAACATTGGGTCAGGGAATGAGTTCCACTACGGTAGTGACATCGCTAATAGTGTTGGAACACCTGTAGTATCAGCAGCTGACGGTATTATTTCTCATGCAGGACCTATGGGAACATACGGGAATGTAATCATGGTTACCCATTCGATTAATGGGCAAATTTTCACAACAGTCTATGCACATTTAAGCGGTATCAATGCTAGTGTGGGACAATCTGTTTCAAAAGGACAACTTGTCGGAAAAATGGGAAGCACAGGTCGCTCTACTGGATCTCACTTACATTTTGAAGTTCACGAAGGTCCTTGGAATGGTTCACGTTCTAATGCGGTAAATCCGATACGTTACGTATCTTTCTAAAAGTAATTTATAACTCACTCTCATTTTTTTGAGGGTGAGTTTTTAGGTTTGTTTAGAGTTTATGAAACTTATAGATTGATAGAGCTTTTCACAACAAGGGTTTTCTACAGGATTACAAATGATAACTCGATTATGTGCGTTTCCAATTGAACTAGTATACGATATAGGGTATATGAAAATGTTTAAGGAGTTGAAAGGATTTGCCTGTCACTGAGTGGTTTATCATAAAATCATTAACAATTCCCTCATCATGGGTAGCAGTACTTTTGGCAATACTAATTACGGGTATCATTATGTGGAGAAAGTTCGGTAAAGAAACAGAAGATTGGTATTCTGATGCGGCTATTCTTTTTTTACTTGTATGGAAATTGAGTGTAGTAATTACTGATTTTCAGATGGTAGTTGAGTCTCCACTGTCTATTCTTTATTTTAATGGAGGTACAGTGGGTATATATCTTGGCTTAATCGTTGCTTTATCTAGATTATTGTGGCGATTTAAAAAGAAAAATTGGCCGAAATTTGAGCTTGTAGCCATGCTATTTTCTATGGTCATGCTACAATCTTTGTATCAATTATTTATGGTTTTATTAAACGAAGCAGCGCTTTGGCAAAAGATCATAACAGCGGTTTTATTTATTGGACTGTCAGCTTTGACTTGGTTAAAAATCTCGATATCGCGCATTTGGCAAATACAAATAACCATTCTGTTTTTGTTTATTCATATTTTTGTTGCGCTACTTCAACCTCAAGGTATGCTTCAAACCCCGCTATTTGTAACCGCAATATTCGTGGTTTGCGGGGGTGTAGTTTACCTGACAACTAATAAAGAACATGAATTTACGGAGGAAAAATAATGACAAAAAAAATGTTCGGTCTGATCACTGTCGCTATCCTAATTGCCATTATGATTGCTGGCCTTGTGAAGAAAAATATTGATACGGAAGAGTCGTTTTCCAGTGAACAACGAGGTGTTGATTTATTAGAAACGACAGCTGAAGAAGGCTTAACACAAGGGGACATGGCTCCTGATTTCACTTTAACTACAGTTGATGGTAAGAAAGTTCAACTATCCGAGTTAAAAGGAAAAAAAGTTATTGTCAATTTTTGGGCAACTTGGTGTCCTCCGTGTAAAGCTGAAATGCCTCATATGCAAAATTATTATGACGAATTTTCACAAGATGAAAATGTCGAAATTTTAGCAGTAAACCTAACAAGTGGGGATAAGGTCGAAAGTGTTCAGAACTTTGTTAAAGATTATGGATTAACTTTTCCTATTCCAATGGATGAAGAAGGTATGGTAGGTCAGACGTATGAAGCTATCACCATTCCCACTTCTTATATGATTGATTCAAATGGTCGTATTCAAAACAAAGTCGTTGGTCCAATGGATGAAAATATGATAAAAGAGTTTGTTTCAAATTTAGATTAATATTAAATCTGGCTTTTTCTTGTCGTATCATCCCCTACTCGTTCATACAATGAAACGAAGAAAGTAGGGGGCGATATTAATTGAAAAGAAGCCGGGTTTTTTTGTTTGTTTTTTTAGTTATTTTGATTCTTTGTTTGCTCATTTTTTGGGCACCGTTAAAAAAAGATAAGACAAGTAATGCGACAAGTCCTATGTCACCTATTGACGAAGCTTATGAACGGATTTTAGCCAGCTCAGTACACCCGGTTGAAGGGAAACTTCTCATTGAAGGTGCACTTAGAGGGATGGCAGAAACACTTGGTGATCCATACAGTAAGTACATGACAAAAGAAGAAGCAAAATCGCATCGTGAATCATTGTCGGACGAGCGCGTCGGTATCGGATTAGAAATTGTTGAAAATAAAGGACGTTTTATTGTGGTAACGCCTCTTAAAGAATCACCAGCTGAGAAAGCTGGCGTCAAGCCTTATGATGAAATCGTACAAGTAGATGGAGAGCGAGTGGATGGAAAAAGTTTATCTGATTTGCTTAAAGTCATTAAAGGTAAAAAAGGAACAAATGTATCTTTAACTGTCTTTAGACCAACTGAAGACCGCCATATGGAGTTAAGTATGATGAGATCGGCACTGCAAATTCACACAGTTTCAAGTGAGCGTATCGAACAAGATGATTCTACAATTGGCTACGTAAGCATTTCATTGTTTGGTGAAAAAACGGCAGAAGAATGGGAACAACAAACACGCACTTTGGTCAAGCAAGGGATTGATGGTTTATTAATTGATGTCCGAGGCAATCCAGGGGGATATTTACATAGCGTAGAACAAATTATTGGTACCATGTTGAAGAACGGACAAATCTTCGCCTATATGCAAGATGCGAAAGGTGTACTTGAACCGTTACCAGTAAAAGCAACTAAAGAAGATGACTATTCTAAAGTTATGAAAAAAATTCCAATTGTGTTGTTACAAAACGAAGGTAGTGCATCAGCAAGCGAAGTGTTGAGTGGAGCATTAAAGTCAAACCAACGTGCACTTATTGCAGGCTCTAAGAGCTTTGGTAAGGGGACTGTCCAAGAAACTTGGGAACTAACCAATGGAGGAGAAATGAAGTTATCTTCACATAAATGGTTAACTCCTAAGCAACAATGGATTCATGGAAAAGGGATAGAAGCTGACTTTGAGGTTAAAGCAAATGAGCTTTATCAACTCGAACCATTACCGATTAGTGGATCTTATGAAGTAGGAGATTTTCATGAAGATATCATTTATGGACAAAAAGTGTTAAAAGCATTAGGCTATTCAGTTTCAAAAGTAAATGGATATTTTGATGAAGATACGGCAAAAGCTGTATTGGCTTTCAAAAAAGAAAAGAAACTTGAGTCCGATGCTACTATGGATACCGTTTTCTATCAAGTTGCTAGGGAATCGATTTTAACGTATAAAACGAGTAAGAAACATGATGATCAGCTACAAAAGTCTTTAGGTTATTTATTCCACTCTATTCAAAAGTAGAAAAAACCTATACGCATTCTATCAACGGTTTGTTACAATGGAAAGAAATGCACGAACCGTTGAATGGGTGGTGTTTCGTTTTATGTGGCAAGAGATAGGATTAGAGTTATTTAAAGGGATCAGTAAATTATTTATCAATCCACTATTTTACGTTGCGATTCTGTTCGCAGTACTTCTCGGATACGTCCGTGTAAAAAGAGAAAGACGTTCTTTTCGAACACGTATTTTATGGGGTTGGACTGAAGCGAAGAGAATGTTTGCAGACATCTGGAAGTATGCAGCTATTTTATCAATACTAAGTATCGGTATTGGTCTAACCGTAACGACAGATTGGATTGTAACTTACAGTATCATTAGCGTCTTTCTAGTCGTGTTATTTATGTATCAACTAGGTTCACCAATTGTAGCAGGTACACTAGCTATAGGAGCATTGTGGATTGGCTATGAAACGAGTCGAACATTTTCATTTTTGAGTTTTGAATGGTTTGGAGAGATGAACTGGATTCAGCTGTCATTTCCAGTAGCCTTACTAATCGGTGCCACAGTAATTGTAGAAGGACTACTCATCAGTAAAACTGGTGCCGAATCTGCATCACCAGTTTTAGAGAAATCTGCTCGTGGCTTAACAGCTGCAAGCTATCTTTCCAAACGCTTATGGTTGATTCCTTTACTTGTAATTGTGCCAGGAGATGTCATTCAAGACTTTACTCCATACTGGCCACAATTTACATTTGGTAGTGAATCATTTGGATTAGTATTATTTCCAATTGTCATCGGCTTCCAACAAAAAGCTCGCCGTACACTGCCTTTAAATTTATTCCCGAAATTAGGATTTTCAGTAATGGCTGTTGGTGTGATGACTATAGTATTAGCTTTAGGTGCAATATGGTTCCCATTAATGGCAGCTATTAGCTTAGCTATGGGTGCATTAGCTCGTATCGGTGTTTGGCTGTATTATGCGGTTAAAGAACGACAAGGCAATCACGCGGTTTCTCCTCAAAGCTCTGGTGTCATGATTGCAGGTGTCTTACCTGAATCACCAGCTGAAAAGATGGGGCTTGTTATTGGGGAATGTATTCGGAAAGTAAATGGACAAACAGTTTCAAACGAAAGAGAACTATATGAAGCTATTCAAATAAACGCCGCGCATTGTAGACTTGAAGTGCTCGATCATCAAGGGGAAGTACGATTACGTCAACATGTTATTTATCGTCACGACCACCATCGTCTCGGTTTATTGGTCGTAAGATAGGAGAACATTTATGGAATCTATGTTTACAAAATTCATTTTAGCTTTATTTTTACCTGGACTACTCGTCGTATTATTTACACGTATCACGTTTTCACATATTGTCGCGTTGATTTTAACGGTCGCCCTTATTACAGCATCCGTCTACGCTGGCTATACACATACTTGGTTGCTTTATGTCGTAGATGCTTTATCTTTAACGATTGGGTTTTGGTATGCAACTCTTATGATGAAGCGTGGCAAAAAGCAAGAAAATTAAGCGAAACGGTTTTACACTCAGGTGTAACGCCGTTTTTTTTTATGGCTATATGAAAGATTGCTGTTGATATTGCAGAACAGAACAGAACAGAACAGAACAGAACAGAACAGAACAGAACAGAACAGAACAGAACAGAACAGAACAGAACAAACAACAAGTACATTTGCGCCTAGAAAAGAAAGGAACGAAGGTTAAAAACTCAATTTCTTGCTCCTGCGGTTACTCGTCGCAAAAAGAAATGCTCCTGCGGTTACTCGTCGCAAAAAGAAATGCTCCTGCGGTTACTCGTCGCAAAAAGTGTGTCCAGGTGTGACCCTACGGAAAGAGTTCACCAGTAACGGAACTCGACAGAATCGTTGTTTCTAGAATGTTCGTGTTTACATCCAGTTTAATGAATTGTTGAAATTGACTAACATGGAAACAAATTTATTGTTAGAAATTTTTTTTGTGGGAATAATAGATTTGGCATATAAAACAAATTACTTGAACAAATATACCCCTAGTGGTATATTATGATTATAGAAATAAAACAACAAAAACTGGAGGGAACTTCATATGTATTTTCGTTCATTCTTTGATGAAAAATTAGCTCAATATTCTTATTTAATCGGTTGCCAACGAACCGGTGAAGCCATTGTAATTGATCCTGCACGTGATACTTCTGATGTTATTGAAGTTGCTAAAAAGGAAGGTCTGCACATTTCAGCTGCTACCGAAACTCATATTCATGCTGACTTCGTATCTGGTTCTCGTCAATTAGCTCATGATTTAGGCGTGACGTTGTATTTGTCTGACGAAGGCGATGCTGATTGGAAATACCAATACACAAATGGTCTAAATGTTGAAATGGTTAAAGACGGTTCTACTTTTTCAATAGGAAACATCGATTTTAATGTGTTGCATACTCCTGGGCATACGCCTGAAAGTATTTCATTTGTTTTAACGGACCGTGGCAGCGGCGCAACAACGCCAATGGGAATCTTTACAGGAGACTTCGTGTTTGTCGGTGATATCGGACGACCTGATTTATTGGAAAAAGCAGCAGGTATTGCAGACACTGCTGACAAAGGTGCACGCGCAATGTTCAAATCCATTCAAAAATTCAAAGAACTTCCTGACTATATGATGGTTTGGCCAGGACATGGTGCAGGCTCTGCATGCGGAAAATCTCTAGGAGCTGTACCTACTTCAACTGTCGGTTACGAAAAACAATTTAACTGGGCAATGAAAGAAGAAAATGAACATGCATTTGTTGACGAGCTATTGAAAGATCAACCAGAAGCACCCGTTTATTTTGCAGAAATGAAAAAAGTGAATAAAATGGGACCAGCAATATTAGTAGACAAAGTAATTCCAACAATCCAAAACAAAAATGAACTAGAAATAGAAATGCAAAATAAGCAGGTTTTCGTGTTAGATACACGTTCTTCAAATTTAGTGGAGAACACTCTTTTGCCAGGAGCCATCAACATTCCATATAACAAAGCCTTCACAAACTGGGCTGGTTGGTTAGTAGGCTATGATGAGCAAATGGTGATTATTGCTGAAGAAGTACAACGAGAAGAAATCGTTGGTTCACTTCAATCAATCCATTTAGATAACATTAAAGCATTTGTCGATCCATCTGTATTAAATGAAATGGACTTAACATCATACGAAACGTTAACTGTTAATGAATTTAAAGACGAAATTTCAAATTCATATGTGATGGACGTACGAAATGATACTGAATGGAGAGACGGGCACATCGAAGGAGCCCATCATCACTTTTTAGGGAAACTTCGTGATCTTGAATTGCCAAAAGAAACGCAAGTATTAATGCATTGTCAAGCTGGTGCTCGATCTGCAATTGGTGCAAGTGTATTGAAATCTCTTGGATATAAAAACGTAAAACATTTAGCTGGTGGCTATGCTGCCTATAAGAAAGCATAAAATTGGAGGAAATGAAAATGAAACCACAAATCACGGTGTACTCAACTAACACTTGTCCATACTGCGACATGATGAAATCATTCTTGCAACAAAATGAACTTGCTTTCACAGAAGTGAATGTGCAAGCTGATGCTGTAGCTGCACAAAAACTAGTGGACACAACTGGTCAAATGGGCGTTCCACAAACAAACATTAATGGTCAATGGGTTTTAGGATTTGATCCTGACCGCGTGTTAGAGTTAGTAAAAGCTTAAATTTGAGGGCGATAACCCTCTTTAAAACGATACTGATCAGGAAGTAATTTCAGTATGAGAAAAGACATCAACTTGCACTATTTCATTGGTGTAAGTTGTGTTTTTCTAATAGAGGAGCGAAGACAGATGGATTATTCAAAACAAATTACAAATCGCTTAAATCGAGTGGATGGACAACTTCAGGGTGTCATTCGAATGATTGAGGGAGCCCGCGAATGCAACGATGTCGTAACACAACTAAGTGCAATCAAAGGTGCGCTAGATCGCACAATCGGTTTAATTGTCAGTGAGAACTTGGAGCAATGTGTTCGGACAAGCATTGCCGAGGGAAATTCTTCAGATGAACATGTTAAACAAGCTGTTCAATTACTTATGAAAAGTAGATAGGGGAGATTTTAATGGAATGGTTATTAATAGCAGTGGTAGTAGGATTTATCGCATGGCGCATGATGCCGGCAAAAGGAGTTAAAACAGTTTCTACAACGGATTTAAAAGGAATGCTGAATGATAAATCAAAACAATTTGTAGACGTTAGAACGCCAGGAGAGTATAAAGGCAGAAAGATTTCACAATTCCAAAACATCCCTCTTGATCAGCTTCCTTCTAAATTAGATAAACTTGATAAAACAAAAGAAACATATGTTATTTGTCAAAGTGGCATGCGTAGTTCTCGTGCAGCTGGAATATTAAAGAAAGCTGGCTTTACGAACGTCGTGAATGTACGTGGCGGAATGAGTCAATGGCAATAAAGCGATAGATTATACAATTGCTTTTATAGTACTAGTATTTGTATCAATGCTTGTATTTGCATGAATCAGTGTCGTAGCTGCTATGAGCGGATTTCTGAATGCTATGAGCGGATTCGTGTCGACTATCAGCGCAAAAGACGTGGGTATCGGCGAATCTTTGTCGACTATCAGCGGTTCTGTGTCGACTACGAGCGTTTCAACAAAAATGGGGACATCCAGCTTCAGTGGATGTCCTTAACAAGTCAGACTTTCATCATTCCAACTCAAGTGTCGAGCTAGAATGAGATTCTCTAAGGGAAAAGTCGGCGTTATGGGTCTTTACATCAATTTTCCAAAGTTCTCTTAACGGTGGGTGGCTAAATGGCCATTCACTTTTTTTGATGAAAAGAATGGAGCGGCAACAAAAAAACGAGCGGCGAATGAGCCACTCGAATGATTTAAACATCTATTTTTCATCCTTCGCTTTAAGTGCTACTTCATGTGCTTTTCGTACTTGATGAAGTAATGCTGGTTCACTCAATAAGCGATAACCTGCTCCGGCAAGTGTTTTTGCTCCAGTAACTAGAGCCTTGTAACCAACATCAGAGTTTGCGGCTTCACGAAATTCATTTGTATGAGCAATCAATTCGTCAGGTCCAATTTTAATATAAGGATGTGCTGTCGGTACGACATAACTGATGTTTCCTGCATCGGTTGAGCCTAACCCTCGGCTTCTTTTTGAGAATACTACTTCACCATGTGATTCCAATTCTTCATGTAAAACACTGTCTAGTACATTGTTTAAGACGAAGTCCTGAACTTCATTTTGGAATCGTTCAACTTTAACGGTTGCACCAGTTGATAAAGCAGCACCTTCTGCAATCGCACGAATACGTGTACTTACAGCTTCTGTTTTAGCCCATGTGTCTGCACGAATGTAAAAGCGAGCGGATGCATAGTCAGGCACAATGTTCGGTGCATCGCCACCATGTGTGATGATACCGTGAATGCGTACATCACTAGTGACGTGTTGACGGAGGGCATTGATGCCATTGAATAATTGAATGACCGAATCCAATGCGTTTATGCCTTTTTCAGGAGAACCAGAAGCATGTGCTGCTGTGCCATAAAAATGAAAATCAAGTGGATCCACAGCAAGGGTGGGGCTAGTCAAACTTGTACGTCCTGATGGATGAATCATTAAAGCAACATCCACATTTTCTAATAAACCATGTCGAACAAAGCTTCCTTTTGCACTACCGTTAGGACCGCCTTCTTCTGCAGGAGTTCCAAGTACAATAACTTTTCCGCCAGTCTCAAACAATACTTCTGATAGGGCTATACCTGCAGCAACACTTGTTGTGCCAATTATATTATGGCCACAAGCATGACCTAAGCCTGGAAGTGCATCATATTCTGCTAAGAAAGCAATAGTAGGGCCTTCCACACCAGAATCTTTAACAGCATAAAAGGCAGTGTCATGACCAGCCACACTAAGAGTCACTTCAAAACCAAATTCGCGCAAATACTCGCTTAAAGAATAGCTAGCAAAGACTTCTTCATTACCAATTTCAGGTTTCGCATGGATTTCTTTTGCCAATGAGATTAATCGCTCAGCGTGGCTATCAATACTTTCATAAATGCGAGATTTCGAATCAATTACCAATGTCATATTATGTTCCTCCAATTTTTTATTATTGACTCTGTTGAATTATGTTTACTTACTAGGCGCAATTATACTCTTCCAGTTGTTCTCCAATTTCAACATCATTTTTTTACAGGTCCTTATTAAAAAAGTCTTGGATTACTTATGAATCTGTGTGTTGAAATAAATTCCTGTGAACTGGGAAACCTCCTTATTGAAGAATGGTCAATTATTGTCATTCAGGAAGTGGGGAACCCCATGTAGTGAGAAATAATTGATTCCGCAAGCAATTTTAGCGCATCAACTTTCTATCTCTGAACGAAAAAAAGAGAGCTTTCTTTTTCTTATACTCAAGAAAAAGAAGGCTCTCCGAATTTACGGAAAACCATCTCGTTCTCATCTTCCAAGCGATTACATGCGTTCGCTTGCAGGAGTTGGCACAGTGTTCAACAATTATGTTGAACCCGCTGCCGAGACGTCAAAGGGCCTGTCCCTCGGTCTCTCTAGATAAGAAAGTGATGTGTTGCTATAAAATTGTTGCAAGAATTGATTTTGACTTTACGCCTTTCGAAATAAATCGTCAACCTTTATTAAAAAGTAAAACTATTCAGACAATTATATAATATGTAAGTTTTAGATCCAAATAGATTAAAATTAATTCATGAATGGCGAAGTGTATAAGGAACAACAATATCAACTTATCAAGCTATAAAAAGCCAATACGGCAATTGAACCCATAACAACGAGTATCACATTTGCTCCAGCAAACGCTAACGCGAATGCTGCGATGGCACCTATCAAGCCAAATAATAAATGGCCTTCTTGAACAAAAAGAATGGCAGGAAATATCAATGCACCTAATACAGCAAAGGGAATATTTCTTAAGACACCACTAACGAGCGGCGGTAATTCACGTCCTTCTAAAAAGGTTAACGGAACAACTCGCGGAATATAGGTCACAATCGCCATTCCAAGAATCATCCACCAATACCACTTCTCCATTAAGCGACACGTCCTTTCCGGGTATATAGAATTTCAACCAAAATCGCCGAACCTAAAGTGGCGACTAATATGGCCCAACCAGTTGATAATAAGCCGCTCCAATACAAGGCACTGTGAATAACTGCCCCGAACAAGGCAAGCAATGCTACTTTTCGATTGCCTTTCATTGAAGGAACGAGCAAGCCTACAAACATTGCATATAATGCTATAGACATGGCTGCTTGGAGGAACGCGGGTAAATTTGCGCCTATGACATGGCCGAGAGCAGTAAAGACCACCCAACTGCCATAGGAGATCAATATGACACCTGCAGCAAAGGAGGTCCTGATTGTTTCTTGTTTTTGTGTTGCTAATACGGAAAATGATTCATCGGTAACGCCAAATGCATAAATGGCTTTTTTCCAACGTGCATCCGGCTGCATCTTTTCATTCAATGAAGCCGTCATTAGAAAGTGACGAATGTTAACGACAAACGTATTTAAAACAATTAATATGGGATCAACGCCCGTTGTAATTAAGGTTAAAGATATGTATTGAGCAGCACCTGCAAAAACAAACATACTCATGGCCGTTGCTTCCCACATAGATAAGCCGCTTGTTTTAGCGAGTAAGCCAAAAGTTAAAGCAATTGGAAAGTAACCGATAGCTATGCTTAAACCGGCTCGAATGCCATTCATAAATGTCATATGTCATATGCTCCTCTCGCTGAATGTTTAATAGATTATACATCTGTATGTTAAAATAAACAATGAGAGGTGAAATTATGGAACAGATGAGACGTAATTTAGGTGTTCAACTAAAAAAGATTAGACATCAACGTGGTATGAGTTTAGATGATATTGCGAAACTGACCGATGTCAGTAAAGCGCAACTTGCCCAAATGGAAAAAGGGGAGTCTAATCCAACCGTATCAACTATTTGGAAAATTGCAGATGGGCTGAAAGTTAGTTTCTCTTCTCTTTTACAAGCACCAAAATCTACTTTAAAGAAAATCTCATCTTCAGAAATTCCATTCTTAACAGAAGATGAAGGCCGCTATCGCGTATTTTCCGTCATTCCGTATAGCCCGGAACGTGGATGGGAATTTTACAGGATCGAGTTAGATCCACACTGTTCGTATGAAAGTGTTGCTCATATGGATGGAGTCGAGGAATCGTTAACAGTTATCCAAGGGGAGATACAAATCATATTGGAAGCTGAAGAAATTAAATTAGATACAGGTGACACCTTGGTTTTTTCAGGTAACCAAACCCACTGTTATGTGAACACGCGTGACACAATGTCTGTTATACACCTGATCATTACCTATCAATATGTTTGATGCGAGCTTGTCTCGGGAAAACTGGCAATACCTATACTATTTTTGAGGATGAGGAACATGTTTGATTGGCTAACCGCAGAAAATTTATTAGAACTAACTAGAGATTACAAATCACTTGGACCTCTAATCGGATTCTTATTGCCATTTTTAGAATCTTTTTTACCATTTTTACCCCTATTTGCATTCGTTTTTGCCAATGCTAGCGCATATGGTTTATGGATAGGTTTTTTAATATCTTGGGCAGGAACAACTATTGGTTCTTATATTGTGTTTTTAATCATTCGAAAATATGGACGTGCACGCTTTCTTGGAGTCATGACCAAACATGAACGTGTTCAAAAGTTAATACATTGGGTTGAAACTCATGGTTTTGGACCTTTATTTTTATTGTTATGTTTTCCGTTTACCCCTTCTGCACTCGTGAACGTGGTGGCGGGTCTATCAGATATAAAAAAGAATACGTATTTATGGACGTTGCTCGCTGGTAAATTTGTGATGATTTTAACCATCAGTTTTATCGGCTATGATATTAAAGCACTTATCACACAACCTATACGTACAGCTATCGTAGTGGCAGTTATCGGTTTGTTGTGGCTTTTAGGTAAACAAATAGAACGCAGGCTAAATGCGAAAGTTGAAGCGGATTTTCGAATGATTCAAAAAGAAAGACAAAAAGGAAAGGGGCCCATGGTTTGAGTTCATTGAAACAGGAAGCATGGGAATGGGCAAAAGCAATTATCATTGGACTGTTAATCATTGTTGTCATTCGCTCATTAGTGGTAACAAATTACTCAGTTTCTGGACAATCGATGCAGCCTACACTTCAAAATACTGATAAAGTACTAGTCAGTAAAATTTCTTATTCAATTGGCGACATAGAACGCTTAGATGTGCTAGTTTTTCATACGGATGAAAATGAAGATTATGTCAAACGAATTATTGGCCTCCCGGGAGATGTAATTACGTATTATAATGACAAGCTATTTATTAATGATAAACGCGTAGAGGAACCATTTTTGCAATCATACGATGCCTATCGAGATCCGAATGATCGATTGACTGAAAATTTCACACTTCAAACGCTTACCGGAGTTGTGCGAATTCCACCAGATTCCTATTTTGTTCTTGGGGATAATCGCAGACAAAGCTTAGATAGTCGATATTTTCAGTTTGTGAAAAAAGATGATATTGTCGGTAAAGTAGTCGCGAGATATTGGCCACTAGATACAGCGACTATTGATTTTACAGGTAAAAATCCCGAATAATTTCCACCTCTTGCAGTAGTTATGTACAATGGAGGTAGGAAGTATTTCGGGATTTTTCATTTTTACAATATGAAGTTAGAACACTACTACAACTAAAACTTAAGGGGGCTTTCATGTGTCATTGCGATTAATAACGGGACGAGCAGGTGTAGGGAAATCTGAATTTATGAGACGTGAAGTTGCCGAAGCGTCAACGAGCAATCCACTGGGCTCTCCTATATTCTTTGTCGTACCTGATCAGATGTCGTTTTCTACTGAATCGGCATTATCGACTACGCAACAAGTAAAGGGAATTATTCGTACACAAGTTTCGACGTTTAAACGATTAGCATGGCGTGTGTTGCAAGAAACGGGTGGGATTAGTCGACAAGAAATTAGTGGTTTTGGTTACCGCATGTTAATACGAAGATTATTGGAAGAACATAAAGAAGAATTTTCCCTCTTCAAACAAGCAGCAAATAAACGAGGCTTTACGGATCAAATGGAGATGTTATTAAAAGAATTTACTCGCTACTGTCTTGATTGTGACACCTTACATTCACTTGAAGAGTCGCTTAAACAAGCTGATGCCCCTCGTACATTGCAAGATAAGGCTCATGACCTTTCTGTGTTATTACGCGCATTAGAAGAACGACTTGGCACGGCTTATATTGATAGTGAAGGGTATTATGCGTTGCTATCGAAGCAGATTCATCAGTCTGAGCTAATCGCTGAAGCTGATATTTATGTGGATGGCTTTGTCACAATGACGACAAGGGAGTATGAAATTTTAGGCGAGTTAATGAAATACGCTAAACGTGTCACCATTGCGCTTCCTTTAGCTGACGAAATAGAAGATTTGATGGACGATCAATCCCTCTTTCACGGAGCGGCAAAAACGGCTGAACGATTAAAAGAAATGGCTCGAGAAGGTGCTGTAGCCATCGAACCATCTATCCATTTAAGTGAAAACAGACGTTTTAACAATAATGCCATTCAGCATATCGAAGCGAACTTACATACGTATCCCGCTCCAGCTATAGATGATCATGAACATGTACATGTCATTGAAGCTGACAGTCGTCGCGCAGAAGTTCATGCTGTAGCGCGCCATATTAGACGACTAGTGCGAGATGAAGGAATGCGCTATCAAGACATTGCGGTTCTTTACCGCCAACCTGAAGTATACGATGAGCTTCTAGAAACCACTTTTGCACAATACGATATTCCAGTGTTCATAAACCGCAAAAAGGCGATGCTACACCATCCGTTAGTGGAATTGAGTCGCTCTGTGTTTGAATCTATCTTGAACGATTATCAATATGAGTCGATGTTTAGAGCAATCAAAACAGATTTGTTTTTCCCGCTTCAAGCAAATAAACAAATTTGGCGTGAACGTGCCGATCGTTTAGAGAATTTCGTGATTTCTCAAGGGATTTATGGTGATCGGTGGACCGATGAAAGACGCTGGCTCGTAAAAAAATATCGGGGGCTTGAATTTCATACTAAAGCTCAAACCGATGAAGAACGCGCCTTACAAGAGGATATTACCGCTGTACGTGACTGCATGTTAGCACCTCTGCAAACATTTGAGCACAAGATTAATAACAGTGAAACAGGTAAAGAAGTAGCCCAAGCTCTTTTTGAATTAGCAGAAGAACTATATATTTTCGATAAGATACAACTATTAAAAGACGATGAAAATGAACATGGTCATCTATTGCTTGCAACTGAGCATGATCAAGCGTGGTCACAGTGGGTGGACGTGCTGGACCAATTCGTCTTGATGTTTGGGGATGAGAAGTTAACGCCGAAAGAAAGTTTCCGCTTGCTTGAAGAAGGTTTTGATACGCTTGAATTCTCACGTATCCCACCATCACTCGATCAAGTAACGGTAGCTACAGTCGATTTATCACGCTTGTCTAATATACGAGCGGCTTTTGTGGTGGGTGTAAATGATGGCGTATTTCCAAAACGCATTGAGCAAGAAGGATTACTGTCAGATACCGAGCGTGAATGGTTTATGCAAATTGGATTCGAACTTGCGCCAACTTCTAAAATGCGCTTAATGGATGAAACCTATATGGCTTATCGTGCAGTGACAACAGCTTCAGACAAACTTTTTATTTCGTATGCTGTAGCAGATGAAGAAGGCAAAGCATTGCTACCATCCACTTACATTAAACGTCTACAGAAATTGTTGCCTAACATAGAAGTGGAACTTGCTGTGATAGACCCGGCAGTATTAAAAGAAAGCGCCAATCACTATATTCAACATCCTAGAGCAACGATGTCCTTTTTAGCTACAAAAATAAAACAAGCGCGAACGGAAGGTCTTCTTGAAGAAGAGTGGCTAGCCGTTGCTTCTTATTATGATAATGATCCGTTTTGGCAAAGTGTTTTCAAGCGTGTTATGCGGCCATTATCTAATCCAACAAAAGCTCAACGATTACATCCTGTCACCACGAATGCTTTATATGGGGACTCTTTTACATCGAGTGTGTCTCGAGTTGAAAAGTATTACAGTTGTCCATTTGCACACTTTGCGACATACGGCCTGCAGTTAGAAGAGAGAAGTGAATATCGTCTTGAAGCACCCGCAATTGGGGATTTATTTCATGCTGCTTTGAAATGGATTGCTGACGAAACGAAACGACTGGGAATCACTTGGGCCCAACTTTCAACTACGCAAGCTTGGGAATTAGCAAGACAAGCAGTGGATGAAATTTCACCACATTTTGTTCACCAAATTTTATTGAGTTCAAAAAGATATTATTATATTCAACGAAAACTTGTTCAGATTTTGCAGAGAACGATGACGACCTTGCGTGATCATGCCAGTGTTTCGAGCTTTGTACCAATTGCAATCGAAGCAGGATTTGGTCCGGGAGAAGAATTGCCAACACTTGAGATTCCACTCAAGAATGGCAACTCGATGAAAATGCGAGGACGAATCGATCGCGTGGACGCAGCTCTTATTGAAGGAAAACAATTTATTCGAATTGTCGATTACAAATCCTCGGCAAAAGGACTTGATTTAAATGATGTGTATTTCGGTATATCGTTGCAAATGCTTACGTATTTAGACGTCGCGGCCACAAACTCTGCCATTTGGTTAGGTGAAGAAGCGGATCCTGCGGGTGTCCTATATGTCCATGTTCATAATCCGATGTTGAAATTAGCAAAAGAGTTGTCTGACATGGATATAGAGGAAGAAGTGTTCAAGAAGTATAAAATGCGTGGATTATTAATTGACGATGCACAAGTTTTAAATGAAATGGATACGGAACTTGTCGGAGCTTCTAAAGTCATTCCAGCACGAATCAACAAAGATGGTTCTATTTCGAAAACATCAAAAGTGGTTTCTCCACAAGATATGGCTAATTTGCGCTCGTTTGTAAGGACCAAACATCAACAAGCAGGAGATGGCATGCTTTCTGGTGATACGCGCGTGTATCCTTATCGCATGAAAGATAAAACAGCTTGTGATTATTGTAACTTCCGCAGTGTGTGTCAATTTGATCCAACAGATCCAGAGCAACAATATCGTAAATTACCAATTAGCACACCGGAAGAAATCACGCAGCGCATAAAAGAGGAGGTTACACCGAATGTTGATACCGACTAAACCACAGGACGTGACGTGGACTGATGCTCAGTGGCGGTCCATATTTGCAGAAGGTCGAGACATCCTCGTTTCAGCTGCTGCGGGATCAGGGAAAACGGCTGTCTTAATCGAACGACTTATACAAAAAATGATCCGACAAACGAATCCTGTTGATGTAGATGAACTTTTAGTTGTGACATTTACCAACGCATCAGCAGCTGAGATGCGACACCGCATGGCGGAAGCATTGGAAAAAGAGTTAGTTAAAGATCCAACTTCAAGCCATTTAAGAAGACAGTTGAGTCTATTAAATAAAGCACAGATTTCAACGCTCCATTCTTTTTGTTTATCCATCGTTAAACAATACGCGTACGTTCTCGATTTGGATCCAGGATTCAGACTCGCCAATGAGGCAGAAGCTGCATTAATTCGTGATGATGTATTGGCAGACGTGTTGGAAACGGCTTATAAAGCGGATAACCCAGAAGAAATCTATCGACTTGTTGATAGTTTTACAACCGATCGTGATGATCAACTGATTGAAACGTTAGTTGAAAAATTACATGGTGCAGCAAGTGTTCATCCAGAGCCGAAGAAGTGGTTATTATCAATTCCAGTAGGTTACGATGTTCCAAGCGACATGCAAATTGATGAACTTCCATTTATCGATGCACTAAAATTAACGATTCAACATACGCTGGAAGAAGCCTATGCGATGACAGAGGAAATGCGTCAATTTGCATTACAACCAGCAGGTCCAGCTCCTTATGGGACAACTGTCGAACAAGATCAACAATTAATTGCTGAAGGGATTCGTCGGATTTCTACACAATCATGGCAATCTACTTTTGATTATTTTCAAAGTATAAAATTTGCAACAGCAGCGCGTATTCCTAAAGAGACGTTTGATGAAGAGCTTATTCAAAAAGCTAAAGATAAGCGCGATCAATTGAAGAAGCGGGTAAATGGAATTAAGGATGCCTACTTTACTCGGACCCCAGCGAGATTGCTAGACGAAATGAGACTGATGCATCCAATGCTAAAAACGTTAGTCGATTTGACTCTTATTTACGGGGAACAGTATCGATTAGCGAAAAGTGACCGCGGCTTAGTCGATTTCTCGGATCTTGAACATTTTGCTTTGCAGATTTTGACGACTGAAGAAAATGGGCAACTTATTCCTTCGAACATTGCCAAAGACGTGATGGCACAGTATAAGGAAGTGTTAGTGGACGAGTATCAAGATACGAATCGCTTACAAGAAACGATTTTACAAATTGTCAAAAGTGGAACAGAAGCAAATGGCAATATGTTTATGGTAGGGGACGTCAAACAATCCATTTATCGCTTCCGTTTAGCAGAACCGATGCTTTTCCTTGCGAAGTATTTGATGTTCACAACCGAAGCGCTAGATACAGGTGTCAAAATCGATTTGAATGCGAATTTCAGAAGTCGTCCGGAAGTTTTACATGCTACCAATTTTATCTTTTCTCAAATCATGGGCAAGCGTGTAGGAGAAATTGAATATGATGAAGCGGCTGCTTTAAAACCCGGTGCACCTTATCCTGATCAACAACATTCAACTGTAGAGCTGACGCTTCTTTCCCAACAACAAGATGAAGAAGAATCGACAGAAGATGACACGGAAGTTAATGAAGAAATCCAAGAGCTAGAAGAGTTGAAAAAGTCACAGTGGGAAGCACGTTATATTATCGGGAAAATCCGTAAATTGATGGATGCTCAAACGATGGTGGTCGATGCATGGACGAAGAATGAACGACCTCTTGAATATCGGGATATTGTCATTTTGATGAGATCCATGACGTGGTCTGCTGATTTAACAGAAGAGTTCAAGCAAGCAGGCATTCCTTTATATGCGAACCTTTCAAAAGGGTATTTTGATGCTCTCGAAGTCATGATTATGTTGAACACATTGCGTATTGTCGATAACCCATATCAAGATATTCCATTAGCATCAGTGCTTCGCGCGCCTTTTGTTGGATTAACTGAATCTGAGCTTTCGCATATTCGATTGTCTGAACCTAAAGAGCCGTTTTATGAAGCACTGAAAAAATTTGTACGCATTGGTGGAAGTGGGATTAACCCAGAGACTGCTGAAAAATTACAACGGTTCTTCCTACATTACGAAGAATGGCGTGATTTGGCACGGAGAGGGTCACTAGCTGACCTAATTTGGAGAATCTATATGGACACGCATTATTACGAAATGGTCGGAGCTATGCCAGGCGGTAAACAACGACAAGCAAATTTACGTGCATTGCATGATCGTGCGTTGTCTTATGAAAAATCATCTTTCCGTGGATTATTCCGCTTCTTACGATTCATTGATCGCATGAAAAAGCGAGGAGACGATTTAGGAACTGCACGTGCCATGAGTGAAAAAGAGAATGTCGTGCGACTTATGACAATCCATTCCTCTAAAGGACTTGAATTTCCGTACGTCTTTATTGCCGGTTTAGGAAGAGATTTTAATCAAATGGATTTCAATGAATTATATTTGTTTGATCAAACGTTTGGTTTGGCTGTAAAAGCGGTGGATCCAGACAAACGAATTGCGTATACATCCTTACCATTTTTAGCGATGAAGGAAAAGAAACAACTGGAGTTGAAATCAGAGGAAATGCGCGTTCTTTATGTTGCGATGACACG
Source organism: Paenisporosarcina macmurdoensis (assembly GCF_042658845.1). Classification (NCBI taxonomy): domain Bacteria; kingdom Bacillati; phylum Bacillota; class Bacilli; order Caryophanales; family Caryophanaceae; genus Paenisporosarcina; species Paenisporosarcina macmurdoensis. The sequence goes on from NZ_JBHSRI010000002.1 coordinate 258,148, forward strand.
AGCAAAAGAAAAGTTGATGCTCGTTGCAACGGTAAAAGATGCACAAAAATCAATCGGTAAATGGCAAGATATTGCCGTCTCTAGTGGTGACAGATTACCAGAATATGTGCGTTCACGAGCTAAAGGGTTTTTAGATTGGATTGGTCCAGCAGTAGCAAGACATCCTGATTTCTCCTTGTGGCAAGGACATGCTCATATGGGACTAAAACATCCATCCAAGTGGTCGTTCGAGACCATCTTCGTGGAAGACTTACGTGAGATTTTTGTCGAATTAGAATCGTCACAATCAACTGATATCACCACTGCTAAAGTCGTTTCTACAGAAATGAAGGATGAAATAGAAAGACGATTTAATGCTGTATATCCTTTTGAGAGATCCGTTACCAAACGTTCGAAACAATCGGTAAGCGAGCTCAAAAGACTTGATCAGTTGAGAAAAGAAGAAGAACCTGAATTTTTCAGACCGAGTCAAGTACAGCAAGCGATTAAAAGTGTCTATAAGCGTCCAGCTTTTCTGCAACAAGGTGAGCGAAAGCTGACATCGGCTGAAATTGGAACGGCGATGCACACAGCAATGCAACATGTGGATATGCATGTAGAACCGAATAAGGGAACGATTGACACATTTATTCAACAACTTGCAGACAAACAGTTGTTAACGTCGAATGAAGCTAATTCCATCAAGGCAGATGCACTAGGGGCTTTCTTACAATCACCACTCGCTTCACGCCTACGTCAAGCGAAGCAAGTGTTGCGAGAAGTTCCATTTACGTATGGCTTAACAGATGACGATGGAGACACACAAATATTGCAAGGTATCGCAGATTGTTTATTCCAAGAAGCAGACGGGGATTGGGTACTTCTCGATTATAAAACTGATCGGATTAAAGGCGTACTCATTACAGAAGCATCTATTTTACGTGAGATGCATCATCGCTACGGATTGCAGCTATCACTTTATAAGCAAGCAATTGAACATATTTTAGCTATCACCATTAAAGAGAAAATATTATATTTGTTTGACGCTGATCAAACGATTTTACTGGAGGATTAAATGTGGAGGTTAGACCTACTGAATTACAAGATCGGGTAGTTGCCATCGATATAATGCGTGGCTTGTCGCTTCTTGGTATTTTTATCGTCAATATGCTCGCATTCCATACACCTTATTACTACATCAATCCTTACACATGGTATACAAATCCAAGTGACGCCGATACGTTTCAATGGATCGATATTGCCCTCCAAGGCAGCGTATATCCGTTGTTCTCCATGCTGTTTGGGTACGGGCTAATGATGCAATTTAGAAAATCACAAGAACGAGGAAATTCGTTTATACCACTTGGATTACGCAGGTTAAGCGTTTTGCTGATCATTGGACTACTTCACGCGTTTCTTGTGTGGTCTGGAGATATTTTAATCACCTATGCCCTAAGTGGGTTTATTGTCCTTTTAATGATGCGCTTATCGAGAATGTGGTTACTTACCATTGCTCTAATCCTGTATATCTTACCGAATATGGGGCTAGCTTTTTTAAGTTATATAGTCGCGGTATCAGGTGAAACGTTTTATTCAGGTGTACAAGAAATAGAATCCTCTCTTATTGCATTTGGTTCAGGTTCTTGGATGGACATTTTTATGCAAAGAGCTGCGGATTGGACATATGCTAACATTGAATCAGGCTCATTATTTTTAATTGGTATGACTATTTTACCTTATATGTTACTAGGAGCAGTTGCAGCAAAAGGGAAGTTGATCGAACGGACATCACAAAAGAAAACGTTTTGGATAACGTTAACGACTGTCTCTTTAATTGCTGGGTTTTCCATTAAACTTTTGCCGTATGTATTTGAGGCAAACTTTTATTATATGTATGTTCAAGATATTTTTGGAGGACCTCTAGTAGCCATTGGATATGCTGGTTTGATTACTCTTTTGTGCCAGCTAGCCATATTCCGAAAAATCATGAATCCGTTTGCCAAGGTCGGCCGCATGTCCATGACTACGTATATATCCCAGTCCGTCATTGCTACGACTATATTCTATTCATACGGATTTGCGTTATATGGAAAAATCGATGTGCTGACGGGCACATGGTTAGCGGTTGGTATTTTCGTTATTCAAATGATATTTGCTGAAATTTGGTTTTCTAGATTTAAGCAAGGACCCATTGAAGCAATTTGGAAAAGAGCAACATACGGAAAATTAAATAAAAATAACGAATGAAAAATATGTCGAAGTATCGTAGACTGAATTTAACAAATTCTTTTTCGAGGAGTGTCCATGTATGAAAATTTTATCATATCGCTACGAAGGCATTATCAAATTTGGTCCAAAAGTAAAAAAAGAAGAAGCGGTGTGGGACGTGTTAGCGATACAAGAGACGCTCCAAGTAGTACCGAGTTTTCCTGAAACAATCGTAGAAGGAATTGCAAACGGAATGGATTTTGTGGAACAAATGAGGAAGCTTACAGATGCTGCATTGAAATCTGAAGAGCCTAATCAATTTAAACATGCATTTTCAACTATTGCATGGCTGTCACCAATTCCACGTACGCCGAAAAATATAATGGCTGTAGGACGAAATTATGAAGATCATGCAAAAGAAATGGGATTGCAAAGTGCTCCTGAAAATTTGATGGTTTTCACAAAATCACCCACGACTATTGCTGCGGATGAAGAAACTTTGTCTGTTCATGCGAATGTAACGTCATCTTACGATTATGAAGGTGAATTAGCTGTAGTTATTAGTAAAAAAGGCGACAATATTCCGAAGAAATTAGCATATGACCACGTCTTCGGCTACACGATTGCAAATGATTTGACTGCACGAGATTTACAAACGAAACACCAACAATTTTTCTTAGGCAAAAGTTTGAAAGGGTCATGTCCGATGGGGCCATATCTTGTAACAAAAGATGAACTACCTGATCCACAAAGTTTATCGATTGTTACGAAAGTGAATGGTGAACTACGTCAAAATGGACATACAAAAGATATGATTTTTACAATAGAAGATTTGATCGCTCAAATTTCTGCTCTTGTCACGCTTGAACCAGGAGATGTGATCTTAACTGGTACCCCTTCTGGCGTTGGAAAAGGCTTTAACCCACCTAAGTTTTTAGCTTCAGGTGATACTGTAAAAGTAGCGGTTGAAGGTATTGGCACCTTGGTCAATCGATTCGAGTGAAGTGAATTTCCTGGGAAATATCAACAAACGGTTGCCTAAAAGAGTTTATTAGACCCGTAGATATGATATTCTAGAATAGAACAACTAATTAGATGAGGTGACGATTTTGGATTTTTTAGCTAGCACGCATTTACACATTACAACTTGGGTTATTGGAATTATTTTGTTCTTTGTCGCAGTAACATTGAAAAATGGCAGTAAAGGACAAAAAATTACACATATGGTATTACGTTTATTCTACGTGTTCATCCTTTTAACTGGAGTAGCTTTATTCATGGCCGGTATGGATTTCGATATGGGCATGCTTTACGGATTCAAATTAATCGCTGGCGTTTTAATCATCGGTATGATGGAAATGATTTTAGTTCGTATGAAAAAACATAAAGCGACAACCATGTTCTGGGTTTTATTGTTTGTCTTCTTGTTCATCACGATGTTCCTAGGTTTCAAACTACCAATGGGCATTAGCTTTTTAGCTTAGTAAAGAAAGCTGGAGAAGCCCTGTTTAGCTCGATGCCGATAATGAACCACCTCACTCCATTTAATTGGCGTGAGGTGGTTTTTTTGTGGACTTGAAGGTGAGCGGTGGCTCAGTTGGAAAAATGGGCTGCCAAGTTGGAAAATTTGCTCGTAAGTTGGAATCGGGTTTAATGGTAGGTTTCCTCAACCAATTCCTTGATTTCACAGTATGGACGTAAATAAAAAGTGAATTCCTCATTAATCATGGCGTGTCTAAGTATGGTTTGGTAAAATGACGAATGAAGATTCGTAAGAGGAGGACCTCACGTGAAGAGAGATATTTGGATACGGACGACTATTGTTTTGTCCCTACTGGTTAGTTTGATTTCACCGTTAACTACATATGCCGCAACGAAAGATACGATAGAAGATGAAAGTATTTATGATTTATTAGTCGATCGATACTATAATAAAACGATTGAAAATGATTTTGAAGTGGATACACGAACACCAGAAGCTTTTGCAGGTGGAGATTTTACGGGTGTGGTCGAAAAACTTGATCATATTGAAAAGCTAGGATTTTCCTTGGTATCGTTAGGACCAGTGTTTTCAACTGAAACATATGATGGAAAACGTGTAATGGATTATGGGAAGTTAGAGCGACATTTTGGAACATCAAAAGAATTAAAGACATTAATCGACAAAATTCATCAAAAGAAAATGACTGTTATTGTCGATTTTCCTATACAAAATGTAAGTTCAAACCATGTGCTTGCGTCAATCGCCGGCAATGAATCTTGGATAGTGGAAAATGCAGACGGCACCATTTCATGGGATCTAACGAATAAAGATGCACAACAAGCTATCCTTACAGCAGCTTTAACATTTGTGCAAACATACAAAGTAGATGGTCTACGAATTACGGCTATTGATGAAGTTGACACGGAATTTTTAAATACAATGATTACAGCACTAAAAGAAGAAAATGAAGACCTATATATCTTAAGTAACGAACCAAGTGAAGCGGAATTTGATGCTAAAGTTTCGAATGAGCAAGAAGAATTGTATCGAAATGCATTTAAAACTGTCGATAATGAAACAGCTGGAATTGCGGAGTCATCTCAAGAGAAACCATTTATACAGCAAGTCGACTCTATCAATTCTCGACGTTTTACAGCGGACGCGGCAGAAGCAAATATGTTTCCACCTACGCGTTTGAAAATGGCAATGGCTACTTTACTTTCCATTCCTGGAGTGCCGTTAATGACTTATGGTTCTGAGATTGCAGTAAATGGGGAACAACCACCTGAATCTCATCAAATCATGGATTTTAGAACAGACGAAGAATTAATTGAATTTATTGGTGATGTTCAAAAGCTTCGGAATGGCTCAGCTGCTCTACGTACTGGTTCTATGGAAATGTTGCATAATGAAGATGGATTGATGATTTATAAACGATCAAATGAAGATGAATCTTGGATTGTTGCCATAAACAATACCGGGGGGACACAAAGCTTTAATTTATCGAGAGAAGTAATAGGCGATAATAAAGAACTTCAAGGCTTATTTGAAAGCGATGTATTAAGACAAAAAGATGATGGCAATTACAAACTTGTATTAAATCGAGAAATTGCGGAGTTTTATACGGTCAATGACAAAAAAGGATTCAACAAGGCATATATGATAGCTTTAGGTCTTTCCTATATCCTGTTCTTAGTTTTTATCTATTTAGTGTGGAGAAAAGGAAAACAAAAGAAACGTGAAGAAGAGTTGAAATAATGAATTGATTTAGATGGAAATAAGTGGTATTTAGACGTGATTCGCCAATAGTCGACAAAAATCCGCTCATAGACCACCAAAACTACCGTCTATACAACAGAAAAAATCGCTTGAGACCTTTTAAGGTCTCAAGCGATTTTATTTTGCTTTGTATCCAGCCATATTCACCGGATCTTTTGGTGTTGAATAGGGCGGAGCATACGCTAATTCTAATGCTTGTAAATCATCCATTGTAAGACCTGCATAAATCGCAGTGGATAAAACGTCAATCCGTTTGTCAACGCCTTTACCACCGACTACTTGGGCTCCTAATACTTTACGAGTCGCAGCATCATAATGAATTTTCAAGAATATTTTCTCATGATCCGGATAATAACCGGCATTCGAATTTGATTTTTGTGTAAGACTTTTAAAATTCATATGACGATCAGTTAATGTTTTTTCATTTAACCCTGTTGTTGCGACGGATTGCGTAAACACTTTACAAATAGAGGTACCAAGTAAACCTTTAAATGGTATATTGTCACCTGTAATATGACGAGCAACAATATAAGCTTGTCGATGTGCAGGCCAAGCTAAAGGAACGCGTTTAGCATCACCAGTAATAAAATCGATGTTCTCTGCAGCATCACCAATTGCATAAATTGACAGATCATTTGTTTGCAAATATTCGTTTGTGACAATTCCACGAGTTTCACCAATTGCTAATTGTGCTTTTTCTGCAAGTTCGGTACTTGGAGAGACACCAACACTCATTAAAATAAAATCAGCTTGTATTTTTTCTCCTAAGTCGAGATCAAGATGTTGACCGTTTGCTTTGGTAATGAAATTCCCTTTAAAAAGCTTCACTCCATGAGCGAGTAATTCCTTTTCAACTAGAGCCGAGCTATCGACATCCATTATGTTCATTACCTGTTGCGATTTCTCGACGATGGATACGTTCAAACCCAGATTCACGAGATTTTCTGCCATCTCTAAACCAATGAATCCTGCACCCACAATGACACAGCTTTTTGGTTGTTCCGTTTTGATATAATGTTTAATTTTCTCCATATCATTGAAATTTCGCAATGTGAACATGTTCGAGCTCTCTAACCCTGGTGTTTTCGGAATAATTGGCGTTCCTCCAGGAGATAAAATCAATACATCATATGATTCTTCAAAGGATTGTTGTGTGTCTAAATTTAATACTTCAACCACTTTGAGCTCTCGATTGATGCTAATGACTCGATGTTTCAAACGAACATCAATATTTTTTTCTTTTTTAAATTCTTCAGGTGTGGCAGCAAGAAGCGAACTGCTGTCTGTAATCTCACCACCGATAACATAAGGCATTCCACAAGCTGCATACGACATCGTCTCGTCTTGGTCAAAGATGACAATTTGTGCGTCCTTATCATAATAGCGAATCTGGGAAGCGACTGTAGCGCCTCCAGCAACAGCTCCAACGATAACAATCTTTTTCATGAGCAAACTCTCCATTTCTTATGGCTGTAATTGATTCGAAAAATACACACCTAATGTTCCAGGTCCAACATGGGCACCAATTACGGAGCCGATCATATGAATTTCAATTTGTTTGGGATGGAATGTGTCTTCAATCATCCCTTTCATTTCAAGTGCAAATGCCTCATCATCCCCATGACTGATTGCGATGGTTTGTTCATGAAGTCTTTCACCACGTTCTTCCATGATTTCAAGAATGCGTTTCATTACTTTTTTACGACCTCTTAACTTCTCAATGGGCACAAGCTTGCCGTTTTCGACGTGAAGTAGTGGCTTAATATTTAATAATCCCCCGATAATCGCACTGGTCTTCGAAACACGTCCACCGCGAGCCATATAATCTAGATCTTCCACTGTAAACAAATGTTCCATATGTGTAGCTTTGAAACGGATGATCTCCGCGATTCGCTCTACAGGTTCAGCAAGTTTTTGTAAACGCACAGCCTCCTTCACTAGTAATCCATAACCAAGTGAGGCACATTTTGAATCAATAATGGTTAGGTTGAGATTTGGAAAGTCTTCTTTTACTTGATCACGAATCATGACCGCTGTATTATGCGTTCCAGATAGTTCAGACGAGAAAGCGATATAGAGACCTTCTTCTCCTGAATGTGCCAGTTCTTCAAAAAGCGTCAAAAATTGCTCTGGTGAAGCTTGAGAAGTTTTTGGTTGTTTGCCTTGTCGAATTTCAGCATAAACTTGTGTCGAATCAATCGTCATGACATCCAAGTATTCAGTTTCGTCAATGTGAACACGTAATGGAATCAATGTAACTGGATTTTTTTCATAATAAGATTTCGGTAAATCGCAGGCACTGTCCGCAAATATTCTCATCTTTATCCCCCCCGGGTATCTTCTATTTCTATAAGTTTAATCGTTCTTGTAAGAATTCTGCAATACCATCTTCGTTATTTGAAGAAGTTACTTCATTGGCGATGTTTTTAAGTTGTGAAATAGCATTGCCCATTGCGACACCAGTTCCAGCGTATTCAATCATTTCCAAATCATTATCTTCATCACCAAACGCAATAATATTTTGTTGTGGAATATTTAAGTGTTTCGACACGTGAGCTAGTCCAACTGCTTTATTGAGACCGCTTCGCACAATTTCGATAACATGCCAAGGTGCGCCCCAACGTCTATGATCTATGACTTCAGCATGGACATCGTGAAGATGCTGACGAATTGAGGGCACATCCGCTTCATTTGCATGAATTAGCAAACTAGTGGGATCGGTTTTTAAATAATTGCGAATATCTCCTGTCGTTACATGTGGTTTTCCAAAGCTGAAAATATCCAGTAATTTTTCATCGTGGTAATGCAGATACACATCATCCATCACTTCGGCAATAATGTTATAAAACTTATAGTCATGAAGGGCATCAATGACTTCATTTACAACTCTAAGATCTATCGGCTCATGAATTGACTTCCAAGTGCTGTCCGTTGGATGATGAACAAAAGCACCATTAAAATTCACGATAGGTGTTTGCAATTTTAATTGGTGGTAATACACTTCGCTAGCACGATATGGTCGTCCAGTAGCAATCATGATTTCATGACCTTGCTCTCGGGCTTTAAAAAGCGTATGTAAAGTCTTTTCAGAAATGACTTTTTCATCTGTTAATAAGGTACCATCTAAATCTAAAACGATTAAATGAGGTTGCATATTGGTTAACTCCTTTCTTACTAAAGTAAAGTGTATCTTTACAACCAACCATTAGTCAAAAAAAGGTAACCTCAATTTTGAACTTTGTCATTTGTTTTGCTAGGATAATAAAGAGAAAACGCAAAGGAAGTGGAAGCATGAACGTTGAAAATGAGCGGTGGGCACATATTCCACTCTTACATGTATACAAAGAATCCGAAAAACATATACAAGTACCAGTCGTGATTTTTCTTCACGGTTTTACGAGTGCAAAAGAGCATAATCTACACTATGCTTATCAATTAGCTGAAAAAGGGTTTCGTGTTTTATTGCCAGATGCCCATTTACATGGGGAACGACAAGAACCTTTAGACGAAGTGCAATTATCTTTACGCTTTTGGGAAACGATTTTAACATCCATTGAAGAAATAGATATTCTGAGAAATGAACTCATTAATAGAAATTTAGTTGTGGACCATACTAAGATTGGTCTTGCTGGTACTTCAATGGGTGGAATCATAACGTTAGGTAGTTTAAACGTATACCCTTGGATTGATACAGCTGCTGTTATGATGGGTTCTCCAGGATATGTGCAATTAGCCAAAGCACAAATGTCTCAATTTGAATCACGAGGTTTTAAGTTGCCTATATCTGATATTGAGCGTAAACAAATGTTTGAGACGTTAAGCAAATTTGATATTACCTTGAATCCCAGCACATTAAATGGTCGGCCAATATTTTTCTGGCACGGTATGCAAGATAATGTAGTTCCATATGAACCGACGTTTAACTTTTTTAATGCACTTAAAAAATCGTACGCTCATGATCCACAACGCTTCCAATTTATGACCGACAAAACGGCGAGTCATGCCGTTTCAAGAAAAGGGATGCTTGCAGCGACCGATTTCGTTGCTCACTATTTGTCTGAATAAGAACCATTTGTTATGATAGACATAGATGTAAGTTAGAAAGGGGTATGAACATGGATCAAGATATGCGCGATAGCATGATGGGTGCATTAGAAAACGTGATTGACCCAGAGCTAGGTATTGATATAGTAAACCTTGGACTTGTCTATGATGTCGAATTGACAGAAGACGGTTTTGCAGTAGTAACGATGACTTTAACTTCTCTTGGATGCCCAATGGGACCAATGATTGTAGATATGGTCAAAACTTCTTTATATGAATTACCAGAAGTAAAAGAAGTCGATGTCAAGATTGTTTGGACACCAGGTTGGTCTAAAGACAATATGTCTCGCTACGCAAAAATGGCACTAGGTGTAAGATAAAACGTATAATGCTCCACTTACTGTGATACCTAACAGTGAGTGGAGCATTTTTTTGTGGGAAAAAATGGGTGAAACCGATTAAATAGTGCGCGAAGGAATAAAACTAGAGTGAAGCGGAATAAAACCAGGATGAAGTCGAACAAACCAACTGTGAAGCCGAATAAAGCCAACTTCAAGCCTGATGCCCATAGATCAAGTTCATTTTCTTTACAGAAATCATGGGAAAATCGTATAATAAAATCAAAGGTCAGAAAAGGTCAAACAAAGGAGTGTCATGAAAATGCAGCAACAACAAGAACAGAAAAGCCCCCTAGAATTATACGGACGAAACTTAGTAGAATTAGCTAGAAAAGGCAAGATGGACCCAGTTATTGGTCGTGATCAAGAAATACGTCATGTCATTCGAATTCTTTCAAGAAAAACAAAAAACAATCCGGTCCTTATTGGAGAACCTGGTGTGGGTAAAACGGCCATTGTGGAAGGGTTAGCTCAGCGAATCGTCCGTAAAGACGTACCAGAAGGATTAAAAGAGCGTGATATTTATGAATTAGATATGGCTTCTCTTATTGCTGGTGCAAAATACCGAGGAGAATTTGAAGAGCGCTTACAAGGTGTGTTAAAAGAAGTAAAAGAAAGTGAAGGGCGAATTATTCTTTTCATTGATGAAATTCATACCATTGTCGGGGCAGGGAAAACTGAAGGCGCAATGGATGCAGGGAATATGTTAAAACCGATGTTGGCGAGAGGTGAGTTGCATTGTATAGGTGCAACCACACTTGATGAGTACCGTCTAAATATCGAAAAAGACAAAGCATTAGAACGACGCTTTCAACAAGTTTTAGTACGCGAACCTACAGTTGAAGATACAGTATCCATTTTACGCGGATTAAAAGAGCGTTTTGAATTGCATCATGCAGTACGTATTCATGATCGTGCCATCGTCGCTGCCGCACAATTGTCTGATCGCTATTTAACTGAACGTTTTCTACCAGACAAGGCAATCGATTTAGTCGATGAAGCGTGTGCCATGATTCGTACTGAAATTGATTCAATGCCACAAGAACTTGATGAAGTGACACGCCGGATGATGCAACTTGAAATTGAAGAACAAGCACTAATGAAAGAAAAAGATCAAGCAAGTCAACAGCGTCTATCTAATTTACGTAAAGAACTTGAAGCATTGAAATCTTCTACTGAGTCGATGCGGAATCAGTGGACGACTGAAAAAGAATCGCTTCATCATATTCAACAAAAGCGTGAAATCTTAGACACGTATCGTCGTGATGCGGAAATCGCTGAAAATAGTTCAGACTATAAAACAGCAGGGGAATTGCGATATGGCAAGATCCCGACACTCGAGAAAGAAATTGTCATTCTTGAAGAGAAACTTGAAGCGACTTCAGAACATCGCTTGCTTCGTGAAGAAGTAACTTCAGAAGAAATAGCATCGATTGTATCTCGCTGGACAGGAATTCCTGTGACGAAACTTGTTGAAGGAGAACGAGACAAGCTTCTGCGCTTAAAAGAAACATTACAAGAAAGAGTAGTAGGTCAAGATCAAGCGGTTCAATTTGTAACGGAAGCGGTATGGAGAGCGCGTGCAGGTATTAAAGATCCATCCAAACCGATTGGTTCTTTCTTATTCCTTGGACCTACAGGTGTGGGTAAAACAGAACTTGCAAAAGCATTAGCTGCCAATTTATTTGATTCAGAAGACCATTTCATTCGAATTGACATGTCTGAATATATGGAAAAGCATAGTGTTTCTCGACTTATTGGAGCACCTCCAGGATACATTGGCTACGAAGAAGGTGGCCAACTGACAGAAATGGTACGACGTAATCCATATTCAGTGGTATTGCTGGATGAAATTGAAAAAGCTCACCCGGATGTCGCAAATATTTTACTTCAACTGTTAGATGATGGGCGAATAACAGATAGTCAAGGTCGTGTTGTCAACTTCTCTAATACCGTGGTGATTTTGACATCAAATATAGGTTCTCAATATTTACTTGAAGGTGGAGATCAAGCAGAATCATTAGTAATGTCTGCCCTGCGCTCACATTTCAAACCTGAATTATTGAACCGTATGGATGAAATCGTCTTATTTCATTCGTTAAACGAGTCACACTTCCATGCAATTACAGAGAAATATTTAGTGCAATTGGCTAACAGACTAAAAGAACAGGAAATTAACATTACTTTCACACCACAGTTAATTGACTGGGTAGTTCTTGAAGGTACCGATGTGGCATTTGGTGCTCGACCTTTACGTCGTTTTATCCAGCGACATGTGGAAACTGCGGTTGCAAAAGCTTTGTTAGGTGGAGAGTTAAACCCAGGAAGTACGGTTGAAGTTTCCGTTTCCAACGGTGAAGTTAACGTTAATCTGATATAAATAAAAAAACGGTTCACTGAAGTAATAACTTCAGTGAACCGTTTTTTATTAATGATGTTCTGTAACTACTGGATCGTTTGGAATAATTGCTGCAATAATGAAAATAACTACTGCAAATCCAACTGATAAAATTGCACCTAATAGGAAATCAAAAGGTACATCTTGTACTGAAGCTACTACGTAGTTCAGCATCGTAACAAGTAGAAATGACCAAATCAATGTAAAAATATATTTCATGTAATTTCACCTCAAGACATACTATTTACTTTTATCATCATACCATATGACTTTGTTTGGACAAAGAATCTTTTAGCTTTCTCTGTAGAAGTTTGGCAAATTCATGGCGATGTATTGAAATATCAACGAAAATTCGTTATTATTATTACCAGGTACTAATATAAGATAATAAAGGAAATGAGGGTGTCTCATGAATGTTGGAATAATCGGTTTAGGTAGATATGTACCAGAGCGAGTGGTTACGAACTTTGACTTAGAGAAAATAATGGATACAACAGATGAATGGATTCGTACACGCACAGGTATAGAAGAGCGAAGATATGCGGACGATGATGTTAATACTTCAGATATGGCGTATGAAGCAGCAAAAGAAGCATTAGCAGACTCTGGTATTGAAGCTCATCAAATCGGTTTAATTTTAGTCGCGACCGTGACACCTGATCAACCATTTCCAAGTGTATCTACCATGATACAAGAAAAACTCGGAGCAACAAATGCAGCTGCAATGGATATTTCAGCTGCATGTGCTGGGTTTATGTATGGGGTTATTACGGCGAAACAATTTGTTGAATCAGGCACATACCCATATGTTTTAGTGGTCGGTGTGGAAAAACTAACAAAAATCACGAACTTTGAAGACCGGAATACGGCTGTATTATTCGGAGATGGAGCTGGAGCGGCAATTGTCGGTGAAGTTTCAGAAGGACGCGGTATTTTATCATTTGAATTAGGTGCTGACGGTTCGGGTGGAAAACATTTAACTCAAAATGGACCTTTCCTAGAAATGAATGGACGAGAAGTATATAAATTTGCAGTACGTCAAATGGGTGACTCTGCTGAAAATGTAATCGCTAAAGCTGGTTTATCGAAAGAAGAAGTGGATTTCCTAGTGCCACACCAAGCTAATATTCGAATTATGGAGTCTTCAAGAATACGACTTGGATTACCTGAAGAAAAAATGTCTACTACAATTAAGCAGTTTGGTAATACCTCTGCAGCATCTATTCCGATTGCTTTGAAAGAAGAAGTATTGGCTGGGAAAGTGAAAGATGATGATGTAGTTGTGCTTGTTGGATTTGGTGGCGGATTAACTTGGGGTGCCATTTGCTTAAAAATGGGGAAATAAAATCTTCTTAACATAGGTTACATCGTTGGATGGATGAACATCGTTAAAAAAATATTTAAGTTAAGTTTTCACATAAAGGGGAGAAACTCATCATGACAAAGCGTCGTGTAGTAATAACAGGAATAGGAGCGGTAACACCGCTTGGTAATAATATCGAATCGACTTGGGCTGGTATTAAAGAAGGCAGATCTGGTATTGGTCCTTTGACGCGTGTGAATCCAGATGATTTCCCTGCGAAAGTAGCAGCAGAAGTTAAAGACTTTGATATTGAAACGTATATTGAACGTAAAGAAGCACGTAAAATGGACCGCTTTACACATTTCGCTTTAGCTGCTTCGATTATGGCTGTTAAGGATGCAAACTTAGAAATTACACCAGAACTTGGTCTTCGCACAGGTGTATGGATTGGATCTGGTATCGGTGGAATGGAAACGTATGAAGCACAGTTCCGAACATTCCTTGACCGTGGCTATCGCCGGGTGAGCCCTTTCTTCGTTCCGATGATGATTCCGGATATGGCAGCGGGCCAAGTGTCCATTCATTTTGGAGCAAAAGCAATGAACTCTTGTACAGTAACAGCTTGTGCATCAGGGACTAACTCGATAGGTGATGCGTTTAAAGTAATTGAACGAGGCGAAGCGGATGTTATGATTTCTGGTGGAGCGGAAGCACCTATAACGAATATGTCAGTGGCTGGCTTCTGTTCGAATACAGCACTTACGCTAAACCAAGATATTAAAACTGCTTCACGTCCATTTGATGCAAAACGTGATGGTTTTGTAATTGGTGAAGGCTCAGGAATTGTTATTTTGGAAGAATACGAACATGCAATAGCTCGTGGAGCAAAAATCTATGCTGAATTAATTGGCTATGGTTCAACAGGTGATGCACATCATATTACAGCACCAGCACCTGAAGGCGAAGGAGCAGCTAGAGCAATGAAACAAGCACTTGCAGATGGTGGAGTTGATCCTTCTGAGGTGGATTATATTAATGCTCATGGTACAAGTACGCCATACAATGATCAATTCGAAACAATGGCAGTTAAATCAGTATTTGGTGAACATGCATACAAACTTGCGATGAGTTCAACAAAATCAATGACGGGACATCTACTTGGAGCAGCTGGTGGAATTGAAGCTATTTTCACAGCATTAGCTTTACATGAAAGTATTTTGCCACCAACAATGAATTTGGAAAACCCTGATCCGATTTGTGACTTGGATTATGTTGCGAATGCTGCACGTAACCAAGAGATTACTTACGCAATGAGTAATTCTTTAGGCTTTGGCGGTCATAATGCGTCACTATTGTTCAAAAAAGTGTAAGATCAAAAACCTCCTCATTTGAGGAGGTTTTTTTTTTGAGTCAGACTCAGCGGTTGCTCAGTCTGACTTTTTGGGGTTGACGTCTGAAAAAAAGAAGATGACGTCTGAAAAAACAGGCTTCACGTCTGAAAAATCGCCATCGACGTCTGAAAACGTCATTTCTTCCATCCAAAGTGGCCCCTCACAACCACAGAAAAGGCTGTGGAGCAAAGCGAGCAGCCCCATTTGGCATTTATTTTCACATATAATTGCTGAGCGATGGCTCAGTTGTAAAAATCGAGGTTCACGTAGGAAAAAAGAGTGATGACGTAGGAAAAAACGTCCGTCACGTAGGAAAAATCGCCATCGACGTAGGAATCCCTCCATATTTGTGCGGGTTGATGAGATCCACAATTTGAGGGGCAATTGTGTCTACGTCTCCCACCGTTTATTATTTCTTTATAGTGAGTGTCACTGCCGACTTTAAAGAATGGTCTGAAATAAAGTAAGAAGAAGGAGACCGAAATATCATCTTCGGTCGAATATCTACTTATAGATAATATCAATTCTCAAATAAACCAGACGATCTTAACTGTGAGCTTCCAGGTTTTCAGGGAGAGAAGGACGTATCCCCGACGCAGAATGATCGGAAAAAATAGAGTGGGGCGAGTGACGAAGTCACAAGCCCCACTCTTTGTTACCTAGATTATAGTGCAGCAAAGAATGCGTCCGAAGCGCACTGAAAACCTCTTTGCGTCAACAGGAATTCTTTAATTAGATTTCTTTAACGAGCCCCGTGGGGTTATCTTGCCTAATTCTTTTGAGACGTGGTAGAGAAGTGGTTAGTCACGATATGACAAACAACTTCCGATTTCTCAATTGCTTTTCACCCCTCTACTAACCTTCACTGTAATATTTCAAAAAATGACGAGATACATTAAAAAAATAGAGAATTGTCAATATTATTTCAAAAAACTTATTTGTGAGAACGCTAAAAAAAGCTTGATATAACTGAATTTTAAGAATCTATTTTATTTCAAAATAAAGTAAAAACAGGAAATAATCAAAATAGTTGTTGCGATTGTAATAATTCTGTAATAGAATTTACAACTAGGTGCACAATTAACAGAAAAATTGAAATTTTGGAAAGAATATAAGTTTGACGACATCTTAGTATTTACTTGAGAGGAGTATGGCTTTGAACATAACGCAGGATCTTTTAAGAATTAATGATTTACATACTGGGTTTCGTGTGAAAGATACATATTTTAATGCAGTGGATGGAGTCTCCATTCATTTAAAAAAGAATGAAATTTTAGCGATTGTTGGAGAATCAGGGTGCGGTAAAAGTTCGTTAGCAACTTCCATTATTGGCCTACATGATCCAAATAACACTAAAATAACTGGTGAAATACAGTTTAAAGGTCTTGATCTAGCAAAATTGACAGATGAAAAACTAAACAAGGTACGCGGCAACGAAATTGGCATGATCTTTCAAGATCCTTTATCAGCTTTAAATCCATTAATGCGTATTGGTGATCAAATTGAAGAAAGTTTAATCTATCACACAAAGCTTTCAAAAGCCGAAAGACTAAATCGTGTAATTGAACTTATTAATCAAGTTGGAATTCCAAATCCAAAAAGAGTAGTGAAACAATTTCCACATCAATTATCAGGTGGTATGCGTCAACGTGTTATTATCGCCATTGCCATATCGTGTAAGCCTTCTATCATCATTGCAGACGAACCAACTACAGCTCTAGATGTAACAATTCAGGCTCAAATATTAGATTTACTAAAAGATTTACAGGCTGAAACTGAATCTGGCATTATCTTGATTACTCATGACTTAGGTGTAGTAGCAGAAGTAGCCGATCGAGTAGCTGTTATGTATGCAGGACAAATCATAGAAGAAGCTCCAGTTGAAGAGTTATTCAATAATCCTATACATCCTTACACTAGATCTTTATTAAACTCAATTCCACAAACACATAGTGATAACGAGAAATTAGAAGTCATTCAAGGTTTAGTCCCGTCATTAGTTAATTTACCACGCGAGGGTTGTCGATTTGCCCCGCGAATTCCTTGGATTCCACAAGAGGCACACGAAACAAAACCACAACTTCACGAAATAGCACCAGGACATTTTGTTCGATGTACCTGCTGGAACCACTTTCACTTTGAAGGTGAAGAAGGGGGAAGCTTGACATGAGTTTTATGGAAATAAAAGATTTGCGCGTTCACTATCCCATTCGTGGCGGCTTCTTTAATACAATCGTTGACCATGTTCATGCTGTTGACGGCATCAATATGGAATTCGAAAAAGGCAAAACATATGGCTTGGTAGGCGAATCTGGTTGTGGTAAATCCACAACAGGCAAAGCCATTATCGGCCTTGAGAAAATAACATCCGGTAAAATCATTTACGAAGGAAAAGATGTGACCAATCAACGTCGCCAACGTAACTCACCATATAATCGTGATATTCAAATGATTTTCCAAGATGCACACTCAAGTTTAAATCCGCGCAAACGCGTGCAAGATATTTTGGCGGAACCTATCCGGAATTTTTTAAATCTCTCTGATTCAGAAGAAAAGCGGAAAATTAATGAATTATTAGCTATCGTCGGTATGCCAGAAGATGCAAAAGTGAAATACCCTCATGAATTCTCTGGTGGCCAAAAGCAGCGAATTGGTATTGCACGAGCGATTGCAACTAACCCAAAGCTCATTATTGCGGATGAGCCAGTTTCAGCGCTTGACTTATCGGTACAAGCACAGGTTTTAAATTTCTTGAAAGATATTCAAGATGAATTGGGATTGAGCTATTTATTTATATCGCATGATCTTGGAGTAGTGAAACATATGTGTGACCATGTGTCCATCATGTATAAAGGAAGATTTGTAGAGTCTGGGTCGAAGAAAGATATTTATCAAACGCCTCAGCATATTTACACAAAAAGATTATTATCAGCAATTCCTACCATCGAGCCTTCAAGTAGAGTCGAACGGAAAGTAGAACGAATTACCGTAGAGAACAATTACCAACTTGATAATCATCAATACTTTGATGCAAACGGTCGCGTCTATGACCTTCAAGCAATTTCTGATACGCATGAAGTAGCTATGTCGGAAATCAAAGAGGGGGTTAAATAATATGTGGAAAACAATAATTCGTCGCATATTGATGATGATTCCACAATTACTAGCGTTAAGTCTATTAATCTTCGTGATGGCGAAATTTATGCCTGGAGATCCTTTTACAGGAATGGTAACTCCTGATACGGATCCTTCACGTATAGAAGAATTGCGCGAACAAGCAGGTTTCTATGACCCTTGGTATCAACAATATGCCACATGGATGATGAATGCTGTTCAAGGTGATTTTGGTAAAAGTTATACGTATAAAGTTGCAGTTGCTGACCTAATTGGAGATCGAGCTCTTAATACATTGTGGTTATCATTAGTGAGTGTTCTTTTACTGTATTTAATTGCGATTCCATTAGGCGTACTTGCAGGGCGCTACCAGAATACATTTTTAGATAAAACGGTTGTTCTATATAGTTTCATTAGTTATGCCATTCCAGTATTCGTTTTATCCCTTATTTTCTTGTACCTTTTCGGATACAAGCTGCAATGGTTCCCAACAGGTGGAACGGTTGATATTAAATATGAAAATGGTTCCTTAGGTTATATTTGGAGTAAATTTTATCATCTTCTATTACCAGCCATTACGTATGCCATTCTTGGAACGACCGGTGTCATTCAATATTTACGTACAGAAGTAATAGATGCAAAGTCCCAAGATTATGTTCGTACTGCACGTAGTAAAGGGATTCCCTTAAATAAAGTGTATTCACGACATATTTTCCGGAATTCTTTATTGCCAATCGCTGCATTCCTAGGGTTTACTATCACTGGTTTGCTTGGCGGATCCATCTTTATTGAAACCATTTTCGGCTATCCTGGAATGGGACAATTATTCATTCAATCCATTTCTGGACGTGATTATAGTGTAATTACTGCTTTGGTTATGCTGTACGGATTCTTAACATTATTAGGCAGTCTATTATCCGACATTATTATGAGCATTGTAGATCCACGAATTAGGATAGATTGACGAAAATAATGGTTAAGGAGAGTGTACTCACATGAAAGAGCAGACAGATAATGTAGTGATTCAATCTGAACATCCAGAAAGCTCTCCGCCTACTGGATTTCAAGTGATCATGCGTGAATTTAAAAAAGATAAACTTGCGATGTTTTCCCTTATCGCATTAGTAGTTGTGATTGTCGGGATTTTCTTTTGGTCCCTGTTTATAGATCAACAAGAAATGATGCGCGTTAGTTTACGCGATAAATTTGCAGAACCTGGAGACAAGTTCTTGTTAGGTGCTGACCAAGGTGGTCGAGATATTTTAGGCCAACTGATAATCGGAGCACGTAATTCAATTGCGATTGCCATGGCGGTTACTTTGCTATCAGGCATCATTGGTATCATGATTGGTTTGACTACAGGTTATTTTGGTGGCTGGATAGATAACATTTTTATGCGAATCATCGATTTCTTCATTACGATTCCAGCTTTAATGATTATTATCGTCTTTGTAACCATCGTACCAAAATATAATATTCCTATTTTCATTTTGATTGTCACTGTATTCGCATGGCCAGGTACAGCGCGTTTGATTCGAAGCAAAGCACTCTCTGAAAGTCGGAGGGACTATATTAACTCTTCGAAAACAATGGGTACGAGTGATGGAAACATCATTTTTGCAAAAATGATGCCAAATCTAAGCTCCATCTTAATTGTGGAACTAACGTTAAATTTTGCGGGAAATGTTGGAATTGAAACGGGTCTGTCGTTCTTAGGATTCGGATTACCTCCATCTACACCAAGTTTAGGGACACTCGTAAGTTATGCAAATAATCCACTTGTGTTATCTGATAAATGGTGGATTTGGTTACCAGCCTCGCTGCTAATTCTTTTCTTAATGTTAGGAATAAACTATGTGGGTCAAGCTATTCGTCGATCTGCTGATGCGAAGCAACGCTTAGGGTAACACCTAATTAATAGTGGTATTAAACGTTTTACGTTTGATATATAGAACAAGAGATAAAAAAAGGAGGAAAAGGAATGAACAAAAAGCTTTGGACATTATTAGCATTACTTTTAGCTTTCGTACTTGTACTTGGTGCATGTAACGGTGAAGGCGACTCGACAGATGGAAAAGATTCACCAGCAAAAGATAAAGAAGAAGAAAAAAATGAAGAAGTAGTAGATACTGGAAGCTTCCCTTTAAATGTTGAAAATGAGGGAGAAGTAATTGAAGGAGGTACTTTAAAAGTAGCTCTAGTAAATGACTCACCTTTCCAAGGGATTTTCTCAACAGTTCTATATGAAGATGCATATGATGCAGATATTATGGACTTTGCTAGTAATACAATTTTTGAAACAGATGGTGACTTCTTATTAACTAACGATGGAATCGCTGGTATGGAAGTTGATCAAGATAATAATAAAGTAACAATTACTATCAAAGACGGCGTTAAATGGTCTGATGGTGAACCGCTTAAAATTGAAGACTTAGTACAACCTTACTTAATTATCGGTCATAAAGACTACACAGGAGTACGTTATGATGCTGATTTCCAAAACATCATAGGTGCTGTTGAATACCATGATGGAAAAGCTGATACAATCTCAGGTTTAAAGAAAGTGGATGAAAAGACTTTAGAAATTTCATTTACTAAATTATCTCCAGCTATTTTCAGTGGTGGTGATGGAATCTGGACTTCTGCTGAACCGAGCCATATTTTAAAAGATCTTCCAGTTGCAGATTTACTTGAGTCAGATGCAGTACGTAAAAACATCGTGACTTTAGGTGCATTCAAATTTGAAAAAATCGTACCAGGTGAATCAGTACAATTCGTGAAAAACGAAAACTACTGGAAAGGTGCTCCAAAACTTGATGGCGTATTATTAAAAACAGTTCCTTCAACTTCAATCTCTGTTGCATTACAAACAGGGGAATATCATATGACTGCTAACACTTTTAGCACGGACAAGTATTTAGAAATTAAAGATTTTGATAACATCACAGTTCTTGGTCGTAATGAACTTTACTACCAATACCTTGGTTTTAAACTTGGGAAATATGATGTAGAAAAAGAAGAAGTTGCAATGGATCCAAATGCTAAGATGAGCGATGTAAATCTTCGTCAAGCAATGGGCTATGCAATCGACGTTGAACAAGTTTCAGAAGTATATTACAACAACTTACGTGCACGTGCTACATCACTGATTCCACCAGTATTCCAATCATTCTACGACGATTCATTAGAAGGTTACACATATGACGTAGAAAAAGCTAATTCAATTTTGGATGAAGCTGGATATGAGGACGTTGATGGTGACGGGCTTCGTGAAAACAAAGATGGTAAACCACTTGAAATTAAATTCGCTACAATGTCTGGTAGTGATACTGCTGAAGACATCGCATCATTCTACATGCAAAACTGGAAAGATGTGGGCTTAAATGTAACACTTGCAACAGGTCGTACAATTGAATTCAATAGCTTCTACGATAAAATTGAAGCTGATGATCCTGAAGTAGATATGTTTATGGCAGCATGGGGTACAGGAACTAACCCATCTCCATCAGGTCTTTACTCAAAAACTGCACAATATAACTTCAGCCGTTACACTTCTGAGAAGTTAGAAGAGCTGTTAGCTGCTATCGACTCTCCAGAAGCTTTTGATGCTGAATACCGTGCAGGTAAATTCCGTGAATGGCAAGAATATATGTCTGAAAATGCACCAATCATTCCAACACAAACTCGTTTAGAATTACGCCCGATTAATAAAAGCGTAAAAAATTACGATATCGATTACGCTGGTGACTTTAATTGGAACCAAGTTGAATTAATTTCTGAAGATCCTGCTAAATCTTCTAAATAATTCGAAATAAAATAAAAACCCGTATTTATAGGAAACTATAAATACGGGTTTTTTATGTTGACATTGGATGATTTTAAAAGAGTATTCTAGTGAAGTAATTTTCCATGAATAAAAGAAAATGGGACTAACTTGACGTACTTATAAGGCTTGCTTCATATAGTAGTGTAAAAGGGTGCTTGTATTGATAAAATGGCTACTGTTTACAATCAGTTACATATTCATTGTCATGAGTCTGTTACAAATTCTATTGTACTTAAACTATTTATCGCTTGGCTATACATGGAAAAGCGTCTGGACATTTATATTCCAGACACCCGATTTTGCCATATTTCTTAGTTCGTTTTTTGTCTTAACATTTATCGTTTTCTACCCAAGCCCATCGCGTTCTCCATTTTTTTAAGCGTTTTTGACGCTACTGCTTGTGCTTTAAGAGCACCCTCATCCAAAATGGTATCTAACTCTTCTGAAGCTAACAATGCTTCATACCGTTCTTGGATGGGCTTTAAGTGTTCGATTACTGCATGTGCAACGGATGCTTTAAAATCTCCGTAACCTACGCCTTTATACTTCGCAACTAATGCTTCAATGGACTCTCCAGTGAGTGCAGCTTCAATTGTTAGTAAATTAGAAACGCCTGGTTTATTGTCTACATCATACGCAACGATTCCATCTGAATCTGTTACTGCACTTTTTATTTTTTTCTCGATTTCTTTTGGCGTATCTAATAAAGAAATCGTGGATTTTTTATTTGGATCTGATTTACTCATTTTTTTCAGTGGATCCTGAAGAGCTTTGATGCGAGCACCGTTTTTGGGTAAGCGAATTTCAGGAATCGTCAATACATCGTTATACCGTCTATTAAAACGTTCTGCTAAGTCCCGTGTTAATTCAACATGTTGTTTTTGGTCATCCCCTACAGGTACAATATCCGTTTGGTAAAGAATGATATCCGCAGCCATAAGTGGTGGGTAAGTAAGCAGGGATGCAGAAACACCGTCCTTACCAGAAGATTTATCTTTAAATTGAGTCATGCGTTCAAGTTCCCCAATATAAGCAATACACTGCATCATCCATCCAGCCTGAGCATGCGCAGGAACTTCAGATTGGATAAACAAGGTGGCTTTCTTAGGATCTATCCCTACAGCTAAGTAAAGGGCTGCTAAAGAGCGGATATTTTTACGAAGTTCTAGTCGATCTTGTGGAATTGTAATGGCATGCTGATCAACGATACAAAAAATACAATCATATTCGTCTTGCAATGTGGTGAATTGACGGAACGCTCCAATATAATTACCTAGTGTTACGGTTCCAGTAGGCTGTACGCCTGAAAAAATTTTCTTCATTCAATTTCCTCCTTTAAAATAAAAAAACACATCACTCTCCCTAGTAAAGGGACGAATGATGTGTGAATCCGTGGTACCACCCAGATTGCCATAGTTTCATGGCCTCTTTAACTTCGTAACGTGAAGGGACGTATTAGGCTACACCTATAAAAGGTTCGCGGAATATGCTCGGAAGTCCATTCTACTCGACGGGAAGATCTGTTTTCAGCATTCACAGACTCTCTAAACTACCCGTTCAAATGTACTACTCTTCGTCTTTGCATTTAGACTGTATTTTGCTTGTCATTATAATATAGAAGAAACTCAAAAATCAAGTGTTTTTTCTATACGAAATAAATAATCAATGCGATGGTCATACAAAGTAAAATGGACCCACCTAGTTGGAAGAATGGGACATATGGGAAATCTAATAATTCCGAAGGAGCTCTCATTGATTCTGCATCGACTAGGTTTCTTCTTTTGAATGTAAAAACTTTTCTCATACTCATTGTAAAAATATCGAAAAAACCATTTGATACTACATAAATTAGTAAGCCAATAAAAACGAACAATCCTCCGACAAAAAATGACACATTAATATAAGGAGTTAAACCCAATTCTCGGTAATACAGAAACATAACTGCAACAATCACTATTTGCAAAAATAAAAATATTAGCACTTTCTTTTTCACTTGTAACACCTCAATCCTTTTCACATTGTAGAAGAAAAGACAGAAAAAATCAAAATTTCGGTAAACGAATTAAATATTCACAATTAATAGAAAAGCCTTTTACCCCAACGTTTCTGTCATATAATTGTAATGTTTCTGTTACGTAAGTGTAAAAAATATTAAAAAAAAGCCTGTACAGATTTTTTAGAATATGTATAATAAAGATTGTACCAATTTTTCAGAAAATTCAAGGGGGTCAACTTAGTGAAGAAGAACAAGTTTTTTTGGCTGTTAAGCCTAATGTTAGTACTTAGCGTATTCTTAGCTGCTTGTGGCGAAGACGAAGCAACAGAGAAAGATAGTGGCAAGACGGATGAAAAAGATCCAGTTGCAACTGAACCAGAAGAAGTAGATGAGGATCAAATTCTTAATCTAGTAATGGGTGCTGAAATTCCAACAATGGATTCTGCACTAACAACAGATTCAGTTGGTTTTGACCTTTTAAACAATGTTAACGAAGGCTTATACCGTTTGAATGATGAAAATGTAGCAATCCCTGCAATCGCTGAAGGCGAGCCTACAGTTTCTGAAGACGGTTTAGTTTATACTTTCACAATCCGTGATTCAAAATGGTCTGACGGAACACCTGTAACTGCTGGAGATTTTGAATTCGCTTGGAAACGTGCGATGAATCCTGCAACTGCATCTGAATACGGTCCATACATGATGGGTGGCGTAATCAAAAACGCAACAGCAATTTCTGAAGCAAAAGCTGAATACACTGAGTTAGGTGTTAAAGCAATTGACGAAAAAACTCTTGAAGTAACATTAGAAAAACAAGTACCTTACTTCTTGTCTCTTATGTCTTTCGGAACTTTCTTACCACAAAATGAAGCTTTCGTTACTGAAAAAGGTGCTGAATATGCTACAAACTCAGATAACCTAATTTCTAACGGACCTTTCGTTCTTAAAGCTTGGGATGGAACGGGCTTATCTTGGCAGTTAGTTAAAAATGATCAGTACTGGGATGCAGAAACTGTAAAACTTACTGAAATTAACTATGACGTAGTAAAAGAAACAGCTACTGCAGTTAACTTGTACACAACTGGAGAAAAAGATCGTACTGGTCTTCCTGGGGAATATGCAATGCAATATGCAGCTGATCCTGATTTAGTAACAGAATTAGAAACAACGTTATTCTATTTTAAATACAACCAACAACGTAACGGTAAAGCTACACCACTTGCAAACGTTAATATTCGTGAAGCAATTACAAAAGCTTTCAACAAACAAGATTTAGTAGATGTAGTTTTAGCTAATGGTTCTGTACCAGCTAACTACTTAGTACCAAAAGCATTCGCTTTCAATGAAGCTGGAGAAGACTTCCGTGAAATCAACGGCGAAATGTCTGAATTCAATGCTGAAGAAGCAAAAGCTGCATGGGAAAAAGGTTTATCTGAGCTAGGTGTTACTGAAGTAACTTTAGAAATTCTAGGTGGAGACTCTGACCTTTCTAAAAAAATGGATGAGTACTTCAAATCTCAATTAGAGGGTAACCTTGAAGGACTAACAATTACACTTAAAGAAGTACCATTTAATGTTCGTTTAGATCTTGATACTGCTGGAGACTATGATATTGAAGTTGCTGGATGGGGACCAGATTTCCAAGATCCTTACACATTCATGAACTTGTTCTTGACTGATGGTCAAAATAATCACATGGCATATTCAAATCCTAAATTTGATGAGTTAGTAAATGCATCAGCTGGCGAATTAGCTATGGATCCTGCTGCTCGTTATGACGCAATGGCACAAGCTGAAAAACTTCTTATTGCAGAAGATTTCGCTATTGGACCAATCTATCAACGTGGTACTATGTCACTTGTAAAACCATATGTTAAGGGTGTTGTTTCTCACTCATTCGGTGGAGATTACAGCTACAAATGGGCTTACATCGAAGGTAAAGACGCTAAATAATCTATTACTTTCAATGATTTAAAATCTCATAGTAAGAGAGTATATGGACTCCAAAAGGACCATATACTCTCTTTTTAAATGAGATGCAATTAACGAAAAATTCCTTCTTTTCAAACTTTGATTTTGACAAACATTAGGTTAATCTGTTTAGATATAATAGATTGATAGACGTATACATTCATTTAGGAGGTGCAATGATGGCTAAGTATATTGTAAAACGCGTATTTTATATGTTTATAACTCTTTTCCTGATCGCGACAGCAACATTTTTCTTAATGAAAACGCTACCAGGTTCCCCTATAAGCTCCGCTTCGAAACTTACCCCTAATCAACTTGCGGTAGTAGAGGCAAAGTATGGTCTAGATCAACCACTCCCAGTTCAATACGGAAAATATATGTTGAACTTAGCGCAAGGAGATTTAGGAAATTCATTCCAATTTAAAGGTGCAAGTGTAACGGATTTAATTCTTAACCGTTTAGGCCCATCCTTTATATTAGGTGCACAAGGCTTAATTCTTGGTGTATCAATTGGAATAATGCTAGGAATGATTGCAGCTTTAAGGCAAAATTCCATTTGGGATTACGGTAGTACTTTTATCGCCATTCTCGGAATTTCCATCCCATCTTTCGTTTTTGCTTCATTTTTACAATATTGGTTTGCAGTAAAATGGGGAGTTCTTCCTGTTGCTCTATGGAATGACGGATGGAAGTCTAGTATTCTACCATCACTTGCATTAGCGATGGGACCACTTGCAACTGCTTCACGTTTTATTCGTACTGAAATGATTGAAGTATTAAGTTCAGATTACATAACATTAGCCAGATCAAAAGGCGCTACTGGATTTGAAGTTGCATTTAAACATGCATTCCGTAATGCGTTAATTCCTTTGGTTACAGTTATGGGACCATTAGCAGCAGGTCTACTAACAGGTTCACTTGTAATTGAGCAGATCTTTGCAATTCCAGGCATCGGTGAGCAATTCGTTAAAGCCATCATGGTAAACGACTTCTCTATCATTATGGGTACAACATTGTTCTTCTCTGTGTTCTTGGTATTTGTAATTTTATTAGTCGATATTCTTTACGGAGTAATTGACCCACGTATCCGTTTATCAGGAGGTAATAGTTAATGACACAGAATCTTGATAAGTTACCTATTGAGTCTTTTAAAAGAGTTACTATTGATAGCAGTCAGGCAGAAAAAATTTCTAAACCTAGTATGAGCTTCTGGCAAGATGCTTGGTTACGAATTCGAAAAAATAAGGCAGCAATCGTCAGTATGGTTATTTTGGTTTTAATCATTATTATGGCATTTGTTGGGCCGTTTTTAAGTCCTCATGAAGCTGATACACAAACGATTACTCATGCAAACTTACCGCCAAAAGTACAAGGTTTTGAGAATCTAGGATTCTTAGATGGAGTAGGAACGCTTGGTGGTAAAGAAGTTAACTTATATGAAATGAAAAAAGTAGATACGTATTATTGGTTTGGTACTGACGGTTTAGGCCGCGATTTGTTCTCGCGTTTGTGGGAAGGTACACAAATCTCATTATTCATCGCTTTCGTAGCGGCAGCAATTGATATGGTTATAGGTGTCATATACGGTGGTGTTTCGGCGTATTATGGTGGTCGTGTAGATGACATTATGCAACGTATTGTCGAAATTTTGTATGGTATACCGAACTTAGTTGTCGTAATTTTAATGATATTAGTAATGGATCCAGGTATTATGGCCATAATTATTGCCATTACGTTAACCGGTTGGATCGGAATGTCTCGTATCGTGCGTGGACAAGTACTTAAGTATAAAAATCAAGAATTCGTGTTAGCAGCTCGCACATTAGGTGCAAGCAACAACCGTATTATTGGTAAACATTTACTTCCTAATATTCTGGCGATTATCATTATTAATACGATGTTTACAATTCCAGGTGCTATTTTCTTCGAGGCGTTCTTAAGCTTTATCGGTCTTGGTTTACAACCACCAGCAGCTTCACTTGGAACGTTAATTAATGATGGATACAAATTGATGCAATTCCAACCACATATCCTGTTGTTCCCATCATTAGTAATAAGCTTACTGATGATTGCATTTAACTTACTTGGTGATGGATTGCGTGATGCACTTGATCCGAAAATGAAAGATTAAGAAGGAGGAAAGCGACTATGGAAAAAATCTTAGAAGTAAAAGACCTTCAGCTTTCCTTTCATACTTTTGCAGGTGAAGTGCAAGCCATCCGTGGTGTTAACTTCGATTTGCTTAAAGGGGAAACGTTAGCGATTGTTGGTGAATCTGGTTCAGGGAAATCAGTTACAACGAAAGCAATTATGCGTCTTTTACCAGAATCTAGTGCTGAATTTAAAAGCGGAGAAATCTTATTCAACGGAAAAGATTTAACGAAGCTTTCTGATAGAGAAATGCAAAAAATTCGTGGGAAAGACATTTCTATGATTTTCCAGGATCCTATGACTTCTCTAAACCCGACTATGACAATTGGTCGTCAAATAACGGAGCCATTGTTAAAACACCAAAAAGTAGGCAGAACAGAAGCGAAAAAAATCGCTGTTGATTTACTACGTATGGTTGGGATGCCTAAACCGGAATTACGTATTAAGCAATATCCACATCAATTCTCTGGTGGTCAACGTCAGCGTATCGTTATTGCGATTGCTTTAGCTTGTAATCCACAAATTTTGATTGCAGATGAGCCAACAACTGCTCTAGATGTAACCATACAAGCTCAAATTTTAGAACTGATGAAAGACTTGCAAAAGAAAATTGATACTTCTATTATCTTTATAACGCATGACCTAGGGGTTGTTGCTAACGTGGCAGACCGTGTTGCTGTTATGTACGGTGGTCGTATTGTTGAAATGGGTACTGTAGATGAAATTTTCTACAACCCACAACATCCATATACGTGGGGACTACTTAGCTCAATGCCATCACTTGATACGGCTGAAGCTAAATTATATGCGATTCCAGGTACGCCTCCAGACTTGTTAGATCCTCCAAAAGGGGATGCATTTGCACTTCGCAGTGAATATGCACTAGCAATCGATTTAGAACAAGCACCACCTATCTTCCAAGTAAGTGATACACATTTTGCATCAACTTGGTTACTACATCCTGATGCACCAAAAGTGGAACCACCACTTTCGATTATTGAACGTATGAAAAAGTTTCCTGGAAGTCGTTACTATGAAGGAGGTACGTACTAGTGGCTGAAAAATTACTTGAAATTAAAAATTTAAAACAATATTTCAACCAAGGTAAAGCAAATGAAGTACGTGCAGTTGATGACATTAGTTTCGATATTTACAAAGGTGAAACTCTTGGTTTAGTAGGAGAGTCGGGTTGTGGTAAATCAACAACTGGTCGTTCTATTATCCGTCTTTATAATGCAACAGCCGGCGAAGTGAAATTTAATGGTGTAAATGTTCATGGTAAAAAATCAAAGTCTGATTTAAAAATATTTAACCGTAAAATGCAGATGATTTTCCAAGATCCATACGCGTCTCTTAACCCTCGTATGAAAGTAATGGATATTATTGCAGAAGGTTTAGACATTCATGGTTTAACTAAGTCAGCTAAAGAACGTAAAGACCGTGTGAATGAGCTATTAGAAACTGTTGGATTAAATAAAGAACATGCGAACCGTTACCCACATGAATTCTCAGGTGGACAACGACAACGTCTTGGTATTGCTCGTGCTCTTGCTGTAGATCCTGAGTTCATCATTGCGGATGAACCAATTTCTGCGCTTGACGTTTCAATCCAAGCGCAAGTTGTTAACTTATTAAGAGAACTACAAGAAGAAAAAGGATTGACATACTTGTTTATTGCGCATGATTTGTCGATGGTTAAATACATTTCAGACCGTATTGGAGTTATGTATTTTGGGAAACTGGTTGAACTTGCGCCAGCTGAAGAGTTGTACAACAATCCCTTACATCCATATACTCAATCATTATTATCGGCAATTCCATTGCCAGATCCAAACTATGAGCGCACGCGCGTTCGTAAGTCGTATGATCCAGTCTCTCATAACTATCAAGATGGTGAAGAAATTGCCATGCGTGAAGTTACACCTGGACATTTTGTATTCTGTTCAGAAAGAGAATTTGAGTCGTTAAAATTAACATCAGCTACTCGTATTTAAGTCACCAATGTCTAAAAATTTAATGTGAATACTAACAAAATTAGAAAAAGAGTCATTCTTATTACAAGAATGGCTCTTTTTCTTGTAATTATGCCAAATTTCGCTTTAAATGTAAGTGTTTACTTGTTAAAATGGAAGAGAATAGAAAGGATGAAAATGAAATTATGACATTTAAGAAATGGATGAGCACCAGTGCTCTAGTGGCAGCGTTAATTGTCCCTGCAACATCGGTTTTTGCAGAAGAGAAGAATTCTGATGATTTCACAGAACGTACATATGGATTTACAGCAGTTGATGAAAAATTGATAGCGGCTTCAACATTATTCCGGTTTGATTCAGGATTGACGTTTACATATCCTGATGCCATTCGAGGGGTTTACGTGACAGGTCATTCAGCAGGTGGTGCACGATTTAATGATTTGCTTAAACTCCTATCGACAACGGATTTAAACGCCATGGTCATAGACATAAAAGATGATTTTGGTGATCTTACATATATGCCAGCGGATGATTCTCCTCTGAAACCTTTAGATATCGGAAATCCTTATATGAAAAACCCGCGGGAGATGTTAGAAGTTCTAGAAAAAAATGAAATATATCCAATTGCTCGTGTGGTTGTCTTTAAGGACTCAGCACTTGCCAATGCAAAACCTGAGTTGTCATTTGTAGAGGGGTCTGAGGTATGGAAAAATGGACGTGAAGAATCCTTTGTAAATCCATTTATGAAAGAAGTTTGGGATTACAATGTTGAAGTAGCCATAGAAGCAGCTAAGATGGGCTTCCAGGAGATTCAATTTGATTAT
The DNA here is from genome assembly GCF_042658845.1 of Paenisporosarcina macmurdoensis. Classification (NCBI taxonomy): domain Bacteria; kingdom Bacillati; phylum Bacillota; class Bacilli; order Caryophanales; family Caryophanaceae; genus Paenisporosarcina; species Paenisporosarcina macmurdoensis. The sequence continues at coordinate 288,986 of NZ_JBHSRI010000002.1, forward strand.
GTACGCTTTCCTGAAGGATTTGAAAATCGAGCTGATACGTTGAAATATGGTATGGGCGAATATGAGTCGTCTGGGATGGATTCTGTACAAAAACGCGTACAAGCTGTTACCGATTTTGTTGAATATGCTCGTGAAAAGTTAAAACCTTATGACGTGAAAGTCTCTGTTGATATATTTGGATATGCGGCTACATTAACAGAAGCTCCTGGTATTGGGCAAAACTTCGGAAAAATTTCAGAAAATGTTGATGTCATTTCTTCAATGATCTATCCTAGTCATTGGACATCTTATTTCGGGATTGCGAAACCCGATTTAGAGCCATATAAACTTGTTCAAGAATATGCGAAAGCTGAAAATGCGACTTTAGCAAAACTTGAAAATCCACCAATCTCAAGACCATGGTTACAAGATTTCACGGCATCTTACTTAGGAAGTGGTAACTACCAAGAATATGGGGCTGCAGAAGTGCAGGCACAAATTCTAGCTTTAAACGAAGCAGGAATAAAAGAATACTTATTATGGAATGCTGGAAATCGATATTCACCTGGTGTTGATTACACGCCATAAGAAAAAAGTTCTCTTTCTAATAGGAAGAGAACTTTTTTTATAAAAAGTGAAACCTTTTTTCAATTTTATACGTATTATTATATGTAGAGGAAGAAAAGGAGAATTAATATTGTCATTTTCATTGGCTAATTGAGAATTAGCTAAACTAGTGAAAATGTGTGTTTAAAATGTTTACTAAGCGGGTATATTTGTATGAGAACCAAATAAAGTTAATAAACATAGGTTTTATCTATATATATTGCTGAAATGTGACGGTTTTTAAAAAACTTGACTTTTTCTTCATATCTTATATTAAATTCTTGAAAATTGTTGTATAATAAAAAATATCAACCTATATAATAGTTATTATAAATAAGAAATCGTTACAATATATCTGTTTACACATTTGAAAGGAAGTGTTCCTATGATGGTAACATTGTTTACTTCTCCTAGCTGTACATCATGTAGAAAAGCGAAAGCATGGTTAGAAGAGCATGACATTCCATATACTGAGCGTAACATCTTTTCGGAACCGCTAAGTATTAGCGAAATTAAAGAAATTTTACGTATGACGGAAGATGGGACAGATGAGATTATCTCAACTCGATCAAAAATTTTCCAAAAATTAAATGTGGATGTTGAAAGTTTACCTTTACAACGTTTATATGAATTAATTCAAGAACATCCAGGACTACTACGTCGTCCTATTATCTTAGATGAGAAACGCTTACAAGTAGGATACAACGAAGATGAAATTCGTCGTTTTTTACCTCGAAAAGTTCGAGCTTATCAATTGCTTGAAGCTCAACGTATGGTTAATTAAATTCGAATTAAAAATGGCTGATTGATTCTTCTTCTTTACGTGAGAAGGATAGTCAGTCATTTTGCATTTTTAAGCTTGATAAAATTTGCGCTCTCTACTACAATTCTAATAAATTGTATTTTTTCCAGAGTAGATGCATATCCTTTTCATTTTCCTCTGGACCGTCATACAATAGAAACAGACACTGTATCGGTAAGCGGCTTGAAGTGTTGCTTGTAAAAAGGGGAATCCCTTTAAAGCGATCGAAGGGAGATGTGTAAAATGGATATCGAACGAATTAATGAAAACACAGTAAAATTCTACATTTCATACATCGACATTGAAAAAAGAGGCTTCAGCCGAGATGAAATTTGGTTTAATCGAGATAAAAGTGAAGAACTCTTTTGGGAAATGATGGATGAAATTAACGACGAATCGGACTTTGAAGTTGAAGGTCCACTATGGATTCAAGTTCATGCAATGGATAAAGGACTTGAAGTGACAGTAACTCGAGCACAAGTAAATCGTGATGGAAAGAAAGTAGACTCCCCATTTGAAGTGGACGATAAGGGTCAATACTTTTCTAATATGTCAGAAAGTTCATCAGAAGAACAACAATCGTATGATGAATATAGTGGTCTATTTACTGATGTAAATGAATCACAAAACGAATTCACGTTCTTCGTGAAAGACTTCGAAGATCTTATTCCATTAGCTAAGCGTCTTGAATTGCCTTCATATGTATCAACTTCTTTATTCGCTTATAAAGAACGTTATTACCTCTATGTCAATGTTGACGCTGAATTGATGAACGAAGAAGAAATAAAAAATATGGTCAGCATTCTTACTGAGTATGTATCTGGATCAAGCGTAACGATACACCGGATGAAAGAATACGGTAACGAAATAATGGCCGATGAAGTATTTGAGCAAGTACTTAAATACTTCAGTTAAAAATCTCCCTTAACGGGGAGGTTACTGAAAAAGTACACTTAGTTTATCAAAGCCACCCAAACTTGATTTATCGAGTTTGGGTGGCTTTTCTTTTTAATTGCCCTGTTAATAAGATTTAGTGATTTTCGTTACAGGCGGACGCTTTCCGCGGGCATGGCCACAGCCTCCTCGACGAGCAAGCTCGCCTGTGGGGTCTTCAGCTCATGCTATTCCCGCTGGAAAGATATTGGACGAATTGTCATTCGTCCAATATCTTTGCGACGAGTAACCGCAGGAGCACATGTTTTCTCGCCGCCTTTCACTACAATCACCTGATAAATTATAAAATGACTAATTTTCAGCAAATAGCTTTAATAATTTAAGTAATTAATTTAGGTAGTGTCACGATCTTTTCCAATCAAGAATTTATAAACCTTAGTCCATTTATGGCAATTTACGATATAACTTAACAAAATTTCGCAAGTTGTGTCTTCAAGACGTGAGCTTATTTGATGCTCATTCAAAAGACAGTTGAAATTGCACTGGAAAAATAACTCATCAAAAGTACGTCCATTATCGTGGACGCAACACATACAAGAGAACGTTATAACCCAAAATCATCGAAAGAGTTTTTAATGGTGAAATCGAGAAACGTTCGAAAATCGGTCTATCAAATCTATGAATTGATGAAAGAAAAATTCCCACCCAAAACAACATCTACCAATTAGTGATTTGTTACACAATCTTATCAAGCTAGTAGGAGCTTTATGCTTTTCGGGCTTGCCTTTATATCAGAAAATTCGTAATATAATAGAAAAGGAGGAATGTATATATTAACTGCATGTATGAATAACGATAAAATGTTCACCATCACAAGAAATACGACAAAAGACCAGTTATTACTTTTGAGAAACACGAGCAAGTTTACATGCCCTCAATGCGAAGCCCCACTTCGCTTGAAAATTGGCAAAGTCGTGACACCCCATTTCGCTCATATTGTATTAACCCAATGCCTTACTTCCTTTTCAGAACGAGAAACCCCCACACATTTAATTGGTAAACAACATCTTGCTGAATTTTTTACACGTGTAGGATGTAAAGTATCAGTCGAAGCGTATTTACCTAAAATTTCTCAACGGCCAGATTTGTTAGTTCGAAATAAAAGAAATACGTTCGCGATTGAATTTCAATGCAGTGTAATCCCGATTGACGATATCGAAAAAAGAAATGTAGGATACTTACGAATAAAAATACCTTCTATTTGGTTGCTGCGAACGCCGCCAACCATTCCTATGAACGCCCCAGGTATTTCAGTAATAAAATTGTCTAAGTTCATTCAAGCTTTCATGAAAAATTTGCCTTCTTCAGGTAATACCATCATCACATATGACCCAACGACAGCAAAATTTATTTATATTAGTCAATTGATTCATATAAGTGGAACGTCTTTTTTAGCGAAAATTAGAGCTCTGTCAATTGAACAGCAAACATTTCCATTCGCTCAAATAAAAATACTTACTAAAGAAGAAAGGGAAGATTACTGGAATCTATTTCAATATAAACGTTTAAAATATTTGCAGAACCGTATTCATTCAAGCCCTTTTGGTGTGAAGGATCGTTTATTAAAACTCTGTTATGAAAACAAAATACGCCCGGAAGATTTACCTTTGCATATTGGGTTTCCAATACAAGATTCTCAAGTGATACAAGCCCATCTGGTTGAATGGCAATTAGCGCTTATTAGTGCACTTAGAAAACTTCATATTCAAGTTAACGATATCACTGAGACATGGATAGAATCATTTATTTTAATGCAATGTAAATTTACTGACTTAGTGAAAGCTAAAGCTGTAATTAAATGTTATTGTCATTTCCTTCACATGCTAGATTATAATTCAGTTAATCCTATTAATTCCATTGTAGTCAGTGAATCAAAATTACTTGAACTCTTTGAGGAAGTAATAGTTGCAAATCGTTGTGAGAATTGAGAAAATATAGTAGTTATTCGATTTTTCAATTAAATCGATCCGAGGGGGAAAATAAATGACGACAGAAACAAAAAACAAAATTTTGACACGTAGTGAAGTCCCAACCGAATTAACATGGAAGCTTGAAGATATCTTTTCAAGTGACGATGCCTGGGAAAGTGAATATAAAGAAGTCAGTGAACTAGCAGGCAAAGCAGATGCATTCAAAGGAACTTTTGAAAATGGTGCACAAGCGTTATATGACGCTTTAGCTTATAAGGATGAAGTATCAGAACGCATTTATCGTTTATATACCTACTCTCACATGCGCTATGATCAAGACACAACAAATAGTCATTATCAAGCTATGGATAGCCGTATTAAGACGTTACTCGTGAAAGTATCAACAGGTTTATCATTTATGACCCCTGAAATTTTAGCGTTAGATGAAGCCAAAGTTTTGAGTTATATAACTGAACATGAAGGATTAAGTTTATATAAACAAGTACTTAAGGAAATTAATGAAATGCGTCCACATGTTTTACCTGCTGAGCAAGAAGCATTGTTGGCTCAAGTTTCTGAAGTGACGAACGCTTCTTCTGAAACATTCAGTATGTTAAATAATGCGGATTTAGAATTCCCGACAATTAAAGATGAGAATGGGGACGAACTGGAATTAACACACGGCCGTTATACACGCTTTTTAGAAAGTGAAGACCGTAGAGTCCGTGAAGATGCATTCCGTGCAATGTACGGCACTTACGGGAAGTTCCGCAATACATTTGCCTCAACTCTTGCTGGAAATGTAAAACGGGATAACGTGAACGCACGTGTACGTAACTATTCTTCTGCTCGTCATGCAGCTACTTCAGAAAATCAAATTCCTGAGCAAGTGTATGATAACCTGGTCGACACAGTGAACAAAAACTTGCACTTGTTGCATCGTTACGTATCTCTTCGTAAGAAAGTTTTAGGACTAGATGAGTTGCATATGTGGGATCTTTACACACCGCTTGTAAAAGAAGCGAAAATGGAAATTCCTTATGAAGAAGCTAAAGGTATTATGCTGAAAAGCTTTGCTCCTCTTGGTGAAGAGTATGTATCAATTGCCACTAAAGGTCTTGAAAATCGATGGGTAGACGTGGTTGAAAATAAAGGCAAGCGCTCTGGTGCATATTCTTCTGGTTCATACGGGACAAACCCTTATATATTGATGAACTGGCAAGCTAATGTCAATAATTTATTTACATTAGCTCATGAGTTCGGTCATAGTTTACACAGCTATTATTCACGTGCGAGCCAACCATTTGTATATGGTAATTATTCGATTTTCGTGGCGGAAGTTGCTTCAACTTGTAATGAGGCTCTGTTAAATGAACATATGCTTAATACAATTGAAGACGATCAAAAACGTATTTATTTATTAAACTATTGGTTAGAAGGATTCCGTGGGACTGTTTTCCGTCAAACGATGTTTGCTGAATTTGAGCATTTAATTCACAAAATGGATCAAGATGGGGATGCATTAACTGCAGACAAATTAACTGAAGTTTATTATGAATTGAATAAAAAATATTTTGGTGATGATTTAGTAGTAGACGAGGAAATTGGTCTTGAGTGGGCACGAATTCCGCATTTTTACTATAATTATTATGTCTACCAATATGCAACTGGCTATAGTGCTGCGGTAGCGTTAAGCAATCAAATTTTGTCAGAAGGCCAACCTGCAGTTGAACGGTATATTAATAAATTCTTAAAAGCAGGTTGTTCGGATACTCCGATTGAAGTGCTCAAAAAAGCTGGTGTAGATATGACTTCTGCATCACCTATCGAAGAAGCATGTAAAGTCTTTGAACAGAAGCTTAATGAATTAGAGAAATTACTACTTAAATAAAATGGAGGGGGCTGTCCTAATGTCATGAAATATGACTATGGGCAGTTCCTTTTTTTATTTAGAGAGATTGATTTCCGTTACAGGCGGACGCTTTCCGCGGGCATGGCCTCAGCCTCCTCGTCGAGCAAGCTCGCCTGCGGGGTCTTCCGCTCATGCTATTTCCGCTGGAGTCGCCGCCTTTCACTCCAATCAAAAAAATATTATCATGTGCAAAACAGATAATATTAACTGGTGACAATATTCAAAAATAAGTTGAGAAGAAGGACTTATTTTTCTCTACTTATTTTATATTAAGGATTTACTAGACAGACCCTTTTTAATTATTTAGATATAACATTATGGTAGTAAGTAAAAATGAATATATCATGACTGGAAGCGCTTACTCTATGACGATTTTGTGAAAAAGATTGTGAAAGATTGATTTATTCGTTATGTCATGATATCGTTAAAATGTGAAATAAATCACATACAAACACACACCCCTTTGTTTGAACGTGAACATTTCTCCCATCCCCTTTGTGAAATAAAAAAGAACCGCCTCTCCAGAAATGGAGTAGGCGGTTCTTTATTTTAGCGCGACACCTTCGAACATTGAATAGCTATGTCTATTTCCAATCGCCAGCTCGCTTTTTATTTAGTATACGTTTTTAGTCTCCATTGATTAGTATCACCCAACGGAATTCGTTCCAATTGTTGCAACAATGTGCGTTTCTTTAATTCACGTTCTGCTGCATAGTTTGTAACGCCGTATATCGAAGCGACTTCTTTAGTTGATAAGGTATGATAGCGTAAAAATAGTTCATCTAGTGTTGGTGGTTCTTGTCGGTTTAGCTCAATATCTAACATCTCTGCTAAAATCTTCTCATACACTTCGTAAGAATAAACACCACAAACTTTTAGTCCTTCATCTTCAATCCGTTCATTAAAGAACACCATACTCGGTGATTCTGTGACATCCATTTCATTACTGATATAGAGGTCACATTGAAAAGCTCGTGTTGCTTCCTTAGACTGAATATCCGACTTGAATTCTTCTATATCCAAGTTTGCGTGTTCAGCAATTGACAGTAAACTAGAATAAGTGGCTACATTCTTCGTATCCAGGAATAATTGTTCTTGTAATTTCTGAAGATAACGCATTCCAGCTCGTTTTCCTTGAAGCTCGGCTGCTTTAATAGCAACAGAAGGAAGAGCGGGATGTGTAAAATCGTCATCATTTATCGAATCATTTTTACACAATGAATTGAGAGTAGAGAGTCTTGTGCTAAGAACAATTCGTAATGTGAAATAGTGTTCATATTCTACTTGTAATTTTCGTAAAATCGGCTGTAAATCAAAGCTTAAGGAGCAAACTGGATCTATAAAAACGTAAAGCTCAATTGGCTTTGTTGAACTCGTAGAAACAATCGCTTCGGGCGGAATCTGCAAGTTAGTCACACGATTTCCTCCTCTTGGTCTGACCGGTTCGTCATATGATGAGCCGTTAGTACAAGGCGATGATAGAAATCATCTCGAATTTTACCCTCTAGTCCAACTTCATCCATTGCTATAGCCATACATTCAAGCCAAGCTTGGGCTCTTTCTGGTGTTATCGGGAAGGGAATGTGTCTTGCTCGTAACATTGGGTGTCCGTGTTCCTGTGAATATATATTTGGCCCGCCTAAATATTGCGTCAAAAATTGTTTTTGTTTACGAGCAGTTTCCGTTAAGTCATCTGGGAATATAGGCTTAAGCTTTGGATGTGCCGCTACTTTTTCGTAAAACGCATCAACAAGTCGCGACAATACATCTGGACCAATTTCCTCATAAGGAATTATAGGTTTTCGGTTCATTTTTTTGAACTCCTTTGCTTTCGCTGTAATCCCATTCTATCAACCTCACGTATTTTTCTCAAACAAATCGATTTTGGAAAAAGTTCCATATCGTACTAATTAAACAAATTGCCTTTCAAACGCTTTTAAAGGGCTCCATGGAAGTCACTAATTATATCGTATTAACTCCTTGCCGCTTTCATGAAACGTGCAATTTTTTTTAGGGTTTGACGCTTAGGTATTTGGTGAAGTTTGAGCAAGTCATCGAAGCTTTGTTGACCGCTTCCTACATCGGATACTTCGTACTCAACCTCGTAATCGGTAATACCTAAATATTCCGAACGATCGAAGACAAGTAATCCACCTTGAAAGGATAATTCTGCACGCTCTGTACGAAGTGAACCGAATGCCAACAATAGCTCTGGCAACTGTTGAAATTCACAATAAATTCGGGGGTTTATTGAATGATTTCGCAAAATTTTGTCGCGTTCAATTGCTGAAATCAAGTGCGTGGTTTCCATCATAGTATGGACATTGTCAGTAGGTGCTTTTAACGTTAATTCATTGCGTTCTCCAACTACTCTTAATCGGAAGCCCATTAAAGAATCTCGTAACTGATGATTTGCTGTATCAAAATAGGTGTTAGTCTGAGCCTGAAAGTCTTGTGGTGAAATGCTAAAGGCACTGCATAGTCGATCAAACTCTTCTTTTTCTAATAGGTTTTTAAATTCTATTTCTTTTTGAATGCTCATTAAGGATCACCGCCTTACTTCATATTATCCTAAAAAAATTGCAAACTGCAACAAACGAGCAGCTGTGATAAAATATGAGGTAAGTAAAGATTGAAAGGAAGAGCGTCCATTGCGTAAAACTTATATTGTAGATAGCGGTGTTCAAAATGGTTCAGACATTCGCTTTTTATTACAAGAAGACCCTAACGAACTCGAAGTAAAAGCAGGTGGTCAGTTAATTACTGATACAGATAAAAATGCTTTTGTTTATTTAATGGATGTTGCGGATGGGTATACATACGTACAGTTTCCTAAGACTGTATGGCCGTTACTTGCTGCATCACTAGAAGCAGATAAAGAACCAGTTTTGACTTGGGGACAGACTGAAATCCCACTCGACAATTTTCGAGAAGAATTAAGCATGCTTATCTTTAACATTGAAGGTAATCATAATTACGGCGAAGAGTTTTCTACCGCAGTTGAAGAAGCGTTTAAAGATCAACTGTCACTATCATAAAATCACGGTAATAGGGGCAAGGGGGACTCGTCATGGGACAATGGGAACGATTTTTAGAGCCTTATAGACAAGCTGTAGATGAATTGAAAATTAAATTTAAGGGCATGAGAGCCCAATATGAAATAGAAAACACTAACTCACCGATTGAGTTTGTTACTGGTCGAGTGAAACCGATTGCAAGTATATATGATAAAACACTTGAAAAAGGAATCGCATTTGAACCTTCAACACGTTTGGTACACGAACTGCAAGATATTGCAGGGTTACGCATAATGTGCCAATTTGTGGACGATATTGAAACTGTCGTGGAGTTATTACGTAATAGACATGATATTAAAGTCGTCGAAGAGCGTGATTATATCTCACATGAAAAACCAAGTGGCTATCGATCTTATCACATGATCGTGGAATATCCTGTTCAAACCCTTCATGGCAAAATTCACATATTAGTAGAAATTCAAATTCGTACATTAGCTATGAATTTTTGGGCATCGATCGAGCATTCGTTAAACTATAAATACAAGGGACTATTTCCCGAAGAAATAAAGAATCGTTTGCAAAGTGCAGCTGAAGCGGCATTTCGTTTAGATGAAGAAATGTCACTCATTCGTGATGAAATTCAGGAAGCACAAAAATATTTCAGTGAAAATAAAGAGAGTGGAAATGTGAATTTCTCTACCAATACTAATGAAAGTAGGTCGAAGCATTCATGAAATTTGCCATCCAATCACGTAATGATGCATACTCCAACAAACTCATGGCTCAAGCAAGAACATATTTGTCGGATTTTGGGTTAGAGTGGAATGAAGACTCACCTGATATCGTCATTTCGATTGGTGGAGATGGCACTCTACTGCATGCCTTCCATCGATATCGGGAGCAATTGTCTACAGTAGCATTTGTAGGAATCCACACGGGGCATTTAGGTTTTTATGCGGATTGGAAACCTGCTGAAATCGAAAAATTAGTGATTTCGATTGCTAAAAAAGAATTTGAAGTCATTCAATATCCGCTTCTTGAAGCAACTATTAATTATCGCAATATCGATGAGCAGAGCGTCTACTTAGCTTTAAATGAAAGTACGGTTAAATCACCTGATGTGACATTAGTGATGGATGTAGAGCTTAATGATAGTCATTTTGAACGCTTCCGTGGAGATGGGCTTTGTATGTCAACGCCTTCAGGCAGTACGGCTTACAATAAGGCACTTGGTGGAGCTGTGCTTCACCCTTCATTAGAAGCTATGCAATTAACCGAAATGGCTTCTATTAACAACCGTGTTTTCCGTACAGTAGGAGCGCCACTTATTTTGCCAGCACATCATACCTGCGTCTTAAAGCCAGTTAAAGCTCTTGACTTTATGGTGACGATTGATCATTTGCAATTGCTACATAAAGACGTCAAATCCATACAATACCGTGTCGCAAAAGAAAAGGTACGATTCGCAAGGTTCCGCCCATTCCCATTTTGGAAACGCGTGCATGATTCGTTTATTGATAGCGATGTCTAATCAATTTAAACTTACATTTAAAGCCACAGAAGAAACGTTGCTTCGCGAAGCTTTAGCTGAGTGGGGCATATCAAAACGTACATTAACCTCGATTAAATTTGATGGAGGTACCTTACTTGTCAATGGACAAGAAAAAACGGTCAGACATCCACTTGTGTTAGGGGATGTAGTGACCGTTCTTTTTCCTTTAGAAGAAGTGAGTGAAGGGTTAATTCGCCAAAAAGGGCCATTAGATATTGTCTATGAAGATGATGTATTGTTTATCGTTAATAAGCAGCCTGGGCAAAGCACAATTCCTTCACGTGAACATCCGTCAGGAACACTGGCGAACTATGTAGCTTTTTATTATGAACAAATGTCCATTCCTTCGACTGTTCACATATTGACTCGTCTCGACAGGGATACATCAGGACTGGTGTGTTTAGTGAAAAATCGACACATTCATCACATCATGAATCATAATCATTTGATGAATAAAACATATGAAGCGATTGTTCATGGCAAAGTTAGTCATTATTCTCAGGAAATAATAGCACCAATTGGTCGAAAAGGAAGCAGTATTATTGAACGAGAGGTTCGAGAAGGTGGTCTTTTCGCTCATACAGATGTCGACGTCATTCGACACAATTCTGATTTTTCTCATGTAAAGTGTTTACTGCATACGGGTAGAACTCATCAAATCCGCGTCCATTTAGCACATATTGGCCATCCAATCATTGGAGACGATTTATATGGGGGGAAAGTTGAGTTAATCTCCCGTCAAGCACTTCATTGCTCATCAGTGGACATTAAACATCCATTGACTGGAGAAATGATGACTTTTACAAGTCCAATACCAGAAGATATGAGGAATCTGCTTATTTAATCAGCAAATTCATGAAATTTTTCTATCACATAGGGTTGCAGAGACGGTACTGACAACACTTCTAACTCAGGATATCGTAGAGCAGATAATTTGCCACCAAATACACAGCCTGTGTCGATGTTGACGGTATGGTTTTTAAAGCGTGCTTCTTTTGTAGGCGTGTGACCATACACTATTAAAGAAGATCCTTTATACTCTTTAGCCCAGTCTTTGCGAAGGGGTCTTCCATCTGCAAGACGTTCGCCTGTAATATCACCATATAAGACAAAAACAATGATATTTTTTTGCAGAGGTTTACCTATCATATCTTCACGAATTCCTGCATGAGCAATAATAATTTGGTCATGGTCAAGTTGTTGATATAAAGGCAGTGCCTCATAAAAATTAATATATCGTTTTCTAAATTGTTCACGTTTGACCTTAGACAACTGCTTGAATTCTTCGACTGTTGTTTCTAATCCATGGCTAATTTGCACTTTATGTCCCTTTAAAAAACGGTAAAGTTTATTACAATGATTTCCCGGGGAATAAAGCAACTGATTGGCGTCTTCCATGGCAAATAATAAGGTTAAAACTTTAAGGGATTGTGGTCCTCTATCAGTAGCGTCCCCTACAAATGCTAATTTACGTCCTTTTGGATGAACGAATGCACCCGTTTTATGCTGGTGATAGCCAAGTTTTTTAATCAATAAAATCAATTCTTCGTAACAGCCATGAATATCACCGATAATATCATATGCCAATTCATTCACCTCTTATTAAAAAGTATTGTGATACCATAAGTGTAACCGATACAATGAGGAATAGAGAAATAAAAACACGTAAGGAAGGAGGGACATATATGATAGAAGAGCGTAAAACTAACGAAGAACACCAACTTGATTATGACCAATTGCTGACATTTTTAAATGATCACCAAGTTGATGCATTTAGAGAGGAATTCTTAGCACTTCATCCGTATGATCAAGCACAATTTTTTGAAAAGGTGGGACCTGATAGTCGACAAATTATCTATCAATATCTCTCTCCGAAAGAAATGGCTGAAATTTTCCAATCAATCGAGCTAGATGATGACGAATATGCACCATTCTTAAAAGAGATGGAAACAATCTACGCTGCTGATATGTTATCCGAAATGTATGCAGATGATGCAGTAGACGTATTAAATGAGCTAGGTAAAGATCAAGTAGCTAGCTATTTAACCATTATGGACAATGAATCAGCTCAAGAGATTAAAGACTTATTGCACTATGAAGAGTATACAGCGGGTTCAATTATGACGACAGAATATGTCGCCATACCGGAAAATTCAACTGTACGATCAGCCATGACAATATTACGTAATGCTGCACCAGAAGCTGAAATTATTTACTATCTGTTTGTTGTAAACGATGATCATCAATTAACCGGGGTTGTATCATTGCGGGATTTAATTATCGCAGAAGAAGATACGTTAATTCGTTCGATTCGAAATGAACGGGTAGTTAGTGTATCCGTTAGTGAAGATCAAGAAGAAGTTGCTAGAATGATTAAGGACTATGATTTCTTAGCAGTGCCAGTAGTCGATTTTCAAAATCATTTACTCGGAATTATCACAGTCGATGATATTTTAGATGTACTAGAAGAAGAAGCCAATGACGATTACTCAAAATTAGCAGCCGTGTCTGAAATGGATACGTTTGATAAAGGACCCTTAACTGCCGCAAAAAAAAGACTACCGTGGTTAATTATTTTGCTGTTTCTGGGTATGTTTACAGCAAGCTTAATGGGGATATTTGAAGAAACCCTTGATAAAGTAGCGATTTTAGCCGTTTTTATTCCTCTAATTGCAGGAATGGCTGGGAATAGTGGAACACAAGCACTTGCTGTTGCCGTTCGTGGTATCGCTACTGGTGATATCGCTGAACAAAGCAAAATGAAATTATTGATGCGTGAAGCGGGAACTGGTCTAATTACAGGTATCGTTTGTGCCGTATTCAGTGTGGGAATTGTATTTTTCATCCAACATGATTTATTATTGGGGCTTTTAGTCGGGACCGCTATTTTTGGTTCCATATTTGTTGCAACTTTGTCAGGTTCTTTCATACCGCTTCTCATACACCGGATGAATATCGATCCAGCTGTAGCATCTGGACCTTTTATTACTACACTCAATGACATTATTAGTATTTTAATATATTTAGGTTTAGCAAGCATGTTCCTCACGCAGTTATAAATAGGTAATTTCATAATACAAAAAGAAGCAACAGGTCGTAATTACCTGTTGCTTCTTTTTGTTATTGGACTATTAAAAAAAGCAGGCATCCGACTACCTTGTGCTTTTTTTTCTGCCACGATTATCGAACTGTGCCGAGCACTTTTCACTGTGAATTGACGAAACGCCCATAGAATAGTCAGTTCCGCTGATATACGACAGAGAACCGCTGATAGTCGACACAAATCCGCTCATAGAGGAGCCGAAACCGCTCATAGGCATGACCAAATGAGTCAGATTCGCTGATAGACGCCAGAACCGCTGATAGTCGACACAAATCCGCTCATAGAGTAACCGAATTCGCTCATAGACTACTATTCTTAAAGATTTTTTTGCACTAATGTTTTTTGTGATGTATTATTAGTACCAGGTAATAATAATAAGAATTAACAAGGGGGATTTTTTCATGTCTTTGTCATTACAAGGAAAAACATACGTCATCATGGGTGTAGCAAACAAACGCAGTATTGCTTGGGGGATTGCACAATCTTTAGATAAAGCTGGTGCAAATATTATTTTCACGTATGCTGGAGAACGCTTTGAAAAGTCTGTTCGTGATTTAGTGGCAACATTAGAAGGAAAACATGAATTAGTTCTTCCGTGTGACGTTACGAATGATGAAGATGTTGAGAAATGTTTTTCAACAATCGGGCAAGAAGTCGGTAAAATTGATGGCTTAGCTCACTGTATCGCTTTTGCGAAAACAGAAGAATTAGCAGGGAATTTCTCAGATACGTCTCGTGAAGGATTTTTATTAGCGCATAATATTAGTGCGTTCTCGTTAACAGTTGTAGCAAAAGCTGCGAAGCCATTAATGACTGAAGGTGGCAGTATTGTCACATTAACGTATTTAGGCGGAGAAAAAGTCGTGCCGAACTATAATATTATGGGTGTAGCTAAAGCTTCATTAGAAATGTCAGTTCGCTACCTAGCAGCAGACTTAGGAAAACATAATATTCGTGTAAATGCGATTTCAGCAGGGCCAATTCGCACGTTGTCTTCTAAAGGTGTTAGTGACTTTAATAGTGTTCTGAAAGAAATAGAAGAGCGTGCTCCACTTCGTCGTAATACTACTCCTGAAGAAGTTGGCGATACAGCACTATTCTTATTTAGTCAGTTATCTCGTGGGATTACTGGCGAAACGATTCATTGCGACAGCGGCTTTCACATTCTGTAAACAGATAGCATAAACTATCTCAAAAAGGGTGTGTATGTTTCAGTGGAAAATGATCCGCTCCTTTTTGTCCAAGGACCTCCGGTATATCGGCATATACCTAAGGTTAGACATTGGCAAGAAGAAAGTACTTCGATCTTCCCCGAGCCCGTTTTAAAAGCAGTCGAAAAGGATCCTTTAATGTGGAATCGATTGCGTTTTTTACAGACAGATTTTGCAAAACATGTTTATAAGCCATTATGTTTTCACCTCCAAGATGGAGAAAAAGTATATGGTGTTGTGGAGGCTTTACATCCAGATAGTGTTCAAATTAAATTGGCAGATGGTGAAATTACAGCATTTGAAGTTCATGAGATTAAAGAAATATGGTGGAGAGGTAAAATTCTGCCAACTCGAATTTAATTGATTATAAGGAAAGACATCCATTAACCACTATGGATGTCTTTTTGTATGAAAAAAAATAGAAGCAACTATCCTCTTATTTCTATTTCGTATAAATTTTTATTATATTCTACTCATATTATCATTCATTCGACACAAACTACATAGAGTCAAAAATCAAGCCCGACTTCCTATTTAAAGGAAGTCGGGCTTATTAGACACTGCACTCTTAAAGTGTTTATTTTTTATTCACAAACATCTAGAAATACGTCTGCCACACATTCAATGCCACAGAAGCAATTCAAGTCAACGGTAATACAGCTGCTAGAAAGTCGATAATCACGAACTTTACAGATTGCTTTCAAATTCAATTTAGTACCACAGTCACTTAATAGATCAACCTCTTTATGATGATGATCTAGTGGCTCTAATACACGAAGAGTTGCACAGCAACCATCGAATACGTCTTCTACACGGAAGAATACGGAGAAGCAGTCACAGTCATGACGATCATTGTCACGGAAAAATGCTTTGAACGGCGTGCCATCTTTTGTCAATAACATGAATACGCGAGTATCAGCTTGATGACGTGATGGACTTACTAATCCACCTAGTGGCTCTAAGAAGCAATTCGTTGGACACACTGGACAATCGTTGTCCACTACTGCATCCTGAATGTCTTTAATTGCACGGACTACGTCACAGATACAATGATCTTTCTTAATGCCTAGAACTGATGAAGTTGATGATTCCAAGTTACGTCCACATCCCATTTTGTTTTCACCTCGCTATCTTTCAAAGTCTTTATACTGTATGTCGATTGTGTTCGAACAACAGGGCGCGTAAACCAATCTATACATAAACTTTTACTAAAACACCATACTAGGATAAAAGGTGAGAATATGATGAAAAAATTATGGTTGATGAGCTTTATCTTAGTAGTAGTAGCAGGTTGTTCAGAAGCACCAAAAGTTTCGACTTATCACGTCGATGATGATCAGCAAGAAATTGAGACATTGCAAAAAGTTTTTACAGATAATCGAAATTTAAGTGAAGCAGCTGGGGTGTTTTTTGATCATCAACTGGTCGTTTCACTCCAAGTACAACCGATGTCTAAATTCAAAAAGGAAAAAATCGAAAAATCAATCGAAAAAGAAGTAAAATCACTATTTCCAGATCATGATGTCTTTGTTTCGAGTGATTTAAAAATTACGTGGGAATTAAAGAAAATCATTAATGAACAACCAACAATGGATGATTTGAAAAAAGATTTAGCCGATCTTCAAGCACTAGCAAAGGAGGAAACGTAATGGACGCTAAATCATACCAACAAACGGTAGATCAAATGGCACCAAAACGTCCAGTCATTAAGAACTGTATGAAGGCATTTCTGACAGGTGGAATTATATGCGCGATTGGTCAAGTCATCTCTTTTCTATACATGTATTTTTTCAATTTCACAGAACGAACAGCCAGTAATCCTTCAGTAGCAACAATCGTCTTTCTTTCAATGGTACTAACGGGTTTTGGTATCTATAAAAAAATTGGTCAGTTCGGTGGAGCAGGGTCTGCAGTACCAGTTAGTGGTTTTGGTAATGCAGTCATCTCAGCAGCCATTGAACATAAATCAGAAGGATTTATTCTCGGTGTCGGGGTTAACATGTTTAAACTCGCAGGACCGGTTATTGTATACGGAGTATTCTCTGCATTTGTCGTAGCTCTAATTAAAACGATACTTGTCAAAATGGGGGTAATCTCTTGGTGAAAAAAACAGGTACGTACCAATTCGCCTCTAAGCCGAGTATTGTCTCAACCGCTGTTTCGGTAGGGCCACTTGAAAAAGATAGTCCGTTTCATCCGCATTTTGACTTTATTTATGAGGATGAGCGAATTGGACAAGAGACGAATGAAAAAGGTCATTCTCAATTAATAGAAGATACATGTAATATGGCCGTGACGAAAGGCGGATTTCAGCTAAAGGATATCGATTTATTCCTTGGTGGAGATTTAATCAATGAAATGACACCTACTAATTTTGCTGCTCGCCAATTAGCGACTCCATTTATGGGGATGTTTTCTGCTTGTGCAACAAGCGTTTCGTCTCTCATAACGGCAAGTTTTTTCCTTGAAACCAATCTTATGGAAACCATATTATTTGGCGCTGCAAGTCAGCATAACGCTGTAGAAAGACAATTCCGCTATCCAATAGAATATGGAGCGCAAAAACCACCTACGGGTCAATGGACAGTCACTGCAGGTGGCTACGGTATCCTCTCCCATCATCAAAGTAATAAACCGTATGTTCATTCAGCCACGATTGGTCAAGTAATTGATTGTGAATGTACAGACCCGCTTGATATGGGAAGCGCAATGGCGCCAGCAGCGTTTGATACAATCCAAAAACACCTAGCTCAAAATAAGGGTACTTCTTACGATTTTGTTATGACAGGTGATTTGGGCAAAAATGGATTTTCGATTCTTCAGGAATTAATTAAGTCGAGTGGTGTTTCTTCGTTTTTAGTTGATAATTACCGTGATGCTGGAGCTGAATTTTACGGTAATGATGAGAAGTTTTTATCAGGGGCTAGCGGAGCAGGTTGTTCGGCATCCGTATTTTTCGGTCCTATATATGCAGAGGTCTTGAACAAAAAATGGAAGAAGATATTACTCGTAGCAACAGGTGCTTTACTATCCCCATTATCATTTCAACAGGGTGAAACCATACCATGTATAGCCCATGCTGTTGAACTGTCGATGGATTGAGGTGAAAATATGATCGTTTCTGTAATTATTGCATTTATTATTGGTGGACTCGTTTGCGTAGTTGGACAACTTCTTTTTGATGTGGCGAAATTGACTCCTGCTCATACATTAAGTTTATTGGTTGTCATTGGTTCAGTTCTCGATGGATTTGGTTTATATGAACCCTTTATTGACTTTGCGGGGGCTGGTGCAACCATTCCTATTACTTCATTTGGGAATTCACTTACCCATGGTGCTTTGCAAGAGGCTGAGAAGCATGGCTTTATAGGTGTATTAACCGGTATGTTTGAAGTAACTAGTTCAGGTATCAGTGCTGCCATAGTTTTTGGAGTGATAGGTGCTATTATTTTTAAATCCAAAGGGAAAGTGTCCTGAGTAAAGTGCCCTTGTCTTTTGATCCTATTTGCATATTCTAGGTCGAATGGGAAGGGAGGAAGTAGTATGTATGGAAGTAATAATTTTTGCAGTAATTGTCCATCTCGTGAACCTGTAAAAAGGGTCATCATTTGTTCTCATTGTCATACTCTTCATCCTATTAATCATTGTAGGTAGTAGGTTTATGAGATAGGAGGAAAACAAATGCACGATTCATTTTTTAAGAAAATCGAGCAAAAAACGGGTGTGTCTATGGATGAAGTTTTCACTTTAGCAAATGCGATCCAATACGCTGATTTTTCTGATGAGAAACAAGTGAAAAAAATTGTTCGTAAAGTATCAAAAATTGCAAACAAACCAATTTCAAAAGAATTAGAAGATCAAATAGTGAAGTCAGTTGTTGAAAAGGGAAATAAGCTAAATCTAAATGAGATAGCTTCTATGATGAATCAGAAAAACGAATAAAAAAAAGCACTTGTTCAATTATGAACAAGTGTTTTTCTAAAGCTTATATATTTTTTTGCATAGCACGATGAGGAATGCCGGCATCCAAAAATTCAGGAGATGTAATCTCATAATGAAGTTTTTCATAGAAAGTAACAGCATAAGATTGTGCGTTTAGTTTAACCGAAGTTAGACCTGCTTCTTTTGCGTATGATTCCATTTTATCCATCATTAAATTCCCTAAATGTTGGCCACGGTATTGTGGTAATATGCAAACGCGTTCCACTTTTGCGATGCCTGGTTCTGGTTCCCGAATGCGGCCAGCCCCGATTGGCATTTCGTCGTCATATGCGACAAAGTGGATGGCAGACTCATCATATTCATCTAATTCCAAATGAACAGGAACATCTTGTTCTTCCACAAATACTTTTTGTCGTACATAAAAAGCATCTTCGCGTTCTTTTTCACTTTCCACTCGTTTAGCTGAAATCAAATTGGTTTTCAGCTCCATTCAAACGGAATGTTTCATAAACGGTCCATGAGCCATCTTCAAGTTGGTAAAGCAAATGCAAGCGATCAATCATTTCTTCGTGATCCACACCAATCATTCTTACTTGTGCGTAAATGTCGTCATGTTCTCCAGATGCCATTTTTTGTGCAATTGTAATATGTGGGACAAACGCATATTCAGTTTCACTACCTAAACTTTCTTTGTGCAAGTCTTCATGTAATTTAACTAAATCATCCGTTGGAACTACTTTGAAGTAAATTGCATTTGTTACGGGAGCGAATGAACTAAAACTTGTTGTTTGCAATTTGAACGGATTATGCTGATCCGTTACTTTTCTGATTTTTTTTGATAGTTCTTCAATTTCGTTGTCATTTGCTTCAAAAACACCCTTAAGGGTCATGTGAGGAGTAATGAGCGCATAATGTGGGTCATAACGTTTACGGTACGAGTTTGCTAAATCTTGTAGTTTTTTAGATGGGAATGCAACGACTCCATATTTCATCCTAAAAACCTCCTTCTTAGTTGTGTGTTCATACTTTTATTATAGCAAATTTTATGGTTTTGGCTTAATTTTAACGATTAGAGACTGAAATTCATTTTAATCGCCCGTTTTAAATCCGGCTGCCAATGCTTCCAAGTATGGTCTCCTTCAAATTCGTCATAGAACAGCGAAAATCCTTTTTCTTGCATCAATGAATTTAGTAATCGATTCGGTTGTAAGAAATTTTCTATTTGGCCATTTGTCGTTTTCACTTCATCTTCACCTGTCCCGATAATATGATAAACCGAGAAAGAATGCGGAGTACGAATGTTTTCTACTTGAGATAAAACTTCTTCATTGACCATAGGAGAGTGTAAAAGAACCTTCCCAAATATATTTGGATATTTCACTGCAGCGAGAAGTGATACAGTTGCTGCTAAGGAATCTCCGATTAATGCTCTTCCCATACCAATTTGATAAGTAGGGTATGTTTCATCTAAATAAGGAACAAGTTCATGTGCAAGGAAACGTAAATAGGCAACATGCTGTTCACCAGATGGATGGTATTTTTTGCTGCGATCTTCTACACTTTTATAGGGAACCCCAACAATGATCATATTTTCAATTTCTTTGTTTTCTAGTAGTTCATCAGCAACACGTGAAATACGTCCTAATTGGAAGTAATCTTTTCCGTCATTTGCAATTAATACTGTATATTTATAAAGTGGTGAATAGTTTGCTGGTATGTAAATCAGCAGTTGCATTTCTTCTTGTAAGGCGTCACTGAATAGCGTGACGTCTTGAATGGTACCTTTAGACATAGGTCAGGACCTCCTCCAAATCTTGCTACAGAAATTGTACCATAATGCAGGTGGAAGGTATAATTATGAATAACAACAACTAGAATTGAATGAAATGGAGATGGCATGTTGGATAACAATGGAGTACGAATTCACTCACAACGAGTATTAGAGGCTACTAAAGCAGCATTGGAACGACGCGGGGTTTCGATTGAAGAAATAGCCAAAATCGTTTTAGAAATGCAATTAGCTTACAATGTGGGTCTTACAATAGAACATTGTATAGAGTCAGTTGAAAGTGTTTTAAAAAAGAGAGAAATGCAACACGCTATTTTAGTAGGCATAGAGCTAGATGAATTAGCAGAGAAGAAAATGCTATCCGCACCTTTACAACAAATAGTGGAAGCGGATGAAGGTCTATTTGGAGTGGATGAAACAATTGCTCTTGGATCAGTATTTACTTACGGAAGTATAGCTGTCACCACGTTTGGTCATTTAGACAAAAATAAAATAGGCATTATTAAAAAACTAGATACAAAAATTGGTGATGGAGTTCATACGTTTTTAGATGATTTAGTCGCAAGTTTAGCTGCATGTGCTTCTTCCCGAATTGCACATCGAACACGTGATTTAGAGGAGCATAATGAAACGTTTGCTGATATTGAACCAGAAGCGACTGCACCTGAGTCGAAAGTTGAGGGTGCAACGACTTAATTATTTGTTAATAATAGACATCTGACTTCCCTCTGAATCTTCCAATTGAATGATTATTCATGCTAAAATGATAATTGTACAAAAAACAGATTTAGGGGGAATTATTAATATGACGAAAAAGAAATTAGGAATTCTTGCAACACTTGGTTTATCTGCGTCTTTAATGTTAAGCGCGTGTAATGCAGGTGGCGGTAGTGAAGAAGAATACAAATTCTTAAGTATCGTAACAGGCGGTACGACAGGAACTTATTACACACTTGGTGGAACACTTGCACAAATCATTTCAGATGAAGTGGGTGTAGATACAACGGCTGAGGTATCTCAAGCATCAGCAGCAAATATGACTGCTCTTAAAGATGGCAAAGCGGAAATTGCTTTTGTACAAACTGATATCGCTTATTATGCAACAGCAGGAGAGTTGATGTTTGAAGGTGAAGCGATCGATTCAATTGCTGCAATTGGTGCTCTTTACCCAGAAACGATTCAATTAGTAACAACAGCTGACGCTGGAATTGCTTCTTACGAGGATTTAAAAGGCAAAAAAGTATCTGTAGGTGCACCTGGATCAGGAACATTTGCAAATGCTGAACAATTATTAGAAATTCATGGTATGACAATGGAAGACATAGAAGCACAAAACTTAGATTTTGCTGAATCACAAGAGAGTTTACAATCTGGCCAAATTGATGCTGCTTTCATCACATCTGGTACACCAACTGGAGCTGTAGAAGCTTTAAGTGCAACTACTGAAGTAGTGATTGTACCTGTTGAAGATGCAAAAGCTGATGAATTAATCGAGAAATACCCATATTATGCGAAGGAAACAATCCCTGTTGGCACATATAAGTCAACAGCTGAAGTTCCAACAGTATCTGTTCTTGCTATGTTAGCTGTTAGCAAAGATCTTCCAGAAGATTTAGTATATGATATTACAAAAGCAATTTATGAAAACACAGACAAAATCCAACATCCAAAAGGTGCATTTATTAAAGCTGAAACGGCTTTAGATGGAATCGATATTGATGTTCATCCAGGTGCACAGAAGTATTTTGACGAAGTTAAGTAATTAGGCCTCTAACTAAAAGAATTTCACAATTGCGATGGGGCTAACTGCTCCATCGTTGTTCTTCTTTGCACTGAAAAAAATAGTATTTACGTTAGTAACAAAACATGTCAATTCTCCTATTTTAGAGAGTTCCGTGTTTTTTCAAAAAGTGAGGGACGGAATTTGAAAAAAAGGACAATCTTATTGACGGTTTTACTTGTGATAAGTATGTTTCTCTTAATGGCCTTTATTCCATACAAATGGAGTTTCGTATTCTTCGAGCAACGGACCACAAATCCAATTGCCTATCTTCCTCTTGAAAAGGAAAAGTCTTTTCAAATCCGCTATACACATTCCATTCATTTATCGGATGTCTTAGAGACCTATAAAGTTACAAAGAAACATGACATTCAACTTTCTTCACTCGAATACGAAGATTTTGCAATCGGCATGCCATCTGGTGCAGGAAAAGGCGAGAACTTTGTCGAAAAAGATGGTAAGTATTACATAACAAACATGTCGCAAGTTATGCCTTCATTTAATATACTTGTTGGTGACATTGATCGTGATTTAGCTTTTCGGTATGTAGAAGATGAATATCATTTAAAAAATTATTTAACTAGAGGCGAGACGTATACGTTTCAAGTAACACGGTTGTCCCTGGTTGACCAACTGAGAGGAGCTAAGCTTCGTGAGTGATAAAATAAAAGATGAACAACATGAACAACATGAACAACATGAACAACATGAACACCATGAAAAATTCGAACAATTAACTGATGAAGAACAGCGTCATATTTTAGAAAAATATGATCCTGAGTCCAACACCCGAGATTTACAAGGTACTATGTTGAAAGTCGTATTCTATGGTCTATTAGCTTTTTCTTTATTCCAACTATATACAGCTATTTTTGGTCAATATACAGCTTACCTACAACGATCCATTCATTTAGGGTTTGCACTGTCCCTAATTTTCTTGCTTTTCCCTGCGATTAAAAAAGCAGAGAGAACGAAAAGAAATAAAATTCCGTTCTACGATTATATACTCTCTATTCTCTCCATTGGAGTTGGTTTGTATTGGCCAATAATGGCTAAAGAATTATACTTCCGAGTTGGAAACGTGACGACGATGGATTTGATTGTCGGAATTCTAGCTGTGTTGTTAACGCTAGAAGCTACACGACGAGCTGTTGGTATGCCGATCACCATTATTGCATCAACTTTCTTGGCGTATGCATTTTTTGGTCCATATTTCCCGGGCTTCTTGGCACATCGAGGTCAAGATTTAGATAGTGTAATTCAATTAATGTTCTTCACAACAGATGGTATTTTAGGTACACCTCTTAGTGTATCTGCCACATTTATTTTTGTATTCTTGCTCTTTGGTGCTTTCTTAGTTAAGACGGGTGTTGGTCAATACTTTAATGACTTAGCAGTCGCATTTGCAGGTCATCTTATTGGAGGACCTGCAAAGGTAGCCATTTTTTCTAGTGCGCTTCAAGGAACAATTTCAGGAAGTTCAGTAGCAAATGTCGTTACATCAGGTTCATATACAATACCTATGATGAAAAAACTGGGGTATAAAAAAGAATTTGCTGGTGGAGTTGAAGCGGCGGCTTCAACTGGTGGACAAATTATGCCACCAATTATGGGAGCCGCAGCATTTTTAATGGTTGAATTCATCGGTGGGATCGAATACTGGGATATTGCAAAAGCTGCAGCTATTCCGGCACTGTTATATTTCACTGGAATTTGGATAATGACTCATTTCGAAGCAAAACGTGTAGGTTTACGCGGATTGACAAAAGAAGAAATGCCAAATCGAATTGAAGTATTGAAGAAAGTATATTTATTGCTTCCTATAGTAGGAATCATTATTTTCTTACTTATCGGTATTCCAACGATGCAAGCTGCACTTTGGGGGATTGTATTAACGATCCTAGTCAGCTCATTTAATAAAGAGACACGTCTAAACTTTAAAGATATGATTGAGGCATTAGTCGACGGAGCACGAACAGCACTTGCTGTTGCAGCTGCGACCGCAGCCGCAGGTATTATTGTTGGTGTTGTTGTTAAGACAGGTCTTGGCTTAAGTTTAGCGAATGGACTAGTTTCTGCTTCAGGCGGAAACGTTTTATTAACATTATTCTTTACGATGTTAGCAGCCATTGTATTAGGAATGGGCTCTCCAACAACTGCAAATTATGTTATTACTTCGACGATTGCAGCACCTGCAATCATAACATTACTAATGCTTGATTTACCGGAGGGTGCGGCAGTTCCAATGGCTATTGCATTATCTGCACATTTATTCGTATTCTACTTTGGTATTATTGCCGATATTACACCACCAGTTGCATTAGCTGCATTTGCAGCAGCTGGAGTGTCAGGTGGCGACCCTATAAAAACTGGGTTTGTGTCAGCCAAACTTGCGATAGCGGCATTTATCATTCCTTATATGTTCGTGTTATCACCAGAATTGCTGATGATTGATACAACTATTCCACAAGTACTTTGGGTTTTAGTTACCGCAATTTCCGGTATGATTTCGATTGGTGCGGGAATGATTGGCTATTGGTACCGTGAAGTGAAATGGTAT
Organism: Paenisporosarcina macmurdoensis; assembly: GCF_042658845.1. Classification (NCBI taxonomy): domain Bacteria; kingdom Bacillati; phylum Bacillota; class Bacilli; order Caryophanales; family Caryophanaceae; genus Paenisporosarcina; species Paenisporosarcina macmurdoensis. The sequence goes on from NZ_JBHSRI010000002.1 coordinate 314,103, forward strand.
GAGCGAATTTTAGCTGTCATCGCTGGTTTGCTACTTATTTACCCAGAAGGTTTATCAGACACAGTTGGCTTGATTATGTTCGTGTCATTATTCGCAATTCAATATTTCACACGAGATAAGAGCCACGATAAGAAAAAATCAGTTCCTGCAGTGTAAGTAATTAATTACCTTTAAAGAATCGCAATGGAGATATACTCCATTGCGATTTTTTTTTACTAGAAAGTATGAAGAAATGAGTATACAGACATACTTAGAGGAGAAGCCACAATAAATTATTATTAATTGTCTTTGGACATGCATATGCTAAATAAACTGCATAAAAAAATGAAGGAAAGGGTGAGACAGTGGAGGACCGATTAATAGAAAGTTTAGGGCAATATTTCGTTTATCATAAAATTAGAGAACGCTATGGACTAACGTTTGAGCAATTTATTGAGAAATGGGAGCGTGGAGTTTGGAAAGCATAATTAATACCAATCAATAAACATCACCTCTTTGGAGATGATGTTTTTTTGTGACCAATTCATTCATTCATTTAAACTCAACCAAATCGTAATTCTTTGAATTACCCAGGCAGGTATCAGTTGAATTGGTAGCAATTTTAGGAAACCTCATGATAGGATAGAGTAAATGCAGGCAAGATTTCTGAATGTTGCCTACATAATACTACTTAGTAATACTTCGTTGAAGTTACACAAATTACAAGGAGGTTGACGAATATGTTTGATTACACAGTTGAAACTGAAAAGAATATGGATGAAGCGATTAAGGACCTAGAGGCAAGTTTAAAAGAAGAAAAATTTGGGGTTTTGTGGACTTTTGATATAAAAGAAAAGCTGCAAGAAAAAGGTCTTGAATTTGAAAAAGAATTCAAAGTTCTTGAAGTTTGTAATCCACTGGAAGCTCAAAAAGTTTTAAATGAAAATGAGATGGCCGGTTATTTTCTGCCTTGTAAAATTGTTGTGTATGAAAAAAACGGAAAAACAAACATTGGAATGCCAAAACCAACGTCGCTTATTAGCATGTTAAATGATGATAAGATGGAGCAGTTTGCTAAAGATATTGAAGATCGCTTAATAGTCTGTATTAATAAAAGTGTGTGAGAACTTAGTTGTTCCTTATTAAAAACTGGTTCAACCTTCATTAAATATGATCGTTGAGCCAACTTATTTTGGAATATAAATAAGACACTGCTCATATAGTGAGTGGTTACTTGTTGCATAATGAATCGACTTACTGCCTATTTACGAATGGAACTATTGAATATGCTATGGGTTGACTTCTTTTTTTTTATAAAGTAATATACCCATGGGGGTAATAATTATTATTACGCCGAAATAATTTATTGGAGGTTTTAAGGATGAATGTAGATAAAATTTTAGATGCAAAAGGGTTAGCTTGCCCAATGCCAATAGTTAAAACAAGAAAAGCAATGAACGAACTTGAAAAAGGTCAAATATTAGAAATTCATACAACAGATAAAGGTGCTAAAAACGACTTAACTGCGTGGGCTAAATCAGGTGGTCACGAATTATTGAAATACGATGATGAAGAAGGAACTGTATTTAAATTCTGGATCCAAAAAGGTTAATTTAAACTTAAGTCAACATCTTCATACAAGAAAAATATGTTTTATATAGGGGATATTAAATGTCTGAACAGAAAAGAACGACAATTATTTTATTCAGTGGGGATTATGATAAAGTAATGGCCGCTTATATTATTGCAAACGGAGCAGCTGCTTATGATCATGAAGTTACTATTTTTCATACGTTTTGGGGATTAAATGCCTTGCGTAAAGACGAAACGATCGAAGTGAAAAAAACGTTTATGGAAAAAATGTTTGGTAAAATGATGCCAAGAGGCGCAGATAAAATGGGCCTTTCAAAAATGAATTTTGCTGGGTTTGGACCGAAAATGATTAAGGACGTTATGAAAAAACATAATGCGATGACTGTGCCTCAATTAATTGAAATGGCTCAAGAACAAGAAATTAAATTAGTAGCTTGTACGATGACTATGGATTTATTGGGACTAAGTCAAGCTGAATTATTGGATAACATCGAATATGCAGGAGTTGCCGCGTACTTAGCTGATGCTCAAGAAGGTAACGTCAACTTATTTATATAGATAAAGATTGCAAATAAATATGAAAATCAGCCATACCGATATGTAATTACATTTAATTTGAGGGGGATTATCAATTGAAAACAATGACTGCAAAAGAAGTAGAATTAGCATTAGCTGAAGGCACAACTTTAAATATTCTGGATGTACGTGAAGCGGGAGAAGTGGCAGCTGGGAAAATTCCTGGAGCAGTAAATATCCCTTTAGGATTACTTGAATTCCGTATGAACGAGTTAGATAAGTCGAAAGAATATATTATGGTTTGTCTATCTGGTGGTAGAAGTGGAAGTGCTTCTCAATTCCTAGAAAGTTATGGTTATAATGTCATTAACATGGCTGGTGGAATGTATAACTGGGAAGGTACTGTTGATTAATATTTTTTTATACAAACAAATACCCTGTAAGGTATTAAGGGAGAGATTATTAAATGAATGATATTAAGGTAAATGAAATCTTAGATGCAAAAGGATTAGCATGTCCTATGCCTATCGTGAAAACAAAAAAGGCAATGAATCGATTAGAAGCTGGTCAGGTTTTAGAAGTCTTAGCTACAGATAAAGGGTCAAAAGCCGATATTAAAGCATGGGCAGGAAGTACAGGACATCAATATCTTGGTACGCTTGAAGAAGGCGGAGTGTTAAAACATTATTTAAGAAAGTCTTCCGGCGCAGATACCGTTGAAAGAAATCATCCGAACGTGGTAACTAATGAAGTTCTCGATCAGAAGCTAAAAGAAACGAATGACTTAGTTATCGTGGATGTTAGAGAATCTGCAGAATATGCATTTGACCACATTCCAAATGCAATCTCTATTCCTTTAGGCGAATTAGAAAGTCGTTTGAATGAATTAGATAAAGATAATGCCATATATGTTGTCTGCCGTACTGGAAATAGAAGTGATTTCGCTTCTCAAAAGTTAGCAGAAAACGGTTTTACAAATGTTATGAACGTTGTACCAGGTATGAGCCAATGGACTGGCGAAACGAAAAGTATTACTAACTAATAACTTATTAAAAACTAGGAGGAAAAGAAAATGACAAACAAAGTAGCAATTATCGCAAGTAACGGTGGATTATTCGATGCATATAAAGTATTTAATATTGCAACAGCAGCAGCTGCAACTGATAAAGAGGTAGCTATTTTCTTCACATTTGAAGGACTTAACTTAATTCATAATGAAGCATATCAACAACTTCCAATCCCTGCAGGAAAAGAATATTTCGTAGAAGGTTTTGCTAAAGAAAATGTTCCAGCTATTCCTGACTTAGTAGCAATGGCTCAAGATCTTGGTGTTAAGTTTATTGGATGCCAAATGACAATGGATGTTATGGGGTTAGATAAGAACGCATTTGTTGATGGAATCGATGTAGGTGGAGCAGTTACATTTTTAGAATTTGCTAAAGATGCTGATGTAACGCTAACATTCTAATTTTTTGATAAATTATATACCGTAGGAGGTAAAATGTTAATGACTGTAAATAGTATGAGTGCTAAAGAAGTAACTAAAAAAGTAATCAATAAAGAACCATTTTTCATTTTAGATGTGCGTAACGAAAGTGATTTTCAAGATTGGAAAATCGAAGGAGAAAACTTCGACTATTTGAATATCCCGTATTTCGATTTGCTTGATGGTGTTGAAGAAATCATGAAAGATCTACCTTCTGATAAAGAAATTCTTGTAGTTTGTGCAAAAGAAGGGTCTTCAATTATGATAGCAGAAATGCTTTCTGAGGAGGGTCTAACGGTTTCTTATTTACAAGGTGGAATGAAAACTTGGAGTGAACATTTAGAACCTGTGAAAGTTGGGGATCTTGGTAATGATGGCGCAATCTATCAATTCGTTCGCATTGGTAAAGGTTGCTTGTCGTACATGGTCATTTCAAATGGCGAGGCTGCAATTATTGATTCGACAAGAATGTCTGATGTTTACCTTGATTTTGCAGAAAGCCAAGGAGCAAAAATTACACATGTATTTGATACGCATCTTCATGCAGATCATATTTCGGGTGGTCGCATAATTGCTCAAAAAACGAACGCAACATATTGGTTGCCTCCGAAAGATGCAACTGATGTAATTTTTGAATATCAAGCGTTAGAAAATGGCAATGATGTTAAGATTGGTAACACAATGATCAATATTCATGCTCTATATTCTCCAGGGCATACGATTGGGTCTACTTCTTTTGTTATCGATGAAAAATTCTTGCTTTCCGGTGATATTTTATTTATTGACTCGATCGGACGACCTGACTTAGCTGGTATGGCAGAGGACTGGGTTCTTGACCTTAGAGAAAGTTTGTATACGAAATTCCGTGAATTATCGGATGAACTTCAAGTTCTTCCAGCTCACTTTATGATTATCGATGAATTAAACGAAGATGGTAGTGTTCATGCAAAACTTGGCACTTTGTTTGCGAATAATCACGGGTTAAATATTCAAGACGAAGATACGTTTAGAAAATTAGTAACAGAAAATTTACCACCACAACCTAATGCGTACCAAGAGATTCGTCAAACAAACATGGGAATAATAACTCCTGATGAAGAGCAACAACGTGAGATGGAAATTGGACCAAATCGTTGTGCAGTACGTTAATAACAATTAATAAATGAAGAGTAATGAAATAATTCATAAGGAGGGAATACAATGGATTTTGGATTCATTATTACAATTTTCTTAATTGGTTTTATTGGGTCATATGTTTCAGGAATGCTTGGAATAGGTGGATCAATCATCAAATATCCAATGCTTTTATACATTCCACCTTTGTTTGGAATTGCCGCTTTTAGTGCTCATGAGGTAGCGGGTATTAGTGCAGTTCAAGTGTTTTTTGCAACAATCGGTGGGGTTTGGGTATACCGCAAAGGCGGTTATCTTAACAAATCATTAATTATTTATATGGGATCTAGTATATTAATTGGTAGCTTTGTCGGAGGTTTTGGATCGAAATTAATGAGTGAAAACGGCATTAATTTCACCTATGGTATTTTAGCGGCAACTGCTGCAATCATGATGTTTATTCCGAAAAAAGGGATTGACGATATACCTCTTGATCAAGTGAAATTTAATAAATGGCTAGCTGCAGGACTTTCCTTAATCGTTGGTGTTGGAGCAGGTATTGTTGGCGCTGCAGGAGCATTTTTATTGGTGCCAATCATGTTGGTTGTATTAAAAATCCCTACTCGCATGACAATAGCTTCTTCTTTGGCCATCACATTTATCTCATCCATTGGTGCGACGGTTGGGAAGATTACAACGGGACAAGTGGATTATTATCCAGCGGCTATTATGGTAGTTGCAAGTTTGATTGCTTCACCACTCGGAGCTATTGCTGGTAAAAAGATGGATACAAAAATCTTGCAAATTATCTTAGCCGTATTGATCTCTGGGACAGCAATAAAGATTTGGCTAGATATTTTATAAAAGTTATCAAAAAGTATATGCAATTTCAATTTTGTAAATTGAAAGAAGGATTTCTATGGCGAACAAGAAATTCATTTATTTTGTGTCTTTAAGTTCAAACGCAGCCTATGTAATAAAGGAATCGCTTGAAAAGGTTAAGAATCAGCATGAAGTTGCGATCTTTTTTGATCTTGATGGCGCGAGAGTTCTAGATCAGCGTTATTTTAATAATAGGAATAGTGCTCATGACAATAATTTAGCAAAGCTACTCGAAACAGCATTAACATCAGGAATTAAACTTTATGGATGCCAGATGAATATTTTAATTGCAGATGGTTTACAACTAATTGAAGGCGCGGAACTTGCAGGAGTTGTTACCTTTTTAGAATTAGCGTATTCGGCAGATGCTGTAATCAGTTATTGAGGGAGATCGTGGAATTCATGGATACAAAAAAAGTGGTTGTACTAGCACTTCATGACGAATTAGAATCAGCCTATCCTCCATTAAATATTGCAGTAGGAGCCGCCTCTTCTGGAGCTGATGTGATATTAGCGTTTTCTAGAAAGGGCGTAAACATCTTAGATAAAATGTATATTCCCATTCCATCTGCAGGTATAGAATATCTTTCTAATGCGCTTAGTGATTTTAACGCACCAAGTATCAATGAACTGCTAGAAATTGCAGTTGAAATGGGTGTTCAGCTATATGTCGTTGATTTAGACATTAAAGATAATACAAATTTTCTTTATCCTGCTGAGCAAGTGCCGATAAAATGGGTTCTAAATGAAGCCGTCACTGCAGACCTTTTTGTTCACTTCTGATTCGTATAGGTATATATCTGAATGCAAAACCAATTTGATACAAAGTTGGTTTTGCATTTTTTAGATTGAAATTTTTTTGTTATAGGAGATTTAACCTTTTATTATTTGTAACACAAAGAAAAAAGTACCATCTCCGAAGAGATGATACTTTTTTTGGAAGAATCTTTCGTTCCTTAAAGATTCTCGAGGGTTTGGCACCCAATGATATCGACTGAGTTCAAATCACTGACTACAAATGGTCAATGTCTCGAACTATAAGTAATCGTTATTATTGGAAGTCAAAACTCGTCACACAAGCGTTAATTAACGTTTACTAGCTTAGTATAACATAGTAGGAATACACGCACAATAGCAGTATATACCAATCCAATGACTCAATATGAATGAAAACAGACAGTACGATTTAAATATGTCCTAACTTTGTTCACACTCTTAAAGAGTTTCATTATGAAAATATGGAACATTGCTAAGAAAAGAAGTATGATTATGAATAAAAAGCCCTAAGAGCTTTTAATACCTAGGAGGAAAAAATGAACTTTCTTTGGATATTTATTTTTGCAATCATCATTACTGCTATTGCTCTTATTGCAACATTGTTACTTACAAAAGATTCCGACGCGGCTTATAGTGGAAATAAAAGCATTAGTGATCAAGTGTGGATATATCTCGCTTCAATTCCCGTCCTAGCCATATTTGCTTGGATTTATTGGCTTGTTAAAAATTAGTTAGTTGTTGTAGATGCAAAAAACTCAGTTGACTGTAACTGGGTTTTTTTTTATTGCACTTCGGACTTATCTAAATAAACCCTTCTTTGATAAAGCCATGAGATTTTGCATTCTGCAACCCATCCGTCCATTAGATGAACTGAACAAGGAATAGAGGACACATAAAATTATAAGGGGTTCAGCTTACCCAACAAGCCAGATATTATTATTTTTCCTAATGTCGAAATTTGTCGAATTTGTTAGTCCCACACATCTCCGTTTTTCAATACAATAAAAAAACGTCTAAGCAAAATGCTTAGACGTTTCTGTGAGAGAATAATATGGCTTATCAACCCAAGCCTCACTTTATGAGTATAGCATCTAAAAAGCCAGATGACTAAAATCTAAATTTTTATTTAATAAGCTCATGTTTCACTCTTAAGGTAGAAGGGGCATATTTTATCGAATAATGTCGAAAAATGACGAATGATTATGCTGCATTAAGTATTATTTTCCCAGTAAAAAGAAAGGACTTAATTTTAGTTCACTTTAATCATTCTTCCTTTTGGCTGATCTTTAAACAGCTTAGTGATCGACGATTACCTAGATGGCCAGCCACAAGAAATCCTCATCTCGTGTGTTTTTTTAAAATAATTTATTTTTCATCGAAAATATTAATCATTTAATCCCTTACCATTTAGTATGTGCTGCATATATTTTTCAACCCTTGACTCTCGAGTTTTGGATTGTTTGGGCTGAGAAAAATAAAGAATGTATGCTCTTTGCCTTCCCGGCGTCAATGATTCAAAGGCAGTTTTGAAGGCATGGATTTCATCGAATTTACTTTGAAGTTCATCAGGAATTATGAATTCTGTATTCTTTTTAAAATTCACTTCCAAACCTGCTTTTTCAATTTCAATCGCTTCATGAATATAGGCTTTCAAGATGATTTCCATTTCAACTATTTCTTGCACATTGGTAAATCGAATTTGGCGCGCCGCCTGTACATTCTCCGTTTGTTGGATTAAAATTCCATGGGCATCCTGTAACAAGGCACCTTTATGAAACAGAAACGCGCAATATTCTTTAAATCCGTGGATCAAACCTATGTTTTTTTCCTCAAATGTGTAACAAGGATGCATCCACTTAAATTCTTCTGTCAGCTCACAGTCAAGAACGATATCTCTCAACTTCTCATATTCTTCCTTCCACGTTTTGGATTTACCTAAAAATTCATCGACCTTAGGATTCAATCTACTCTTTGTCATCAAGGAACACTCCTCATCAATTTTTCGATCCGCTGACAGTCAAGAACATTCTCAATGTCACCAATTCAATCTATATTTAATTTACCATAGATTACCTAATGTCTTTTTACTATACGAAGGTGGTGGCGTTGGCCCCAAGCTGCAGGTCCATTAGTTTCATACATTTATTATCACTGAGAAATATGTGCACACAAAAATCCATCAACATCTGCTATTTATGTACAGAGAGAACATGAGGTACACCAATCAAGTAGAGAAGACACATCGTATGCAAGCATAAGGAGGTGCAAAATAAGCCTCTAATATTGAATAGAGGGGATTCAAGAAATCAGTAGGAATAATTACCAATTTATTTCACATTTTTAATTCTCCATATAGTAATATAAAGAAAAGGAAATCAACTATTATTGAATTTTAGGAGAGTATACAATGCATGCATTTCCACAAGTCATACAATCCATGTTAGATGCATTAGAAGATCATATTGCCATAATTGACCTAAAGGGCTACATACAATATACGAACCAAGCATGGAACCTGTTTTCTTTAGAAAACGATGGAGACGTAAATACCACCTCAGTCGGTGTGAATTATTTAGATTACCTTGATCATCAGTTCATTCTAGAACATAGTGGAATTAAAGACGTTTTACATAATAAGAGACAAGAGTTTTCGACTATTTATGCTTGTCATGGGCCAGATAATAAACGTTTTTTTCGCATGAATGTTGAAAAGTGTTTATTACTAAATGGACAACCGGGTGCATTCATTCGACATCGAAATGTGACAAAAGAAGTTCAGTCGGATGAAGTTGTTGCGGATGTATTGGAAAGTATGACAGATGCTTTTATGTCATTAAATGAGAACTGGCAGATTACTCATCTGAATGGGGTAGCGCAACGTGTATTAAATCTTAACGCTGAGAAAGTAATAGGGAAAAACATATGGGAAATTTATCCGGAAGCTGTTAATTCTGAGTTTCATATGAATTATACAAAGACCATGAAGGAAAAAGTATACATATCGTTTGAATCTTATTTCGATACACTAACCAGTTGGTTTGAAATACATTCTTACCCGAGGGTTGACGGTGGTGTATCCATCTACTTCAAAAATATTAACGTGAAGAAAGAGTCGGAAATGCAAAAAGAGGCATATGAAAATACGAACCGTCTAACGTCATTGCCGAATCGGAAAGCAATTTCCAAAAAAATAGAACAGCTAATTGAGAGTAAAACTGGTTTTTCAACCATGTATTTAGATATCAATGGGTTTAAAAATATTAATGATTTATATGGCCATCAAATGGGCGATGAGCTGTTAATTCATTTAGCGGAACGCCTAAATACACTTTTACTACCATATGGTGAACTATCGCATCTTGGTGGAGATGATTTTCTTATAGTAGTCAAAGAAACAGATCGGGATAGGATTGAACAGATTGTTGAAGATATTGTCGATCATTTGAAGAACCCTATTGAAATTAATATAAATCAAAAATTTACCGTGGCAGTCAGTATAGGTATTAGCCAATTCCCTCTTGATGGGCTTAATTGTAATCAGATGCTCAGCGCTACAGAAACGGCGATGTATTATTCAAAACAATCGAGTGAACGGGATTTTTGTTTTTACGAAGTAAATATGACAGAAGAGTTATCGAAAAGATTGACGATAGAACAATCTTTGCAAGGTGATCTCTCAAAAGAAGGCATTTATTTTGTATTACAACCTCAAATAAGTGGAATAACCAATGAAATGTATAGTTTTGAAGTGTTGAGTCGCTGGAATCATTCTAAACTTGGAATTTTATCTCCACTTGACTTTATTGAAATTGTTGAGGAAAGCGGGAATATGCTGAAATTAACACGCTATTTGATGGAGGAAGTTTTTTCAACCGTGTCAAATTGGATTAGTAATTTTGGTTTCGATAAGCGAGTCTCCATTAATGTGACTTCGTCAATATTATCAAAAGAATTATTTTTTGATGACTTATATAAGCTCTTAGCAAAATACCAAATTCCATATAACTTAATAGAACTGGAAATAACAGAAGATACACGTTTAGTCACTTCTGCCTTAATGTTAAAGAACATAAATAAATGTCGAGAAAAAGGAATTCGTATAGCGCTTGATGATTTTGGCACAGGGTTTTCTATGTTCTCTTCCTTAACTAATTTCCCAATTGATAAAATAAAAATTGATCGATATTTTATTCAACGTATTGGTAATGACCCACAGTCAGAAGCGGTGTTGAAATCCATCATACATTTATCAAATAGCTTACAATGTGATTTAGTTGCAGAAGGTGTTGAAAATGAACATGAAATTACATTCTTAATGGAACATGGCTGCAACTTCTTTCAAGGTTATTATTTTGAGAAACCCATTTCAATTGAAGACTTTCAACGAAAATATATTGAAAATAGAAGTAAGTAAAACCTTTTATGTTAGTGGAGCCAACTCAAAAAGTCCTTCAATTTAAAAAACAGCGAGCCTTTCCTCAATTTTTATGAGGAAAGACTCGCTGTTTTCATTATAAAATAGAGTTACTAACTCCAGGTGGTGGTTCTTCATGATTTCAGAACAACAAACGCTTAATATCAAATGTTCCAATACGATTCTTTTCGTTTCCAAATAGCATTGTCGTGCAAGGGTGTTGAAGGGGTGTTCTTACAAATCTTGATAAAACAATCAATGCATTCCTTTCCATTCCCCTTGGTTTTTAGATGCTTTTTCTTTTTTCGCTTTTTCTTTTTTGGCTCGATTAGCATTTGCACTGCCAAATTCTTTGGAGAATTCTGAATCTGTTTTGCTTGAATCAAACCCTTGTTTATTCTTTTGGTCTGCATCATTTTTCTTAGTCCGTTTTGCCATAGATATCACTCCTTTTTTTCTTTAGTATGAGAAGTGAAAGTAGAAATATACGTCCAGTCTTTTTGTAGGTATTGATCAATCGCCCTTAAACAGTTCATACCTCGTTCAATTATTTTTTTACCCAAAAAGGCTTTTTTTTTTATGACGGGTTATGAGTAAATTCAGTTTTTATATTTTTGTTTAACACCATGTAAAAAATAAACATGAAAAAGCATCACCTCCGAAGAGATGATGCTTTTTGGAGAAACCTTTGTTCCTAAAGATTTCTTGCGGGTTTTGCACCCAATGGGCCGTACTGGGATCGAACCAGTGACCTTTTCGTTGTCGACGAAACATTCTCCCGCTGAACTAACGGCCCAAATTATAAAAATCGTTACCGTGTCAAGGTGATAATCTCACAGCTGAGCTACAAGATCGTAATTTCTAGGACAAATTCTATTATAACTCTCACACAATAATAGTCAATGACCTAGACAAAGGATTTGCAGGATTTATTGAAGGAAGTGGGTCCATTCCGTTTGAGCGCGGCCGTTAACAACGGTCCAGCATTCGAGAGCGACGGCTTTTCCGATAACGGGTTCGAATGATAAGCCTGCACGCTGGAAAAGTGGTCCCCAAACAGTCAACGGGACATTATTAATCAAGGTTGAGTGTGGTACCCATTTCCCAGGTAAATAAGGCGAAATTTCATTTGTATGTAAATCCATAATGAGTGAAAATAACTCTCGATGAAATGTTTCTATTTCTTTTGTAACCACGGGTGCGACAAAAAAAGTACCTTTCTGTTTGAAAAACCCAAGGGAAGATAACGAAATCGTCAGTTGTTGTTGTTTGTCGCTCCACGCTTTTACGCGCTCGTTTAGAATCATGGGATTCGTTTGTTCAAATGTAAATAAACTAATATGGGGTGGAAGAGGTGTTTCTTTGCCTCTACTTGATGCAAGATGTAAGTCATTACAATCTTGTTCTAATTTTGTTGACAATTTATAGTCAAAGCGTAAAACGAGTACTTGCATGAAAAATGCCCCTTTCTTATTCACCAGATTTTTTAAATCCGGCATCTACTGCTTGTTGCTCCGTACAAAACCATTTCTCAGGGTTAGTTTGTTCATAATATTTTCCTGAGGGGATATGATAGATCTTTTTGTTTTCTCTATTGATATTACCTTTTATGAAACACTTATCATTCTCTTTCGACTCAGGAGTGGTAACTTCATTAACCTGTGTTTTATCAAATCCACGATTTGTTACATATTTTTCGTATTGCCATATATTCAAATCAGCCTGACGAGCATTTGCCTCATCTTCTTCAAAAGAATCTAAATGCCGCGTATTGGGAGGGAATACGTAAGCAACACGAGCTAATCCTTCTTGTAATAGCACTTGTTGAACAGACTGACCATCTGCATAAACATATGCTAATAATCGACCGTAGTCATCGTAGCGTTCACCTACGTCGAATTCAAGAGAAACTGAAGCATCTTCTAATAATTGTTGATTGCGTATACTCGCTTCATCACCGAATGGCTGATTTCCGAGCGTTTGATGTCTAACTTCCGGTGTATCTACTAATAAATACCGAATCGTTTCAGTCTTTCCGTTATACTTTACTTTAATGGTATCCCCATCAATGACATGAACTAACTCGACTTCAGTCAAGCCCTCAGAGCCACCAGTAGAAGTCGGCTGATTCAAGTCCTCCACACAGCCAAAGGTAAGAAAAACAATCATACTTAGTAGCCACAACCATTTTTTCATTTACCATCACCTCGAATTGTCGTATCTTCATAGTAGACTCAAATATAACCGAATAGGGAGAATATAACCATGATAGAAACTATCCATCTAGATTTTTCGTATGATTTCGAACGTGTACTCGACCGACTTTCAATGGATCCTTTGATTTCTTTAAATAAAGAACAACGTTATGTTCTTGTGCCAACAGCAGAGAGCAGCATATATAAAGTTCAGGCTACAGGAACAACTAAATCGCCGATATTTGTAATTGAAGGATCAACAAACGAACAGCAACTACAAAACCTGAAAGAGATTTTTCATTTCGATCGCTCACTTGAACCAATTCATGCTCATTTCGCTGAAACCAATTTAGCTTCCTTATTTGAAGAACATCGAGGCACACCCATCATAAGAGAATTCTCGTTATACGCAACGTTAATGAAAAGCATCATACATCAGCAATTAAATTTATCATTTGCCCATACACTTACGACTCGCTTCGTTCATACGTTTGGGGAACAAATAGATGGTGTTTGGTTCTACCCACAACCTGACGTGATTGGACAGCTTCAAGTTGAACATTTACGAGAACTGCAATTTAGTACAAGAAAAGCAGAATACGTGATTGGCGTGTCACAAGCCATAGCAAGTGGGGAACTCAATCTCGAAGCCCTGGCTCAACAAGACGATGAAACGATCACGCAAATACTTGTCAAATACCGGGGTATTGGTCCATGGACTGCTGGTAGCTTTTTATTGTTTGGTTTAGGAAGACCGAATTTATTTCCGCTCGCGGATATCGGACTGCAAAATGCCTTGAAAAAACTTTGGACAATGACTGATAAACCAAAAGTAGATGAGATTTCGAGTCACTTTCCTCAGTGGTCACCATATTTAAGTTACGCATCTCTTTATTTGTGGAGAAGTATTGAATAACCTCAGACTAAATATGTATGTCAAACTAACTAGTTAAAATGCTACAATATTATGTAATTAATAGTAGATGAGCATCTTGGGGAGAAAACATCATGAGAATTAGAGATTGGGATAAAAGTTTAAAAGCAAGGCTAATTGGAGAAGCGTTTATGAATATCACGTTTTGGATGTTTTTCCCGTTCCTTGCGATTTATTTTGCTGAAGAATTCGGCAAAACGACGGCAGGTTTATTACTTATCTTGTCACAAGTTTTTTCAGTAGCGGCTAATCTAGTTGGTGGTTATTGTGCAGATCAATATGGTAGGCGTACGATGATGGTCTTGTCTTCTTTTGGACAGGGGGGTGCATTTTTCTTATTTGCACTGGCAAACTCGTCGATATTAGATTCCCCTGGTTTAGGATTTATTGCATTTTCGATTGCTAGTGTTTTTGGGTCCTTGTATTGGCCAGCTAGTCAAGCAATGGTAGCTGACGTAGTTCCTGAAGAACATCGAAGTGAAGTTTTTGCGGTATTTTATACATCAATGAATATTGCAGTTGTTATAGGGCCGATACTTGGAGGGATTTTCTTCTTCAGTTACAGATTTGGATTAATGATAACTGCGGGATTAGTTTGTGTTTTATTAGCGTGGATCCTAATCAAGTTTACCAAGGAAACGAAACCAACTAATTCCGAATCATTAGTAAACAACACGTCAAAAGGTTTTATGTATGCCATTCAAACGCAAGTAAAAGATTATGGGCTTATATTAAAAGATAAACTGTTTTTATTGTTTATTATCGCAGGGATTTTGAGCGCTCAAACCTTTATGCAATTGGATTTGTTGTTACCTATTTACGTCAAAGATGTAATTGGAAATCAAACTCTAGGATTTTGGTTCGGCAGCGAAGTGAAATTAACAGGGGAGCTTGCTTTTAGTATTCTGATCTCAGAGAATGGACTACTTGTTGCTTTATTAACGGTTGCTGTTACAAAATTCGTTGTGTCATTTAAAGAGAAAAATATATTTTTTGTTTCTTCGGTTTTATATGCACTCGCAATGGTTGTTTTTTCGTTGTTTGATTCGTTCTGGATTTTCATTTTGGCAATGGCGATTTTTACGATTGGTGAATTAATGACTGTAGGAATTCAACAGAGCTTTATTTCGAAGTTAGCTCCTGAACAGATGCGTGGCCAATACTTCGCAGCAGCAAGTCTTCGCTACACAGTGGGAAGAATGATTGCACCGATATCTATTCCGATGACGGTATGGTTTGGGTTCTTTTGGACATTTACCATTATTGCGATATTAGCAATGGTGAGTGCGTTTGTTTATTACCTCATGTTTTATTTATTTGAACAAAAAAAGACAGCTTCTCCTAAGGTTTAAAGGGGAAGCTGTTTTATATTGGATATCGTTTTATGTTTTTTTTCAAAGTTATTGTTCCTCTGGTGCACTTTCTTCAGTATCATTGAAGTAAATGAAGGATTCTTCTTCTAATTCTGCTAAGCGTTCTTTGTTTAGCCCTAAGCTTAAATTTCCTGAAAAAATAGGTTCCCACCATGTTTCTGTTTTCGTCATGTTTGTATCCTCCTTTTAAATTTTCTTAATTATTTGTTAGTTCTTTACCCTTCAAAGTTACACCTTGAACCAACTATTTTCAATATTTAAATTAAAAAGAATTTATTTAATCCAAAAATCGCAGCCATATGAAGGAAGTGTCCATTATGAATCAGACAACATTTGCAATTATTGGAACAGGAATTGTCGGAGAACGTATTATTCAACAACTTTTAGCCAATGATAATTGTAAGATCATCAGTATATTCGATGAAAATACGCCACGTGTACAAGAGATATCTGAAAAATACCAGCTGCCGATTGCCTCTACACTAGATGAATTATTTAACATGAAACCACACTGGGTATATATCGGAACACCTCCTAATAGTCACGCTACTCTTGCACTTGAAGCGGCCAAAAAAGGATGTTTTGTGTTGTCAGAAAAACCTCTTTCCCATGATGTGGAAAGCGGGAAAACAATGGTTGAAGGTACGAAACAAGCGAATGTCATAACGGCGATGCATTTTCCTCTTATGTATAGCCCGGCTATTCAAACCTTAATGAGTGAAGTAGCAAACCATACACTTGGTGACATACTTCGTATCGAACTTCATACATACTTTCCACATTGGCCAAGAAAGTGGCAACAAAATCCTTGGATTGGTTCACGAGCTCAAGGTGGCTTTATAAGAGAAGTATTTCCACATTACTTTCAAATCATGTACAGACTTTTAGGGAATTTTTCTTTTTCAGCACATCAAACTAGGTATCCTGAAAATCAACAATTATCTGAAATCGGATCATCGGCAATTGGCCAAACTGATACTGGCATTCCGCTAGTTATCAATGGTTTATGTGGAATGGGACAACAAGAAACACTGCTTTTTAAAGTATTTGGTACTAAAAAAGTAATGACAATAAAAAATTGGTCAGAGTTATGGGTAAGTGAGCAAGACCAACCTGAAGTTAGAGTCGAGTTAAATGACCAATCTACAACGTTATGGGATGCGTGTCATGATGCGAAAAATGGTCGTGAAGCAACACTTGTATCGTTTGAAGAAGGCTTAATCGTGCAACGATGGATAGACGAGTTATTAACTTAAAAAGCTTAGTATGTGTAAGTTTTTAAAATGCATACAAAAAACATAAATTTAGGCGCCTATTTTAGGTGCCTATTTTTGCGTGAAAACAATCAACCCGTTACAATTAATAAATAGATGACGGGAGTGATACGATGAATTTCACAGCTCAAGATGTAGAAAAAATGATTCAACTACAGCATGATTTTTATTACTCAGGTGCTACAAAATCAGCAGAATTCCGAAAACAACAATTAGCTAAGTTGAAAAAGGCTATTCAGCTCCATGAAGAAGAAATTATTCAAGCACTGTATAAAGATTTGCGCAAAAGTGAATTTGAAGCATACGCGACGGAAGTAGGGTTTGTACTAGATAGCATCGGCTTTATGACGAAGCATTTGGATGATTGGATGAAACCAGAAGCAGTTAAAACGGCACTTCATTTACAACCTGCAAAAAGTTTTATTGTTCGAGAACCATATGGCTCTGCATTGATAATTGGTCCATTTAACTATCCATTCCAGCTCGTCATGGAACCGTTAATCGGGGCAATTATCGGTGGCAATTGTGCCATTGTGAAACCTTCAGAATCAGCAGTTCATACAGCAGCCGTCATTCGAAAAGTAATAGAATCCACATTTACTCCAGACTATATTCGTGTAGTAGAAGGAGAACGTGAAGAAACTACGGCTCTTATTCATGCCCCTTTCGATACCATTTTCTTTACCGGCAGTGTTGCTGTTGGAAAAGTTGTCATGAAAGCTGCTGCTGAGAGATTAACACCTGTAACTTTAGAGCTTGGTGGTAAAAGTCCGGCAATTATCGATCACACTGCGAACTTAGAAGTCGCAGCAAAACGTATTGCCTGGGGTAAGTTTGTCAATGCAGGTCAAACATGTGTGGCACCTGATTACTTACTTGTCCATCACCAGGTAAAGGATCAGTTTATTACATTATTAACACAAACGATAAACGATTTTTACGGGAAAGATGCACAAACTAGTCCGGATTATGGACGCATCATTAACGCCAAACAATTTAATCGCTTAAAGCAACTCATTAGCCAAGAAGATCAACACATTGTTGCTGGTGGTAATGTGGATGAAGAAGATCTGTATATTGAGCCAACTTTGCTTGAAGGGGTTTCTTGGAATAGTCCTTCGATGGAAGATGAAATATTTGGACCCATTTTACCGATATTAACGTATGACCGTTTAGAAACGGCAATTCGACAAGTCCGAAATCTGCCTAAACCGCTAGCAGCGTATTTATTTAGTGAAAACGATAACGCCATTCAATACTTTTTAGAAGAATTGCCATTTGGTGGAGGGTGCATAAACGATACAGTTTCGCATGTAGGAAGTTCTCATATGCCTTTTGGAGGAGTCGGTTCTTCAGGCATGAATGGTTATCATGGCAAATATAGTTTCGAAGCATTTACACATGCTAAATCGATATTAAAGAAAAGTACGAAAATACCGTTAAATCTTGTATTCCCACCTTACAAAAACAAAGTGAAGCTTGTGAAGTCGCTACTCCGATAAGGAGAGAAGTAGAAGTTAAAGATGACGCGATTACAGGGGTTTTTTTGACAGTTGAACAAGATGACGACGACAATGACGACGATGATATTTAAGAAGATGTATTGAAAAATCAGCGTATCCATTTAAATGGATTGCGCTGATTTTTTTGGTGATTTATAGGGTAATAATATAGACACTAGTGTCCCCTGATTCACTTGACTATTTATGATGATTTTTCCACCATGCTCTTGAATAATCTTCTGAGAAATCATCATACCAAGACCTGTTCCGGTTGTTTTGGTCGTGAAAAATGGTTCAAAGATTTGTTTTTGCACTTCTTGCGTCATACCAGGACCATTATCTTGAATATGAATACCTATAAACCCGTCTTGTTCAAGTGTAGAATAAATATGAAGTGAGCCTTCTTTTTCTAATGCCTCTACAGCATTTTTTACTATATTAATAAACACTTGTTTAATTTGATTTTGTTCACCGGCTACTACAACATTTGGTGCATTCCACGATTCTGCAAACGAAATTCCTCTTAAATTAAATTCTGGCGTATACAAGAGGACGACATCTTGAATGATTTTCTCCAAATTAAATTCTTTAATCGTTGTAACATGAGGTTTTGCGAGAATTAAAAACTCACTTATAATTAAATTTATCCGCTCAAGTTCAGATTCAATTAATTTTGTGTAGGATTGATAAGGATGTTGATCATCCTCATTCATCATTTGAATAAAACCTGAAATCACCGTCATGGGATTTCTTATTTCATGGGCAACGCCGGCTGCTATTTCTCCAGCTAATTTTAATTTTTCTGACTGGATAATGAGTTTTTCTGCTTCTTTGCGATAGGATATATCTCGAGTAATAACAGACATAGCAACCATCTCACCACACTTATTATAAATGGGGCTTAGTGTAAGTTGCGCATTAAAGAAGGTTCCATCTTTCTTCATATCTATAGTCTCCAAGGAGTTGAAACTTTCTCCATCTAACACTCTTTTAATACGATCATTTGCAGCCTCTGAATTTTCAGGAGGTACAAGTGGTACACTTTTGCCGATACATTCTTCTCGACTCCACCCATATAATAATTCGAATGCTGGATTTACTTCTATGATGCGAGCGTCTAAATCAAAAACAGCAATGCCATCTTTTGCATTTTCAAAAAACATGTGCAAATACCCTTCTTTAGAATCAAGTGCTCGTTCAAGTGAGGACTGCTGTTCCTCCACTTTAAACCATGTTTTTCGGACTAAAAGAGAATGGATAATAGCTGTTACACTAATTAGTATTACGAATAACAAGATCACATATAAATCTACAAATTCAATGGATTGTTCAAAAAGATGAAAGTATGTATAAAATAAATAAAGGATTTCAATAACTGTTATCGGTAAAAGAATTAAACTTGCAGTGATTGAATGGTATAATGAAGCAACAATTAATGGGAAAACAAAAAGAATTAAATGTACGTAGTATGGTGTTTCCACATTTATATAAAAGATGTATCCATTTAAGCCAGCTAGTATAAGGCCTTGTAAAAATTGATTGTTAATCCGCAGTTTAAAAAGAATGAATAACGCAAGGCAATATAGAATTGCGATAATAGGTACAGAAGTAGCATGTTCATTAGGGATAAATAAACTTAATAAAGTATGAAACAGCAATCCGAGTGCAAATAATTGTATAAACAATCGATTACGTTTATGTAGGAGAAGAGTTTTGTCCATTTTTCACCTCAGTTGGAAAAGTTATCGTACTTATATCATACATGAATTGTCAGTGTCGGAACATGACGAATTTTGGTATGATATTTATCATATAGGGGGTTTACTATGTCAAGCACATTTAAAGAGAAAGAAACAGTGCAGTTACTTCAAGAACTTGTGGAAATTCCAAGTCCTTCTGGCTATACAAAAGAAATTATGGAATTCATGGCATCAATTTTAGATAAAATGAATGTGCCATACCAACAAACAAATAAAGGTGCCTTAATTGCAACTATAGAAGGAACTGATACGTCTAAACATAGACTATTAACAGCGCATACAGATACACTTGGTGCGATGGTAAAAGAAGTAAAAGGTAGCGGACGTCTTAAACTATCGATGGTAGGTGGTTTTAACTGGAATGCTGCTGAAGGTGAATATTGTTACATACATACAGCCTCTGGTAAGAAAGTTCGCGGAACCATTCTTATGCATCAGACTTCTGTTCATGTATACAAAAATGCAGGTTCTTTTGAGCGTAATGTAGAAAACATAGAAGTACGATTAGATGAAAGAGTATTGAATGCAGAGGAAACAAGAGAGCTTGGCGTAGAAGTTGGCGATTTTGTATCATTTGATCCTAGATTCGAGCAAACGGATTCAGGTTTTATTAAATCTCGTCATTTAGATGATAAAGCAAGTACCGCCCTTTTATTGCAACTTATCTCTTCAATAAAAGAAAATAATCTTACACTTCCAAACACGACTCATTTCTATATTTCTAATAATGAAGAAATTGGATTTGGAGGAAATTCAAATATTCCTTCTGAAGTAGTGGAGTATATAGCAGTTGACATGGGTGCAATAGGAGATGGACAAACATCTGACGAGTATACGGTATCGATTTGTGCGAAAGATTCTTCGGGTCCATACCATTATGACCTAACACGTAAACTGGTAGAGTTAGCGAAAGCCAATAATATTGAATATAAACTAGATATTTATCCTTTTTATAGTTCAGATGCATCAGCTGCTATACGAGCAGGATATGATGTTAAACATGCCTTATTTGGACCAGGTATTGAATCATCACATGCTTATGAACGAACACATATTGATTCATTGAAACATTCTGCAGCACTATTAGAAGCGTATGTGCTCTCTCCAATGGAGACAGAATAGGAGGAAAGCAAATGCAGTCATCTGACTTAATCAGTTGCTTGCCGATTAAAGAAATTCATGGAACACTTCCAAAGGAAATATTCGATATCGCGGTTGACTCAAGAAGTGTTCAACCCGAAAGTGTTTTTATCTGTATTAAAGGATATACCGTGGATGGGCATGATTACGCAATGCAGGCAATTGAAAATGGAGCAAAAATAATTGTTACAGAAAAATATCTTGATTTAGATTACAGCCGCGTTGCGAGTATCGTTGTTGACGATACGACACGAGCGATCGGGTTAATGGCTTCAAAATTTTATGATTTCCCTTCAAAAGACATGATGATGATTGGAGTCACTGGAACCAACGGTAAAACAAGTGTAAGTGGAATTTTACAAAATATGCTACAAGGTTTACAAGTGAAATCCGCTTTAACAGGTACAATTGGTTTTAATTTAAATGGTGTCCTTTATGATTCTGCAAATACAACAAGTGATGCACTTAGTACTCAATTAATGATTCAGCGGGCAAAAAATGAAGGCTGTAAGTCGATGATTATGGAAGTATCATCTCATGGATTAGTTCTTGGTCGTTTAACAGGGGTTGATTTTGACATGGCCATCTTTACTAATTTGACACATGATCATTTAGATTTTCACGGGACAATGGAACAATATGGACAAGCAAAAGGTTTATTATTTTCCCAACTCGGACAAGACTTACAACGTGCAAAACATGCCATTGTAAATTCAGATGATGAATGGTCGAACCGTTTGAAAGAGATGACCGGCTATCCAGTTTGGACTTACGCCATTCACCAAGACGCACAGTTTCAAGGACGAAATATTCAACTTCAGGCAGATTGCACACAGTTTGAAATGAAGACCCCTGAAGGCGTTTTTCCTGTACGAATGAATTTGTTGGGAGAGTTCAATGTGTATAACGCATTAGCAGCAACAACAGCTTTGTATACACAAGGATACACAGTTCCTCAAATACTAGAACAACTTGAAAAAATTCCTCCAGTAAAAGGAAGAATGGAAAAGTTGAATAGTGATCTACCAATATCCATATTTATTGATTATGCACATACTCCTGATGCTATTGAAAAAGCGATTTCATCCGTATTACCTTACAAAACACAGCGACTTATCTTTTTAGTAGGAACAGGTGGCAATAGAGATCGTTCAAAACGTCCAGCAATGGCACAAAAAGCTTCGGTAGCTGATTATGTGATTTTGACGACGGATGACCCTCGTGATGAGCCATATCCATCAATTCTAAGCGATTTAGAGGTTGGTATGCTTCATAACAACTATGCGTGTATTGGAGACCGAGAAGAAGCTGTAAAGCATGCTATAACAATTGCTGAAGCGGGAGATATCATTATTTTTGCAGGCAAAGGTCACGAAGATTATCAAATCATCGGCCACAAGAAATATCCACATAGTGATGGAGACATTGCTTTAGTGGCTGGTAAATTGAAATTTCAAGATTCACCATCTCGTTCATGAGAAAAGCGTAAAACGCCTTCTAGCTCGACGACGGCGCCGGAATGAAGAAAGGCGAATCGTCTTTCTGACCCCACAAACAGGCCTAGTTGGCGCTTGGAGCTAGACATAACGAATATAAGTTTGAAGGTGTAGCTGTAATAAACTTATACTTTCTATCATAAGAAAAGTGTAGCTAGCAATTATATCTAAACATAACGACATCCATACTGATGAATTTGTACATCTTGATTCGTATCAAAGAACCGATCACAATTGCCGATCGGTTCTTTCGACATTTTGCTCACTTGTAATTTATCCGAAAAATCCATATGATAGTAAAGGAAAAACGAAGGAGAATACCTATTTATGACTACTCAAATTCAAGATCAAATACAAGCAAGACGAACGTTTGCAATCATTTCCCATCCAGATGCTGGTAAAACAACGATGACAGAAAAACTGTTATTTTTTGGTGGTGCCATTCGCGATGCAGGAACGGTGAAAGCGAAAAAAACAGGGAAATTTGCAACATCTGACTGGATGGAAATTGAAAAACAACGTGGAATTTCAGTTACATCTTCCGTAATGCAATTTGATTACGACGATTGTCGTATTAATATTTTAGATACACCAGGTCACCAAGATTTCAGTGAAGATACGTATCGTACTTTAATGGCCGTTGATAGTGCTGTGATGATTGTGGATGCTGCAAAGGGAATAGAAGCTCAAACCATTAAATTATTTAAAGTTTGTCGTTTACGCGGTATTCCAATTTTTACGTTTATTAATAAATTAGACCGCCAAGGGAAAGAGCCTCTTGAATTAATGGAAGAATTAGAAGAAGTATTGGGCATTGAATCATATGCAATGAATTGGCCGATCGGTATGGGGAAAGAGTTTTTAGGGATTTATGATCGCTTTAATAATCGCATAGAGCAATTCCGTAAAGATGGCACTGACCGCTTTTTACCATTAACTGAAGACGGTGGATTAGCAGTTGATCATTCAATGAAAAAAACGTCTTACTACACACAAGCACTAGACGATATTATGTTGTTAAATGAAGCAGGAAATGATTTTGATCAAGAAAAAGTGAAAAATGGTAAAATGACACCTGTATTTTTCGGTAGTGCTTTAACTAATTTCGGCGTTCAAACATTTTTAGAAACCTATTTACAATTTGCGCCTACGCCACAACCGCGTAAAACAGATGCGGATGTAGAAATAAATCCAGTGACAGATGAATTTTCTGGATTTATTTTCAAGATTCAAGCGAATATGAATCCTGCTCATCGTGACCGCATTGCTTTTGTACGTATTGTTTCAGGGAAATTTGAGCGTGGAATGACAGTCACATTATCTCGTACAGGTAAGACATTTAAATTAACGCAATCCACTCAGTTTTTAGCTGATGAACGTGAAACCGTGGAGACTGCTGTCGCAGGAGATATCATTGGTCTACATGACACTGGAAGTTATCAAATTGGTGACACCATTGTTGGTGGAAAGAAAACGTTCAGCTACGAGAAATTGCCACAATTTACTCCAGAATTATTTGTCCGTGTAACAGCCAAGAATGTTATGAAGTCGAAGCATTTCAATAAAGGTATCATGCAATTGGTCCAAGAAGGAGCAATTCAGTATTACAAAACCTTGCATACAGAAGACGTCATATTAGGCGCTGTAGGTCAACTTCAATTCGAAGTGTTCGAACACCGAATGAAAAATGAATACAACGTAGATGTCCGCATGGAACCAATTGGCAACAAAATTGCTCGCTGGATTCAAAATGAAGGCGATGTAAAAGAATCTATGTCAAGTCCACGTAGCATGCTTGTACGTGATCGATATGATCGATATGTTTTCTTGTTTGAAAATGATTTTGCGATGCGTTGGTTCCATGATAAAAATGACAATATTGAATTGTTTAGTTTGTTATAAGAAAAGAGGGGGCTGTCCTAAATGTCATGAAATATGACTATGGGCAGTTCCTTTTTTATATTTTGTCAAGATAATTTCCGTTGCAGGCGGACGCTTTCCGCGGGCGAGGTCGAGCCTCCTCGGTCGCAAAATGCTCCCTGTGGGGTCTCGACTGTCTGGCTTTTCCCGCTGGAGTCGCCGCCTTCCACTTCAATCAACTATAAGTCGTAATGTGCAAAAAAAAGACAATAATAAAAAGGCTTTATGTTCCAACGTTGATTCAGAAAAAACTAATATTTGTCCACTTATTTTATATTAGGGACTTATTAGACAACTCCTTTTCTGTTTTTGTTGACCTGTCAAACTATATTGTAGTTTATAGTGTTAGCATGTCTCAAGTTTCGCAAGACCGAACAAGTTTGAAAAAATATTCGTGTGGGTCTCCGGCTTGGGGCAGCAGGATGTGCGTTTTTAATCTTCGATTCCTTAGCATGTTAAGCGCAAAATGCACTCTTTTGTATGTTTTTAATATCAACAGTATTTTTTAATAGTAAAAATAATTGAAGCAGGAAGAGACCGAAATAGTATCTTCGGTCGAATATCTGCTTAAAGAAACCTTCTAATCTTTAGTAAACCAAAACATTATTACTGTGGATTTGCAGGTTGCAAGAGAGCGAAGGATGCACATCCGCCGCACGATAATTTATAAAAAGAGGATGGGCGCGTGACGTAGTCACAAGCCCATCCTCTTTATTCTCTAAATTATTATGCAGTAGGTAAAGCGTCCATAGCGAACTGAAAACTTGTCTATCCACTGCAACTTGCCTAATGTATCGCATGTACTACCTAGATTGAAAAACACTCTATATCCACGTAATTGCGACATGCGAAGCGCAAATAGCTCATAATATCCATTAGCGTTCTTTACCATAACTTTAAATAAATAAGAAACCTATAATTTGTATCCACGTAGAAATATTGTCAATCTTGTGTCAGTGTAACTTTAAGGACGATTCATGTTTGAAGTAACTGGGCGTAACGCATATGATAGAGAGACAAGTTAGTGCAAGAAAGGAATATATGAAATGAAAATTAGCGATTTTTCTATAAAACGTCCGGTATTTACAATCGTCATCATGTTTTTGGTCATTATTTTAGGAGCCGTATCCTTTTTCAAAATCCCAGTTACCTTAATTCCTGAGCTGAATCCACCAATTGGTGTAGTGGTAACTAGTTATCCTGGGGCAAGCCCGACGGAAGTCAGTGAAAAAGTGACAAAACCGTTGGAAACAAGCTTATCTACTCTACCAGGTATCAAAACGTTGCAATCTTCTTCTAGAGAAGGTGCAAACTTCATTTTATTACAGTTTGATTGGACAACCAACATTGATGATGTGCAGGCGGATATCATGCAACGTATTGATCAAACTCCCGTTCCAGATGAATCACAGAAACCACGATTTATAAAATTCGATCCTGCTCAGTTTCCAGTCATTCAACTTTCACTCCGAGCTCCTGAAAATGGTGGGGATGTTCGAGTAATTGCAGAGCAATTAGAAAAAGAACTTCGTCGCACTGACGGGGTAGCCAGTGTTAATGTTTCTGGTGCATTGGTGGAAGAAGTGCAAATTTTGCTTGATCAACAAAAGCTAGAAGATAAAGGTTTAGCACAATCTGATATTGTGCAACTGATTCAAGCCAATAATGTCTCTTTTCCGGGAGATCCTATTGAAACAGAAGATGGCAAACAATTAACTACTCGAATAGTCAGCACTTTAACAACAATTGAAGATATTCAAAATCTGGTTGTTACAGTTAATCCATTAGATGGTAAAAACGTCCTTGTGGGGGACGTAGCAACCGTCGCATTAACAGAGCAAGAAACATCTATAGAAACACGTGCCAATGAAGAACCTGCTGTATTAATGTCAGTGTTGCAAGAATCTGGTGCAAATACAGCGGATGTATCTACCTCTTTTAAAGAGTCATTAGAAGAACTTTTACAAAAAGACGAATTTAAAGGTGTAGAAGCAGATATTTTGTTTGATCAAGGGGATTATGTGAAATTGGCCATTGGCAACATCGGCTCCTCTTTAATATTTGGTGGTCTTTTCGCCATGTTGGTACTGTTTGTGTTCTTGAGAGGCATAAAGAGCCCTATTATTATAGGTATCGCGATTCCTTATTCGGTCATTGTGACATTTGTTTTAATGTATTTTGCAGATTTTGCTCTTAACATTATGACCTTGGGTGCACTTGCACTTGGAATAGGTATGTTAGTCGATAATGCCATAGTCGTAATAGAAAACATTGAACGTCATCTTGCTATGGGCAAAAACTCTAAAACTGCAGCTTCAGACGGAACGAAAGAAGTGTCTGGTGCCATTATTGCTTCTACCTTAACAACGGTAGCTGTTTTCGTACCTGTTATCTTTATTACAGGATTGATTGGACAGATATTCAAGGAGTTTGCATTAACGATTTCATTTAGTTTAGTCGCTTCGTTGGTAGTGGCATTAACTGTTATTCCAATGCTTGCTAGTCGTATGTTGACTAAACCGAAAGGCGATCCTGATGCGAAAAGACGACGTTCGAAATCATATAATAAATTTGAACGCTCAGTTAAATGGGCACTAGGACATCGTCTAATAGTTATGATAATCACGACCATCATGTTAGGGGCAGGGGCATTTGGTTTATTCCAAGTGGGTACTGAATTTTTACCTGCAACAGATGAAGGATTTGTCAGTGTCAACGTAGAACTTGAAAATGGCTCATCTACAAGTGCAACAAAAGAAGTTGTCAAAGGGATAGAAGAAACATTAAAGAAACAAAAAGATGTAGATGTATACGTTAGCTTAGTGGGAGGTACTCAACAAGGACAGTCACAAGGGTCTTCCGAAACTAATAGAGCAGAAATATATGTAAAACTGGTTCCGTTAGATGATCGTGACCGCTCAGTATTTGAGTTTGTTGATGAAGTACAACCAACAGTTTTGAAACAAGTAGGAGACAAAGCAGAAGTTAGTTTTAACTTACAAACTGCTGCTGGCTCAACACCCAATTCACTGTCATTTACAGTGACGGATACCGATAATCAACGCTTAGAAAAAGCAGTCATTGACATCCGTAAGTCGATAAGTGAGTTGGACTCTGTTACTGAAATTTCAAATGACTTAGAAGATACAATTGATGAAATTCAAATGACTGTTAACAAAGCAGCAGCAACTGAATATGGTCTTGCACCTGCTCAGATTGCACAAACGGTAAATAGTGTGACACGAGGGGCTTTTGCAACTCAGATTATTTCTGAAAATGATGATGTCTACGGTGTCTATGTAAAATACGACGAAAAGGATCGTAGTAGTATCGAGCAATTAAAAAAGTTAAAGCTACGAACACCTTCAGGTCAATTTGTTGAACTACAAGAAATAGCTACTATTGATATTGCTCAAGGACCAGTTTCTATTCGTAGAGTTGATCAAGCGAGCTCAGTTAATTTTACAATTAAATATGCATCTAACAATTCCCTTGGTGAAATGTCAGATCAAGTAGACGAAGCCATTGAAAAACTAGAGTTGCCAGAAGAAGTTGACATTACTTTTGGTGGAGATCGAGAGTTATTTGAGAGTGCAATTAATGATATGTTACTTGCAGTTTTACTTGCAGTAGTACTGGTCTATATTGTAATGGCAGCTCAGTTCGAATCGTTTAAATATCCGTTTGTCATTATGTTCTCAGTTCCATTAATGATTATTGGCGTTGCTCTAGGCTTATTTGTCACTCAAACACCTATTAGTATCACAGCAGTCATTGGTTTATTAGTTCTCGTCGGTATCGTCGTAAATAATGGAATTATGCTAGTTGATTTTATAAATCAGCGCAAAAAAGAAGGGTATTCTTCTTATGAAGCGATAGTTTCTTCCGCTCGAGATCGCGTACGACCTATATTAATGACGGCATTAACTACAATTCTAGGGTTACTACCCTTAGCTGTTGGTATTGGTCAAGGAACAGAAATTAATCAACCAATGGGTATTGTTGTTATTGGTGGACTAATTAGTTCAACGTTATTAACTCTTTATGTAATTCCGGTTATTTATAGCTTATTTGACCGTGAAACACGACGAAGTTCATAACGATTAATTTCGAAAAAATGGTACGTCTATTCTTAATCAAGAATAGACGTTGTTTTTTCATTCGTATTTTTGTATTATTCAATAAACAAGAGTTTGGAGGCGCCTCATGCACATTCCTTTTATTACAGGATTTCCAGGATTCATATCTAGACAAATAATAGTCGAATTAATTCAACAGAAAAAAGTTGAGACGATTTATGCTGTGGTTCTACCTTCACAAATGAAGATAGCTAAAGAAGTAGCGGGGGAACTAGTAAAGGGTTCACAGAACGTTAATATTCATATAGTAGAAGGGGATATCACTTTACCTTCTATGGGCATGTCAGAAGAAAGTTTACAAGAAGTTCGTGAACAAGTGACCATTGTTTGGCATTTAGCAGCATTGTATGATTTAGCTGTACCTAGAGAAGCGGCGTGGAAAGTCAATGTACATGGCACGCAAATGGTTAATGATTTTGTTCAAACTCTGCCAAAAATTTCGAGGTATATGTACTTCAGTACGGCATACGTAGCAGGTACACGTGAAGGTGTTTTGCGTGAAGATGAACTAATTCGCCCAAATGCGTTTAAAAATTATTATGAAGAGACTAAGTTTGAAGCTGAGCTACTTGTTGAAAAGATTAAAGCTACCGTTCCAACAACGATTATTCGCCCAGGAATTGTTCGAGGACATTCGGTGACAGGAGAAACAATTAAGTTTGATGGTCCTTATTTCTTTATTAATATGATTGATAATTTAAGTAAACTTCCAGTCATTCCATATGTAGGAAAGTCAAATGCGTTTATTAATGTCGTGCCTATTGATTTTATTATTAAAGCAGTTGTTTATTGTAGTGAGAATGAACGAGCATCTGGCAAAACTCTTCATTTAACCGATCCGAATTCTCATCCGGTTGAAGAAGTGTATCGTCATATGGTTTGGGAAATAACAGGTAAATTACCAAAAGGACGCTTTCCTCTGTCTCTTGCAAAAAAAGGGCTTCAATTAAAGTTTGTAAGAAAGACATTAGGTGTGGAAAAAGAAACGTTGGATTATTTAACTTGGGCAGCCCAGTTTGATACAACAGCGACTGATGAAGTGTTGAAAGATAGCGATATTGTATGTGCTGATTTTATTGATTCTTTGCCTACAATGATTGCATTTTATCAATTGCACAAAAAAGAAGATCACTATCATATTCAGATTAAGTAGTCCTGTGTTTACCAAATTTACGGATTATGATATGATTAGGATACATGAAAACTTAATAGACTTTTGACTGTTGTCAAAGGGGAGTAGCTATAGGGGAACCTATTTCATAGTCGTCATTACGTGGGGAAACCCATCGGTTATGATAGCCATTTTACAATGTGCTTAGCAAGACCTTTGCCTTTTATTAGGCATAGGTCTTTTTTGTTTTCAAAAATAAGGTAGTTCAAAAAGTCCGCAAAAAATAGCTGTCGTGTATCTTCGTTGTTTTGCTTTTCGCGCTCATGTATAAAATGATGCGGTCCGGTAATAAAGGGGCGTCGCCTCATACCGAAAACAAAGGTCACTCAGCCAAGGCACTATAAATGGTATCATCTGAGTACCTTTAATGAGCTCTTATTATGCTGCTTTTTGAACATTCATTTAAAGGAGATTAACATGGATATTTTTACAGGGGAATTTTTTATCGCTTTATTATCAATTATTATGATTGATTTAGTACTAGCGGGAGACAATGCAATTGTTATTGGGATGTCTGCGAAGAACTTACCAGAACATCACCGAAAGAAAGCCATTATTTGGGGGACTGTAGGGGCTGTTGTTGTTAGAATACTTGCCACTCTAGCGATTGTTTGGTTATTGAAAATTCCAGGTTTACAACTTGTAGGTGGAATCATTCTTATTGGTATAGCTTACAAATTATTAATTGATGAAAGTGATTTAGGCGATCACAAAGCCTCAACAAATTTATGGTCAGCAATTGGGACTATCATTGTGGCAGATACGATTATGGGATTAGACAACGTACTGGCTGTTGCAGGCGCAGCTCATGGTAGTTTCTTATTAGTCGTATTGGGCTTAATTATTAGTGTTCCAATTATGGTATGGGGTAGTACACTATTTGTTAAATTAATCGACAAATATCCAATCATTATATATATTGGTTCTGGTGTATTAGCCTTTACAGCTGCTAGAATGATTACACATGAAGGCTTTTTAAAAGATTACTTTGATGCTAATCCTATTATTGCTTGGACAATGATCATTGTAGTGACAGTTGGGGTTATTCTTGCAGGTAAATATAAAAATAGAAAACTACTAGTAATGGCAGATGAAGTCGAGCAAGAACATGAAAAAGAACAAGAAAAAGAGAAAGAATAACTTTCTTATGCATAGAGAATTTAAAACTACTTAAAATCATTTATGATTTTAAGTAGTTTTTTTTATATACCCCCTAAAGAAGTATCTACTAATCGAATAGTTAGAAGAACGAGAAAACGTTGAAAAATGAAAAAGGTGCAGCACATTGAAAATGGTCAAAAAATTAAGTGCAGCAGTATTAGCAACAGGATTATTGGCTTCAACTTCAATCCAAGTGCTTGCAAATGAAACTGAAAAGTGGACTCAACAAACTTTGAAACGGTAAATCTACAAGATGCACTAAACAACGTAAAAAATGAAATAACTTCAATAGAAGACTTGCAATTGATTTCTCCAAAAATAAAAGAAACAGAAGCTAATGAAACTAAAAAAGTAGCAAAACACGTCACTAAGGACTTTAAAAAAGCGGAAAGAAATGCAGAAAAAGCCGCTAAGTTACTAGAAAAGCAAGAGAGAAATGCAGCACAACAAGCTAAAAAAGAAGAACATAAAGAAAACAATAGTAACAAAAAAGAAGAAAAAGATAAGAAATAAAGCGACAAAATGTTAAGGAAATGATATATAAAATGACTTTTAATTTATACTAGAACCCGTTACAATCGATAGGACTTAACTATTGTGCGAAAATGGGGTGAGCTTGTGATACTAGCATCAATTCAAGGACTATTCTTAAAAAAACAAACAAAACATAATGTTGAGGCCCTTGTAATCCAAGCGAAAAATGGGGACAAGGAAGTTCAACATGAACTTCTTTCTTCCTATACTCCATTTATGAAAAAAACAGCATCATTTGTATGCAAACGCTATATTAGCGAACAAGATGATGAATATAGTATTGCGATGTTCGCTTTTAATGATGCAATTGAGCATTTTGAATTAGACAAAAACGCCTCTTTTTTAACCTTTGCACATCTGCTGATTCGGCGTAAACTGATCGACTTTATTCGTAAAGAATCTAGACGAAAAGAAATTAGTTTAGGTCAAATTACGTTTGAACATGAAGACCATAAAGATCAATTTGATATCTTAGAGTCTTCACATTCATTTGAACAATTTACAGCGAAGCAGCAGGCCGAGGAGAGAAGGCATCAAATAGCCATCTATGAATCATTGCTAAAACCGTATGGATTAAGTTTTCAAGAACTTATCAACGTATCTCCATCACATAAAGATGCTCGTCAAACAGCCATACAAATTGCTCAATTAATTGTAGAAACAGATGAGTTTTACGAAGTGTTGCAATCGAAGAAAAGGTTACCTATGAAAGAGCTTGAAGAATTAGTAAATGTATCACGTAAAACAATTGAACGTCATCGCAAATATATTATAGCTATTGTTATTTTGCTGAAAAGTGATTTGCATTATATTAAAGATTACTTGAAAGGGAGGATGTCATAATGAATACGAATAAAGGGATTGTCTTTGAGACAACATCTGCATATAGCATTTTCTTAACATCAGATGGACTTTTTGAAAAAGGCATTCCACTTTCATCCTCTATTCAAATTGGAGAAGAAGTATCTTTTCGACCCTATCAAACCGTGAAGCAACAACAAAGAAAAGCATCAGTAAGAACTCTATGGGCAACGCCAACTCTAGCCATTGTTGCAGCTTTAGTTCTGTTATTTGCTGTATTATTGCCTGCCCAATCAAATGTTTCTGCATATGTTCAACTTGATATTAATCCTAGTATTGAACTTGGAATTAACAATGCTGGAGATGTGTATGTATTTAAAGGGTTGAATGACGATGGCACAGCAATTAAACGAGATATTTCATTCTGGAAAGGTAAGTCATTGTCTTGGGTTTTACTTCAAATTGTTGATCGAACAGAATCGCTTATTGAGAAAACAGAAACAATTGAGATAACCACTATCTATCAAAATGAAGCGGACCATGGATCTTTAGAAAAAGTAATTGAAACGGCAGTTATTACTTCGACAAGTCAAGTTATGCAAAAAAAGCAAGCTATTAAAGTGATTGAAGCAACAGTATCAGACTGGAAAGCTGCTAACAATGAAGGCATTTCTGTACAAAAGTACCAGGAAAAACTCAAAGTGAAGAATAAGAATTTACAACAAAAAGTAAAAGACAAAGTGAAAGCTAAAACACAAAAGAATGAAACGAAGAAGAACCAAAACAAATCAAACGTAATTGAAAAAGACTTGCAAGAGAAAAAAGAACTTAAAAATGAGGTTAAACAGCCTCGTAATGAATCTATAAAGAATGACCAACCAAAGAATACGGATATACAAGAAAAGCAAAAAGTGAACCAAAATATTCACAAAAAAGAACAACCAAAAGTAAAATCAAAAGAACAACCAAAAGTAAATCATCATAACAATAAAATAGTACAAGCAAAAGAAAACCCTAAAGTGACACAACAAAAAAATCTAAAAAACATAGCAACTGATAACAAAGGTACCAATCAAAAGATTGTAAAAAAAGATCAAAAGGTCAATGGACATGAGAAAAAAATCACTAAGCAAAATAAAGTGAAGAAGGAAATAAAAAAAGAAAAAGTAATACCTGAAAATAGTAGCAAGACCATGAACAAAGACCGCGAAAAAGGCAATGCAAAACATAAAGATTAAGAATATATTCAAAAAGTGCTTCTCACTAGAGAAGCACTTTTTTATGGAAAAAATAGACTACCTCTTTCTTTTTCTTCAAATGTTTCTTAGAATAGGAACATGACCTTACTGTCTTTGAAAGGACTTGTGCTTTTTTATGAATCCAATTATTCGTCGTATTCGAAATTTAACTCCTGCTCAAGCAATTGTTTCTTATTATTTTTTAGCAATTGGGATTTCAGTGGGGTTATTAAATTTACCTGGTGTACATCAGCAAGGAGTGAACGTATCATTTATTGATAGTTTATTTACCACGGTTAGTGCGGTGAGTGTTACAGGTTTAACCGTCTTAAACATTGCAGAGACCTATACAACTTTTGGTATTGTCATGCTAATGGTTATTCTCCAGCTGGGGGGAATCGGGATCATGTCACTCGGTACTTTCATTTGGTTAATTGTAGGCAAGAAAATTGGCTTACGTGAACGTCAATTAATCATGATGGATCATAATCAGCATTCATTATCTGGAGTCGTTAACTTAATTATTGAAATCATAAAGATACTTTTACTTATTGAGATAATTGGTGCTCTAATTTTGACGTTATACTTTACCCAATTTTACGACACATTTACCGAAGCTTTTTTACAAGGACTGTTTGCTGCTGTATCTGCAACAACGAACGGCGGCTTTGATATTACGGGTGAATCGATGATTCCATATCATAATGATTACTTTGTTCAAATAATTAATATGATCTTAATTATTTTAGGCGCAATCGGTTTTCCTGTCTTAATAGAACTTAAAGCTTTTTTATCGAATAATAACAAAAACTTTAGGTTTTCACTTTTCACAAAAATAACTACATCCACTTTCGGATTATTGCTTTTAGTCGGTACTGTAGTTATTTTAGCCTTAGAAATGTTTAATTCGTTTAAAGGAATGTCCTGGCATGAAGCATTATTCTCAGCGATGTTTCATTCCGTATCTTCTCGTTCGGGTGGGCTTGTAACCGTTGATATTACCCAATTTGCTGATGGGACAAATATTTTTATGAGCGCACTGATGTTTATAGGAGCCTCACCAAGTTCAGTAGGTGGAGGAATTCGGACCACAACTTTTGCCATCGCTATTCTATTTTTAATTAACTTTGCACGTGGTAAAAATGAAATACAAATCTTCAATCGAGAAATTCAATTGATAGATGTATTCCGATCATATGCTGTTATTATTTTAGCTTTATTTATGGTGTTATTTGCCACAATCGCCTTATCCATTTCAGAACCGAATTTATCGATGATAGCCATTGTTTTCGAGATAACTTCTGCCTTCGGTACGTGTGGAATGTCTTTAGGTATTACGGATGAATTATCTAATTTTGGAAAATCACTCATTATGATATTGATGTTTGTTGGACGTGTTGGATTAATTTCATTCCTCTTCACAATCGGAGGTCGAACGACAAAGACCAAGTTCCACTATCCGAAAGAACGAGTTATCATTGGTTAAAAAAAAGAGCAGGTCCTGAAAAAATCAGGATACCTGCTCTTTTGTGATGAATGAGAATTGAGGTGCTTGTCCAGGTTTGAAGTAAGTTAGTAAGTAACCGTCCTTAGACACCACTTGCTGCTGTGTCAGCTTAGCTAGATCAAGTGTGAAAGGTACAAGTAAGGTTTGCTTATATACTTCGCGTTCATGGAGCTGAAGGTCAGCAAATGATGTTCCAGCAATAGTTGGGTTTTCAATGATTTTTCGATAAATGACGGATTGCGCTTCTTTTTCCATTTCTTTTTCCCACCAAGGTTTACGTGGTTGGAATTGGTGATGCGCAAGATAGTCAAATTTCATCAAACTTCGCACGATCGTCATGTCTGCGCGACCATCTTGTATTAAAAACTCTTCAAGTCGTTTAAATAAATCTTCCAGTTGATGACCGATTCGTGACCAGCCTTTCAACTCCCAATAAGTGCCGAAATCTTGGAAGAAATCGAACGGTGTTTCAAACGTCTCGCTTACTAAATAGCCAACTGTATGATCAAGTCTATGGTCATTCCAGTACTTTTCCAGAACATCTTCCGCTTGTTTTATACGTAGCATGTCGTCAAAGGTTAGTACATTATTTGCAAATATCTCATAAGGGGCTTGATCAACGTATACATAGCCATATTCTTCAGCTTGTACACGGAGACCTGTTCCTCGTAGGAGTTTTAAGAAGCCCAATTGTAACTCTTCAGGACCCATCGCGAAGACATCATTAAACGTCTGTTTAAAGGAAGCGTAATCTTCTTCTGGCAATCCGGCAATTAAGTCTAAATGTTGAGCAATTTTTCCGCCTTCTTTTACCATCGTCACAGTTCGTGTTAATTTTTCAAAGTTTTGCTTTCTTTTAACGAGCTCATTCGTCAACTCATTGGTTGATTGAACCCCAATTTCAAAACGGAATAACCCAGCTGGAGCGTTGTCATTCAAAAATTGAATAACTTCAGGTCTCATGATATCTGCTGTAATTTCAAACTGGAAGACCACACCAGGTCGATGTTCGTCTATTAGGAATTGAAACATTTCCATTGCGTAGCTACGACTAATATTGAACGTCCGATCGACAAATTTTATGATTTTGGCATCGTGATCCATCAAGTAGCGAATATCTTCTTTGACCTTTTCACGATTGAAATAACGAACACCGACTTCTATTGAAGATAAACAAAATTGGCATGAGAAAGGACAGCCTCTACTCGTTTCGATATAAGTTATTCTCTTAGACAAGTGAGGAATATCTTCTTCAAAACGAAAAGGTGATGGCATTTCACGCAAGTCGATTTTGGGACCTTGTGGATGAAGGATAAATTTGTCGTCCTGCATATAACAAATTCCTGGAACTTCTTTAAGAGGAAGATTCCCATCCAAATAATGTAGTAATTGCTTAAATGATATTTCACCTTCACCCATTACAATATAATCAATTTCTTCAATTCGTCTTAACCAGTAATTGGAGTCATAAGAAACTTCAGGTCCTCCAAGAACAATAATTGTTTCTGGACTGACTTTTTTTAGCAATCTTACGACTTTTATTGTTTCTTCAATATTCCAGATGTAACAACTGAAACCGACAACATTTGGTTTTTTTAAGTAAATATCAGAAACGATATTGAAAGAAGGATCCTTTATCGTGTATTCAGTAATGGTTGGATTAAATTCAGGTTGAACACTTGCTTTTAGGCATCTGAGTGCCAAGTTTGTATGAATATATTTTGCATTTAGTGTTGCTAATACGATGTTCATTAAGCATTCTCCTTTTATACATCAATCTATTTTAACAAGGAATAGCGTTTCAAACAATATGAGTCTAAATATCTATATTAATTGTTTGCGGATTGTGAAATAATCTGAATAATTGTATATTTTACCCATTGATAATAAAAAGTTTGTTCATGGCATATAATGTCTGAAAAGAGCGGGGAAGGTTGGGTGAGCGACTTGTTTGGACATAAAATAACGGAGATATTCGATTTTTTATTTTGGGATGACGAAGATTCAGTTATTATTTTTGAGAGCGGAAAAGAAATTATTAAAATGAATCCAATGGCAAGAGAACTTTTTTTGGATCATGAAATTAATGGCCTGACAAAAAAAATGGACAAGTTATCTAAAGAAATTTGGAATAATTTCTTAGTAGACACGACAATCTCAAATCTTGCAACATGTCAAATCACCTTAACAGATCCGCATGAATGTAACATGCTTTTCGATATTGAAGGTTGTTACAATCATTCCACTTTCCAATATATTATTCGTTTTAAACAAGTTCAAGAGAAAGTTACTATAAGTAGTAAAAGTTTAGATGGATTGCGAATGTATGAATCCCTATTTAAATTTGCTCCGCATGGCCTAGTCCTAACGACTATTGATGGGACAATTATTAAAGCTAATCGAATGGTCGAGACTTTATTTGATATGTCTGCAGATGAATTAATTGGGAAGAATTCTAATTTAATCTATCAATTGTTACCCGACTCTCAATATGATTTTAGTCAGTTCTTTAAAGAAGTCCTATCAAAAGGGTCAGCAAAAATGATTTCTTCTAAAGGAGATAGTACTGGGGACGTGAAGTTTTATCAATTCAATTCCATATATAATAAAACCATTGATATGTACGTTACAGTAATTCGGGATGAAACTGAAAAGATACAATTAAAAAAGCAAGTCGAACATAATGGCTCACTTTCGACTCTCGGACAATTAACTGCTAGTATTGCCCATGAAATACGTAATCCGATGACTTCTTTAAAAGGATTTACTCAATTACTCACTCACCAAGTAACTGAAGAAGGTAACCAATATCTTGAGATTATTAGTAGTGAGCTGAATCGTATGGAATCCATCCTCAATGAATTTTTAGTGCTATCCAAACCATCAGAACGATCTTTTCGATTTATTTCTTTATCATCATTAATCACCCAAGTTGTTGAATTCATGTATCCACAAGGAATCATCCAAAATATTGAACTAGAATTTGTTTCATATGACAAAGAATCAGACAGTGTTTTAGGAGATGCTTATGAATTAAAAAAAGTGTTTATGAATATTTTTAAAAATGCAATAGAAGTGATGCCTAACGGAGGAAAAGTAACAATCACTCAAACTCTGATTGATGACAAACAAGTACGTGTTTCTGTCTCAGATCAGGGAGGAGGGATGACTTCAGACCAAATGCATAAGATCTTTCTGCCGTTTTATACGTCAAAAGAATTTGGCACTGGTTTAGGTCTTGCACATGCAGTTCAAACGATAGAAGGTCACGGAGGTAGTATAGAAGTTGAAAGTGAACTTAGTCAGGGAACCACTTTCCATCTATTCCTTCCAATCTATCATTTAGATGCCATGAAGGAGAAAACAATTCATGATCAAAGCCATACAAAGCCCTATAGGGAAGTTATACCTTCAAATTGAAGAAGGAAATTTAAAGTCAATCAATTTTTCAGAACCAGAAATGAAAATGGATTTAGTAGAAGGTGAGCTTGATAATAAAGTATATCAAGTGGCAAAGAAGCAGCTAAATGAATATTTTAATGGGGACCGCATGACATTTGATTTGCCACTATCTGCAAAAGGTACTTCTTTCCAGACTTCAGTTTGGGAACAGTTGCCTCTAATAACATATGGGGAAACCATCAATTATCAAGAGCTAGCAATTCGAATAGGCAATCAAAATGCATGTCGTGCAGTGGGACAAGCAAACAGGAAAAACCCTTTACCAATTGTCATACCTTGTCATCGAGTCATAGGAAAAGATAAATCATTAAAAGGATATGCAGGTTCACTTACACCCATAAAAAAATTCTTGCTTGAATTAGAGCAAAAACACGTAAAGTCGTAAATGACGATTTAAAAAGGACCCGAATTTCGCTTTAGATCTATAGGGAAAAGCATTCCAATGACTTGTAAGACTGATGGGTTTTTAAAAGTTCGCTGAAGCATTTTGACAAAGTTCTTCTGTTCCCTATATACTATCTTTAACTAGAGATATTGAGAATAAAGGTGATATAAATGAAATCCGAAGAACTAACGCAGTCGTTAAAGTTATTTATTGTGCTTTCTAGAGCATATAAATCATTACATGAATGTACGAATCATTTCTTTCAAGAGAATGGATTAAATCCAACTGAATTTGCCGTTTTAGAGTTATTGTTTCATAAAGGACGTCAACCTTTGCAAAAAATCGGTAATAAAATTTTACTTGCTAGTGGATCAATAACGTATGTTATTGATAAGCTTGAAAAAAGAGGGTTTATACACCGTGTTTCTTGTCCATCTGACCGTCGAGTGACGTTTGCTGAAATTTCACCTGAAGGGGAAGCTTTTATGGCTCAACTATTCCCCGAGCATGAAAAGCAATTACATGAAATGATGAGTGCTCTGAATTCAGACGAAAAGGAACAAGCAATCGTTTTGTTGAAAAAACTAGGTCTTTCTATCAAAGATTTATCGTATTAACATAAGTCTCTATATAAAAACAGGCGGAGAAAAATGATTCATTTTTCTCCGCCTGTTTTTATAGTTTTACTTAAGAATCTGATAGATGCCTTCACTTTTAATAGGTTGTTAGCTAATGCCACAATCATTATACGTTGCTTTTTTTACGTAAAAGAACACTTATTGGTATAGACATCAATAACACTTGTAGACCACTTTTTATAAAAAAATCATGATAGATTGACGTGGTTGCATAACTTAAGATTAAGCAGAAAAAAGAACAAATCAAGAAGCGTGTGTTCAAAGATTTCTACGGATATACGCTTTTCGAGCATGCCATTAAATAGGGGAATGCCCTTATATTTTAATTTGAAAAGCAAAAAGAATATTTTTACAATGTTCTTTTCGCTAATTTAACTTATGGTAATCTCCTGAACGACGATAAAACAGAACCCATCTGCCTTAACGTATTTACTCCATTTGATATTTTCCCTGCAGTATTCATCATTTGATTTATGTTCCCCCACATACTAGGTCTCTGTGAGTAATATTCTGCTTGGGGTGGTCCGAAATATTGATTTTGTGTAACACCTCGAGGTCCCTGAAAAGCTTGCTCAGGGTACGGTTGGACCTGTCTTGGATCCTGATATACAGCTTGGAATTGTCTTGGATCTTGATATGCACTTTGGAATTGTCTTGGATCCTGATATACAGCTTGGAACTGTCTTGGATCTTGATATGCACTTTGGAATTGTCTTGGATCCTGATATGCTCCTTGGAACTGTCTTTGTTCCCAATAATTTGGTCTAGAGTATGATTGGTATGGCCATGAATTCGGATTTTGAGGATAAAATGACATATTCTTCACCTCCTTTCTTTTATAGCTCTCAAGTCTGTCCTTTGATTGACTGATTTTTGCATAAAAAAATATATAAGCGCCTTCTTCGTGTCGAAATTTATAGGCAACTTCCTTTATATCATATGAGATAATCAAGTTCTTGACTGGACAAACTAATAGGTAAAAGAAGGAAATCCGTTACTTCATTCTAGAGATGCGTTAGACAAGTACATAGAGTAATTAAATCCTCATCAAAGTCATTCAGAAAAATTTAAAGAAGCAATTTCATCAAATAAAACACAACATGTTCATTATCTGTTCTCTCCTTTTAGCCAATCATAGAAGTTTTCATAATGCCTTATCGATTCCATTTTTTTACACGATGTCGAAGATTTTACCTAAACTGATTCAAATAATGGGGTAAAATTGGTAGGTTTTTAATATGGACTTATATTTGGTCCCAGGGGCTGTTAGACCTTATTTCACTTCTATTATAAAAAAATAGTAGTACAAACCAAGGGAATTGGTTTGTACTACTAATGGTAAGTTGTTTTTTTATTTTTTTGCGGCAACTGTTTCGCCCATTTTTAAGAATGCATCTGTTAAATTAACGCTTTGTTGATCAAAAATAGAAAGACGAACAATAAGGTTACCTTGCTCAAAAACATAACCTGATACAGTACCTAATTCAAAAGTTGTTTCAAATCCAATTGGATTTACAACACCTTCACCTTGAG
The DNA here is from genome assembly GCF_042658845.1 of Paenisporosarcina macmurdoensis. Taxonomy (NCBI): domain Bacteria; kingdom Bacillati; phylum Bacillota; class Bacilli; order Caryophanales; family Caryophanaceae; genus Paenisporosarcina; species Paenisporosarcina macmurdoensis. Next base: position 355,026 of record NZ_JBHSRI010000002.1, read on the forward strand.
GCAATTTGTCTTTAGCAATCTCAACGGGTTCTTTACCAACACTAACAGCTGCAATCGTTTCGACCATATTATCAGCGATGATTTGATAGGATGCATCATCTTTAGAAATCGTTTCAACTCGCATAAAAACAGCTGGATTTTCATCCAAGTACAGTGAATCTTTATTAGGTTCTTCACCTGTTAAAGTATAGCCATCTAATTTATATAGTGAATAATTTTGCTCATCACTATCCGTTAATTTAGCAGTATCTTCTTTTACTTCTTCATTTACTGAATAAGTGAGTGTCTTTTCAGGACCTCTTTCTTCGGAAGCGGGTTGTTGTTCCTCAGCAACTTCTTCAGTCTCTTCAGTTTCTTCAACGGACTCTTCAGTGTCTTCAACACCCTCTTCAGCCGTTTCCTCACCATTCGTTTTATCAGTTTCTACTTGAGTAGTAGATTCATCCTCGTTACCATTTGATTCATTAGATGAGTTACATGCGCTAAGCATGGAAATTGCTAGTGTTAGTGATGCAAATAAAATCCAGGTTTTTTTCATATTAATATTCCTCCTTTGAGTAGTAGACGTGATGTCGTGTTGTTATGTTTCAAGAGTTTAGAGGTAGTACTAGAAATAAGAGAATTGTCATAGTGATATGAGCAATTATGATGAGTGGCATGCTCTTTTTCCACTCATACAAAAGACCCCATAGTATTCCTGAAGTAATTGCTGCAAGAACACCTAACCAAAAACCACTAAATGCCATGGACAATCCGAAAAGTAATGAAGCTACCAGTACTGCAAAGAATGGGCTCATATAAGCTTTTAATTTTTGTTGGATAAAACCACGCCAAAACAGTTCTTCACCTGGTGCAATAATCAACATTAATAATAAATAGTGCCACACTGTGGTTGGTCCGTAAACACTTAAAAATCCTTCTACAGAAACTGCTGCTTGATCAGTAAATATTGAAGCAAATCGATAAGCAGTTGCTATCAATCCATATGTGAGTGTACCATATCCTACACCGAAAACTAAATACTCCCAAGTTTGCACATCATCTTCCATCTTTACTAGAACGAATGATAAGGCCATAAATAATAGCATGGTAAATGTATACATATACCAAAAAATAGATTCGTTTAAAAATGTGAGTAAAAGTAATACATAGACTACACCTAGCCAGACGGTCCATCGTAAGTGAGGAGCTAAAATATTCAACTGTGAAACCTCCTATAAACCGTATTAATCAGAATCATTTTTAGTCTTCATTAGTAATGGGTGAAGACTCTTCTTCTTTAAGGTATACTATTTTATACCGTTTGTGATTAACAACTGTTTTTTCATCAACCTCGAGTTCCTCAAAGTTATCCATAATAGAGATGTTTACGATAACCGAGTTTTCATTCACTTTTTCTACAATTCCTTGCAAGCCATCTTTAAACTCAATTATCGATCCAACTGTTGCGATTTCCACAAACATTCAGCTCCTTCATGCGGTCATACTCAATAGTTTGCATTAAATTTTTTCAGACGTAAAGTATTTTCTGAAAACATCATTAAATCATATTCATTATTATCAATAAAGGGGACTTAAGATGACTACTTATGAACAACAACTAGAAGATTTAAAAGAAGGAATCGTAACTTCCATAACCATTGAAAAAGAAAAATTTCTAGAATTCCGTGAAGTTCTAATTCTAAGAGAAGACTTTAAGCATTTTCGTGGTATTGCAAAACAGGGTGGCATTGTTATTTATACGTATGAAAAAAGTGCAAGAAGTTGAAAAAAATGTCGTTTTAACGGAACAAAAGTATACTTGTTCTAAAAGTTTCGTGTATAATATTGGATAATAAGGTTTGTTAAAGGAGGTATAACGTGACAGAATCAATTCTTGAGGAACTAGAAATTACAAGAGAAAAAATGATTCAATCTGCACTTGAGAAAGGTTTTGGAAACGTTAATACCATCCAACTTAGTGAAAAGGTAGATCAACTATTAAATGCCTATCATAGGAAAAACTATCCGAAAAATCCGACTTATCATATGTAACTTATCAAAAACTAAGCGCATGCTCGCTTAGTTTTTTTAGATATAAGAAAGTATAAGTTTCTTCAAGCTACACCTTTTAACTTAGAGTGGCTATGTCTAGCTCCAAGCACAAGCTCGCGGGCCCCTTTGTGGGGTCAGAAAGGCGATTCGCCTTTCTTCATTCCAGCGCCGGTGTCGAGCTAGAATGCGCTTTCCGCTTTTCTTATTTGTAAAAAATATCTGATTTGTATTTATATTCTTAATAATCCAATTCAATCTGATATACTTACACAATTGGAACAGGGGGTTTTACTTTGTCAAAATTAAATCAATTAAGAAAAACATTAAATGATGCAATCGTAGGCCGAGAAAAAGAAATCGATTTTATGTTAATTGCATTAATTCAAGGGGGTCACGTGTTACTAGAAAGTGTGCCTGGTTCTGGTAAGACGATGATGGCCAAATCATTTGCCCATGCATTTAAAGGAAAGTTTAAACGTTTACAGTTTACGCCAGATGTTTTACCTTCAGATGTCACCGGCATTAGCTATTTTGATCCGAAGACACAAGAGTTTATCATGCGACCAGGTCCTGTAGTGACAAATATATTACTTGCAGATGAAATTAATCGTGCTACTCCGCGAACACAATCAAGTCTTCTTGAATCCATGGAAGAAAAGCAAGTGACAATAGATGGAGAGACCATTAAATTGCCAGAGCCATTTATGGTAATAGCAACTCAAAATCCAGTAGAGTCACAACAAGGAACTTTTTCATTGCCAGCAGCTCAGCTAGATCGTTTTTTGTTTCGTATTGAAATCAATTATCCAACCTTCGAAGAAGAGAGAAAGATTTTAAGAGAGTTTAGTCAATCACCAGGAGAAGTAAAAACCTTATCCATCATTGAAATTGAAGACGTTCAACAATGGCGAAGTGAGGTTAGGAAGATTACCGTTCATGACGACATAGAGACATATATTTTACAAATCATTCACGCGACTCGACAGCATCCACAAGTGGAACTCGGGTTAAGTTCCCGTGCTTCACTTGCACTTCTTCACGCTGCTCAAGGACATGCTTTCATTAAGGGACGTTCTTACGTTATCCCGGATGATGTCAAATTGATGGTAGAGCCACTTTCTACACATCGTCTAATGTTGTCGGCTGAAGGCATGTTAATACGTGAGCCAGCAGACATTCTTCGAGAAATCATTGAATCCGTTCAAGCACCTGTTGAGGCAATGGTAAGATGATTTGGCAACGAGAATATTATGGAGCAACCAAATCGAATTGGGTCCTTACTATTATTTTTCTAAGTTTTACGATGTCAATTATTCTCGTGCAATACGTTGCGGCAGGAGTTTTTTGTTTTTTAGGTGTCATAGCGTTATTGCAAATCTATTATTTTAAACAGGTTGGACAGACATTGACGTTGCTTAACAACAAAAAGAGGAGTCGCTTGTTTAAAGGTGGTCAATCAAACTGGGAATTAACTTTTGAAAACAAGGGACTCCCTATTTGGAATGGACAACTGAGAATATATTTTCAAGACGCGGTAAAACCACTTGTTAATTTGCAAGTAGGTCATTCTCAGCTCATCGAAATTGTGGTTCCTTTAACGATTGGAAGAAATGAAGTGGTGACAGTTAAAATACCAATCGAAGGTCAAAAAAGAGGACTATCTAGACTCAAACAATTGGAGTTAACTGTCCCTCACTTATTCGGGGAAGGGTCGGTCTTACTTGTTCATAAACCTCTATTATTAATGGAGCAAATGGTCTATCCTCGTATGTATCCGTTAAAGAATATGAGAAAAGCTTCCCCGTTAAAACCCGGCGATAGCGAGTACAAACATTCCTTATTCCAAGACTTATTTTCACCTGTTGGTACGAGAGATTATCAACCAGCAGATCAGTTTCATCATATTCACTGGAAAGCCAGTGCAAGAATGCAAAAGCTCCAAACGAAAGTTTTTACACAAGTGGCAAATGAATCCGCCTTACTCGTACTTAACGTGGTTAACCGTTATTCCATTATTTCGGATTTAGAAGAACGAATCGAGGAAATTGCTTCTTTCGTTGATTATTACTACCGAGAAGGAATACCATTTGCACTCGCCGTGAATGTCAGGTCTTTTGGGGTAACGCCTTACTTGTACTTGCCTATAGGTGATGGGCAAAAGCAACGTCAAAAAGCGATGGAGTTGCTGTCAATTCTATCGAAAAATGATAATACAATGCCATTTACTCGGATGTTGTCACATATGGATATGCATGAGAACTTGCCTGTATCAGTTGTTATTTTCACACATGATGCAAAAGAGATGGCATCCTATGTAGCGAAGTGGTCGAAAGATATTCATGTAAAGGTAAGAGTAAATCAAAGTCTTGGAGGTGAAATCGGTTGGAAAGAACAGCCCCTTCAAGGTCGTTAGTGCAATTTGAATCATTTGGGAAGTTTTTGCAAGATGCATGGTTAGCTTCATTTGTTTTGATATTCCTGCCGAGTGAAACATTACTATCGACACCTTATTTATGGATTGCAGTGTTATTTGGTATTGCCTTAGCAGTTAATCTTTTGTTTATAAAAACCGGATATCAAATAGCCATCACGCTTGTTGTTTCTGTTATTGTCGGATTAACTGTATTTTTATTTGACGCTCCATTTTGGCTCTTTGTGGTCATTATTGCTTTTTCAATTTGGCGAGTTCAGGAGCGGTATGCAAAACTACAAGAAGACGCTACGCATGATGGTTCTTTTTTTACATTACTCGTAGTGATGTTTGCTTTATCTTATTTTTTACTAACGGTTTTAAATAAGACACAAGCAATTCAAGATGTAATCATCCTAGTTCTTGTAGGCTCTGTCTTGTTCATACTAGATCGAATAATTGTCCAATGGTTACGATCAAAAAATGCAAATCATGTACCATTTTCGAAAGTGCTTTTCATTTACTTCAGTATTATCACTTTTGCAGCAGTTACCTTTGCTTTAATGGTTGGAATAGGTAGCAAGGCTCGAGAATGGTTTGTCATACTATTCGGGAACATTATTGAATTTGTCTTGTATCCGGTTGGTCTGTTGTTTGTATGGTTGCAAAACATCTTTAAGCGATCCATTAATCCACCAGAAATTCTTGAAACTGCTCGAAAAGGTAAAGTAGATGTAAAACCGGAACAAACACAACAAGTTGAATGGTTAAATGCACCTGGAGACTTCCCTTGGACTACCATAGTTGTTGCAGTTAGTATTCTTGGGATTGCTCTACTCGTTTGGCGTTTATCAAAAAACAAAATAGAAACAAATGTAGTGTTGAATGACCAAGCACAGTATGACAGGGAAAGAAGTGAACTTGTTATTGTTGAAAAGCAGTCATCAACAACATGGCTCTATTCGATCGATACGAACTTGGTACGAGATAAATACAGAGATTTTGAAAGGCAAGCTGGACAATTTGGTTTTAGTAGACAACCAAATGAGACAGTTCGAGAATGGTTTAAACGACAAGAGTGGCAGGTTTCTGAACGCTTCTATGAGGTCTATGATATGGTTCGTTATAGTGGGCAACAAATGGATGCTGAAGATGGAGAATGGTTTATGATTGAATTGCAAAAACTTTTATTAAAATATTTTGATAAAGAGGTTTAGAGAAAAAGAAATGTGGGCATATTATAATTGAACACAGCAACATTCTCATTTCCCCCTTTTTATAGGACACATTTCCCGAGAGGAATGTGTCCTACTTTTTTTGTGTACATATGTTTTTCCATCTATTAAAATTATGAAATTTGCCAGAGGAAATCAAAAATAATATTCCTGTTTTCGGAATGTTCAGATGCTTAAATCTGGGAACTTTGTTAAACTAATAGACATTAGAAATGATTCATAACTTGGAGGTTATATAATGAGTGATATAGTAAATGTAGGTTTTGTTGGCACAGGAGTAATGGGGAAAAGTATCGTTAAGCATTTACTTTCTGCAGGCCATGATGTATCAATTTATACACGTACTAAAGAAAAGGCACAGGACTTACTAGATTTAGGCGCAACTTGGGCGGAATCCCCGGGTGAAGTTGCTTCACAAGTGGAAGTCATTTTCACGATGGTTGGTTATCCATCAGACGTAGAAGAAATTTATTATGGTGATACAGGTATTTTTGAGAACGGCAAGTCAGATTTGATTGTTATCGATTTGACTACATCTACACCAACCCTTGCTATAGAACTATACAAAAAAGCACAATCACTTGGCATGAGTTCACTTGATGCACCAGTTTCAGGTGGGGATGTTGGGGCTAAGTCAGGTGTATTATCGATTATGGTTGGTGGAGACAAAGAAGTTTTCGATAAAATCCAACCTTTGTTTTCCACGTTTGGTGAAAATGTAGTTTATCAAGGAAAAGCTGGAGCGGGTCAACACACAAAAATGGCCAATCAAATTGCCATCGCCTCTTCAATGATTGCAGCCTGTGAAGCAATTACCTATGCAAAAGAAGCGAAACTTGATCCGGAATTGGTTTTAAAGTCAATTACTACAGGAGCTGCAGGTTCATGGTCATTAACTAATCTAGCGCCTAGAATGTTAAACGCTGATTATGAAGCAGGTTTTTACATGAAACACTTCATAAAAGACATGGGCATTGCTTTGGATGAGTCTAAAAAAATGAATGTAACATTGCCTGGTTTAGAAATGGCTTATGCCATGTATCAGAACTTGGCAGAGCAAGGTTTTGCAAATGAGGGGACACAAAGTTTAATAAAAGCGTACAACAAATAGTATGAAAATAGTGAGGTGTTAGAGTGGACCATAAACAAACGACTCCTCGGAGTCCAATAGCTCTTTATCTATCATTACCGATTTTATCTTGGGCTTTTTATGATTTTGCGAATACGATATTTTCGTCCAATATAAACACTATTTTTTTCCCTTTTTATACCGATGAGGTAATTGGGACCAGTGTGGCAAGACAACAAGTAGCCAGCACTTTTGTTTCGTATGCGAATGCACTTGCAAGCTTTTTCTTGGTCATGTTTTCTCCTTTATTCGGTGTATGGATTGATCGTACAGGATACAAAAAGAGATTTATCGTGTGGTTTGCATCAATATCAATCATTGCCACTTTTATGATGGGGGTTTTTGGTGGAATTAAAACCGAATCTCTTTTGTGGGGAGTACCACTGTCCTATGCCTTGGTCGTCATAAGTTTTGTTATTGCAAAATTCTTCTTCAATTCGAGTCTTGTATTTTATGACTCTATGATGAGTGATTTAGGAACAAAGCAAGAGATGCCTTTAATATCCGGGTTCGGTGTTGCAGTGGGGTATATCGGAACGATTATTGGATTGCTTGTTTATTTACTAGTTAGTGAAGGTGAATTTCACAAAGCATTCATTCCCACAGCTATTTTATATTTCTTGTTCTCATTGCCATTATTCTTTATAAATAAAGATACGCCAATACCTAAAAATCAACGTGTCAAAGGGTCCTTCTTTGATGGCTACAAAGAGATTATTAAAACTTTTAAAGATATGAAGTCTCATAAGTCCGTTTTCACTTTTATGATTGCGTATTTCTTTATTAATGACGCGATTGCTACAACAATTGCCATGATGGCGATTTATGCTACCGTCATAGTCGGTTTTTCATCGGGGCAATTCATTATTTTATATCTAGTCTCTACGATTTCCACCGTCATCGGTTCGTTTGTGTTTGGTTATATTACAAAACGAATCGGAGCAAAAAATGCTGTAACGATTGTCGCAGTTCTAATGATTGTCTCGCTATTTGTTGCGGTTTTTGCTTACGATCAATGGATGTTTTGGATCGCGGGTAGTATGTTCGGCGTTTCTCTTGGGTCCATGTGGGTAACTTCTCGAACACTCATCATTGAATTAACTCCAGAAGACAAACGAGGTCAATTCTTTGGACTCTTTGCTTTCTCAGGTAAAGTATCATCAATCATTGGTCCAGTACTATACGGGACGATTACGTATCAACTACAAGATTATGGTCCACTTGCAAGTCGTATTGCCTTATCAACACTTATTGTGATGACCGTTATCGGATTAATCATTCATTTACGCTTAAAGCATGATTCAACGGATCATAAGTAGGGATAACTTAGATAAGAGCTCGACAAAGTTGCTGGAAGGATGAAAGGCTAATCGCCTTTCTGAATCCATAAAGGAACCAGCGAGCTAGCGCTTGAGCTAGACACAGCTATTATAAGTTCATAGGTGTAGCTTGAAAAACTTATACCTTTATTAAAACGTTAAAAAAGAAATGCCGGAACCACTTTGTTGGGTTCCGGCATTTTGTAAAATTAAATTAATCTAAGTAAGTACTTCCAAAAGTATAAGAACGATTTTTTACAGGTTGTTTTTTAGACATTGAGGTGGGAGCATGTGTGGGTTTCTTCTTAATAATCGTCTGGGATAAGCCTGTATACTCACTGAGAAGTTGTTTGGCCATATTCAAACTCATTCTTCTTTGTGGATTACGGTAGTTTTCATCTAAATGTCCCAAATGTGTAAGACTTTGAAAATCTTCTTTTTTGGGTAAAAGATGAAAGTAGTAATCAGCACATTGAACTAACACAGAAGATTGCTGTTGACTAAATCGAGGGTTTTTCACAAAGTGTAGTCCCAATTTTTTAGCACGTCCGGTTTCAATCATCTTTTCAATGGTTAATCTTTTTAATTCATAAAGAAATTTGTTATCAGTTGCTGTTTTTGCATGACGATTTACTGAATAAATAGCAGAAGCTAATTGTTCATCAGTCCTATTTTGTTTCATGTAATCCCACCCTTCGTGTCGTCGAAAACGAGAAATAATGCAAGAATAAAGAAAAATTCAGAGCATTCAATTAAATATTATCATACCAATTTATTACCAATATGTATAGAAGAAATCAAAAAAATATGGAAAAGGTGATAAATAATGATAAAACATAAAACAGCCATTTTGGATATTGGCTCTAACACCATTCGATTAGTCATTTATTCCTACGATGAAAAACGAGGTCTACGAGAATTTGAAAATATAAAAACAGTGGCACGTTTACGTACATTTATTCAATCTAACGGTGAAATGTCCGAAGAAGGTATTGAATTACTTCAAAAGATTTTACAATCATTTAGACAAATGTTAAAAGACTATGATGTGCAAGAAGTCCTTGCAACTGCGACAGCTGCCATTCGTCAAGCTTCCAACCAAGAAGAAATTATTCACCGCATGAAAAAAGAAACTGGGTTAGAGATCGATGTGTTATCAGAAGAAGAAGAGGCGTATTTTGGTTTTGTAGCGGTGGCACATTCTGTACCAACTGAGTCAGCTGTAACGATTGATATTGGTGGAGGAAGTACTGAAATAACTTATTTCAAAAATAAAAAGTTACAGTATACGCATAGCTTTCCTTTTGGCGTTGTTTCTCTTCAGCAACAATACATGAAGGGAGATCGCATGACATCTGTTGAAAAAGAACAATTGGCATTGTTTACAGAAGCTCAATTTCGTTCTCTTCCTTGGCTAAATGGTTTGAAATTACCTGTCATCGGCATAGGTGGGAGCGCCCGTAATATTGCTCAAATTGATCAGCAAAGAAAAGAATACCCTATATCAAGCGTCCATCAATATAAAATGAACGTGCATGATGTGTATACATTAAGTGATACATTGACCGATCTGTCTATTCAGGAACTGAAGAAAATTGAAGGTTTATCAAGTGATCGAGCAGACATTATTTTACCTGCACTCGAAGTTTTCCGAGCATTGATGAAAGTGGTTAAAGCAGATGAATTTATGTTCAGTGGAAAAGGATTAAGAGAAGGCATCATGCTAAACCGTATTTTGCAAAGGCACCCAGAAGCATTTAATAAACATGAAGTATTTAAAAATAGTAGTGAAACATTAGCAGCGGAATATGAAATTAATCTTCAAGAAGCAGAACATCTACAATTTTTAGCACGTAAAATCTATCTGGAATTTGTTAAGAATCAAATTATCGAAAAGTCGCCTGCTAACTTGCTATTACTTGAACGAGCAGCCTCTCTTTTCTATCTAGGTGAGTACATTGATGCGGATTCTGCTAGTCAACATACATTCTATATCTTATCAAATCGTTCCATTGATGGCTTGGAGCATTTGGATCGCTTGAAGCTTGCACTAGTGGCTTCTTATAAAAGTAAAGATACGTTTAAAGGGTACGCGGCTCCATTTGAACAATGGATTGAAAAAGAAGAACTAAAACAATTGAGAGATTTGGGAGCGATATTGAAATTTGCTTATGGTCTTAATGGTTCGAAACGCTCTATAGTGAATGATTTATTAATAGAATCTTCTAAAGAGGGTGTTCGAATGAAGATTTTCGTAAGTGGAAATGCTATGGCTGAGGAGTATCAAGCAGGTAAGCAAAAGAAACATTTAGAGCGGTTATGTAAATGTGAGGTCAATTTGCAATTTTTAGTAAAGGATGGAGATTCGAATGACTGAGCAACACATGGTATTTGAAAAAGACAACCCTAAGTATTACAACAATCGCGAATTAAGTTGGTTAGCTTTTAATGAACGTGTTCTACAGGAAGCTGAAGATGATCGGAATCCATTAGCTGAAAGATTGAAGTTTTTAGCTATTTTCAGTTCCAATTTGGATGAATTTTTTATGGTGCGCGTAGCGGGCCTTCAAGACCAAGTACGAGTAGGATTTCAAAAACCTGAAAATAAAGCAGGGCTTACTCCCAAACAACAGCTTGAAAAAATCTCTCAAAAAACGCATGACCTGGTTAAAAGACACTCCCGTGTTTATCAACAACTTGTTTATGAACAATTAAAAAACGAAGATGTACAAGTACTAAAAATGGCTGAGCTTTCTAAACCCCAAAAAATCTTTACACAACATTTCTTTGAAGAACATGTTTTTCCTGTGTTAACACCTGTAGCTGTGGATGCCTATCGACCTTTTCCAACACTTTTAAGTAAAACTATGAATATTATTGTCATTTTGGAACAACAAAGTGAAGAAGAAATTAATGAAAAAATTGCAATCGTTCAAGTTCCTTCCGTTTTGACTAGAATGATAAAAGTCCCTTCTAAAAAAGGAGATTCGTTTATTTACTTGGAAGACTTAATAATTGATCAAATAAACACATTGTTTTATGGCTATAAGGTAAAATCTGTGAATGCTTTCCGAATGACCCGCAACGCTGATTTGACCATTCATGAAGAGGGTGCACGTGACTTGTTAGTAGAAATTGAAAAAGAGTTAAAAAAACGTAAGTGGGGTGCAGCAAGTCGTTTAGAAGTTCGCGCAAATGAAATTAATCAAGAAGTATTGAATTATTTACTAAACGAACTTGAGATACATAAAGACGATGTCTTTAAGCTTGAAAGTCCGATAGATTTGACATTTTTGTTTGCTTTCATTAAAGAAATCCGAGTTGGTCGAGAACAGTTAGAGTTTGAAAACTTCATTCCACAGCCACCAGTTGATTTGACATCAGATGAGAAAATATTTGAAAAAGCATTGCAGCAAGACTTATTTTTTCATCATCCGTATGAATCTTTTGCACCGATTATTGAATTTGTTTCTGAAGCAGCCGAAGACCCAAGTGTACTAGCAATTAAGCAGACTTTATATCGAGTAAGTGGAAACTCTCCCATGATTCATGCGCTGAAAAAAGCGGCAGAGAATGGTAAGCAAGTAACGGTTTTAGTTGAATTGAAAGCAAGATTTGATGAAGAGAATAATGTTCACTGGGCTAAAGAATTGGAACAAGCAGGATGCCTAGTTATTTATGGAATGCATAATTTAAAAACGCATTCAAAAATCACATTAGTCGTAAGAAGCCGAAACGGTCGTATTGAACGATTTGTTCATTTAGGTACAGGAAATTACAATGATCAAACAGCAAAAGTTTATACGGATATGGGGATCATTACTACGAAGAAAAACTTTGGCATCGATGCAACCAATTTCTTTAATTATTTAAGTGGTTATACAGAAAAACCTGTTTTTCATCATCTAGTTGTGGCTCCTTATGATATTAGAGATGAATTCATGAAATTGATTGATCAAGAAATTGCTTTCCATAAGAAACACGGCAATGGATATATTCGTGCCAAAATGAATTCACTTACAGATAAAGAACTCATTATTAAAATGTACGAAGCTTCAATTGCTGGAGTGAAAATAGACTTAATTATTCGAGGGATTTGTTGTTTACGTCCTCAAATTAAAGGGATTAGTGAACATATTCGTGTGATTAGTATAGTCGGACGTTTTCTAGAACATTCGAGAATTTATTGGTTTCATCAAAATGGCGAAAATCAAGTTTTCCTTTCTTCAGCAGATATGATGACAAGAAATATGATCAAGCGAGTGGAGATTCTATTTCCGCTGATTGATACATTTATTAAAGAACGGGTTATGAATGTTATATTGCTTCAAATGCAAGATACTGCGAAGTCACGAGAGCAAGATGAACATGGTGAATATCATTACCATTTCCCAAAAAAGAATGAGGACACCTTAAACAGCCAGGAAGAATTATTAAAATTGGTATATCGTATTTCGACCGATGAAGAATAAAGCTTTATTTGCAATTTTTATATACTTTTGTGGAATAGTAATGGCATAATAGATTTATGAATGAATATTCAGAAATATTATGAGGGGGTTTTAAAATGTTACTAAAAGACCAAACAATTATTATCACTGGCGGATCAAGTGGAATGGGATTTTATATGGCAAAGCGCTTTGTGGAAGAAGGGGCAAATGTAGTAATAACTGGACGTGATTTAGAGCGTTTGGAGACTGCTCAAAAAGCCATTTCCCATGATTTTAGTCATGTTGGTATTTTTCAAATGGATGTTCGTGAACCAGAACATGTAAAAGCGATGATCAATTACACTCACGAGATGTTTGGACGAATTGACGGACTTGTAAACAATGCGGCTGGTAACTTCATTGTTCATGCAGAAAAACTCTCACCAAATGGATGGAAATCAGTGATTGATATCGTTTTAAACGGTACTTTTTATTGCTCTCAAGCTGTAGGGAATTATTGGATTGAAAAAGAACAAAAAGGTTCAATTTTAAATATGTTAGCTACGTATGCATGGAATGCTGGGGCAGGTGTAGTTCACTCGGCTGCTGCAAAAGCTGGTGTTATGTCTTTAACACGCACCTTAGCAGTTGAATGGGGAACTCAATATGGCATACGAGTAAACGGAATCGCTCCAGGACCAATTGAACGTACGGGTGGAGCTGATAAGTTGTGGGAATCTGAAGAAGCCGCTGCACGGACATTAAAATCTGTGCCACTAGGGAGACTTGGCAAACCTGAAGAAATTGCCGACCTTGCTGCGTTTATGCTTTCTGACAAAGCAGCTTATATGAATGGTGAAATTGTTACGTTAGATGGTGGACAATGGTTAAATAAATTTCCATTTTAAGCTTAAAATTTAGAACTTAACCCATACTAACTCTACTCCATTGAAAGGATAGGATTAAAATGGGTTTATGGGCTTGGCCATTATTAGGCGTGATAGTTATTATTTGTGCAATTGGGTATTATGCGACGAGAAGAATTATGGTATTTGAAAGAAAAAGAGAACAAACAAACGATGCACCAATTCCAGCAGCAATTAAAGATCATCCTATGACACTTAATCCGATCTTCTTGGTCTATGTAGCTGCATTAGTGTTTGTCATCGTCCTAATCGGATATTTTTATGCGACTTCTTCACCTTATTAGGTGAGGAAGTTTTTTTGAAAGAAAAGAAAGAATAAAATGGTATTTTTTAGTAAACCAAATGATTATTCTTTTGAGCATCCAGGTTGTAAGTAAGAAACGACGAACACACACCGAAGGATGATCAGAAAAATGAAGGGGTTGGCGACGCGACGAATTCACAAAGCCCTCATTTTTGTTATTGAGACCATGATGCCGCAGATATGCGTCCGAACCGACTTGGAAACCTTATCACGAAAGATAAAAATCCTGTAAGAACATTATTAGTCAAGTTTCCGGGGAATTTTAGAAAAGCGCCATGCTGCCCCCTAACCCACATGCTTTTGCAGGTGATCTTGCGGCTAGGGTACTTTCGTCTCTCCTCTTCAACCTTGAGACAAATTATTTGTTGATTTTGGTTTACTAAACAATCGTCATTATCTTCAACGAAACGCAGTAGTAGCCGAAAATACTATTTCGGCTACTACTGCGTTTCTTTATTTTATACTGTTCTTTCATTAACAATCCCGCAAGAGTGTTGAGCAGACAAAAAGGGGCAATTTTATCAGCGTATACCGCCTCTTTTACGTAAGTGTAATGAACACTTTTGGAAAAACTAATCTTGAAAATATAATAAGCAAAAAGAGGGCGAAATACCATGCTCGGTTGAATATCTAAATAAAGGAAACTCTAATTCTCTAGTAAACCAAACGTTCTGAACTGTGTTCGTCCAGGTTGCTTGGGAGCGAAGGACGAAGAACCACTGCTGGATGATTTGTTAAACGGGTGTCACTTTCGATTTTGAAATATTTACACTTAAACTGGAAATCAATCGCTCAAACACGTCTCAAAGCCTAGTCGATTTAAAGAGAAATATTCGGTTAGAAGACACAAGCCCAACTTCATTAATTTCTAGTTCATTGTGCATTAGAGGAAACGCTGGAAGCGGAATGAAAACCAATTCTCATTAGAGTAATAGATATCTGTGACAATGATTTTTTCTTTTTGATAAAGGTTTACGTCAGTGTTTTTAGCCGGAATATGATATGATAAATGAGTAGTATGCTGTTCACTAGTGGAACAGAAAAAGGAGTAGAAGTGTATGATTTCGGTTACAAGCAGAGATTTTTTGGATATGCAAATCGAAGAATTCATCATCTCGTCAGAAAAAGTAGCACATGTGCAAATGGGAAACAGTGCAGAACATGCTTTACTAGTATTAACCAAAACAGGTTATTCATCCATCCCAGTATTAGACTCTAAATACCGCTTAAAAGGTTTAGTTAGTACTCAAAGGATAACAGATGCCATTTTAGGGTTAGACCACATTGAATATGAACGGTTGCCAGATTTAAAAGTTGATCTTTTAATGCAATCACCCGTACCATCTATTCATATTAATGAAAAGTTTAAAAAAGGGCTCGACCTATTAATCAATCATCCTTTTTTATGTGTAGTAGATGATGAAGAAACATTTGTAGGCATTTTAACGAGACGAGTCGTCTTAAAACAACTTAAAAAACATATCTATCAAAATAATCAGTAGTATGCAAAAATGAAAGAAGATTTCCATTGGAGATCTTCTTTTTTCATTTTTCTCTGTAATAGTATATTGTTCCCTATCGTCATTTGCGCTGGCCGCATGTTCATCAGGAGCCAATAAACATGAAAACCCACATACTTGTGTGGGTCTCATTCTTTGCACTCAGGAATTGGCATGAAGGTGTTGCAACGCACTTTGCATGTTGCGACGAGTAACCGCAGGAGCATAGCATTGGCAAACAAAGACCGTCATTTAATGAAAACATCTTATCACTATACATACATATCTCAGTTTTGAAAGGAGTGAAATGAGTGACAACCAATGAATTTCAAATCATCAAAGTTTTAGCAGAAGAGCGGAATATGAGAAAAGCAGCGGAACGACTTTTCTTGTCACAACCTGCATTATCTCAACGACTTCAATCGATTGAAAAAGAGTGGGGAGCGCAACTATTCCTGCGTTCGCAAAAGGGTTTGACTGCAACGCCAGCTGGTGAAATTGTCATTCAATTTGCTAATGATACGCTATCAAAACGAGAAGAAATTTTCGAAATCCTTCAATCGTTGACTTCAAAAGTTCATGGGACATTAAAAATTGCATGTGCTTCGATCGTTGGACAAAATTGGTTGCCAATGGTGTTAAAAGATTTTGTTACTAAGTATCCAGAAGCAAAAATTTCACTTATTACAGGTTGGAGTTCAGAAATTGTTAAAGCTTTATATGATGGGGAAGCTCATATTGGGATTGTCCGTGGCCACACAGAATGGAAGGGTACAAAAATCCATTTATTCCGTGATACGCTTTACTTAGTAGACCAGGAATTAAAAGAAGTTCAAGATGTTTTGTCAACTGACCGACCTTTTATTCAATTTAAAAGTGACTCCAACTACTATCAAGAAATCCAAGCATGGTGGCAACGTCATTTCTCCTCTAGTCCAAGACGCCAAATTACGGTGGATCAAATTGAAACATGCAAACAAATGGCCTTAAATGGAATAGGCTATGCCATTTTACCTTCTATAACATTAAGCGGATTAGAGAAAGTGAATAAAATTGCATTAACTAATCAAGCAGAGGAATTTGAATTGACGCGTGATACATGGTTAATAGGCTATGAGTCTGCCTTTAAACTAAGACAAGTGGAAGCTTTTGTCGAGGTTGTGAAAGAACATGCAGAAAAATTGCATGATTATACAGATTAAATACGTGTATTATGCTCTGATTTACTGTACAATTAGTCCATATTTTGCAAGATTGAAAGGGGTTCATCAACGATGAAACAAATGGATGCATATGAAATTATTTCTTATATTCAACACGCTAAAAAATCAACACCAGTAAAGGTTTATGTAAATGGTGAAAACTTAAAGGGACTTTCTTTTGGTGATCAAACGAAAATATTTGGAGAAGGAAATTCTCTAGTATTATTTGGAGAGTGGTCTGAGATTGAAACAGCTTTATCTCTTTATAAAGATCAAATTACGGACGTGGTAGTTGAAAATGACCGTCGCAATTCGGCAATTCCATTAGTAGATTTAAAAGGAATTAACTCTCGAATTGAGCCAGGTGCATTTATTCGTGACCAAGTAGAAATCGGAAACAATTGTATCATCATGATGGGTGCTGTAATTAATATTGGCGCTGTTATAGGTGATGGTTCAATGATTGATATGGGTGCGATTTTGGGTGGACGAGCGACAGTCGGTAAAAACTGTCATATCGGTGCAGGTGCAGTACTAGCAGGCGTAATTGAACCGCCATCAGCTATGCCTGTTATTGTTGAAGACGATGTTCTGATCGGTGCAAACGCAGTTGTTTTAGAAGGTGTGAAAATTGGTCAGGGTTCAGTTGTAGCAGCAGGTGCAATCGTCACTAAAGATGTTCCTCCTTATACGGTAGTTGCCGGAATGCCAGCAAAAGTTATTAAAGCAATCGATGATAAAACGAAATCAAAAACAGAAATCATGCATGAACTTCGTCAATTGTAGGATACGAGGATGAAAACTCTTCAACAAATTCGACGTGATTTACATCAAATTCCTGAAATCGGTTTTCAAGAAGTTAAAACACAAGCTTATTTATTAGAAGAAATAGAATCACTACATCAACAACGGTTAACAGTCGTGAAGTGGAAAACTGGAATTGTTGTGCATGTAAAAGGATTAAATCCTACTAAAACAATTGGTTGGAGAACAGATATTGACGGGCTCCCTATTGAAGAACAAACATCTCTAAGCTATGAATCAACTCATCAAGGGTATATGCACGCATGTGGACATGATATTCATATGACAGTGGCTTTAGGGTTGTTGCGACAAATTAATCAAACACCTATTAACGATTCAATGGTTTTCCTTTTTCAGCCTGCTGAAGAAGGGCCAGGCGGTGCACTTCCAATGCGACAATGGTTGAAAACACAACATCCTGAATTTCTACCTGATATCATCTTCGCATTTCATATTGCACCAGAATATCCAGTGGGTACTGTAGCAACTCGACCAGGGTTATTATTTGCGAATACGTCGGAGTTGTTTATCGATCTGCGTGGCGTAGAGGGACATGCAGCGTTTCCACATCGTACAAAAGATATGTCGGTGGCTGCTGCTAGTCTTTTATTACAACTTCAAACGATTGTCAGTCGCTCGATTAATCCTCTCGACTCAGCAGTCGTGACGATTGGTAAGATGACTTCTGGGACGGTTCAAAATATTATTTCAGGGCACGCAAGATTAGAAGGAACGATTCGTACGATGGATGCTCAAACCATGGATACAGTTAAAAATAGAATTGAAGCATTGTGTAAAGCTACCGAAATTGCATTTGAATGCCAAGTTGATATCGATTATGGTTCGGGATACTATCAAGTTTCTAATACGCCAGAGATGACAGTAGATTTTTTGAAATTCGCGGATCAACATCAAGCAACTATTTCAATAGAATGTGATGCAGCTATGACAGGAGAAGACTTTGGCTACTTCCTTCAAGAAATCCCTGGCTTGCTTTTTTGGGCTGGTGTTGATTCAATCTATGGACTTCACAATGCCAAACTCAATCCAGATGAAAAAGTAATCGATTATCTCGTACCTTTTGCAGAATCTTATATACGTTCGCTGTCAAATCATGATAACTTTTAGTTATCATGATTTTTTTGATTTTTGGCAACTTTAATGTAGATATTTCGTACTAATTAATATAGAGACAAGGGGGAAGGATAATGAAGCAAAATATTCGATGGTTTTTCGCATTAATTATATTATTATTGTTTAGTTTTATCCCATTTATAGAAGCATCTGCAGCACCTCAACTGGATGTCAAAGCGACAGCAGGTTATCAAAATAAAATTAAATATGGGGAGGGTTTACCTCTAACAATAACCGTGGTGAATTCAGGAGATGAGTTCTCTGGGGATTTAGTCATCGATTATTCAGAATCATATGCAGTCGGATCGGCAAAAGCAATCCCTTTTACCATTGGAAAAGGGGAAACTAAAACACTGAGTTTGGCTTTGCCTGGATTATCAGATGATATGAATTATAATACTTCTTATCAAATGTTCTATTTTTATGAAGGTGGTTGGGAGAACGGTAAAGATATTGCATATAAAGGCAGTAAAAATGTGAAGCCTTCTTCATTTGGACCAGAAACAATCTTTTTTCTTACATTAACTGAAAGCGCAGACCGATTACGGGCTATATCCACGATGAAACTATCTGGTATGGGTGGCTCCCAAATTATTCATCTAGGACAAATAAAAGACTATCAATTTCCAACTGATAAAGCTGCCTATGATATGGCTAATTATTTAGTAATTGATGAGTATGTGTTGGCCGATTTAGACAAGGAACAACAGCAAGCAATTCTGGACTGGATTCAAACTGGTGGGGTTGTGCTTGTCGGTGCATCCAACAATACAAGTGCGGAACTTGGATTATTATCCGAACAATTACCATTAACTTTAAATGACGAGAGAAATACATTACGAGCTGAGTCATTAACAGCTTTTGCTAGCAACAAAGAATTCACAGAAGACATTTCATTTTTTGGATCTAAAGTTAACGATAATGCTCGAGTACTGATGAAATCTGAAAATAAGGCAGTCGCCGCTATGAGATCCATTGGTTCGGGTGCGATTATCCAAACGACCTTTTCTTTGGGTGACGAGCCGCTTTCTAAACAAGCCAATTACACATTCCTTCTCACTGAAATAATTCAGAAAGCTACTGGCAATCCTGTCAATCAAATGAATCAGAACTATGGTCAAAGTTTGAAAGAACAAATGACTTACGAAGTTGGTCAAACAAACGAATTATTCCCGTCCTTTCAAGTTTCAACACCGTTAATGATTGGAATTGTCATTATCTATATTATTTTAGTTGGACCTTTATTGTATTTCTTATTAAAGAGAAAAGATAAACGTGAGCATGCATGGTGGATTATTCCCACCATTTCAATTGTGGCTTCTGTAGCGATTTTTGCATACGGAGCGAAAGATCGTCTTGTCCGACCTCAAATTCAGCAAGTTAGTTTATATAAAGTACAAGATGATGAAAGTCTTTCAGGTTACTATGTGGAATCTTTATTGTCTAACCGAAGTGGAGATTTCACCTTTGAATCCGATGAAGGAACAACTATGGTTGCATCTAAGCGTATGAATTCATTCTCTGGGAACTCTGGCGGGAGTGTTCTAAACATGTCCATTTTGCAAGAACAGGCAAATAAAGATCAGTTAACTATCCGTGACGTGGGGTATTGGTCGGTTTCTTCTGTTTTGGGAGAATCTCTTTTAAAGGATGCTGGAAAATTTGTCATTGATTTGACAGTTGAAAGTGGAATTGTCCGAGGAACGGTGAAAAATGAATTTCCGTTTGCTCTTAAAGATGTTGCGATTTGGTCAGGTACAAAAATGATTAAACTGGGTGATTTAGGGCCAAATGAATCCCTTCAAGTAAATGAGCCTATTGGTGCTGCACTTCTTTTACCTATTGGGATTCCATCGAATTCACAAAACATGGGCTATCCCATGACGACGATGAAAGCAAGTGACTTACCAGCGGAACGAAAGAATAGTCTGATACGTATGTCACAAATGATGGGTCAACAATCAACTGAACCGGCTATTGTTGCCCATACAGAAGACGCAATAGTACCCATAAAATTAACAGATTCTCCAGCGGAAATGTCTGCCATCAATGTTGTGTATCAATCATTTACTGCTGACACTGTTTTTAGTGGGGAATTTACTCTACCTGCTTCCTCACTAGAAATCGAAGTTATTCCAGAAGATTCATCTAGTTATTATGATCAAACGAGCGAAAGTAAGTTTGATTGGATGATGTCAAATGGGGCGTATTCGTATGATTGGAAAATACCAACAAACATCCCACTGGATAAAGTGAAATGGACTGAATTGCAACTTGCTAATACAGATACAACTTCTATTACTGTCGAGATTTATAATGTTTCAACGAAATCTTTTGAAGAAGTTAACAGCGGCAGATTTTCAATTAAAGAAAATGTAAATCAATACATTTCAGGCGATGGGAAAGTTCGATTTAAAGTAAACAAACAAGCTTCAAATGGAGATGACTATACGCGTTTACCAGAATTGCGTTTAAAAGGGGAGGTCCAAAAATGATTGAAATTAAGGGGCTTACCAAAAAATACGGCTCTTTTTATGCCTTGAACGATTTGAATTTAACATTAAGTGAAGGCACTGTTTTCGGATTTGTTGGAGCCAATGGAGCAGGTAAATCAACGACATTTTCAATATTGGCTACACTATTACAGCCAACAGCCGGTGATGCGTTTATTAATGGTAAAAGTGTAAAAACTGACCCACATGAAGTTCGTAAGCAAATCGGCTATATGCCAGACTTTTTTGGCGTATATGACCAGTTAAAAGCAGATGAATACTTAGATTTTTATGGCGCAAGTTATGGGATTGCTGAAGCTAAAAGAAAGGAACTCATCCCACAACTACTAGAACTAGTAAACTTGTCTCATAAACGATATGAGTATGTAGATTTACTATCTCGAGGAATGAAGCAACGTTTGTGTTTAGCAAGAGCGTTGATTCATGACCCTCAGGTATTGATTTTAGATGAACCTGCCTCTGGTTTGGATCCACGTGCTCGTGTGGAGATGAGAGATATATTAAGACAATTAAAAGGCATGGGTAAAACCATTCTTATTTCATCACATATCTTGCCAGAGCTTGCTGAAATGTGTGATGAAATTGGTGTTATCGATGGTGGAAGACTAATTGCACACGGCTCGGTATCAGATATTCAAGCTCAATTAAAAGGCGAACGATTAATAACCGTTAAATTAAAAGGTTTGGCTGATCGTGCCATTCGATTCTTTGAAGAAGATCCGTTCGTGAGTGGTATTGAAGAATTTCATGACAAACATACCATTACATTTAAATATCGAGGTTCTGAAGATGATCAGATGCGTTTGTTGAAAAATGCTTTAGAAGAGAACTTATTCATTTTGTCATTTGCCGAACAAGAAACGGATTTAGAGGATGTCTTTATGGAAATCACAAAAGGAGTGGAGACTGTATGAGAGTCAATGTAAATAATCCTGTTCTCGTCAAAGAAGTTAAGCTCCGCTTCAGATCGCTAAAAAGTTTTACAGGTATCTTATTTTACTTGATTGCCATGAGCATTTTCGTATTCGGCTTCATTTTTTTAACCACTTCATTTACCGGATCTGGCTTTTTTAGACCGGAAGAAAGTTTCTTCTTATTTGGTTTACTTACCTATATTCAATTAGGCCTGATTTTGTTTATTACGCCAGGATTGACTGCGGGGACCATAAGTACGGAAAGAGAAAAACAAACCTTAAATATTTTATTAACAACTTCTCAAAGTTCGATGCAAATTATACTCGGTAAATTGTCTTCATCCATCGCATTCCTAGTACTTATGTTAATTGCGGGATTGCCAATTTATAGCTTAGTGTTCTTATTTGGAGGAATCTCGCCTGGTCAGTTGGGGTTGATTTTCTTATTCTTCTTTTTAACAATGATTACCGTTGGAAGTATTGGTGTTATGTTTTCTACGATTACAAGAAAAACGATTGTTGCTATGATTGCGACTTACGGGACTATGATTTTCTTGGCAGGAGTTACTGCCTTTTTCTTTATTATCGCTGTACAAGTAAATATGATGGGTACCGGTATTACAACAAATTCATTGCCACTGGCTCACTTTTGGGCAAGTATCAATCCTGGGGTATTGATTTTCACATTATTGAACCCTAGTACTGAGAATATGGTAAGTGAAGCAACGAAAATTGAGTTCCCAGTATGGGCGGGATACACTATTTTCTATATCTTGTTAGCTGTTACTGCTATTACAATTTCGATAAAAAAATTACGTGTCAATATGAAAAAATCAAAATAAGGAGGCGAATGACATGAATAACCGAGAGAAAATACTGTATTTTGTCAATAAGGTTCATAGTCGATTAATAAGTGAACATTTATTTCGAGTTATACAAACAGCACTTAGCTTCGGACTTATTCTTAGTGCAATTGTATACGTAACATCTCGGTTATTTGTTTTTCCTTATTTTCAATTATGGGCTTTAGGAGCAGGCACTTTAGGTTTTATGGTTCTCTTCATTTGGGGAGGGATTGTTAAACCGTCGTATACGACTTCGCTCCATCGATTTGATCAATACTTTCCCGACAATATATTGTTAACTTCCTTACATGCGCGTGAGGATGAGTCAGGGCTGTTAGAATCGCTACGGGAAAAAACAGCACATACAGTAAATCTTTCGTTCGATATATTTAAACGTAGAAAAAAACACTTGTGGCGAGTAAAATCTCTTACTGGAATTGGAATGGCAATTGTTGTGTTACTTCTATTAATAGCTTTTCCATCAACCACCCAATTACAAGCAAAAGATATTGAAATGGAAAAAGAATTAGTGGAGAAAATTAAAAAAGAAGTAGCAAAAGCAGTTAAGAAAAACTCACCTGCGTCGATAAAAAAAGAACTTCAGCAATTACAAAAGGACTTAGATAAAACAGAAACTACAGAAGAAGCACTTCGTGAGTTAATTAAAAAGCAGAAAGAACTTCAGTTACGAGAACAAAAATTGGTTGCGAAACAGCAGGCTGCTAAGAATTCAGGAAATGCTAAAGGCGGCTTAACGGTATCTGAAAAAAAAGAATTAGCTGCTTTGAAAACTGCTACAAAAGATCTCGCTGATCAGGCAGGTAAAACCCAAACGGCTTTAAGTAAACTTGGAAAGACCACTGGCAATTCTAGTGAAACAGCTTCAGGTCAAGCGAATCCATCAAATCCAGGCCAAAATAACGGCCAAACTGGATCGCAAGGAACTACTCAAGGTCAACCGTCGAATAGTCAAACTCCTTCAAGTCAAAGCTCGGGACAAGGCCAAGGCCAAGGCCAAGGTCAAGGCCAAGGTCAAGGTCAAGGCCAAGGCCAAGGTCAAGGCCAAGGTCAAGGTAAAGGCCAAGGCCAAGGTCAAGGCCAAGGTCAAGGTCAAGGCCAAGGTCAAGGTCAAGGTCAAGGTCAAGGTCAAGGCCAAGGTCAAGGCCAAGGTCAAGGCCAAGGTCAAGGTCAAGGTCAAAGCCAAGGCGGTTCTCAAGGCGGATTTGGTTCAGGAAGTCGCGATTTATTATCTGTTCCTACAAGACTCGGCGGGTCTAGTGAATCTACTGTCGACAGTGGGAAAATGGGAGAAGGGTCTTCAGCAGAAGAACAAGAAAGCGCAGTACCTGTTACTAAAGGAACAGTTAAACCCTATGGTGATGTGATTGGTTCATATAAAGACTCGTACTTAAAAAGCTCAGATCGTCTGCAATTGCCCCCAGACTTACAACGAATCGTTCAAGATTATTTTTCATCAATTGAAACAAGCGAATAAGGAGGTTGATTATGTCATTTACACCACAACACTATGAAGAAATGAGTCAGCGTCTTACCCAAGTAAAACAAGAAATCGGACAATTTATTGTAGGCCAACAAGAAGCTGTGGATTTCACACTTTACTCAGTTTTAGCAGATGGGCATGCTTTACTTGAGGGATTACCAGGATTAGGTAAAACGATGTTGATTCGGACGATTTCAGATGTTTTGGATTTGTCTTTCTCACGAATTCAATTTACACCAGATTTAATGCCTTCAGATATAACAGGAACGAGTATGATCGAGCGGACAGACGATGGGAAGCAAACATTCTCATTTAGACAAGGCCCTATTTTCAGTCAAATGGTTTTAGCCGATGAAATTAATCGGGCAACCCCGAAAACACAGAGTGCATTACTCGAAGCCATGGGAGAGAAAACGGTAACGGTACTAGGAGATACAAAACAAATGGCACGCCCATTCTTTGTTCTTGCAACTCAAAATCCGATTGAAATGGAAGGAACGTATCCACTTCCAGAAGCTCAAATGGACCGCTTTTTATGTAAAATACATGTTAATTATCCAACAAAAGAAGAGTTAAAAGAAATAATCATGAGAACAACAGGTGCCAAAATCATCCAGCTTCAAAAGATCATGAATGCTGATGAATTAATCATTGCTCAACAAATGGTCAAAGAGGTATTAATTGCGGATGATATGCTTGATTACGCCATTGATTTAACTTCCGCTACTCATCCGAATCAAGATGCAACTGAAGACGTAAAACAATACGTTCAATACGGTAGCGGGCCACGTGGACTTCAAAGTCTAATTCGATTAGCTAAAGCAAGGGCTCTTATAGCTGGAAGGTATCATGTTTCAATTGCAGACATAAAAGCAGTGGCTACACCTGCTCTTCGCCATCGAATGTTGTTGAATTATGAGGGCGAAGCAGAAGGGAAAACAGCAGATTCCATACTTGAAAGTCTACTTCAAACCATAAAACAAGGACAGACATCATGAATGAAACTTCCATTTTGCCTAAGGATTGGTCTGCGAAAATTGGACGTTTACAAATTGCGACGAAATCGAAATTGCGAGGTCAACATAAAGGATCTCATCGATCAATGCGTTTCGGTTCGTCCCTCGACTTTTCAGACTTTAGAGAGTACCACCCTGGTGACGATGTTCGTCAAATTGATTGGAATGTCTTTGGGAGAACGGATAAATACTTCATTAAACGCTTTTTAGATGAACAAGAAATGCGTGTTCATATTTTACTCGACAGTTCAAAATCGATGCAGGAAGATAAAAAGTGGCTTTTAGCAAAACAATTAACCATATCGCTTGGACAACTTGTTTTAGGTAGAGATGATCGCCTTTCATTTGCGACGCCTACTGAAGAAAAAATTGCGCCTTTTAGACGCAAAGGTGCTATGTACAGAAAAGCTTTTTCATCCTACATAACCAATCTAACGGAGTCTAAGAATAACACCTTATTTACAAGTCAAGCTCTTCAACATATTGCGAAGGATTGCACCGTATTATTTATCATTTCTGACGGCTTAGAACCCATAGATGAGTGGGAAAAAATATTACGTCGATTGCCTAGATTCTCTCAAGATATACGATTAATTCTAGTGCAATCGAGTGATGAAATCGCGCCTAGTTTTGCAGGCGATTTACAATTGATTGATAGAGAGACTGAAAATCGATTAAATGTTTCAGTATCGAGACGAGTAGTAGAAGATTATGAAAAAAAAAGACAGCAGCATTTTTTGGAGCTAGATGCACTTTGTCGTCGTTTTGGTATTCATTCGTTGAAGGTTGAAACGAAGGATGATATTAGTCATATTTTGTTCCACCAAATGATTCGATCAAACTGGATAAACTGAGGTGAGCCGTCTATGGGCTTTGGACAATTAGCATTTTTATGGACGGCGATCATCCCGATCACTGTTTTGCTTTATTATTTTTTCCGTAAAAAATATACCGAAAAAACAATTTCTTCCACGATGTTTTGGGAAACCGTTATGAAAGAAACAAAAGTGTCTCCTTATCTTCAATACTTGCAACGAAATGCCTTGTTCTATTTGCAAATGCTAGCATTGATTCTTCTTGTGTTCGCCTTGTTGCAACCGTATTTAAAATCACAAGCGATTGCTGGGGAACACATTATATGGGTTGTAGATACTTCAGCGACCTTGCTCGCTAAAGAAAATGGGGAGTCTGTCTTTGATACGCATAAAAAAGAAATGATGTCACTGTCAGAACAACTAGCTGGAAAACCGTTAACCTTAATGACTACTGGTGAAGAACCGACTATCTTATTACGTGATGAAACAAATGTTTCAATCATAAAATCGACCATAAATAAATTAGAAGTTCAATACGAACAAGAAAATATGCCAAAGATGTTGGACTTTACAGAATCACTCTTAAAAGGAAAAGAAACAGCTATTTATTTGTTTACTGATCATGTTGAGAGAAGTGAACTCCCTTTAGAAAATGACAACATAACTTGGTTTGTTAAAGGATCTCCAGAGAACTTGAAAAACGTTTCTATCCTACGTTTTGGAGCTACTTCATCTGATAAAGGCATATCAGCACTGGCTCAACTTTCGAATGATACCACTACCTTACAAAAAGGTGCTTTTGAAATTAGGTCTATGGTGAATGGAGATCTTGTTGTCAAAGAATCGATAGAGATTCCTGCGAATGATACACTATCTCTGTCGTTTAAAGATTTACCGAATTCCTCTGGATTAGTCGCGTCTCTTACGGTAGAAGATGACTATGAGGTTGATAATGAATCTACTATTCTTCTACAACAACAAGCATCCCAAACATATGTTGACGGGAATTTACATCAATTGGTGACGTCTGCTTTTCAAGCAATGGATATTCCAGTGAGTTCCGTTCCTACAGAACAGTTAGCAGATCTGTCGGAAGAAGCAATTGTAGTGACGAATCAAACAGCGCAACTTACTGCTTCCAAATCACCTGTGTTGTTAATTGGTCGTAATGATGAAAAGGCAAAAGAAGTGACCGGTGTGATTACCACTGAGCGTGATGATGTGTTTGCTTATGCAGATATGAAGGATATCTTTGTGAGTAGCTTATATCCTCCATTTCCTACCTATGAAACCATCGCCAGAGTGGGAGATGAACCATTTATTCAACGCTCAGATAAAGGGGATTTGATCATTTTAGCGGATATTCAAATGACCGATTGGCCACTCCATCCGTCTTTTCCACTATTCCTATGGAGTTCCAGAGAACAAATGTCTGTGAGTAGTAACGATCTTGGCACTTTTTCTCCAAATGAGAGAAAGGCACTTTCATTAGTTACAGATGAAACAGCAGGAGAGTGGGAAGTCTTTTCAACTAATGATGAATATATCAGATCTTTTGAAAACGGAGGTCAATTTTCAGCACCAAGTCGACCTGGTCTATATATAATAAAGTCGGGCAAAACTGAAAAACAATTTGCCGTCGCATTACAACAACAAGAGAAAAAAATCGAAAATGGGACGTCATTTACGATTGGTACAGCTTCACAAGATGGTGTGCAAGAAACAGTGAAAACATCACTCGTTCCTTGGTTCTTACTTCTCATTGTGTTGTTATTAATGATTGAATGGGAGGTGCAACGACGTCGTGGGATTACGAATTGAATCACCGATTTGGCTCCTGTTATTGCTCCTACCAGCTGCATATTTTGCATTTGCTTGGTGGAAAAATCACAGAGTTTACTCTCGTGAACACACCATCATATTCACTATTCGTGTCGTGGCCGTAAGTTTACTAATCTTTGCTATGGCAATGCCAACCTTATTATTGCCTATTAAAGAAGAGCAAATATTATTTGTGGTCGATCGCTCAGCTTCCACAGATGGTACTGAACAACAGTCAACAGAGTTTCTCGTTCAAGCACTCTCGAACAAGAAAGATCATCAAGCTGTGGGGCTATATTCTTTTGATGAGAAATTTCAAACACAAGTTCCACTATCATTAGCTACTGAAGATGTTCCAAAATTTATTGGCTCTGAAAATAAAAGTACGACCAATATTGCTGAAAGCATTCAGCTTGCAACGAACTTAGCGGATCAACAGAAAGCAACGCGAATTGTTTTGCTGACTGATGGATTAGAGAATAGTGGCTCTGTTTCCGACCAACTATCACGAATGGCCGGCAGTCATGTAGAAATCGACACATACGTGTTAAATCGACCACAATCAGACGACGTAGCCATTACGAGCTTTGAAACACCCCCAGTAGCATTTGAGGGAGAACAGCAACAACTAATTGTTCAAGTGGAGTCAACTAAAGCCGCAACAGGTGAGCTCATTCTTTCTCAGAACGATCAATTTTTGTCCAAGCAACCAGTTCAAATAGAACCTGGAAACAATACTTTCACACTTCGTCATGCTTCAACAGGAGAAGGGTTGTTAAAGTACCAAGTTCAACTGAATGTAACAGGTGATGCATTACTAGAAAATAACCAATTAACGAGCGTTACAATGGTGGAAAGTGCACCAAAATTATTAATCGTTAGTAGTGATAAATTAACATCACCTATTGCAACGTATATTGATAAAGATGTGGTAGAAACGGATGAGATTGCCGCTTCAGACTTACCTTTTGACTTGTCAAATTATTTAGGATATGATGCCATTATTTTTGATAATGTCCCTGGCTATCAAGTGGGTGAAGCTAAAATGACGGTTATTGAACAAGCCGTTAAAAACTTCGGAGTTGGGTTTATGATGGTTGGGGGAGATAACAGTTTTGGGTTGGGTGGATACTTTAAAACACCTATTGAAAAACTTCTCCCTGTTGAGATGGAAGTGAAAGGTAAGGAACAATTACCTTCACTGGGACTTATCATCGTTATGGACCGTTCTGGAAGTATGAGTGGCAATAAATTTGAACTCGCCAAAGAAGCAGCAGCTCGTTCCGTTGAGTTATTGCGTGAAGACGATACACTTGGCTTTATTGCGTTTGATGATCGACCGTGGGAAATTATCGAAGCGAAGACGTTAACGAATAAAGAGAAAGCATTAGAAAAAATATTATCAGTGTCACTAGGTGGAGGAACGGAGATCTATTCGGGTCTTGACCTTGCATACGACCGGTTAACCGATTTGAAATTGCAAAGAAAACACATCATCTTGTTAACAGATGGGCAATCGGCGACTCAAAATGATTATGAAGAACTTATTACAGACGGTTTAGCTAACAATATTACCTTATCTACCGTAGCTATTGGTCAAGATGCCGATCGAATTCTTCTGGAAGAACTTGCACAGTTCGGAACTGGACGTTTTTATGACGTCATGGATGAAAGTACCATACCAGCCATATTGTCGAGAGAAACTGTCATGATTTCAAGGACCTATATTGAAGATAATCCTTTTTATCCAATCATAAGTGGAGATCCTGCATGGACGAGTTTATTTGAAGAAGGTGTTCCTCAGTTCAATGCGTATATAGCAACGACTGCCAAACAAACCTCGACAGTTATTGCGGAAAGTACCAAAGAAGATCCTGTAATTGCAGAATGGATGTATGGACTAGGACGCACCATTGCTTACACGTCGGATTCGACAGGTGCATGGAGTGGAGATTTTGCGCGTTTCAATCAATGGGGTAACTTTTGGAACACAGCTGTTTCCAGATTATTGCCTTCGTATAGTGAAGTACCATTTGATATTCGTAAGTCCGAAGATGGCTCCTATACGGTTTCAGATTCTTCAGGTCAATCTTCCTTTTTAGACATTGTCGCAGTAAATGAAGCTGGAGAAGAAATCGACAGCGTATCAGAACCATTAGCTCCTGGTAAAAGTAGAGTATCTTTTGATGCAGATCCAGGTCTCATATTCTTGAGAATATCTAATGAACAAGACAGTATGTATCAAGCGGGAATTTCGATTCCATATAGTGAAGAGTTTAAAATTCAGCCTCCAAATAAAGGACTCATGCAAGATATCTCTAACCGCACAGGTGGTCAAGTCGTAACAACAGCTGAACAAGCTATGCGTGATATAGACTTCGAAAGCTCAGAGAGTAAAAGCATTCAAAAATGGCTTGTGCTAATTGCCATGCTGCTGTTTTTTGTAGATATTACATTGAGACGTTTTGGATGGGGATTGCTTTCACGACTTTCTCAAGGATGGAAACGAGAGGAAATAGATGGAATTTCAACACAACAAGATACAAATGTTTCTCAACTGCTAAAAGGGAAAAAGAAGCGCTGAGCATAATGTTCAAGTAGTGATAAGAAATTGAAAAAAGGTTGTTCCAGAAGTTAAGACTTCTTGGAACAACCTTTTTAAAAGATAGGAAATACAATTCTAGTTCCATAAATCCAGTGTTTCAGGGACAAAAGATTGATTCATTAATAGTGTTGATTTCCGTTTCAAGCGGACGCTTTCCGCGGGGCGGGCGGTGAGCCTCCTCGGTCGCTTCGCGATCTGCGGGGTCTCACCTGTCCCGCTGGAGTCGCCGCCTTCCACTACAATCAATGAAGTGAGTAGTAACCAACAAGAAAATCTATCAATTGCTTATTGTGAAGACACAAATAAATGATTCTAAGTTAAGCTAGAGATAGAACCAACCTATAATCGTAGTCGCCATCTATTAGTTGATTGAAGCGCAAGTGGCGACTTCTGCGGGAATAGCAAATGTTTTCTGCACCGAAAGCGAAGCGGCAGGTGCATGAGCTGAAGACCCCGCAGGAAAGAAGCTGGCGAATAGCCAGTATCTTTGCGACGAGTAACCGCAGGAGCACATGTTTTTGCAGTGACAAGGAGACTGAAGCCGTGCCCGCAAAAAGCGTACACCGTAGCGGAAATCAACAGGTTACTATGGTTATTCTTATAATGGCACGGCGACTGTTGATTTTTTGTAAGATGTTGAAGCAATTAAGAAACAAATGACTAATATTAAAGTACCTGCAATATAAGGGAAACTCATATTGATGTCAAATAGTATTCCAGCAAGAGCTGGTCCTATCATATTTCCTAAGCTCATATACGCATTATTCATCCCTGCGGCAAATCCTTGCTCAGTTCCAGCTTGTTTTGAGATTAATGTATTTACTGCCGGTCTTAGTAATGAAGCGGCTGTAAAGAACACGCTAGAGACGATTAAGATTGGCCAGAATCCATCTACGAAAAGAACTGAAATCATGGCAAGTGCAGAAACTAGTAAATTTACTAGGATCACTTTCATTTCACCAAAACGATTAAATAACTTATTAATAACAAACGTCTGTACAATCACACCTACGAAACCACCAGCTGTTATCAAAGCAGCAATTTCACCTGGCGTAAATCCATATTTTTTATCAACATATAAAGCGATGGTTGCTTGGAAATTTGCGAGGCCAAACGAAAAAACAAGGACAACGATTAACATAACAAAGTAAGGTGTTTTCGTTGAACGTTTCATTTGTTGAATTAAATTTTCTCGTTTGACTGGAATACTAGTCGTCGCGATAGAGGGCTTAATGTTTGGTAGCACAAAAATCGAAATGACTGCAGCAATTAGCGCCACAGCAGTTGCTACATAAAAAGGGAAGTGAATACTTACTTCTGCAAGAAATCCACCAATGGCAGGTCCAATCATAAAACCAAGAGACATAGACGCACCAAGCAATCCCATCCCTTTACCACGTTCTTTTTCAGTAGTAATATCAGCAACAAAAGCCATCATTGGTGGAACAATAAAAGCAGAACCGACACCACTAAAAAATCGTGCTAAAAATAAAATCCATAACTCTGTTGCAGCACCGAACATCAGTTGGGATAAACCAAAAATGACGAGACCAATAATGATTAAATATTTTCGCCCAAATTTATCTGATAAATCGCCTGCTAGAGGTGAAAAAAGAAACTGAGCAAAAGCAAACATGGCAATTAAAAACCCAAGAGCTTGACCAGCAACTCCAAATGTATCTAAATATGCAGGCATAATCGGAATAATCAAGCCGATTCCTGACATAGCAATAAACATATTAAACATTAGTACATATAGTGCAAAGCGATTAGAATTACTCGCCATATTACATCCAACTTTCTATTAATTAATTATTATTTCGAGTCTCTAAAATTTTAACATAAAACAAAAAAAATGCTATTAATAAACTCTACCTAATGTGGGAGACCACTAAAAAAGTCTAGAAAAGCCACCCGAACTTTTATCGAGTTCAGGTGGCTTTTCTTTTTTATAGCTCAGTTTAAACGGTTTAATCGAGTTTTATAAGAAGTAATCAAATTTTTAGTTATTGAGCATCCATCTTAAATTCTAGAAATAGCTCATTATATTTTCCAAGAGTTTCTACTCCTAAATTTTTATAGACTTCTAACCGTTCGCGCATTTCTTCGGTTGGGTAAAAGCGCTCATCTGCAGTTACTTCTGGGTCCATTAATTTAATGGCTTGTTCGTTTGGCGTCGAGTAACCAACATAATCTGCATTTTGTGCAGCGATTTTCGGGTCTAACATAAAGTTAATAAATGTATGAGCACCTTCCACGTTTGCAGCAGTTTTTGGGATGATCATATTGTCGAACCATAAGTTTGACCCTTCACTAGGGACAACATAATCGATATCTTCATTTACATACATAATGTCAGCTGCTTGACCTGACCAAACAAGTGCAACTGCTGATTCATTGCGTCGCATGGTTTCGACGATCTCATCCCCAATTATTGCTTTTATATTTGGAGATAAGGTTTTTAACTTATCAGTAGCTTCTTGAAGTTGTTTTTCATCTTTAGTGTTCAGTGAATAGCCCAAAGTATTTAAACCCATACCCATGACTTCTCGTGCACCATCAACTAAAATAACTTCTTGTTTTAAGGATGGATCCCAAAGATCTTCCCAGCTTTCGAAAGTTTGTCCATCAAGTAAACTTGGATTAAAGGCAATTCCTACAGTTCCCCAAAAATAAGGAATTGAGTATTTATTTCCTGGGTCAAAAGGTAAGTTTAAAAAGTAAGGATCAATGTTTAGTAAATTTGGAATTTTGCTTTGGTCAATAGGAATAAGTAAGTCATTTTTTTTCATTTTTTCAATTGCATATTCAGAAGGCATTGCAACATCATAAGAAGTTCCACCGTTTTCAATTTTGGTCATCATGGCTTCATTGGAATCAAACGTTTCATAGACTACATTGATACCAGTTTCTTTTTCAAATTGAGTCACGATTTCAGGGTCAATATATTCCCCCCAGTTATACACGCTAATGGAGTCGTTACCAGAGCGGCCCGAAGTTTTGTCTAACTGCAAATTGATGATAAATAATACTAAACAAACAACTATAATTGCCACTACAACACGGGCGATATCTCTCATTTTGGCACCCCAGTTCTAAGTGGGTTTTTGGGACGGTTGGTCACGAAATAGTAACCAAGTACTAATAGTAATGTGAAAATAAAAATCAAACCAGATAAAGCATTGATGGTTAATGTAATACCAGCTCTTGCCATTGAATAAATTTCTACGGACAATGTTGTAAATCCGTTCCCGGTTACGAAAAAAGTGACGGCAAAATCATCTAAAGAATAAGTTAGTGCTAAAAAGAATCCAGCAAAAATACCAGGTTTAATATAAGGAATAATAACGCGAGTTAAGACATCACGTTTTGAAGCCCCTAAATCAAGTGCAGCATCGACTAACGTGCTACTCATTTCTTGCAATTTTGGTAATACCATAATGACAACGATTGGAACACTGAAGGCGATATGTGAAATTAGTACGGAAGCGAAACCTAATTTCACGCCGACCATTGTAAATAATATCAAAAACGAAGCACCAATGATTACATCAGGACTGACGATTAACACATTATTTAATGTAAGAAGTGCATTGCGCGACTTCCGTTTTTGTAAATAAACGATACCAATTGCACCAATCACTCCGATTCCGGTAGAAATTAGCGCAGACAATAGGGCAATAATAACAGTATTGATTAAGATCATGATGAGTCTAGTATCCGCAAAAACTGAAGCATAATGCTCTAATGTAAATGATTCGAAATTAGACATGGTGCCCCCGCTATTAAATGAGTAAAAAATTAAGTAAAAAATAGGGGCATATAGAATGGCAAAGACGAGTGTTAAATAAATTTTTGAAAATTTACTTGTTGTGTCCATTTACAATCGCCCCCTTATCTTTCTGACCAGTTAAAATCATAATAATACCCATGAAAAGAATTAAGAATACTGCAATCGTTGAACCCATTCCCCAGTTTTGAGTAACTAAGAACTGTTGCTCGATAGCAGTTCCTAGCGTAATGACTTTATTACCAGCTATTAATCGAGTAATCATAAAGAGAGATAGGGAAGGAATAAACACTGCTTGGATTCCTGACTTCACACCATTAATTGTTAAAGGGAGAATCACTCTTGTAAATGTGGTCCAAGCTGATGATCCTAAATCACGTGCTGCATCTATTAAAGTGGGGTTCATTTTATCAAGTGAATTAAAAATTGGTAATATCATAAACGGAATAAAAATATATACGGAAACAAAAATAAAACTGAAGTCTGTATATAATATCTGTTTCGTTCCAATACCGAATATTTCTAAGAATTTATTAATTGGGCCGAAGACGCCAAATATGCCGATAAATGCATATGTTTTTAGTAATAAGTTAATCCAAGAAGGAATGATAATAAGCAATAACCAAAGTTGTTTATGTTTTGTTTTTGTTAACCAATAAGCCGTTGGGTAAGCAATTAAGAGTGTGAAAACCGTAATAATAAATGCATACCAGAAAGAGCTTAACGTTAATTTTAAATAAACAGATGTAAAGAAATTTTGATAATTTTCAAATGAAAAGTTTCCATGTAAATCGAATAATGAAAAATAGACAACTAGGACAATGGGGGCAATGACAAACAGCACCATCCATACGACGTAGGGTATTAAATAAAACGATTGATTTGAATTAGTTTTCATTTTGTTGCTCTCCATAAGACTCCAGGCGTTTGTCAAATTCTTCTTCAGTTTCATTTAATCGCATGACATGAATTGCTTCTTCATCAAAATCTAGTCCAATCTCTTCTCCAACAGCTGCTTTTTTCGTCGAATGGACGAGCCATTCATTGCCATCTGCATCAAATGTAGATAATTCAAAGTGAACACCACGGAATAATTGCGTATCAACTTTTACGGTCATTTTGCCTCGATCGATTGTCGTGATTTCTAAATCTTCAGGGCGAATGACAATATCAACTTTTTCATTAGCATGTAAACCTTTATCTGTACATGCGAATTCTTTTCCACCAAATTGCACACGGTAATCCGAAATCATGGTCCCAGAGACAATGTTTGATTCTCCAATAAAATCAGCAACGAATCGGTTGATCGGTTCATCATAAATATCCATAGGCGTGCCACTCTGTTGAATCACACCTGTATTCATTACAAATATTTCATCTGACATCGCAAGTGCTTCTTCTTGATCATGTGTAACGAAAATAAAAGTCTTACCTAGTCGTTGTTGTAATTCTCGTAATTCATATTGCATTTCTGTTCGTAATTTCAAGTCCAGAGCAGACAACGGCTCATCCAGTAAAATAACTTCAGGATCGTTAACAATGGCACGCGCAATGGCAACACGTTGTTTTTGTCCACCTGATAATTCGACAATTTCACGATTTTCAAAATCAATTAAGTTTACAAATTTGAGAGCCTCTAATACGCGGCGATTAATTTCCTCTTTTTTAATTTTTTTAATGCGTAATCCAAATGCCACATTTTCAAATACATTTAAATGAGGAAAGAGAGCATAGTCCTGAAAAACTGTATTCACTTGTCGCTCATTTGCAGGGACCTCATTAATTTTCTTGCCATTAAAATAAATCTCTCCACTAGTAGGTTCCATAAATCCTGCAATTAAACGGAGTATCGTAGTTTTACCGCACCCTGAAGGTCCGAGTAGTGTATAAAATTTACCGCGTTCTATGTCAAAACTAACTTTATTCAATACAGGTGTAGAGCCACTGTATGCCTTCGTAACATTATCAAATCGTATAATGGTCTTGTCCGTCATAATTGACCTCCTAGGTTTAAATTGATATATATATCTATTACTAACGTTTTGGAATGAATCTTTTTTTGCTTATTAACCGTTCTCTTACCTAAGTAGAAAAAAACTCTCAATTCTTTGATTCTACTATAAATATCTTTTAATTAACAAATATCGTCAATTTTTTTATTGAACAAAAAAACTTCCCATCCTAAGATGAGAAGTTTCTAATACTGATCGCGTTTCCATTTTCTGAACTTCTTCCAAAGACCTTTCCCACCAGATGTTGCAAGTAAAATAATAGATAGTGAGATTCCGGCTAATGCAGTGATTAATGAAATCCACTCAAAAAACGAATAGCCAGGAACTTTCGACCAATCAGTAGTGCCTTTCCAATCTTCGATAACTAAGTTCATTCCATATATTCCAGATACCACTGTAAAGACGGTAAGCATAAATAACAACATATTATGACGCTTATTGGCTTGATTTTCTTGAGCCCGGTAGAGCTCGTTTAATGTTTGTTTCACTTCTTCATACAAGGTATCCAAATGGAAAATTTCCCGGTATGTGTGTGTTAATTCTTTTCCTTCGGTTCGGGCAGATACTTCGCCAAAATAGTATCGAGAAGAAAATTTCGAAATTAATTCGATTAACTCTTCTACATAATCTTCATCCTGCTCCCATTGGACCTGACTATATTCAAAAGACATTCTAAGTAACATTATTTTATAGAAGTAATGAAGCATTAAATTATAATGATGAGTCCCCATAAATTGAGAAATAGGTCTATCTAATTGTTGCGGTGATTTTAAGGATACTGTAATTTGTGCATGGTCAGAAGTGACAGTATAGGAATCAGGTGCCCACCGATCATGGACATGATTTTGAACATACCGATCTATATATTCTTGATTTGTACTCGACATGAATGGTCGTCCTTCGGGATTTTTCCCATCAAGTTGTCCCATTCGAAATAACTGATCGTTACTTATTGGATCTTCACCATTGGCAATGAAAAAACCTGATGATAGCATACGTTCGTCTTCAAAGAAAGGAAGGCTTCCGAAATATCCTGCTCGTTTTTCGTCATGGACAATGAATGATTTGACAGAAGGGCATAAATAACCAAATACAAATTCATTCGTTGTGTGGAATTGTCGGTCGCCTTTATGTATTATCGCACCTTTTTCTTCATCTAGTTTTGGTTCTAGCACACGAAAATGATTCATAAAATCGAGCAATTCATCTAACTTTTCTTGCTCTTGATCCATTTCCGTTCGAATAGTAATTAAACCAATGCCAAATGGGCAAATCATAATATCAATGCTATTTACGAGAAATGAGAAGTTCGTGTCATTAACTTCTAGTGCAAACGTTTCATTGACTTTTTTAGAAAAACGCAAAAATCCTTGCTGATCCGTTCGCAGTGGAAACAGTTTATGCTCTAAAAACGGTAAAAAATATTGGTCTAATTCTTCATGTTGAACCTTAATGTTATCTCCATAGTACTCATTCTCTAAATCTTTTTGATCTAACGAAAAAAAGGTGAAATGATTTTTCCGTAAATGCTCAGCAAGGTTTCCTCGCTCTTTTTCACGAAATGAAAACGGAAAAAGAAAAGTCATGTATGCTTGGTTAAGATATAGAGGATTTATTTTTGATTGTGCATCCATTTTTTAAACCTCCACTATTGTTCTAACCTATATATATGTTACCATGAAATTTAGAAGGAGTGACAGTTGTGGAGAAATCAATGTTGTTATTTTTAGACCCTAAAGAACGCAAACATATATCAAAACAAAAACAAATAGAAAACTCATTTTTATTAATAAATGAACGTGTCATTGCAATTGAAGAACTTCGAGATTATTGTAATGACTGCTTTGAACCTTTGTCTTATCATGAAA
Organism: Paenisporosarcina macmurdoensis; assembly: GCF_042658845.1. NCBI lineage: Bacteria > Bacillati > Bacillota > Bacilli > Caryophanales > Caryophanaceae > Paenisporosarcina > Paenisporosarcina macmurdoensis. The sequence goes on from NZ_JBHSRI010000002.1 coordinate 393,152, forward strand.
AATATGATACATGTTACTGCGAACCCTGTAATGCTTGGAGAGAAGAAGACTGTACAGATCCTACATGTGAATATTGTAGAATGAGACCTGAGCGACCTTTATAATAAGGACGTTTAGGTTTTTCTTTATTAGTATGAGTTTCCTTAAAAACAACATACTAAACATTCGACACGAATTGGACGAAAAAACTCTATTCAAGCTTTATATGAATGCCGATGAATTGCTTTGCAAGTAGGTATTTGTTATTCTTGAAATTGTGCTAAATACGAATACAATTCGTTGGCAGATTAATTCTTCTTGGAGGTTTTCACATGACAGAACGTATGGTAGGTAAACAAGCACCTCGTTTTACAATGGACGCAGTGCTAGCAGATAAGTCTTTCGGCAAAGTAAGCTTGGAAGAAAATATGAAACAAGATAAATGGACAGTATTGTTCTTTTATCCAATGGACTTCACTTTTGTATGTCCAACTGAAATCACAGCGATGTCAGATCGTTTTGACGAATTCGAAGATTTAGATACTGAAATCATTGCGGTTTCAACTGATACTATTCACACACACTTAGCTTGGATTAATACAGCTCGTGAAGATAATGGATTAGGCGAACTTAAATATCCATTAGCAGCAGATACAAATCACCAAATTTCTCGCGAATATGGTGTGTTAATTGAAGAAGAAGGAATTGCATTACGCGGACTTTTCATCATCAACCCTGAAGGTGAAATGCAATATCAAACCGTGTTCCATAACAATATTGGCCGTGATGTAGATGAAACTCTACGTGTATTACAAGCCCTTCAAACTGGTGGTCTTTGTCCAGCAAACTGGCGCCCAGGTCAAAAAACACTTTAATCTATGATAAGATAAAATAACGCTTTTTAATCAGACACCAACGATTCCCCACGCATACGATACGCAGTGGGGAATTTTTTACTTGTATGAATTAGGAGGAATTAAGATGAAGTTACGCTCACCCATGCCTGACTTATCAGGCGCAACTGCATGGTTAAATGGAGAAGTTTCAAAAAATCAATTAATCGGCAGTAAACCAACACTCATCCACTTTTGGTCTGTCAGTTGTGGATTGTGTAAAGAAGCAATGCCAGAAGTTAATGCTTTCCGTGATCAATATAAAGATGAATTAAATGTAATGGCTGTTCATATGCCACGATCAGAAAAAGACATGGACTTAACTGAAATTAAAAAAACCGCTGCTCAACATGACATTACTCAACCCATCTATGTTGACAATGACATGAAATTAACAGACGCTTTTGATAATCAATATGTACCTGCTTACTATGTGTTTGATAAAGACGGTCAACTTCGTCATTTCCAAGCAGGCGGAAGTGGCATGAAAATGTTGGAAAAACGCGTAAATCGTGTACTTGACGAAATGCGCAACGCATAATAAAAGTATGAGTGTAAAATAATGAAGTGCCAGTCACCGAGGAAATTTTGGGATGTTTATGTCCCGTATATCCCATCGGTGCCTGGCACTTTTTTGGGTTGAAAACCCCAACAAGTAAAAGAAGTATTCACTGAAAAATTATGACTCTAAAAACAGAACTTGCCCGAAGATTTAGATTAAAGTCAAATATCAGTCAAAAGGGGGTAGTCATTTATTTCGGAATCCGATATATTTAATACTATGTCTTTTGAATTAGGGGGAAAACAGTTTGGAAATTTTCAAAAAATTAAAGGATTATTATTGGCCAAATAAACATTTATTCTTTTGGTCCTTGTTCATGCTTTTAATTACCTTGGTAATTACAGTTGCTTATCCAATCATTTTGCAACAAACAATTGACCTAGTGATTAAGGATGAACAATATGATTTAGCCTGGACACTCGCAGGTATTTTTATGGCACTTATGATTGTTAAAGGTTTTGCAACCTACATCGGTCAATACACAGGTGACATGTTTGGGATTCGCTCGGTGTATGAATTACGCAATGCATTATATGCAAAGTTACAACGTTTACCGTTTAGTTATTACGATAATGCCAAGACTGGCGACTTAATGTCTCGCTTAACAGCTGATGTTGAAGGCTTTCGATTTTTCTTATCGTTTGGCTTTGTTGAGTTATTCCGATTAATTTTTCTTGTCTCTGTTTCTTTAGTTGTCATGTTTTATTATTCTGTACCACTGACATTTGTCTCAATGGCTGCCATGCCATTGTTAATTGTTGCAGTGTTTCGTTTTGATAAATTAGTGCATCCAGCATTTCGAGACATACGTAAATCATTTGGTAAGTTAAATACAAATGTTCAAGAAAACATAAGTGGTATCCATACGGTTAAGTCACTTTCTCGTGAATCGTTCCAAATAGACAAATTTAACGATTCCAATGGAGATTATAAAGACCGTTACTTATATACAACTGAAATTTGGGCAAAGTACTTCCCTGTAATGGAGTTTCTCGGCAATATTAGCGTTGTCTTTTTATTCGGCTATGGTGGATTCCTTGTTATGGGCAACCAATTAACGATTGGAGAACTTGTAGCGTTTTACAGTTTACTAGGCTATATCATTTTCCCGATTATGAACTTAGGTTTTACAGTCAATTTATTTTCACAATCCAAAGCATCAGGAGAACGTTTATTAGAAGTTTTAGAAGCTCCTGAGCCCATTCAATCAAAAGAGAATGCAGTGGATGGTTCCGGTATGAAAGGACATGTAGCTTTTGAAAATGTCACTCTTCAATATCGTGAAGAGGACCAAGTCGCACTAAGTGAAGTGAATCTTGAAGTGAAAGCTGGTAAACAAATCGGCTTAGTAGGTGCCACGGGTTCAGGTAAAACAAGTTTAACGCAATTGTTAACGCGGTTCTATGAGCCTACAGAAGGTCAAGTCAAAATAGACGGTATTCCGGTTGAGGACTATACGTTATCCTCGTTACGGTCAAATATCGGTTTTGTATTACAAGAGTCATTTTTATTCTCTTCGTCAATTAAAGCCAATATTTCATATGGTCGACCAGACGCTACGATTGATGAAATTATTGACTCATCAAAACGCGCAAATGCTCACGAATTTATCATGGAATTACCAGATGGATATGACACGATGCTTGGGGAACGTGGACTGGGCTTATCAGGTGGTCAAAAACAGCGTATTGCTATTGCGCGTGCGCTTTGTCAAAATCCAGCTATTTTAATTCTAGATGACGCAACTAGTGCAGTGGACATGAAGACAGAACTCCATATCCAACAAGCACTTGAAGAAGTCATGAAGGGCCGTACCACATTTATCATTGCTCATCGAATTTCATCCGTAAAACATGCAGATGAATTGATTGTCTTTGAACATGGTGAAATTGTTCAACGCGGAACACATGACCAATTAATTAAACAACCAGGTCTATATAAACGTATATATGAAATTCAGTACAAAGATCAACTTGAAAATATTTATGCATAGGAAGGCGGAATCATCTTGACTAAACAAATCAATCCCAGTGTATTAAAACGATTCCGCTACTCTTCGGATGATGTAATTGATGCACCATTTAATTGGTCACAACTCGCTCGTTTGTTTACGTATGTAAAACCATATTCTCGTTCATTATTACCAAAAGCATTCATAGCAGTGACAATAACTACTCTTATTCGACTGCTCATACCTATACTAATAGGTGTCTATATCATAGATCGAGCATTAGAAACAAAAGATGTTGAATTACTGTCTATTCTCGTAGGATCGATTGCCGTACTGTATATCGTTAATACTGTTGCCAATCGATATCGAATACGATGGATGAATGAGCTTGGACAAAATGTAATTTATGATTTGCGAAAACATTTATTTACGCATGTACAATGGCTATCGCATCGATTTTTCGATCAACGGTCAGCTGGATCGATACTTGTTCGGATCATGAACGATATTAACTCGCTACAAGAATTGTTCACAAATGGTGTCATCAACTTATTAATGGACTTACTATTACTAGTTGGCGTTCTCATCATTCTATTTACCCTTAGTCCACCATTAGCACTTGCAGTTCTTGTTATTTTGCCGATGATGTTCTTTATTTCAACAACTTTACGCAAAAACATTCGTCGTTCTTGGCAAGATGTCCGAATGAAACAGTCAAAAATTAACTCGCATTTAAATGAAAGTATTCAAGGCATGCGTATAACACAATCATTTACACAAGAAAATGAAAATATGGCCTTCTTTAACGGCATTAATGAAGAAAGTTTTGAATCATGGCGTGTGGCAACGAAAAAGAATTCCTTGTTCCGACCATTTGTTGAAATGACTAACGCAATTGGTTCAGTAGTATTGATTATTTACGGTGCGTACTTGATTAAAAACGGTCAATTGGATCTTGGTGCATTTGTAGCTTTTGCTTTTTACCTGGGTATGTTCTGGGAACCGATTTCACGATTGGGTATGGTATATAACCAACTTTTAATGGGGATGGCTTCATCTGAACGTATCTTTGAGTTTTTAGATGAGCAACCATTAGTAAATGAAAAAGAGAATCCTGTTAAAATCGGTGAACTACGTGGCCATATTGAATTTCAGGATGTGCAATTTGGTTATGAAAAAGACCGCTTAGCATTAAAAGGAATAACTCTAGAAATGAAAGCAGGAGAGACGGTTGCACTTGTGGGTCATACTGGATCTGGTAAGACAACAATTGCCAACTTAGTATCACGCTTTTATGATCCAACTAGTGGTGTTGTGAAAATGGATGGCACCGATATTCGCGATTTATCATTAAGTGATCTCCGTGAACAAATTAGTATTGTTCTGCAAGAAACGTTTATTTTCTCGGGAACCATCATGGATAATATTCGCTTTGGTAACCCCCATGCAAAAGATGAAGAAGTCATTAAGGCAGCCCAAGCGGTTGGAGCAAATCGCTTTATTGAACGGTTATCAAATGGCTATGAAACTGAAGTTGAAGAACGGGGCAATATACTATCCGTTGGAGAAAGACAGCTGCTGTCATTTGCACGAGCACTTCTGGCAAACCCACGTATCATTATTTTAGACGAGGCAACAGCGTCCATTGATACGGAAACGGAACTTCAGATTCAACAAGCACTTCGTACGCTATTGAAGAACAGAACTGCCATTATGATTGCTCATCGATTATCTACAATTCGTGAAGCTAACCAGATTATTGTTTTAGAAAATGGCAATGTTCTTGAATCAGGAAATCATGATTCGTTAATGAAAGATAAAGGCCATTATCAGCAACTGGTAATGTCTCAATTTGGAGATACATCAAACTGAATTTGAGCGACTACCAAAGTTGTGATACACTATGTCCATTCGTTCTGTACGGAGGTTGAAAGATGAAAAAAGAATTTGTAGTTATCGGGTTAGGTCGATTTGGTGGAAGTATTGTTCGCGAGCTTATTGATCAAGGTGCAGACGTTATGGCCATTGATAAATTTGCTGACCGTGTAGATGAATTTGCTTCAATTGCTACACAGGCAATCGTTGCAGATACAACGGATGAATCTGTATTAAAATCACTAGGTATTCGTAACTTTGAACATGTAATTGTAGCGATTGGTGAAGACATACAATCTAGTATTTTAACAACTTTGATGCTAAAAGAAATAGGCGTAAATAAAATCACGGTAAAAGCTCAAAATGATTACCATGAAAAAGTATTACGCAAAATAGGCGCAGATCAAGTGGTGCATCCAGAACGTGATATGGGTATTCGAATTGCCAATAACATTATGACAAATAATGTACTTGATTATTTAGAGTTGTCTGATGAGCACTCAATTATGGAGATAAAAGCCAATGAAATATTAGCTGGTTCCACATTAATTGACCTTGATATTCGTGCTAAATACGGGATTAACATTGTTGGTATTAAACGTGGTACAGAGATTCTAGTATCACCACAAGCTGACGAAAAAATCCTCATTAACGACGTCTTGATTGTCATTGGTGCAGACGCCGATATTATCCGATTCGAGAAAAAAGCAATGCACTAAAGAAAAGCGGAGGAGCCATTCAGGCTCGACGCTGAAGGTGAAGAGGCCGAAGATGCGGAAACTAGTTTCTGCATCTTCGGCCTCTTTCGGCTTCTTTAATTTTCAAGATTTGAGTTAACACACTCTTTATTGAAAAACGAACGATGGCTTTCTTCACCACTCTCGCGTACTCGTTATTGATAGATACTCTCCAAAGTAAAGAAATGCGGTAGCCGCCGAAATGGCATCTTCGGCTGTTTGGTTCCTCAAAGTATAGTGTCGATTCATTAGTAAACCAAAATAAAATAATAATTTGCCAGAAGGTTGTAGGGGAGCGACTAAAGCAACCGATCCGCAAGATTACCTGTAATAGTGGGAGGTCGGTGTGACATTGTCACATCGACCTCTTACTAATTCATTAGGTAAATGTGCAGTTCAGTGCTTTCCAAAGCTCCCCGGAAACCTAATTGATAATGTGTATTCAACTTTAAGGGGAATCAACGGTGGTTGCGTCTGTCCCGGGGGTAAGTTCATTAAAGTGAGTAAATGCTAATTGCCCGAAGTAGTGAAGAGCCACGATTGCCTCACAAATTGTGACTCCCTGCCACTACTAACAACTGCTACGGAAATCTGTACCGCATGAGTGATTTCGTTAATTTGCTATAATTAGTCAGTCATAATATGTAAACTAAAAAAGCTATGCAGAATATCACTAAATGTGATATCTGCACAGCTTTTTTTATATTGATTACACTTCCATGATGATTGGTAAAATCATTGGGCGACGTTTCGTTTTTTCATATAAATACGGTCCTAAAACGTCTGTAATTTCATTTTTCAATTCTGACCATGGAGTGGCTTTTGATTGAATCGTTTTTTGTAGATGACGATTTAACATGTGTTGAGCTTCATTAATCATAGCTCCTGATTCGCGCATATAAACAAATCCACGAGAAATGATGTCTGGTCCAGATACAATCTTTTGACGTTCTTGGTCAGTTGTCACAACGACAATAACTAACCCTTCTTCAGATAGAATTCGACGATCACGTAATACGATATTACCAACATCACCAATTCCGCTTCCATCGATGTAAACATCTCCAGAAGGGATGCGACCAGCAACAGCTGCTTCATTTTGGCTAAGAGCTAATACGTCACCATTGTCCATTATGAACGTGTTCTCAGGCTCAACATCACAATCAACGGCTAATTCGGTATGTATTTTCAACATACGATATTCACCGTGGATAGGCATAAAGAATTTTGGTTTCATTAAACGCAGCATCAATTTTTGTTCTTGTTGAGAACCATGACCTGAAGTATGAACATTATTCAATGAACCATGAATAACATCTGCTCCAGCACGGAATAATAAATTGATTGTGCGATTTATGCTACTACGATTACCAGGAATCGGAGAAGAAGAGAAAATGACTGTATCCGCTGGCTGGATTTGTATTTGACGATGTGTACCATTAGCTAAACGAGAAAGTGCAGCCATTGGTTCGCCTTGACTACCCGTACATAAAATCATCACTTCACTTGCGGGAAGACGATTTAATGTTTGTGTATCAACAAACGTTTCTTTAGGTGCGTTAATATAGCCTAATTCACGTCCGATTGTAATTGCATTGTCCATACTTCGGCCAAAAACAGCAATTTTACGTCCGTGGTGAATAGCTGCTTCTACTACCTGTTGTAAACGATAAATATTTGAAGAGAAAGTTGCGAAAATAATACGACCATCTACTTTACGGAAAATCTCCGATAAGCTTTCTCCAACTTTTCGCTCAGACATAGTGAAATCTGGTACTTCTGCATTCGTACTGTCAGATAAAAGACATAACACTCCGTCACGGCCGATTTCAGCCATTTTCGTTATGTTTGCTGGTTCTCCAACTGGAGTGAAATCAAATTTGAAATCTCCAGTATGAACAATATTTCCAGGTGGTGTTTTGACAACTATACCAAATGCATCTGGAATACTATGTGTCGTTCTATAGAAGCTAACAGATGTTTTACGGAATTTAATCACTTCATCTTCTGTAATAACATGCATTTTTGTCGTACGTAATAAGCCATGTTCTTCAAGTTTATTACGTAATAAACCAAGAGCTAGTTTGCCCCCGTAAATTGGTACATTTAATTGTTTAAGCAAATAGGGAATACCACCGATGTGATCTTCGTGACCATGTGTAATAAATAGACCTTTAATCTTGTCTACATTTTTCACGAGATACGAGTAGTCAGGAATAACGTAATCAATCCCGAGTAACTCATCTTCTGGAAATTTAATACCTGCATCAATTAAAATTATTTCATCTTGGAATTGAACGCCATATGTGTTTTTGCCGATTTCGCCCAGTCCGCCGAGTGCGAAAACCGCTGTTTGATCATTCTTAACAAATTTCATAAGTCTTATTTTTTCTCCACTTTAAAGTTTTCGCTAGCTTGCTCGTAAGATAAATGATTACCTTCAAGTAGCTGAACAAATTCAATATTATATTTGCGATCCTTCAGCGTGTAACGAACTTCACGTTCAGAGGATGCTTCGATGTAAAGACTTAGTGTGTTTTCGCGAACTGGCACTTCAAGCACGTTCTCTTGGTAATATACTTTGTAAATCATATTTTGGTCTCCTTTTTCACGTTCAAAATAATTTCATTCTCTTTATATTATCACGTGCCTCTTTTAAAATAAAGAAAAGCCCTACTATAAATAGCAGGGCAAAAAATTATGCAATCGTTTTTTTCCCGAGTATGCCGCCTAACCGTCTTAAAATCTTTCTTTTTAGACGTTTTAACATGGCAAATCACTCCTCTGATACATTATACAGAATATTTTGATTTTTGTAAAGGCTACTTGTATTTAGTACACTTCTTGCAAGAGGAAGGATGAATAGAATATGAAGAAGTTTTTATTTTTTGATATAGATGGCACACTCTATGATTCCAATAAACAGCTACCTTCTAAAGCGAAGGAAGCTATTTTTGAAGCTCGAAGAAATGGTCATGAAGTCTTTATTGCTACGGGTCGAGCGCCATTTATGATTCAAGATGTTTTAAAAGAGTTAGAAATTGATTCGTATATTTGTTTTAATGGACAGTATGTAGTTTATAAAAATGAAGTAGTTTCTCATAATGAAATTAATAAAGAGCAACTCAAGCTAGTTTCAGAATTTGCAGAGAGAAAAAATCATCCGATCGTATATATGAATGCCGAAAAAATGATTGCTTCTATTGCTTACCATCCACATATTGAAGAAAGTATAACTACTTTAAAGTTTCCGCATCCAACATACGAAAAAGATTTTTTTCTGAATCAACCAATTTACCAAGCGTTGGTCTTTTGTTCTATGGAAGAAGAGGATGCGTATCATAAAACGTTTCCGTATTTAAAATTTGTTAGATGGCATCGTGTCTCTGTTGATATTTTGCCTACTGGAGCTTCAAAAGCAAATGCGATTAAATTTTTATGTGAAAAATACAACATCGCCATCAAAGATACGATTGCATTTGGAGACGGATTAAACGATATTGAAATGTTGGAAACTGTAGGATTTGGCGTTTCGATGGGGAATGGTCATGAAGAGGCACTTAAACGAGCACAACACGTTACCACACATGTGGACGAAGATGGATTAGTGAATGCAATGAGATATTTGAAACTAATATAAAAAAGATTCCCAATTATTTTTGGGAATCTTTTTCTTAGTTTCGTTCATATGGCACTGAATCTGGAATTTCTGCGAAAGGATTTTCTTTATTGATTCGATCAAAGAACATGACTCCGTTCAAATGATCGAGTTCATGTTGAAATGCTATAGCAGCTAATCCTTTTAAACGAAGTTTAAATTCACTTCCATCAGGATACAAGCCTTTAGCCGTAATGCGCGCATATCTTGGGACATGTCCTTCAATAACTCGGTCTACAGATAAACAACCTTCACCCACAGAAATGTAGGTTTTTTCGACAGAGTGGCTAATGATTTTTGGGTTAATTGCAACAATACTTAATTTAGATCCATCATCTGGTAAGTGAAGAGCAAAAATTCTCTTCGACACATTTACTTGAGGTGCAGCAATGCCAATACCAGGACGTAAATCATAACGTTCAATCATCTCGGAGTCTTGGCTATTTTTCACATATTCATGTAAGTCATGTGCTAATTTTGCATCTTCAATAGATAATGGAAAATCTACTTCTTGAGCTTTTTGTCGCAAAGTTGGATGTCCTTCGCGAATAATATCTTTCATTTCAAACATCTGGGTCTTCCTTTCCAACGTATATTCTTTAATAAGTATAACGAAGGATAACGTTCGTGCAACAAAAAGAGGAACTTTAAAATGTTGAAATTTTTTCCTTGAAGGTCTATAGTAGTAAATGATTTAGGAGGTTTTCAAATGAAAAAAATTGTAATTGGTACATTTCTTTCCACTACCCTATTACTATCAGCGTGCTCAATGGGAGCATCTTCTAGTGAAGAAAAGTTATCAGCTTCATTAGAAAAAGTATATGAAGAGGAACAAGGATACCGTGACGCACAACAACAATTAGCTGAATTAGAAAAAAAAGAACAAAGTACTTTTAACGCAGCCATGGAGTTGACACAACAACAAAAAGGTGACGTGGCATTAAAAGTTGAAGAATTAAAAGCTTCACTAACTGAAAGATTAACTTTACTTAATGAGGAAAACGAGTCGATTGGAAAAGCACAAGACTCCTTAACGTCATTTGAAGACTTAGTGGAAGACACCAAAGACGAAGTCGTGAAAACATCTTTACTAGATTTGAAGGCTTCAATCAACGATCGATATGAAGCACACGAAATTGTGAGTAATGAATACCAAAAATTAACGGACTTACAAATTACGCTTTATGACATGCTAGAGGATGAAGAAACGCAACAAGCTCAACTTCAAGAACAAGTAATATTGGTCAATAAACAAAATGACGTTGTGCAATCCGCAATCAATGCGTTTAACGAAGCTACAAAAAAACTTAATGAAATGAAATCGTCTGTGTATGATTCTTTGGACGAAGAAAAGTAAAACGATCTCCTTGTGAGGTCGTTTTTTGTGTAATGGAGGACATGTGGATGTCTCTATATTGTATGATACAGATGCTTTTTTGTACTAGTACAGTTCGGTATTGATTGAATACATAATAAATAATAAGGTCTTATATAACTAGAGTTCCCATAGATTGACCACCAATTTAAAGTTGAGTATACTAGGGAAGAATGAACATTGTATCACTTAGAATTTTAAGGATTTTTAATACAGTTATATAAGGAGAGGTGTTAACATGGTAGCAAAAAATGCTAAGCAAGTAGGTCCAGTAGAAGTACTAAAAGCAATCGAAGAAAAATTTGAAATGTTTCAGATTTTAAACGAAGAAGGCGAAATCGTTAACAAAGATGCAGATCCGAAATTATCAGATGAAGAATTAACAGAGTTAATGCGTCGTATGGTGTACACACGTATACTTGATCAACGTTCAATTTCTTTAAACAGACAAGGGCGTTTAGGTTTCTATGCACCAACCGCTGGTCAAGAAGCTTCACAATTGGCTTCTCACTTCGCTCTTGAAAAAGAAGATTTTATTCTTCCAGGATACCGCGATGTACCACAATTAATTTGGCACGGTCTTCCTTTATCACAAGCTTTCTTATTCTCTCGTGGACACTTCATGGGTAATCAGATTCCTGAAGATGTAAAAGTATTGCCACCACAAATTATTATTGGTGCTCAATTCATCCAAGCTGCGGGCGTAGCACTTGGTATGCAAAAGCGTGGGAAAAAATCAGTTGCAGTCACATATACAGGTGACGGTGGTTCTTCTCAAGGTGATTTCTATGAAGGGATGAATTTTGCAGGAGCTTTCCGTTCTCCAGCCATCTTCATCGTTCAAAATAACCAATTTGCAATCTCAACACCACGTGAAGCGCAAACAGCTGCTAAGACCATCGCTCAAAAAGGAATTGCAGCAGGTATTCCAAGTATCTTAGTTGATGGAATGGATCCACTAGCAGTTTATGTGGCGACTCGTGATGCAAGAGAGCGCGCAGTGAATGGCGAAGGTCCTTCATTAATTGAAACTTTATGTTACCGTTACGGTCCTCATACAATGGCAGGTGACGATCCAACTCGCTACCGTACTTCAGATACTGATTCTGAGTGGGAAAAGAAAGATCCATTGGTTCGTTTCCGTACGTACTTAGAAGCAAAAGGCCTTTGGAATGAAGAAAAAGAAAATGAAGTTATTGAGCAAGCTAAAGAAGAAATTAAAGATGCAATTAAAACAGCAGATGCTGCTCCGAAACAAAAAGTGACAGATTTGATGGAATTTATGTACGATCCAAATACTGAAATGCCATACAACTTAAAAGAACAATACGAAATTTACAAAGAGAAGGAGTCGAAGTAACCGATGGCACAAATGACGATGATTCAAGCAATTACGGATGCACTCCGTACAGAGCTTAAGAATGATGAAAACGTCCTCGTCTTCGGTGAAGACGTAGGAAATAACGGCGGGGTATTCCGTGCAACTGAAGGTTTACAAAAAGAATTTGGGGAAGATCGTGTATTCGATACACCACTTGCAGAGTCAGCTATTGGTGGCTTAGCAGTTGGTTTATCTTTAGAAGGCTTCCGTCCCGTTCCTGAAATCCAATTCTTCGGCTTCGTATATGAAGTTATGGATTCTATTAGTGGCCAATTAGCGCGTATGCGTTTCCGTAGTGGTGGTAAATATAACGCACCAGTAACGATTCGTTCACCTTTTGGTGGAGGCGTTCATACACCAGAAATGCATGCAGACAGTTTAGAAGGATTAATGGCAGCTCAACCTGGTTTGAAAGTTGTTATTCCATCTTCTCCTTACGATGCAAAAGGTTTATTAATTTCTGCCATTCGTGATAATGACCCAGTTATCTTCTTAGAACATATGAAGTTATATCGTTCATTCCGACAAGAAGTACCAGAAGAAGAGTACACAATTCCTTTAGGTAAAGCAGAAGTGAAACGTGAAGGTAAAGATTTAACAATTATCGCTTATGGTGCAATGGTTCATGATAGCTTAAAAGCTGCAGAAGAACTTGAAAAAGAAGATTATTCAGTAGAAGTAATCGACTTGCGTACTATTCAACCATTAGATATTGAAACAATCATCGCATCTGTTGAAAAGACAGGCCGTGCAATCGTTGTTCAAGAAGCTCAAAAACAAGCTGGTATTGCTGCAAATGTAGTAGCTGAAATAAACGAACGTGCCATCTTAAGTCTAGAAGCACCAGTATTACGCGTATTTGCACCGGATACAATATTCCCATTCTCACAAGCAGAAACAGTGTGGTTACCGAACGCTAAAGATATTATTGCTACAGCGAAAAAAGTATTAACATTCTAATTTTATTTAATAAACACTCACAATAGAAAGGGTGAATTTTGTGGCATTTGAATTTCGATTACCGGATATCGGTGAAGGTATACATGAGGGTGAAATCGTAAAGTGGTTCGTCAAAGCAGGCGATACTATCGGTGAAGATGATATTTTATGTGAAATACAAAACGATAAAGCTGTCGTTGAAATTCCTTCTCCAGTAGCAGGAAAAGTAGAAGAAGTAATCGTGGGAGAAGGCACAGTTGCAACAGTAGGACAAATATTGATCCGTATTGATGCACCAGGCTATGAAGATCTTAAGTTTAAAGGTGATCATGAAGACGAGCCTAAAGCAGAAGAAAAAGTAGAAGAAAAGACAGAAGCTCAAGTTCAAGCGACTGCAGAAGCTGGTCAAGCAGTAGAAAAAGAAGCGACTCCTGTTGCAAAAGAACAAGCTCCTGAAAAAGAAGCGGTAGATTCATCAAAAGCTGCTCCAAAAACAGAAGCACAACCAAAGGCAGAAAAAGATCCAAATGGTCGTGTTATTGCGATGCCTTCGGTTCGTAAATTTGCACGTGACAATGAAGTGGAAATTTCTCAAGTTAATGGTTCTGGTAAAAATGGTCGTATCATGAAAGCTGATATCGAATCATTTATGGATGGTGGACAAGCGTCTGAAACAACAACTCAAGAAGAGGTTGTTTCAAATGAAGAAACATCATCAAATGAAGAAACAGCTAAAAAAGAAGCAAAACCTGCAGCTCCTGCTTTAGAAGGAGAATTCCCAGAGACTCGCGAGAAGATGTCTGGAATGCGCAAAGCTATAGCGAAAGCGATGGTTCACTCGAAACATACAGCTCCACATGTAACATTGATGGATGAAGTAGATGTAACAGAACTTGTTGCTCATCGTAAGAAATTCAAAGAATTAGCATTAGAAAAAAATATCAAGTTAACGTATTTACCATATGTGGTAAAAGCATTAGTGAATACACTTCGTGAATTCCCAGAATTCAATCGTTCTCTTGACGATGAAACTAGTGAAATCATCCAAAAACATTATTTCAATATCGGAATTGCGGCAGATACAGAAAGAGGTTTGGTAGTGCCAGTCATCAAACACGCAGACCGCAAATCAGTATTTGCGATTTCAGATGAAATTAATACACTTGGTGGAAAAGCGCGTGATGGTAAATTATCACCTTCTGAAATGAAAGGTGCATCATGTTCAATCACGAATATTGGTTCAGCTGGTGGACAATGGTTCACTCCAGTAATTAACCATCCAGAAGTTGCAATTTTAGGAATTGGTCGTATTGCAGAGAAACCTGTCATAAAAAATGGTGAAATTGTAGCGGCTCCTGTGTTAGCATTATCTTTGAGCTTTGATCATCGAATGATCGACGGTGCGACTGCTCAGCACGCATTAAATAACATTAAGCGTTTGCTTAGCAATCCAGAACTTTTATTAATGGAGGCGTAAAATCATGGTAGTAGGAGATTTTCCAATCGAAACAGATACGCTAATTATTGGCTCAGGCCCTGGCGGTTATGTTGCAGCAATTCGTGCAGCTCAAACTGGCCAAAAAGTAACAATTGTTGAAAAAGAACATATTGGTGGCGTTTGTTTAAACGTTGGTTGTATTCCATCAAAAGCGTTAATTTCAGTCGGTCACCGTTTTGAACAAGCAAAACACTCAGATGATATGGGAATTACAGCATCTGAAGTTACTATCGACTTTTCAAAAGCACAAGCGTTCAAAGACAGTGTCGTTAAGAAATTAACGGGTGGAGTTGAAGGTTTACTAAAAGGAAATAAAGTCGATGTTGTTCTTGGTGAAGCTTACTTTGTTGACGCAAACACGGTTCGTGTAATGGACGAAAAATCATCACAAACGTACAAATTTAAACATGCGATTATCGCAACTGGTTCTCGACCAGTTGAAATTCCATCATTCAAGTTTTCTAAACGTGTCTTGAGCTCTACAACTGCATTGAGTCTAACTGAAATTCCAGGAAAACTAGTCGTTATTGGCGGCGGGTATATCGGAACTGAACTTGGTACAGCTTATGCAAACCTTGGTTCTCAAGTAACTATTGTTGAAGGCGGAGACGATATCTTAGCTGGTTTTGAAAAGCAAATGACATCAATTGTCAAAAAAGGCTTGAAGAAAAAAGGCGTAGAAGTTGTCACTAAGGCAGTAGCTAAAGGCGTTGAAGAAACAGAATCTGGCGTAATTGTTACATTTGAAGCAGGCGGCGAAGAGAAGAAAGTCGAAGCGGATTATGTATTAGTAACAGTTGGTCGTCGTCCGAACACGGATGAGATGGGTCTTGAAGAACTAGGTATTAAAATGGGCGAACGTGGTTTGATCGAAGTGGACAAACAAGTTCGTACAAGCATCGAAAACATTTTTGCAATTGGTGACGTGGTTGCAGGACTTCAACTTGCTCATAAAGCTTCTTATGAAGGTAAAGTAGCAGCTGAAGTCATTGCAGGACAAACTTCTATAGTGGATTATTTAGCCATTCCAGCTGTTTGTTTCACAGATCCGGAACTAGCAACAGTTGGTTTAAACGAAGAGCAAGCTAAAAAAGAAGGCTTTGAAGTTATGGCTGGGAAATTCCCATTCGGAGCAAACGGTCGTGCATTAGCATTAAACACTCCTGAAGGATTCGTGAAGCTTGTTTCACGTAAATCTGATGGTTTACTGCTTGGTGCTCAAATCGTTGGTCAAGGTGCTTCTGATATGATCGCTGAGCTTGCATTAGCAATTGAAGCGGGCATGACGGTTGAAGACATTGCCATGACCATTCATGCGCATCCAACATTGGGAGAAATCTCAATGGAAGCTGCTGAAGTTGTAATGGGTCACCCAATTCATATCCTTTCAAAATAAAATGAGTTTCTCGAACCGTACAGGATTATCCTGTACGGTTTTTTTAGTGCATATTTTTACAACTGAATATATTATCTATCAGGTTTTAGGGGGCATTAGGAAGGCGCTGTGCTGCATGTTTTCCTAAAGGATAAGGAATAGGGCGTCTTGGATGCTTTCGTTTCTCTTACCAGGATAGATTTTCCGCGACAATGCATTTCACAGATAAAGAGACACATCTTTAGAAGTAATTGTGACTTACACTGACTGGCACGCATTAATAAATCCATTTTACAAAGTGGTCTGAAAATTAATTAAGCAGATAGTGGCCGAAATCGAGTCTTCGGGCGAATCACTACATAAAGAAATCAACAATTCTTTAGTAAACCAAACGATACGTACTATGCTCGACTTGGTTACAAGAGAAGGAAGGAGGCACGCAAGCCTGTTTGAAGGCTTATAAATGGAGTTAAAGCTTAGTGAAGCAATACTACAAGCCTATCCTTTACTTTCTAGACCAAGATGTAGACTAGGATGCGTCCGTAGCGACTTGAAAACTTAACTGTGTAAATGTATAGGCCTGTATTTTGTGATATAAATGTTTTTCAGACGTCGAGGCCTATTTTTCAGACGTCGAGGCGTTTTTTTCAGACGTCAACGCCATTTTTTCAGACGTCAACGCCGAAAAGTCAGACTGAGATTTTTCAAAAGAATAGAAAGCAGGATAATCTGTATCTACCAACGTTTATTTTTTAGTGTCACAACTATTTTTATAAAGTGATTGAAAAATTCGGCCGAATATCCCAATTAGTCCTCTAAAACAAGGTGTGGGAGATAATGAAGCGTCTGAAGCGACCAGAAAAAACTAACTTCCTAAACAATCATCGGTAGGTTTTGAACTAAATACATACTTATTTAGCAAGTTGGTTCATCGTTGTTAATAAGATGGTGGAATGAATTGTCGAATTTTGCTAAAATTATTTCTGAAAGGATTACGGTGATACAACATGAATTACACAAAATTAATGAGCTTGAGTTTTTTAGCGCTAATGCTAGCGGCATGTGGAGAAAAAGAAGTAGACACACCAGTATCTGCACCTGCACAAGAAGAAACTAAAGAAAAAGTTGTCGAAGAGGAAGTTACGGAAGAAGAAACTGTTGAAGAAGTAGTACCTGAAGAAGAAGTAACGGCTGAACCCTTATATACGTTAAATGAAGCCAATTGGTCGTTTAAACCAATTGCTGATGCACCCTCTAAAGTTGTTTTATTAACAATTGATGACGCACCAGATAAAAGGTCATTAGAAATGGCAAAAACGTTAAAAGCATTAAATGCACCCGCAATCTTCTTTGTAAATGGACACTTTTTAGATACAGATGAAGAAAAAGCCGTATTAAAAGCAATTCACAACATGGGCTTTGCAATTGGAAATCACACACAAACACATGCAAATTTAAAAGAGCTTACTGAGGAACAACAGCGAGCAGAAATCATGCAAGTCAGTGAAACTATTGAGGCGGTAATTGGTGAGAAACCAAAATTCTTCCGTGCGCCATTCGGATCAAATACGGATTTCAGCAAAGCATTAGTAAAAGAACAAGGTATGCTTTTAATGAATTGGACATACGGCTATGACTGGGAATCTCAATATCAAGATGCGGCCGCTTTATCTGATATTATGGTGAATACCGAATACTTGACGAACGGTGCTAACTTATTGATGCACGATCGTACTTGGACTGCAGCCGCCTTAAAAGGAATTGTTGAAGGTCTACGTGGTAAAGGGTATGAAATGATTGATCCAGATACGATTCAAGGCGTATCTACTGAATAATCGTAAAGCAAAAACCACACCATATTTCTTCATACTAAAAAGGCTGAGCCATCCTTTATCAGGAGTCTCAGCCTTTTTCATTCATTCGCTTAATAAAAAGCCTTATGTTCTTTAATGACACGAATTAACTTCAATTCATCGTCTTCCGGTCCTTGAACCGGTAAGCCTGCTTCAATATTCATATGAATATAGGCAATATTATCTTCAGTAATGATTTCTCCAGGAATGAAAATTGGAATGCCTGGTGGATAAACCATTATAAATTCAGCTGAAATGCGGCCAACAGATTCTGCAAAAGGTACAACTTCCGTCGTCGCATAAAAAGCATCACGTGGAGTCATTGCTAAACGCGGAATATCTGGCATGGTTACAAAAGGTTCAATTATCGTGACTTCCGATTCAAAATCTTTAGACATACGTTGAAGCGCATTTACTAATATATTTAATTCTTTTTTAGAGTCTGCAATCGTCACGATGCACAAAATATTATAGAGATCCGATAATTCAACTTCGATGTTTGCTTTTTCACGCAGCCACTCTTCAGCTTGGTGACCAGTAATACCTAAGTTTTTAACGCTAATTAGTAGTTTGGTTGGATCAATATCGTATGTAGCTGACGTGCGTAATATCTCACTTCCTACGCATCGTAGGTTTGGAATTTGATTAATACGTTTGCGAGCATCTTTTGCTAAACGGATTGTTGTTGTCAATAAGTCATGTCCATTAATCGCTAATTGGCGTCGCGCAGTATCTAGCGAAGCTAAGATTGGATACGATGTAGAGGTAGTTGTTAACATGGATAATATCGACTGAACACGCTTAGATGAAACTAAACCTTCACGTACATTTAACACAGAACTCTGAGTCATTGAGCCCCCAAGTTTGTGGACTGAAGTTGCCGCCATATCTGCTCCAGCTGCCATAGCAGATATAGGTAATGATTCATGGAAATGAATATGGACGCCGTGAGCTTCATCGACTAACACGGGGATTCCGCGTTTATGTGAAATATCAACAATACGTTTTAAGTCTGCAGCAATACCAAAATAAGTAGGGTTAATCACAAGCACTGCTTTAGCATCAGGGTGAACTTCGAGAGCTTTTTCCACAGACTCTGCAGAAATACCGTGTGAAATTCCTAGTTCTGGATCGACTTCTGGATGTATAAACACCGGTGTTGCACCAGCGAATACAATGGCAGACATGATAGATTTATGGACATTTCGTGGCACCACTATTTTGTCTCCTGGTCCACAAACACTTAAAATCATCGTCATAATAGCACCGCTTGTCCCTTGTACGGAGAAGAATGTGAAATCAGCTCCGAAAGCTTCTGCGGCTAGTTCTTGTGCTTTTTTTATAGCACCTTTTGGTGAATGTAAATCATCAAGAGGAGCAATATTAATTAAGTCGATGGAAAGAATGTTATCGCCAACGAATTCACGAAAAGCTGGATCGACACCATTTCCTTTTTTATGACCAGGAATATGAAATTGAATAGGATGTCTATTGCGATGTTTTAGCAAGACATCAAATAAAGGGGTTTCTAACTGTGACAATGTCGTACCACCTCAACTTTCTCAAAAGATAGTTCAAATCGTTCGCTTAAAATAGCCGGGTTTCTAAGGATACAGGTTGCCCATTACTAATCGAATAGATGCGAAAAAGTAAAACTGACATCTCCGACTTTTATCCTCGGTTCCTTTTAAGCTTCTTTTGAACAAATAATTAAAATGAAAAACAAGTGAATTATAGCATTTTGAACAACAGATGACCATAAATATTTAAAGGAATTTCGACAAAGGAGACGAATAAACTACATATAGCGATAGGAGGAGTATCATAAATGAATTGGCAAACACGTATTACAGACTTACTACATATAAAATATCCAATTATACAAGGAGGACTCGCTTATTTGGCATATGCAGATTTGGCGGCAGCTGTGTCAAATGCTGGAGGACTGGGTCAAATTACAGCGATGAGTTTGGAGACACCAGAGGCGCTGCGAAAAGAAATACATAAAGTGCGTTCACTAACCGATCAACCGTTTGGTGTTAACTTCGCTATTGGAGAGCAAGGACGTCCGTTTTCTCATATGCTGGATGTGGCAATTGAAGAGAATGTACCAGTTGTATCGATGACTGGCGGTAATCCTACAGCTATTTTTAATCAGCTGAAAGGAACTGCTATTAAAAAGTTAGTCTTAGTAGCAGCAACTAGACAAGCTCAAAAAGCAGAAGAACTTGGTGCTGATGCCGTAATGGTAGTGGGGCAAGAAGGTGGGGGACACTTAGGGCGTGACGATGTTGGCACAATGGTTCTTGTACCGCGTGTCGTCGATGCTGTGTCGATTCCGGTGATTGCATCAGGTGGTATCGGAGATGGCCGTGGATTAATGGCTGCACTTGCTCTAGGTGCAGAAGGGATTGAAATGGGAACGCGCTTTATTGCGACAAAAGAATGTGTCCATGCTTCACATGTATATAAACAAGCATTAATAGATAGCTCCGAAACTGGGACAACAGTTATTAAACGTTCAATTGGAGCTCCTGCGAGAGTACTCATAAATCCATGGACAGAAAAAATTCATGAAATTGAAGCTTCTACTCCGACGTACGAAGCATTAAAAGAGTATATTAGCGGTCAAGCAAACAAACACTATATTTATGATGGTTTAGAAACGCAAGGGTTCGGTTGGGCAGGTCAAGTAGCAGGTTTGATAGACGATATCCCTAGTGTGGAAGAATTATTTGTGAGAATGATTTCCCAAGCAGAAGACTTCCGCGTAAAATGGAGGTAAGGAAAGGGTGAAGTAACCATGAGTTTTTCATATCCATTTTCAAAAGATTGGTCGACAAAGGAAATCATCGCCGTCGTTCAATTTTTTGAAGTCATAGAACACGCTTATCTAGAAGGAGTTAATCGAGAAGTCTTGATGGAAAAATATCGAGGATTTAAAGAAGTTGTCCCATCAATGGCTGAAGAAAAAACCTACTTCCGAGATTTTGAAAAAGAAAGCGGATATATCTGTTATCCAATTATCAAAAAAATGAAAGAGACTACTAAAGGTGCAATTATAAAAGGAGCAGGGAAATAATCCCTTGCTCCTTTATTTTTTATTAACCATCATATTATATATAGGTAGAAGTGCTTCAAACGTTTCTTCTACAAAAATATCAAACGCTTCTTCGGACATCTCAACAGCTTGTTCGCTCAAAATATGTCTACCTACAATAAATTCTGCTTTTTTCACATCACGCAACCGATCTAATAAAGAGGGTAATAGTTCTTTGTGTGCGTTCTTCAAAGGAAAAGCTTCAGGGGACATGTGATCACCCGAAATGATGAAGTCTTGTGGCATCTTTTTAAATAAGCTTTTCTTTTTTAATAATCTTTCAGCAATTTGTACTTTATCAGGAGCTTCGTAAATAACAGCTAAAATAATAAATACATGTGTCCCCCATAAGCCGATTTGAAAATGAGGTATGGCTTTGTATCCTCGTTTATAAGGAGCAAAAGCGACCCATGAATCTTTTGGTGGATTAACAGAACGCCTTGCGTGTCTAGCTACGTGAGGATAGAATTCATCTCCCGTGTTACTTGAAAAGTAAGATGCATATGTATGACCGAATGCTTCGAATTTTGGTCGGACTTTTTCAATCAAAGCTTGCATACGATGTTCTAAACCTTCTATTTGGAAAACCTCAAAATCTGCTTGTTCCCATGTGTATTTCAAATTTATTTCCACCTTTCGCATTTCCTATGTTTAGTTTAATCAAAATATGGGAAAAAATCTTGTAAGTAGTCTTAATGAAGTTGACAAATTTAACTTCATAACATATTGTATATAAAACATTCAGAATATTTTGAATTAAAAAAGAAAAGGGGTGTAAGACCATGAAACAGGTTGTTCAAATCGTTCGCAAGCAAGATGTAGAGAAAAAACTAATACTTGGATTAAAGTTAGAACTTGACTATGAACTTGCCTCTCTGTTCGATGCCATTCAACAAAAAAATCAAACAGAAATTGACAAGAGCAAAGCGAGACTAAGCGAGATCCATTCTGAGTTGGAGGCCTTGCATGCGTTACGTTAAAAATAGAACAGTTCATATTAATATGTAAGCACCTAATGGTCTATTTCTGACATCAGGTGCTTTTTTGTTTATAATAAAGGCTAGTGATTTAGAAAGGCGGCTAGTTCATTGGAACTTCAAAAACTCGATCGGTATGCAAAAGGATTAATTAAAGAAGCGGGTAGAAAGATTCGTCAGTCATTCTCAAGCGAATTGGCAATTGAATCAAAAGCAGATGCCAATGATTTGGTGACCAATATAGATAAAGAAATCGAACAATTTTTTATTCGACATATTCGCAATGATTATCAAGGTCACTTGATTTTAGGTGAGGAAGGATTTGGTGATCGTCTCACAAAGCTCGATGGTTATGTATGGATGTTAGATCCGATTGATGGCACGATGAATTTCATTCATCAGCAAAGAAATTTTGCTATTTCACTGGGTATTTACAAGGATGGTATTGGAATCCTAGGGTACATATATGATGTGATACATGACGAATTATATAGTGCACAAAAAGGACACGGAGCCTATTTAAATGACGAACCCATCCCTGTACTAGAGTCAACAACGATTTCACAAGCTATTATTGGCTTGAACGCTAGTTGGGTAGTGCCAAACCGTCATATTGAAAATGAAGGACTAATAAGGCTCGTTAAAGATGTTAGAGGTATACGTTCATATGGTTCAGCAGCACTCGAACTAGCCTATGTCGCAACTGGACGAATCGATGCTTATATGTCCATGCGTTTATCGCCTTGGGATATAGCTGGAGGTGTTGTGATTGCTCAAGAAGTCGGCGCGGTAGCAACAAATTTAAATGGACAACCCTTAAAGTTTTTAGAACAAGATACATTTCTTGTAGCGAGAAAAAGTTTGCACGATTCTTTATTAAACGATTATATTACATTAAAATAAAAAGCAAGAAATGGCGAAGTGCCATTTCTTGCTCTATCTACTATAGTAAACCTTTGTCTCGCATTTTCTTTTTCGTCTTAAAGCCAAATCCCATTACAAGGATTAGTAATAAAATACTTGCTAGAATCCCTGGTATACTGCGTAATCCAACGGAAATTCCAATAGCAAACATCGATAGTAAAGCTAGCAGGGAATATAGTGTAAATACCCATTTAATATTTTTCACGGAATGTTCCTCCAAATAATAATGAAATTTTTCAACAAGAAATCAGACAAATATGTATAACATGTGCTATAATAACACAGTTAAGGACTCGAAAAAAGATATGGAGTGAAACAATGACTAATTTACGTCAAGACCTAAGAAATATTGCAATAATTGCCCACGTTGACCATGGTAAAACTACTCTAGTTGACCAAATGTTAAAACAATCTGGTACTTTCCGTTCAAATGAACATGTGGACGAGCGTGCCATGGATTCAGGTGATATCGAGCGTGAGCGCGGTATAACAATCCTAGCTAAAAATACAGCGATCCAATATAAAGATGTGAAGATTAACATTCTTGACACGCCTGGCCACGCTGACTTTGGTGGAGAAGTAGAACGTATTATGAAAATGGTAGACGGTGTTTTACTAGTAGTTGACGCGTATGAAGGCTGTATGCCACAAACTCGTTTCGTATTGAAAAAAGCACTTGAACAAAACTTACAACCTATTGTAGTTGTAAACAAAATTGACCGTGACTTTGCACGTCCTGAAGAAGTTGTGGACGAAGTTCTTGAACTTTTCATTGAACTTGAAGCAAACGATGAGCAATTAGAATTCCCAGTTATTTTTGCATCAGGTATGAACGGTACTGCAAGTCTTTCATCTGACGTTGCAGACCAAGAAGAAAACATGAAAGTAATTTATGATGCAATCATCGAACACATTCCAGCACCTGTGGATAACAAAGAAGAGCCTCTTCAATTCCAAGTATCTCTTTTAGATTACAACGATTATGTAGGCCGTATTGGTATTGGTCGCGTATTCCGCGGAACTATGGAAGTTGGACAACAAGTATCTCTTATGAAATTAGACGGTAAAGTGAAAAACTTCCGTGTTACAAAAATGTTTGGATTTATGGGTCTAAAACGTATTGAAATTCAACATGCTCATGCTGGTGATTTAATTGCCGTATCAGGAATGGAAGATATCAACGTTGGAGAAACAGTTTGTCCAACAGAACATCCTGAAGCATTACCAATTTTACGTATTGATGAGCCAACTCTTCAAATGACGTTCCTAGTGAACAACAGTCCTTTTGCTGGACGTGAAGGTAAATGGGTAACATCTCGTAAAATTGATGAGCGTTTACAATCTCAACTTCAGACAGACGTATCATTACGTGTAGACCCTACAGATTCTCCTGATGCATGGGTAGTATCTGGTCGTGGAGAATTACATTTGTCTATCTTGATTGAAAACATGCGTCGCGAAGGTTTTGAGTTACAAGTATCGAAACCTGAAGTAATCGTGCGTGTTATTGATGGCGTTCGTTGTGAGCCAGTTGAACGTGTACAAGTTGATGTACCTGAAGAACATGTTGGTTCAATTATTGAATCAATGGGTGAACGTAAAGGTGAAATGCTTGATATGGTTAATAACGGTTCAGGTCAAGTACGTTTAGTATTTATGGTACCTGCTCGTGGATTAATCGGATACACAACTGATTTCATGACATTAACTCGTGGATACGGAATCATTAACCACACATTCGATAGCTACCAACCAATGCAAAAAGGTCGTGTAGGTGGACGTAGTAAAGGTGTTCTTGTAGCAATGTCTACAGGTACAGCTTCTGAGTACGGAATTCTAGGAATTGAAGATCGTGGTACGATTTTCGCTGAACCAGGTGCTGAAATTTATGAAGGAATGATCGTTGGAGAGCATACTCGTGATAATGACTTAACAGTTAACATTACGAAAATGAAAGCAGCCAACAACATTCGTTCTGCAAATAAAGAAGCAACGACAACTAGAAAAAAACCACGTATCATGACTTTAGAAGAGTCACTTGAATACCTAAATGATGATGAGTATTGTGAAATCACACCAGCTTCTATTCGTTTACGTAAAAAAGTGCTTGATAAAGCTGAACGTGAACGCGTAACGAAAAAGACTAAAACAGCTGAAAATAATTAAGAATGATTGAAAGGTTGAGGAATTTTGGAAGAACAGCAATTTGTCTATGACAAAATGTACCCAACTGCTCGCTTTTTATATGACTTCCTTCCAACCTACGAAATGGCAGGATATGCTCTTTTTCTTGTCATTTTCGTACTTTCTATAGTAGTTTATAAACTCGGTTTTGCTAAGAAGTTAAAGATGTCTCAAAATGTAGTTATTTATCTCTTTTTGTTTTTGGGATGCATAATGCTAACATTTTTAGCTTTCTTCCTACCCGTTGTGGAAGGATTAATAGTTGCTGCAATGATTTTAATTTTATATAAAATTCGTTTGCACAATGAAAAAAAGAGAAGCGCTAGCGCAAGCTAGTACTTCTCTTTTTTTATTGTTTTCAAATATAAGAGTGGTAATACCCAGGCATATATCAAATGAGCGATTGTCCAGTAAGTAAATGCTAGCCAATCATTCCATGCCGGAACCTCTTTAATTGCGGAAACACTTAAAATAAAATATAAACCCAGTGTAGGTAAACATAAGATAAAACTTAACAACCATAACTTTAATAGGGATTTCTTAAAATGTAGTAATTCTGCTAGGTAAATAAATACATAAGCAATACAGATAGAAACGATGACGTGAAAAAGAAATTCAATAGGTTCAGACCATTCAATTTGACCTATAAATGGAATGAAGTCAACATTTAGCAATAAGGTATAAACCCGAATTTGGCTGACAAACTCAACTAATTTTAGAAGTAAGCCTAGCAAAATACCGCTAGCTATTCCCATGTATAAAGTACTGATAATTTTATGTTTAGTAGTCATTAGAAATCTTCTTCTATTTTGCGGGAGCTTTTGTAAAATACAAAATGCCCAGTTGCTAAACGAGCGGTTGTTTTTTGTTCAATCCGCTCATGGCAAGGATCACACATATATGTATGAATTGGGCGATTTCGGAGTTTTTTTGCTTGAGGTGAATCATCAAGTAATTGATTGATGGTATCACAAATGACACATTTTACACGCATCGAACTAACCTCCTAATCTACTCGAACTGCTGACACATGTTTAATGGGGTTTTCTAAGTTTGAACCATCTGCTAGAAGTACGTAGACAGGACCATCTTCACGTAATGGTTTTCCATCTTGACTATATTTAAAGATAATAGAGTCTGCTTGTTCTAGTGAAAAAGAATGTTCTTCACCGCTAGCTGTTTCGATAATTACAGCTTTAGCACCATCTTTTATTTCAGCATTTTTCAAAAAATGCTTTAAATAGATACCAAATGTACCTGTTAACATTTTAGTTCTCTCATATTTCTTTTCGGTTTTTATAGTTGGTGGTAAAGTTGCGCCTTCCATTATTTCACGAGACCAGTGAGCGGACATTTTTTTTGTATAGTCTTCCAACTCATTTTTTTCAATTTGTTGTTCCGTGAAAAATGTATTTAAATCGATGCGTCGATCATCAAAAATCCACACCGCTGGATCTAGTGTTATTTTAAAATTGACTTCGCCTTTTATAGGAATAATGATTTCCATTCTGTTGGTGCCTCCAATACAAATTGCGTTTCATCTATAGGTAGTTCAAAAAGTCCTTTAAAAATAGCTGTCGCATCTCTTCGTTGGCTTGCTTCTCTGGTCCTCACGTATTAACACCTTACGTTCCGGTCCTCGAAGGATGTACCTCCTCGACCTACTTGGCTCTTTTTATGATCCTTTTTGAATTCGCTCTTATAGTATAACCTTTTGACTAAAGGTAAAAAAGAATTAAGTTTGTAAACATTGGTTTTTGAAGCGATACTTGCAATTTTGTCTCTAGAAAGATACAATTTATTAAGACAATATAAGGTAATGGGGGCGTCCTCATGGATACTAAATCACAACAATCGTACCAGCAAAGAGCTGTTGAACTTTTAAAAGCCGATGCTGAGAAAATAGCAAAATTGATCAAGGTTCAAATTGATCATTTAACATTGCCACAATGCCCACTATACGAAGAAGTCTTAGATACCCAGATGTATGGTTTATCTAAAGAAATTGATTTTGCCGTAAAACTAGGTCTTATGGAGCGTGAAGAAGGAAAGATAATTCTTTCGACACTTGAAAAAGAACTATCAGTAATGCACGATGCTTATACAAAGAAATAAGTAAGAAACTCAAACTCAATATGTGTTTGAGTTTTTTTGCTAGATAAAAGAAAAAGAGGTTTCCCATGATTTCATATATAAAACGCTACACAAAAAACTTTGATTACCCATTATTTATTACATACATGTTCTTATGTCTTTTTGGGTTAGTAATGATTTATAGTGCCAGTATGGTTTGGTCCGTAAATGTATATGGCTATGAATCGGATTTTTTTTATAAACGACAAATCATAAACTTATTAGTTGCTTTTCCCGTATTTTTAATAGGTGCATTTATTCCGTATAAGCACTATCGACGCAAACCAATAATGGCATTGATGCTTTTTGTCATGTTTGGGTTTCTCGCTAGCGTTCACTTTATAGGTGATGATGTGAATGGTGCTCAAAGTTGGATCAATCTAGGTCCACTAAGATTGCAACCTTCTGAACTGGCAAAAATTATATTAATCTTATATTTTGCTAGTGTCTTTGCTAATAAAAGAGCGAAAGGGAATTTAGATTCACTTGAAAATTCAATTTCTCAGCCTATAATTGTGTTAGTCTTGGCATTTTTCTCCGTATTAAGTGAAGTTGATATGGGATCAGCTGCAATTATGTTATTTGTAACAGTCTCAACATTATTGGCAAGTGGTATACGCTTTAAGACTTTTGCTAAACTGTTCGGAATAATATCTGCTGCAATCGTTGTTTTGTCGCCAATTCTATATTTATTCCGTGGTCGATTTATTACACCGAAGCGAGTGGAGCGCTTAGAAGCTTTCTTGAATCCATTTAAGTATGAGCAAGAGTCAGGATTTCAAATTGTAAATGGCTATTTAGCAATCGGGGCAGGAGGAATTAAAGGGCTGGGTTTAGGACAATCTATTCAAAAACAAGGCTATCTACCGGAACCACAAACGGATTTCATCATGGCCATTATTGCTGAAGAATTAGGTATACTTGGGACTTTACTTGTAATTGGTGGTCTCGGATTTATTGTTTTACGTGCTTTTAGTATTGCTTTAAGTACAGAAGATACTCAAGCGCGTATGATTGCCACCGGTGTTGGTAGTCTAATAGGCTTTCAAACTTTCATTAACTTAGGTGGGCTTTTAGGCTTAATTCCTCTAACAGGAGTGCCTTTGCCTTTTATTAGTTATGGCGGAACGTCTGTTGTTTTGTTATCTTTAGCTATGGGAATATTGTTAAATGTCTCAATGTTTGTAAAGTTCGAAAAAACACGAAGCTAAGGGGTGTCGTCTCATTATGAAAACGATTCAAAAGATTTTAGTAGCTAACCGCGGAGAAATTGCCATTCGTATCTTCCGGGCATGTACCGAATTAAACCTGCCGACCGTATCGATCTATTCAAGAGAAGACAGTGGTTCATTCCATATATACAAAGCAGATGAATCGTATTTAGTTGGAGATGGTAAAAAACCAATTGATGCTTATTTAGACATTGAAGGAATTTTGAAAATCGCTAAGGATAGTGGCGCGAATGCGATTCACCCAGGATATGGTTTTCTTTCTGAAAACGCAGATTTTGCAAGACGCTGTGAAGAAGAAGGAATTATATTCATCGGTCCTACTTCTGAGCATTTAAATATGTTTGGAGATAAAGTAAAAGCCCGTACACAAGCTGTATTAGCGGGTATACCTGTTATACCAGGTAGTGACGGACCTGTTCTAACTGTAGAAGAAGTAAAAGCTTTTGGTGACGCAAATGGATACCCTTTAATGGTGAAAGCTTCATCAGGCGGAGGCGGTCGTGGGATGCGAGTTGTTCCAACAGCAGATGATGTAGAATCGGCCTTTGAACGAGCGAGTTCAGAAGCGAAAGCTGCTTTTGGTTCAGACGAATTATACGTAGAAAAATTGGTTGAAAAGCCTAAACATATTGAAGTTCAGATATTAGGAGATAAACATGGTAATTTGGTTCATCTATATGAGCGTGATTGTTCAATCCAACGAAGACATCAGAAAGTAGTTGAAATTGCCCCTTCCAACTCCATATCAAATGAATTGCGAAATCGTATTTGCGATGCAGCGGTTAAGTTAATGAACAATGTAAAATACATAAACGCCGGCACAGTTGAGTTCTTGGTCGCTGGAGATGAATTTTATTTCATCGAAGTAAATCCTCGAATTCAAGTTGAACATACCATTACTGAAATGATAACGGGAATTGATATCGTTCATACTCAAATTCATATTGCAGATGGTTCAGTATTACATGAAGAAGAAATTGGTATGCCAGCTCAAAAAGACATTCCATTGTTTGGATTCGCTATTCAGTCACGTGTGACCACAGAAGACCCTTTAAATCAATTCATGCCTGATACTGGCAAATTGAGTGTATATCGCTCTGGAGGAGGGTTTGGTGTCCGTTTAGATGCAGGTAATGGCTATCAAGGTGCTGTTATTTCTCCTTATTACGATTCTCTATTAGTAAAAGTATCAACATGGGGGAAAACGTTTAAAGAAGCTGCTGCAAAAATGGATAGAAACCTACAAGAATTTCGTATTCGCGGCATAAAAACAAATATTCCGTTCTTAGAAAACGTTGTCAAACATCAGAATTTCATCACAGGAAATTTCAATACTAGCTTTATTGATTCTACTCCTGAATTATTTTTGTTCCCAACTCGAAAAGACCGTGGAACTAAATTATTAAATTATATAGGGAACGTTACAGTAAATGGATTCCCAGGAATCGAAAAAGATTTGAAGCCGGTTTTCGCTGTTCCAAGAAAACCACAAATTGATTTACTTGTTCCTCCAATGTCTGGTACTAAACAAATTTTGAATGAGCGTGGAGCAGAAGGTCTTGTTAAATGGATTCACGAGCAAAAAGATGTGTTGATAACTGATACAACCTTCCGTGATGCACATCAATCGCTTCTTGCGACTCGCGTTCGATCTAATGATATGTATGAAATTGCAGAGCAGTCGGCGAGAGCTATGCATGATGCCTTCTCGTTTGAAATGTGGGGAGGGGCAACATTTGACGTTGCCTATCGATTCTTAAAAGAAAATCCATGGGATCGATTACTGAAAATGCGTGAGATGATTCCTAATGTGTTACTTCAAATGCTCGTACGTGGAGCTAATGCTGTTGGATATAAAAACTATCCAGACAATGTTATTCGCGAGTTTATTAAAGAGTCAGCCGAAGCAGGTATCGATGTATTCCGAATCTTTGATAGCTTGAACTGGATTAAAGGAATGGAAGTTGCCATTGATTCTGCTCGTCAATCAGGTAAAATCGCAGAGGCAGCGATTTGTTACACAGGTGATATTTTAGATGATAATCGTGCTAAATATACAGTGGCTTATTATAAAGAAATGGCCAAAGAATTAGAATCTGCAGGAGCTCATATTTTAGCGATTAAAGATATGGCTGGGTTATTAAAACCGGAAGCGGCCTATCGTTTAATCTCAGAGTTAAAGGAAACGGTATCATTACCTATTCATTTACACACACATGATACCAGTGGTAACGGTATTTACTTATATGCAAGAGCGATCGAAGCTGGTGTTGACATCGTCGATACAGCCCTTGGAACGATGGCTGGATTAACATCACAACCAAGTGCCAATTCATTATCCTATGCCTTAAAGGGCAGTAAACGTGAAATACGTACAGATATAAAAGCTCTTGAGCAACTATCTCATTACTGGGAAGATGTACGTAAATATTACAAAGAATTCGAATCAGGTATGATGAGTCCACATACAGAAATTTATGTTCACGAAATGCCTGGTGGTCAATATTCTAACTTGCAACAACAAGCAAAAGCAGTAGGACTAGGTGCTCGTTTTGAAGATGTAAAAGAAATGTATTCAAATGTAAATATCATGTTTGGTGACGTCGTAAAAGTAACTCCTTCTTCCAAAGTGGTAGGGGATATGGCACTCTTTATGGTCCAAAATGATTTAACTGAAGAAACGGTATTGACACGTGGGAAAACAATTGATTTCCCAGATTCAGTTATTGAATTTTTCCAAGGGTACATCGGCCAACCCTATGGTGGATTCCCTGAAGAAATACAAAAAGTAATATTAAAAGATCGTGAAGCCATTACGGTACGTCCAGGAGAATTGTTGGAACCCGTTGATTTTGAACAATTGAAAGTAGAACTTTTCCACAAACTTAGTCGACCAGTCAACAGCCATGAAGTCCTTGCATACGCGTTGTATCCAAAAGTGTTTGACGAATATTCAGTCATGGAGAAAAAATTTGGTGATGTATCAGTACTTGATACGCCAACTTTCTTATACGGGATGCGTTTAGGGGAAGAAATAGAAGTTGAGATTGAAAAAGGGAAAACGTTAATTATTAAAATGGTATCAATTAGCCAACCGCAATCAGATGCCAATCGAGTGATTTATTTTGAATTAAATGGTCAACCTCGAGAAGTAATCATTCAAGATATGACAGTTGAGTCTGACGTTATACAGAAGCCTAAAACAGATCTTTCAAATCCAAGTCATATTGGTGCAACAATGCCAGGTACGGTTTTGAAAGTTGTAATTGCGAATGGTAGTCGAGTGAAACGCGGCGATCATTTACTTATTACGGAGGCAATGAAAATGGAAACAACGGTTCAAGCTCCATATAATGGTGTAGTGAAAGAAATTCATGTTTCAGCAGGAACTTCTATTGCGAAGGGTGACTTATTAATAGAAATGGAAAAAGAATAAAATAAAAGCAGTTCCGCGGTTAGCGGAACTGCTTTTATTTTTGTGTTGTTTTAGAGCGGCTACGTGATAGAAGTAATATCATATAACACAATAAACCGAATAGTAAGGATATCAATAGGGAATGAACTAAAGCAAAGTATAAATTAAGTTTAGTTAAAACGACGAGCATGCCTGCGATTACTTGAAGTGAAACAATAACAAAAGCAATCATCCAACCGTAGAATAAAACTCGCTGGTCTTTATATTGTTTAAATGCATGCCAAGCAATATATGCAATCCATATAAAAATCAAAGCTGCAGCAGTTCGATGTCCCATCTGTACCCATTCGTAAAGATTTGCAGGGAAAGAAAATTTATCGTTGTTACACAGTGGCCAATCCGAGCATATTAAACCAGAATCTGTATGTCGAACGAGTGCGCCTGTGTACACTACAATATAAGAATAAAGCGTAACTCCGACTGTATGCCATTTTAATTTTGAACCAATCCTTAATTTATCAGCATCAAATTTCCGATCAACTTCGAAAATAAGGAGTGTTAGCAATAACACGGAAGCAAAAGACAGTAAGGATATGCCGAAATGGAGGGCTAAAATAAAATCACCTTGTCCCCACAAAACTTGTGCAGCTCCAATTAAGGCTTGTAGAATCAAGAAAAACATAGCCATTACAGCTAAGAATTTTGTTTCGCGTATATGACCCATCACTTTCCATGACCACACCGATAATATTAATATAAGAAAACCGACAGATCCAGTTACGACCCGGTGAGAAAATTCAATTAACACTTCTGTAGTAATATTATCTGGTATTAATTGTCCATTACATCCTGGCCAATGTCTGCCACAACCCATGCCACTATCTGTTTTGGTCACAAGTGCTCCACCAAGAAGAATGAGCAACATACCGATTGTTGCAGCAACAGCAAACCATTTTAAGTATTTACTTTGTTGCATGAATGACACCTACTTTGTATAATACTAGTCGCTAAAAAGCGATACCTGCTTGTTTGATAATAGCTAAGAAAAAGCCAAAATACAATGTCTAGCCAACAAACTCCAACAATACGATTCGCCTTTTCACAAATTGTTCATAAAAAATTCTTTTTCCATTCACAAACCTATCCCAGAAATGCTTTAGTATAGAGATGTTGTGTATCGTTGACAAGAAACCGCTTTATGCGTTTTATCGAATTTCAAGTTAGATATAGAAATAACTTCAGTTTTTCGATATAGTAAAGGAAGCGGAATATGCTTACAACTTTGAAAGGGGGAGTTTCATGTCAAACGGTCGAGCGATTTCTGCAAGTGCAGATGCGAATCCTGTAACAACATCTTTTGTTAAGGACTTTCTTGCTTTAATCAAGATTGGAATTGTAAACTCAAACCTGGTAACTGCGTTTACGGGATTGTGGTTAGCTTTCCAATTTTCAAATCGTCACTTTTTAGACGAACTAGATTTGATGTTCTACACACTATTTGGTGCAGCTTTGATTATTGCTGGTTCAGGAGCAATGAACAACTTCATCGATCGTGATATTGATCCGATAATGTCAAGAACAAAATCAAGACCAACTGTGACTGGCAGATTTAAACCTACTGCCGTATTGTCCGTTTCTCTATCCTTTTTAGTTGTTGGTGAGATTTTGTTGTTTATGGCATCGGTTTCCGCTGGAGTTTGGGGACTAGCTGGTATTATCAGTTATGTTGTTTTATACTCCATGTGGTCAAAAAGAAAGCATGTAAGCAATACCATTGTTGGAAGTATTTCTGGTGCCATTCCACCCGTCATTGGTTGGGCGGCAGTTGAACCAACTTTAGGATGGGGAGCACTTGCACTATTTCTCATCATGTTTGCTTGGCAACCACCTCATTTTTATGCACTTGCAATGAAACGAACGGAAGAATATCGAGCAGCGGGGATTCCAATGTTGCCGGTTGTTAAAGGGTTTGCTTATACGAAGCGCTCCATGCTGCTGTGGATTTTAGTTCTTTTTCCTCTTCCATTCTTACTCATGCAGCTCGGGATATGGTTCCTCGTCCTGGCAACTGTGTTAAATCTAGGTTGGCTCGCACTTGCACTAAAAGGCTTTAAAGCGGAAGATGATTTAAAATGGGCAAAAGGCATGTTTATTTATTCCTTAAATTACATGACCATCATGTTTGTTTCGATGATTATTTTCTCGATTTTTAGCTAACTATTGGGATTCTTTCTTTGAATGTAGAATTCATATAGAATGGAACCAGAACTAATTTACATTTGAATACTTAAAGGAAGAGGGGGTTGATTAAGCTATGATGAAAGGGATCAAAAAATGGCGTCTCTTTTCACTTGTGACTGCTCTAATGGTCTTTTTATCTGGATGTGGTGACGAGCGGTTATCGACACTAAAGCCAGCGGGACAAGTCGGAAGAGATCAATTAAATTTAATGGTACTTTCAACAGGTATCATGGTTCTTGTAATTGTTGTGGTTATGATCGTTTATATTCTCGTAATCATGAAGTTCCGTCGTTCTAAAGTTGGGGAAAATGTGATTCCAAAACAAGTTGAAGGAAATCACACACTTGAACTTATTTGGACAATCATTCCAATTATTTTACTTTTAATTTTGGCTGTTCCAACTGTAATTGCTACATACAACTTAGCTGACGTAAGTGGCATGGATAAAAAGGATGAAGACGGTAATGCAAAAGCGGTTACTGTTAACGTTAAAGCAAATCTGTACTGGTGGGAATTTGAGTATCCTGATTTAGGAATTGTAACTGCTCAAGAATTAGTTGTGCCGACCAAAGAAAAGGTTTACTTTAACCTAATAGCAGCGGATGTAAAACACTCATTCTGGATTCCTGCTGCAGGTGGTAAATTAGATGTAAACGTTGATAATCTCAATAAGTTCTATTTAGAATTTGACAATGCTTCAGATGGCCTTGAAGATGGCGTGTTCTATGGTAAGTGTGCGGAACTTTGCGGTCCTTCACATGCGTTAATGGACTTTAAAGTTAAATCTTTAGAACGTGATGACTTTGATGCATGGGCTGCAGATATGAAAGCTTCTGCTGAAGAACAAACACCTGAAGGTGACGTAGCTCAACAAGGTCAAGAAATCTTCAATACTAGCTGTATCACGTGTCATGCTGTATCAGGCTCAGGTTCTACAGGTGGTGTAGGTCCAAACTTAGCAACGTTCGGTGATCGTAACCGAGTCGCTGGATTTATGGAACATAATGAAGAAAAAATTAAAGCGTGGATTAGTAATCCAGAAGAATACAAACCTGGAAACTTAATGCCACAACCAAAAGAAATTAATAATGGTAAGGATTTTACAGATCAAGAGCTCACAGCTCTGACAGAATACTTAATGGGACTATCTGTAGAAGATTGATCTTCTAGAGAATGACAAGAAGGAGGTTAAAGTTGTGAGTTTAATCGCACAGAAAAAAGGCTTTGGAGCCACTCTTTGGGACTATTTAACAACAGTAGACCATAAGAAAATTGCCATCCTTTACCTCATAACCGGCGGATTTTTCTTTATCGTTGGTGGTATTGAGGCTATGCTTATACGTATCCAACTTGCAAAACCTGACAATGACTTTGTGAGTGCAGGTTTATACAACGAAATTATTACAATGCATGGTACAACCATGATTTTCTTGGCAGCCATGCCACTTATATTTGCTTTTATGAACGCCGTTGTACCTCTTCAAATTGGTGCACGTGACGTAGCTTTCCCATTCTTAAACTCTCTTGGTTTCTGGATGTTCTTCTTTGGAGGAATTTTCTTAAACTTATCATGGTTTATGGGTGGAGCACCTGACGCTGGGTGGACGTCTTATGCGTCCTTAGCATTAGCATCTCCAAGTCACGGTATTGATTTTTATGCATTAGGGCTTCAAATTTCAGGTGGTGGTACGTTAATCGCCGGAATTAACTTCCTAGTAACAATAATTAACATGCGTGCTCCAGGAATGACTTACATGCGTATGCCATTATTTACATGGTCTACATTTGTAGCATCTGCATTAATCTTATTTGCTTTCCCTCCTTTAACTGTAGGATTGTTCTTAATGATTTTTGACCGTATGTTTGGTGGGAATTTCTTTGATCATACTATGGGTGGTAATACAGTTATCTGGGAGCATTTATTCTGGATTTTCGGACATCCTGAAGTGTACATTTTAATTTTACCGATGTTTGGTGTATTCTCGGAAATTTTTGCAACTTTCTCACGTAAACGTTTATTTGGTTACTCAGCAATGGTCTTTGCAACTGTATTAATCGGTTTCTTAGGTTTCATGGTTTGGGCTCACCATATGTTTACAACGGGTCTTGGGGCAACAGCAAACGCAATATTCGCTGTAGCTACAATGGCTATTGCTGTTCCAACAGGTGTTAAAATCTTTAACTGGCTGTTAACAATGTGGGGCGGAAGTATTAAATTTACAGTAGCCATGTTATATGCTGTTGCATTTATTCCTATGTTCGTAGCCGGTGGTGTAACGGGAGTCATGCAAGCGTCAGCGCCTCTTGATTACCAATTACATGATTCTTACTTCATCGTCGCTCACTTCCATTATGTAATTGTGGGTGGGACAGTATTAGGATTATTAGCTAGCTTGCATTTCTACTGGCCATTAATGTTTAACACGATGTTAAGTGAAAAATTAGGGAAAATCACATTCTGGTTATTCTTACTTGGCTTTAACTTAACTTTCTTTGTTCAACATTTCTTAGGTTTACTAGGTATGCCTCGTCGTGTGTTCACATACGGAAAAGATCAAGGTTGGGATTTGTTCAATGCGATTAGTTCATCCGGTGCTGTTTTCATGGCGGTAGCTGTAATTATATTATTAGTAAATATCGTTATGACAATTGCTCAAAATAAAACTGTTGGCCGTGATCCTTGGGGCGATGGTCGAACACTTGAATGGGCAATTCCACAACCAATTCCTTTTTATAACTTTAAACAAACACCACTTGTTCGTGGTCTAGATGCATTCTGGATTGAAAAACAAGAAGGAAATAAAGAAGGAATGACATATGCTGAGCCAATCGGTGATATTCATATGCCAAACAATTCAATTATTCCTTTTGTCATGTCGTTTGGTTTATTCGTAGGAGCTTTTGGAGCTTTATATAACGGAGAACAGGCATGGGCAGTTCCGGTATTAATTCTAGGATTGTTAATTACATTTATATCTATGGGAACACGTTCATTGAAAGATGATCTTGGCTACCATATTCATAAAGAAGATTTGATGGATAATAAAGGGGGTAAACAGTAATGGACTTAAATACTAAGTACACCCCACAATCATGGCCGCAGAATCCAGAAAACTCGACACTAGAAGCAAAAAATAAATTCGTAGGTTTTTGGCTTTTCCTTGGTGGTGAAACTGTTTTATTCGCAAGCTTATTTGCTACTTACTTGGCTCTTAAAAACAAAGGGCCAGCTGGTATGGAATTCACAACACAACAGTTATTTGAGTTACCTTTAGTATTTATCATGACCATGTTACTATTAACATCATCTTTGACAAGTGTGTATGCTATGTATCACATGAAAAATTATAATTTCAAATCAATGCAAGCTTGGTTGATGATTACCGTTCTTCTAGGTGCGGCATTCCTTGGTTTTGAAATTTACGAGTTTAACCACTATGTTCATTTAGGATTTACTTATGATCAAAGTGCATTTAGTACTGCATTCTTTACTTTAGTAGGAACTCACGGATTGCATGTAGTCATTGGACTTGGATGGTTTATTCTTTTAATGATTCGTAATTCGAAACGCGGATTAAACCTTTACAATGCACCTAAGTTCTATTTAGCTTCACTATACTGGCACTTTATTGACGTCGTGTGGGTATTCATCTTCACGGTAGTCTATTTGATGGGAGTTGTGGGTTAAAATGGCACACGATGTACAAAATCAAATGAGAACTAAAACTGAGTTTGAATATGGCCGCCGTAAAGCTGCAAATGAAATGCGCGGTCAAGTGACGACTTTTGCGTTAATGATTTTTTTAACATTGATTGCATTTTCAGCAGTCTATGCTGATTTTTCTCCGAATTTAGTCGTACCAATCATTTTGTTATTAGCAGTAATTCAAGTAATTATGCAATTGTATTACTTCATGCATATGAGCCATAAAGGTCATGAAAATGCAAAACTGTTTTTATTCAGTGGATCAGTTGTTGCATTCATTACTGTATTAACATTCTTAACAATTGTTTGGTGGTAAGTAAAGAATCGAAAAGAGCTAGGGAAATTTATTTTCCTAGCTCTTTTTTTTATTAGATAGGAAAGTATATAATTTTAGTTCCATAATCCGTTTCAGGAACAAAAAGATTGATTCAATAATATTGTTGATTTCCGCTACAATTCATGAAGTGAGTAGTAACCAACAAGAAAATCTATCAGTTGCTTATTGCGAAGACACGAATAAATGATTCTAAGTTAAACCAACCTATAATCATAGTTCCTATTTATATTAGTTGATTGAAGCCCAGGTGCATGAGCTGAAGAGACCCCACAGCAAAGATACTGGCCAAGAGCCAGTATCTTTGCGACGAGAAACCGCAGGAGCATATGTTTTCGCAGTGACGAGGAGACACTGAAGCCGTGCCCGCGAATAGCGCCCACCGTAGCGGAAATCAACATTCTACTATGGTTACTCTTCTTAATAGGACCGGGCGCACTTTGCCCGTTTTTTTTATTGACTTGCATTGTTCATAGTTCGTTCATTGATGTTATGGAGATTGAGATTTATAATAGAACTACTGAAGATAAAAGGAGCGATATTCGATGCCTTTAAGCATATTTGGTTTTCAAGCATTATGGAGTCCGGTTTTTATCATTTCCTCTATATTTGTTATAACACTCTATTTTTTCATTACTATCAAAAAGCGACATCTGTTTCAAGGTAATGAGCCGTTAAGTATAAAAGAGGCAAGTGCATTCGTCATTGCAATTGTATTGCTTTATGTCGTTAAAGGATCTCCAGCAGATTTATTGGGACATATTTTATTTTCTGTCCATATGGCGCAAATGGCCTTACTATTGATGTTGGTACCACCTTTACTGATAGCTGGAATTCCAGTTTGGATATGGAAGCCATTAATCGAAAATAGATTCATTAATCCGATGTTTCGTTTTTTCACCAAGCCATTACTAGCATTAATCGTATTTAGTGGTTTGTTTTCAATCTATCATATTCCTCTTATTTTCGATTTCATCAAGCAAAACGAATGGTATCATATTTTATTTACGCTCTTACTTTTCATTTCATCGATTTTCTTGTGGTGGCCAATTATGAATAAATTACAAGGTGAACACCAAGTTCATGGACTGAGTAAGATTGGTTATATTATTGGCAGCGCGATATTAATAACTCCTGCCTGCGCTTTAATTATCTTTGCTAATCAGCCTATGTATGCAACGTATACTAGTGGGGATGCGTGGTTAAAAGCTATGGAACTATGTGTGCCATCATCGAAGCTAGCAGGTTTAACATTATCGGGACCTGAACTATTTTCAAGTATGTCTACGATTGAAGATCAAAGATTAGGCGGAGTTATTATGAAAATTATCCAAGAAATCATTTATGGCGTTCTCTTGGCGATGGTTTTCTTCCAGTGGTATAGATCTGAACAAGAAAATGCAGATGAGATTACGAATAATGCGTTACTAGAGCGTCAAGCTTTTGCAGCAAACAAATAATCAACTATTATTAGTAGATGAGTGTTAGGGGAAAAAAGAGATGAGTTCACTATTATTATCCACGATAAGTACATTTTTTATTGTGTTAAGTGCAGTGCTAGTTGCAATTGGTTGGGTATTGGTTGTTAAAGGGAAAATTGAAGCTCATAAAAAAACGATGTTTGCGGCAGCTATCGCGGCATTAACCTTCTTTATTATTT
The DNA here is from genome assembly GCF_042658845.1 of Paenisporosarcina macmurdoensis. Taxonomy (NCBI): domain Bacteria; kingdom Bacillati; phylum Bacillota; class Bacilli; order Caryophanales; family Caryophanaceae; genus Paenisporosarcina; species Paenisporosarcina macmurdoensis. Next base: position 433,134 of record NZ_JBHSRI010000002.1, read on the forward strand.
ATGTTTCACGTACATTATTCATTGGTAATACTGCCTTTGGGGGACCTGAAGAATATAAAATCTATTACACAGTCTTTTTGGTTTTTCATATCATTTTAGCCACAACAGGTGCTGTATTTGGACTTGTAACGATTTGGGCTGGATATAAAAACAATCTAAAGAGACACCGTAGAATTGGGCCGATCACTAGTATTATTTGGTTCTTTACAGCCATTACGGGAGTCATGGTATACTCTTTACTTTATATTATCTATCAAGGCGGAGAAACAACTTCTGTCTTTAAAGCTATCTTAGGCTTTTAAATAAAGGCTCTGCTAAACTTTTATTGTACATTTGCGCTAGTCGCAAATGTGCTTTTTTTGTTCTACTATATCAACAAAATACTTTAGGCTATTTAATGAATCAGTTAATTTTTTATTGATGCTTTTGTTTATCGTACATTTGTACTAGGCTCACGTTCCGTAAGAGTCAACAAGTATGGAAAACCTCATATTTGTTGGCAAATACATCAAAAAGCCTACTCTTATAGTTACACGTGGCAAAGAATATGACCAAACTACTTTCGCACAATTATTTCCTGCGAAATAACGAGCTTGCAAGGCGGATTCCTTTTACTAAATAGTTAGTTAGAACTACACTGCCATTGAAATGAATTTCTAAACATCTATCAAATGACAAGAGCCAATCACCATAGTAAATAAGGTGATTGGCTCTTGTTTATAATTTGAAATTGGTTTTTATTATGCCAGCTTCTTTCGCTGTAGTGAAAATGATGACGACGAATGGTCCAATTATCAATCCTAAAAACCCAAAAATTTGTAGCCCGATAAACATCGCAATTAATGTAGCAAGAGGGGACAGACCAATTTGTGAGCCCATTAGCTTAGGTTCAACTGATCTTCTAATGATAAGTAGAACTAATGCAAGGATTGCTAATTTGGTTCCTAAAGCCACATCGCCAGTGACAAATTGATACAATGACCACGGTCCCACTATGGCGATAGAACCTAATATAGGAATAATGTCGACGATCCATATGACAATTGACATAACAATTGCATATTCAGGAGCTATGAATAACAAGCCAATGAAACTACCTACTAGAATAAATAAACTCGCAAGTAATTGTGCTTTCATAAAACCGAATATAACTGAATTTAATCGAGACGTCATGAAGCGAACTTTTTCTGCAGTTGCAGGTGTGAGATGACGAAATACCATCTTTTTTAAATCCGTTAAATCTAACATAAATAAAAATAATGTAATTATGTATACGATAAAACTGACTAAAAAATTAGGGATTTCTGTAAGTAGGGTAGTGATACTATCGTAGCTGATAACCCCTAAAATTGCTTCTCGCATAAGTTTTAAAAATTGGTCTAATTCCTGATTAATTGAAGACACCACTTCGATTGGCATGCCTTGAGTAAAACTAAACAATTTACTTTGTACATTCATCCAAGAAAGTGACAATGTATTAAAGTAGTCAGGTGCAATTTTTGTTAAATGAATAATTTGTCCAATCAATTGTGTGATTGTAAAATATAAAGTAGCTGTAATGAGAAGTAAAAATAAAATAAATACAGTAATAACTGCGGGTTTACGGCTCCAATTTAACTTGTGTTTACTCCATTTCACTACAGGCTCGAGTAAAAATGCTGTAATTAAAGCTAAAAGAATGGGCACTGCAAGAGGAAGTACAAACGCAATAAAAAGAATAAGTAATAAAATGAATAAAGCGATGATCAAAAACTTTTTCGTAATCCACTTGGGCATTCGCAACACCTCATTTTCCATATGTTATAAGTATAGACAACATTTACACATTTGAAAAGTGAAAGAAAAAACGCCGAAGAAATTTCTTTCTTCGGCGTTCGATTTATGCGCGAATCTCAAAAGCGTTAATGTCTTTTTTAACAGCAGCTAATGTTTGTTGGCATGATTTCACTAAGTGTTCTGGGAAGACTTCTTGATCTCCATACTCAACACCATGTGGGTAGTAATGTTTGCCGACAACTGGTTTCATCAATGTGATAATGGCATCGTGAGCACCAACATCTCCATCTTTTGTGAAACCGAAAATACGTAGGTAGAATCTACCTTCTTTAATGTCATATTTTTTATCATACGTTACGCGTTCATAATCCCATTGTCCTTCACGTACAAGACCATGGTTTAACATAATTTCATCTAATAATTCTAAATCTGCTGCTGTATTTTCAAGACCTGTGTTTTCGAAATACATACAATCGTCCTCCTTTTACATGCTTAACCTTAAGTCGCGCGTTCCATTTTATAATAGTGTAATTTAACGTCTGTTGCAATGACAACATTGTGTCAAAACGCTTTACACTGATATACTAGACTCATCATTTCTATTATTAGGAGTTGTTATATTGAAGGTATTGGTTCGGATTTTACTATTTTTAGCAATTATTTTAACTGTCATCTTTTATTCTGACCAAACCATTCAAGAAAATGATTTACTAGAAGCTCCAGGTTCAAGAGGTCAAGCATTGCCACAAGAAAACTTGTCGCTACCTACTGGAGAGGCAACTATCCCGCGACCAGAAAAAGGCCTATCCACTTTGGTAGGCCAAAAAACAAGTGAAATCGTAAAATCTCTTGGGGAGCCTAATCGGATTGAACCCTCTGCTTTTGGTTATGAGTGGTGGGTATATAACAAGTCCCTCACTAGTTACATGTTAATTGGTGTCACGAAAGATACCATTACGCAAGTGTATATTGCCGGTGAAGATCTAGATGCTTTTCCTTATCAAGTTGGTCAAACTATTGATGAATTATACCGTTTCACCATTATTGCGTCTGAAATCACTGTCGAAATAGATTCTAATGTTTATACATTTACTATTAATGAATTAGATACGAGGAATCGATTATTAGTAGAGTTTAATGGACTGTTTGCACAAATTTATGTGGACGTGGAGGATGGGGTAGTTGAAGCCATCCGTTTTACTGATCCTCGAACAACGGTTCTTCATCAACCTTATGAAATGACATATAAAGGAGATTATTTAGCGCCTGATGTCCCTTCCACAACCGAACAAAAAGCAATTAACGAATCAAATGAGCGTTTACTTTTCGAGTTGACGAATGTGTATCGTGCAAGACATGCGATTGATACGGTGTTAGAAGACGAAGCTCTTGGAATAGTAGCAAGCAAACACAGTGAGGATATGGCAATGGAAAACTATTTTTCACATGAATCTCCTGATTTTGGTGATTTAGAAAACCGTTTAGCGGAAGCACAAATTGTATATGACAGTGCAGCTGAAAACATAGGATCAAATTATTATGATTCTGCTGAAGTAGTGCATGGCTGGTTAAACTCAGTGGACCACCGTAAAGTTTTGTTGAAACCAAATTTTACACACTTAGGTGTTGGCACCTTTGGAAGGTATTATACACAAAACTTTGTAGAGCGAGAAATTTCTACTAGAGCAATCATTAATGAATAGTTGAATCTATCCAAGTTCCTTCTTCGGAGGAACCAAAGTGACGAATGTGCAGAGGGACGTGGTGTTTAGCAGCCATATCCACTGCCTTTTTTTGTAGTAAAGGATGCTTTGCTGTTTCACACAGATTTAGAAGCTGTTGATATGAGACATGTGATAATTTTTGAACATTGCTGGAACTTTTAGGATCACCAGACATAACTCCAGGAACATCTTTATAAAACTCGACAGCGCTAGCATCAAATAAAGAAGCTAACAAGATAGCCGTTAAATCACTACCTCCACGCCCTAATGTTGTAAAACGATGGTCTGTCGTAATACCTTGGAAACCTGGAACGATCACACAAGGGATATGTTGAAGTAATTCTTCAATGCCTTTTTTAGAAGTTTTAATAATCGTGGCGTCTCCAAAACGATCATCTGTGTAAATTCCAGCCTGCACACCATAGGCTAATTGACAAGGGATTTGTTCCTTTAAACATTCTGCATATAACACAGAGGATGATAGTAACTCTCCACAAATTGCTGCTACATCTTTAGATTCTGGTGCTAGTTGAAAAGCATCTGTTAATTGTATGAGAGTGTCAGTGGAATAGGGGTCTCCTAGTCTTCCCATTGCAGACACAACTACTATGACCGATTTATATTTGACTAAACCTTCTTTTATGTGTCGAATACATATTTCACGCGATTTTTTATCTTTCATCGCGATGCCCCCAAATTTCTGTACAATCATTGAACCCGCTCCTTATTATCATGAGTGACATTTTCCCGAAATCTTACATACGATGAAACTACCTTGACTGTAATGTATTCGGTCAATTTCATTTTGTGTAGGAGGGGTACAATGGCTTTTGTCATTGCAGATTTATTAAAAGACTGGCCGTGTACATGGTTACATGGGTCATTTAATGAAAAGGTAAGAGGTGTTAAAGAAGATTCGAGAGACGTGCAAACAGGTGATGTCTTTGTCGTTATAAAAGGAAGACATGCCAATGGGGCTATATATATATACGAAGCCATACGAAATGGAGCAGTATGTGTCATTTCGGAAAATCGTGAAGACGGTGGGTATGCTAAAGAGGTTGCCTTTGGAATTGTACCTAATACCCGAAGTTTTCTTTCGCATGCTAGTTCTCGTATTCATGGCAATCCATCTGAACATTTGCACGTTGTTGCGGTTACTGGAACAAACGGTAAGACAACAGTAAGTCACATGATTGGTCAACTTCTCACTTTTCTTGGGTATCATACTGCAGTGATTGGAACTCTAGGACTTTTTGTTAATGGTAAAAAAGTAATAGATGATTTTCCATCGCTGACTACATGGTCTGCAACTCATCTTCATCAAACGTTTGCCATGCTGTTAAAAATGAATGTAACTCATGTAATTATTGAAGCCTCGTCTATGGGGTTAGCGCAGCATCGATTGGACCATTGTTTCATCCAACAAGGTGTTTTTTTGAATATTGGTCATGATCATTTAGAAGATCACAAAGGAATAGAAGCGTACAAAAAAGCAAAATGTAGATTACTATATTTATCGGAGAAAATCGTCGTTAATGAAGACGATCCATTTTGGTTTGAAATAGCTAAACAAAGTGAAAAAGAAGTTAAATGGTTCGGAAAAAAACACTTGATCTTGGAAAAACTAAAACCACTATCGATGGACTTAAAGATGAAAGATGAAGAGAGGGAGTATTCATTTGAAGTAGGGTTTAATGGTGTTTATAATACATCAAATATTGCAGCTGCTATTGCGACTGTAAGTCAAATGGATATACCAATGTCGTTAATCCTGCCTCTTTTGCCACGTCTAACTTTACCAGCAGGTAGGTTCCAATCTATCATTCAACATCCTTTTCAAGTCGTCATTGATTACGCTCATACCCCTGAAGCTTTGAAACATCTTCTTTCTTCAGCTGCACAAATTACAACAGGGAAGTTACTTGTGGTATTTGGTTGTGGTGGAGATCGTGATCAATCTAAACGAAGTGAAATGGGAGAAATCGCAGCCCAATACGCACAGTATCTGTGGGTAACCTCGGATAATCCACGCTCAGAAGATCCCTTAAAAATCTGCCAGCAAATCATTGAAAATTTACCATACTCTAACCGTATTCAGATTGAGATTGACCGAGCAAAGGCTATTGAGCAAGCCTTACGCTTTTTGAAACCAGGAGACTTTTTATGTATCGCTGGAAAAGGTCATGAGTCTACGCAACACATCGGTAATCAAATTTTGCCTTTTTCTGACGAACAAACCGTTCGCGAACTATTATCTTCTTTATCGACTTCGCTGAATAACGAAAAATGAGCCAGACCCAATGGCCAATAGCCTCCCCTGATCGTCTGTAACTTCTCCGGTAGTTACAATCGTTTTCCGTCCTTTGTGAGACAAAGTTGCATGTGCATGTAAATGGCCTTCAGTTGCTGTTGCTAAATAAGTGACAGATAAATTCGTTGTAACAGCAGCTAAATCTTCATGTAGTGAATGATTTGCTAGCACACCCATAGCAGTATCTAATAGAACGGCTATAATGCCTCCGTGGGGGATGTTAAGGTTGTTATGAATAAAAGGGGTGATGGGAATCGTAACTGTGCAGGAATCGTCTGTTAAGCTCCTTTCCATATGTAATCCAGCACTCAGATATGTGGACATTTCTCCCGATTGTTTCTTCTCAAAGCCATCCATCCATTTCGATATAATAGATAAATCTTCTTCTGAGGAATTGTTCATAATGTTTTGAAACTGCTTAATTAATAATTCTTTCATTATTTTCTCCTAACATTTAGCAAATGCATGTCTTTTATTTTCGGTAGTCAATCTGTTATGATAGGTACAGATTGGGGGTATGGCCGATGATGATGATGACATCAGAATGGGCGACCATTATGGATGAAGGAGATAGTTTGACACAAATGATCTTATCCTCCGAGCAAGTTGAACACTTCAATGAAGCTTATTTTGCCGTCTACACTGACGATTTGTTGAAAAGACAGATTGCTTCGTTTACACGTCTTAAAGAACAATATGAAGACGTTCAACGCTTTGGAAAATATCATCCAGACTATCAACACGTAATGAAGTCAATTCGTGTACAGAAACGCGCACTCGATATGAATGAACGCGTCGCAACGTTAAAAATAGCTGAAAACGAATTGCAAGATTTGTTAGATCAAGTCAGCTTAATTATAGGTAAAACCGTATCTGACTCAGTTAAGGTACCAGTTAGCAATCCATTCTTCGCAGCTGCATCAGATGCTTCATGTAGCACAGGAAGCTGTGGAACTGGTGGTTCTTGTGGTTGTTCAGCTTAATATAAATGCATAGAAGCCCACGCTAGCTTGATTCCACTGGGAATTGCCTTCTTCCCGCTTCTTGTGGGTCGCAAGCGGAGGTGCAAGATGTGCTTCAGACATGCCTCATATTAAGAGAAGTATGGTACTTGCAAAATTAATAGATTCTTCCATAGAAAAAGGATGTGCGAGTAATGTGCACATCCTTTTTCTTATGCGTGTTTGTCAGCCAATAAAGGAACCGCTAAATCAGGTCGGTCAGTTATGATGCCTTTTGCACCAGCAAGAAATAGTCGTTCCATTGTTTTTGAATCATTTATTGTCCAGTAGTGTACGGGTACATTTAAATTGCTTAAGAAATTAATGAAACCTTCACCATCGAGTGGAAAAACACCTGACTTCAAAGGGATTTGAAATACGTCAGTGCGAGGATGATACAAATGACCGAACTGGCTTGTATAAGCAGAATATGCTTTACGTACCTCATTTTCACCTGCACCTAAAGCCACCGTATTTTGAGCATATAAGTTGAAACGATCAATTTGTTCATCAAAAAAACTTGTAACGACCACACGATTTTGAGCGCTTAGTTCCTCAATCAAACGCCATAGTTTAGAAGGAATTAAACTACCTTCATACGTTTCAGGCGAATCCTTCATGTCAATATTAATCAACATTTGTGGAAACTCTTCAAATAACTCACGAAGTGTAATGACTGTTTCCCCTTGACCACGATACTCATATTCTTGTTGCGTATTTAAAAACTGATAGCCAAGATCAAAAGCCTTTAGTTCAGAAAGCGTCATATCAGCAACACGTCCTGCACCATCAGTTGTGCCATCAATAAATTCATCATGGAAAACAATAATTTCTTCATCTTTTGTTAATCGAATATCAATTTCGAATCCGTGAACGCCAAGTTCAGCGGATTTTTTGAATGCAACCATTGAGTTTTCTGGTGCAATTTGAGAACCACCACGATGAGCTAAAATAATCGGATGCCCATATTGCAAAGCTTCCTTATCTTGTCGTTTTTGAGGTTTTGAGAGGGCCTTAGAGCCTGCCCAAGCGGCAGCACCAGCTGCTGCAATTGCGAATGCTACTTTCGTTTTCTTTCCCATGCCTAATTCCTCCTCATGCAAACTTGCTTTTATTATTATAAAGGATATTATACCAAACTGTCAGCTTCAAGCGGTTGCGAACGTTTTCTTTCGTATGGTATTCTTTTAAGTAAGAAAAGAGGGAACTCGCATGAATGACCGACAAGGGCTAATTGTATATGTACATCATTTAAAACAAGCGAAATCGCTGAGAAAATATGGCCATGTCCAATTTATTTCTCGGAAACTTAAGTATGTCGTTATGTATTGCGACCTCGATCAAATTGAAGTGATATCAACGAAGTTACAAAAGCTTCCGTTTGTAAAAGAAGTCAGTCCATCATACCGTCCTTTTGTTAAAACTGAATATGAAAATTCTAAACCAGATAAAGCGAAAGAATACGACTACAAAACTGGCTTATAAGTTAGCTTAAAGGCGGCAATATGTGGTGCAATCTAAGTAACCCCGTTAGGTATTGATGATACAAAGCTGGTTCTGCAAAATAAGATGAATGCTTAACTTCAAGACGGTGCGGGGAGTAATTTCTTTCCTGCAACGTCTTTTCGACTAATAAGATGCGTTTACTTGTTTTTTCAGCAGAGTACTCGATGCCCTCTCGACAATAATAAATGGGCGTGAAATTACCCTCACTTGCTGGTTTTAATACTAGAGCAACACTCAATTTTTTGACGTCATTCAATACTGATGTGAAAATACATACATGGTGGAAACGATTTTCATTCGTTTTCAGCAATTCCAACCATTCAAAAATATCGCTATAACCTTCTCCGAGTTCAATAAAGCGTTGAATCATACGAGAATGACACATCCTTTCTTTAGCATCTTATCATGGCTCTTGCCATGAAGCATACGCAAAAGTAAGACATGACTGTATAAATACCGATGATTAGTCAAGGAGGAACTTCATGAGAGTTATATCTGGAACACGCAAAGGACTTCCTTTGAAAGCGGTGCCAGGATCAGGCACCAGACCAACAACCGATAAAGTGAAAGAATCGATTTTTAATATGATTGGTCCATATTTTGATGGAGGACTTGCTGTAGATTTGTTTGCAGGCAGTGGTGGACTTGGTATCGAATCGCTCAGTAGAGGCATTGACACATGTATCTTCATTGAAAAAGACCCACGTGCCATTCCGGTTATTTATGAAAATTTAAAAAAGTGTAAACTAGAAGATAGAGCGGAAGTATATAAAGCAGATGCTACGCGAGCAATAAAAGCTTTAGAAAAGAGACAAGCTAGGGTTGATTTATTGTTTTTAGACCCACCCTATGAAAAAGTCGGCTACTACGAATTGTTTAACCAATTTGTCGAGAAAAATTTGTTGACTGATAATGCCATTATTTTATGTGAACACGAAAAAGGAGTAGACCTTCAAGAACATTATGGAGCGTTTACACTGTCTAGAAAAGAAATTTATGGTAGCACAATCATTTCGATTTATCGACAGGAAGAAGGACAAGGACATGACTAAGATTGCAGTAGTTCCAGGGAGTTTTGATCCCGTTACATATGGTCATTTAGATATCATTAAGCGTGGTGCATCTGTTTTTGATGAGATTCATGTAGTCGTGCTAAATAATTCGTCAAAAAAACCGTTATTTACAGTTGAAGAACGGATGGCATTAATAAGAGAAGTAACCCAATCATTACCAAATGTACATGTCGATTCTTTTTCTGGTTTGCTTGTCGAATATGCGAAAAAAGTAAATGCTCACGCAATTGTTCGAGGATTGCGGGCGGTTTCAGATTTTGAATACGAAATGCAAATCACATCGATGAACAGAGTGCTTGATGAAAAAATCGAAACGTTCTTTATTATGACGAATAATCAATATTCGTTTCTGAGTTCTAGCATCGTAAAAGAAGTAGCAAAATATGGTGGTAATATTTCTGAACTTGTCCCAAAACAAGTGGAAGCAGCCTTGAAAATGAAATTTGGTTTTGAATAAATCACGCGATTTTTGCGTGATTTTTTTATGTTCAAAGATAAGGAAGTATATAATTCTAGTTCTATAAATCCAGTGTTTCAGGCGTTTTGGAAAAAAGATTGATTCATTAATAGTATTGATTTCCGTTGCAGTCGGACGCTTTCCACTACAATCCATGAAGTGAGTAGTAACCAACAAGAAAATCTATCAATTGCTTAGTGCGAAGACACGAATAAATGATTCTAAGTAAGCTTGAGATAGAGGATTCCACGTTATTGTCGCAACTTCTTGAATTATTCTCGCAACTTCTTTTAAAATTGTCGCAATTTTCCACATTATCGTCGCAACTATCCAATTTTCTCCTAATTCACAAAGGAAGATACCTGATTTGCTTTTCGCGAGTCAGGTATCTTTTTAGACCAACTATTAGTTTGTCTATGACTCAGCGTAGTAGCGAGAGATGACTTGAAACTTTTGTCGTTCATGAACGTCTAAAGCTATGGCAAAACCATATAACATAGACTCATAGAATAGTATGTGCGCTTTCTTACAAAAACAGATAACAACTGCCTACGAATAATAGAAAATGAATAAAGCGGTAGAAGACATACGGTTTTAAAGAAAGTTTAGCCGATTTGGCCAACACCATGATTTGCATATGTATACTCAAGCCATTGAAGGAAAGAATGCTTACGACTAAAAGAGGGAAAAATGTTTCCATCTTAAATAATTGATGAGCTATTTCTAATCCGGCGGTCATTTCAAAAAACGAATAAATAAAGACAGATACTTGATGAGGAACCCCGTCAAAGATGACCCGAATGATTTCCCTAATTACGGTACTAATTGTCGTGAAGAAGACTACTGTAGTAGCAACTAAAAGTAGAATAGAGGCTGTTTGATTAATGCCTTCACTTAATGGAGAGGTCACTGGTTTGACAATGTGGTCATTTTTAACGATTTTTGGCATGGCTACGAATATATGTAGAAACACTAAAAACACGAGATTAATACTATGCAAAATTAACAATAGGATGATTCCTGAATTGGCAGATGAAAGAAACTGGGCTCCAACTACTCCTACAACAAACATGGGACTAGGTGCATGGCAGATACCTAGTAAGTGGCTGGCATGTTTTTTACTAATCATGTTTGATTGTGCAAGTGTTGATATAGTGGCAGCACCAGTAGGGAACCCACCAAACGCACCAATGGCATAGATTTTAATGCTATTGCTAACATGTGACTGCCATTTGTTTTTCTTGTAAAGCTCATACAATAGCCATTGAGAGACGACCAAATAAGGCAATAAATAAGGTAACAATCGTTTTAAAAAAACTTCAAGTCCTAATTGAGCTCCTTGATGAGCAATTCCAGGCATTAAAATAAACAATGTCATGAGAAACCAACAAATGAATAGAATGGACTTATGTAGCAAGTGGAATTTCCCCGTTTCAACCGTTTTGTCAGAAGTAAAGTGAAAGTGCTACACTATATATATGCATAAAGAATGCTTGTCATCATGGAGGTGAATAAACATGTTTAAGAAAAGTACAATTGGGTTTTTCTTAATCTGTATTTTAGTGATTAGCGCTACTTTTTATCCTGTCGATGCTTACATCACAAAACCTGGAGGAGCTTATCCACTTGAACCACTCGTAAGCGTACAAGGTGGAGACGAAGATGATAAAGGATCAATGAGTTTAATGACAATCGCTTTATCAAAAGCGACGCCATTAACGTATGTATGGGCTAAAGTATCCGATCAACAAAAAATACTGCAAACGAATCAAGTCAGAAATCCCGATGAAGATGATGAGGAATATAATGTCCGTCAACTCCATCTCATGTCCCAATCTCAATTCAATGCGATACAAGCTGCATTTGAAAAAGCAGGAAAGCCATATGAAATTACAACAAAAGGCGTGTTTATTTTAAATGTACTACCAGATGGTGCAGCTGATGGTTTTCTTAAAGCGGGAGATCGAATTATTAAAATGGATGAAGTTGCAAGTGATAATCAACAAAGCTTAGTCGACTATTTAAGAGAAAAGAGTGTAGGGGATGTCGTCACTATACAAATAGAGAGAGATGGCAAAACCGAATCAATTGAAGTGGAATTAAAACCTATACCAAGTGAAGTAAGTCGTGCAGGTTTAGGTATTTCATTTACGGAAGATAAAGAAATAAGCACAACTCCAAAAGTGGAAATTAAAGCAGATGAAATTGGAGGACCTTCAGCAGGGTTGATGTTTACTTTGGAAATTCTAAATCAACTAATAGATGAAGATTTATCAAAAGGTTATAACGTGGCAGGAACAGGTACGATGCAGGAAACCGGAGAAGTTGGACGAATTGGCGGTATTGATTTAAAAGTGATTGCGGCAGATGAAGCCGGTATCGAGATTTTCTTTGCACCGGATGACGAGTTACCAGAGGAAGTTTTAAAAAATAACCCTTCTTTACGTTCGAATTACTTAGAAGCACAAGAAGTAGCGGAAAAAATTGGCACGAAAATGAAAATCGTGCCAGTTAAAACTATAGATGATGCACTAGCTTATTTAGAAAATTTAGAAGCGAAAAAGTAAGTAGTTAAATGATAATCGGTGTTTTGCGATAGTCTAAACCAATCGGGCGCTCTATTTTAGATGATTGGAGTCCCAATTGATATAAATCTGTCGCTCGAATATCTAAATCTAATAATGAGTCCTTTGTTGCTGCAACTCGACTAACGAGAGGCAACGAAAGACTTTTTTTCTTTTGATTTAAATAGCTCTGTCCATCGTTTGTCATGCCAAGTACACGTAAATAAGTCGGATTTTGATGAGACTTTAAAGCTTCCCATGTAAAGCCCGTATAAATATGTGTGAGCATGCGTTGAATTCGTGTCCAAGTGTAGCGCTTAGATTTCACACGGGTCATAAATTCTTCAAATGTTTCGCTTTTAGTGGCGGCATCGTAAATTAAATGCTCTATACCTTCTGTCACTTCTGCATAAGAAGCAAGTTCTTTTAAGGAAGAACGAATAATCGTAAATCGAAGGAGAGGCCAAAATTGTGGCCAACTACCAAACACGCCGACCGAATCTTTCCATGTTAATAAATGGTCAAGTGATGTTTTTGGCATGAATTTCGCCAACTCCCCGATGGATCCTTCTTCGAAAATTGCTTTACGAATTCCTGTAGCGCTTGCTATTGATTGGCTTTCGTCAACATCATCATGGAAGTTAGCAACAATTCGTTGAATGGTAAAAGGCTTCATACATGCGTTCATTTGATAAGCGGCTTCCACATAATGATAACCAAGTATATTGTTTGGTTTTGACAAATCGACTAAATGTAAGTTTGAGTCTTTAGTTATTTCAGCAAAAGCTTCATTTAAAGCTTTGGGATAACTTAAACCAAGTTTCATGTATTGTTTAATCAAGTTTTGGTAAGTCTGTTGTTGTGTAGTAATAGCTTCATATGTGTTTGTAAAAGGTTCTATTGTGCCTTCTTCACTGCCAAAACAGAACGCATCGCACCCAATGGCTTCTAATAACGCTATAGAACCACGTGCGAAGTCGCTTGCTTGAGCTGTGGCAAATACATAAGGAAGTTCAATGACGATGTCTACGCCAGCTTTTAAGGCCATTTCAGACCGTGACCACTTATCTACAAGTGCTGGTTCACCTCGTTGCAAAAAATTTCCACTCATCACAGCAATAATAATATCTGCCGCTGTTTTATTACGGGATTCTTTGATATGATAGAAGTGTCCGTTATGAAACGGATTATGTTCGACGACTATACCAGTTGCTTTCACGATTGGGACCCCCTTATTATCTAATTTGATTATACGGGTCAAAAAAAGGAGTGACAAGAAATTATCTTGACATCTAATTTCTCGCATTATATAATCAACTTTGTTGTCTTGAGGTGATAAACGAATGAAATGGGCAATTCATCAACTATCTAAATATCGCCATGACGGGATGCCAATTGACGAAATGGTCCAATTGGATGATGTTATGACACGTAACCCGGACATCCGGAAAATCTCACCCGTACATGTAAAAGGGCACTGCACATTTGGTGCAGCGCAAATGACTTGTCATTTTCAACTTACAGGCACCTTAACTTTACCATGTGCACGCACTTGGGAAGATGTTGAGTATCCGTTTGATATTCAAACAGATGAACTTTTTAGTTGGTCAGAAGCACACAAAGAAGAAGATGGAGATATTCATCTAGTAGAAGGCGATGTTATTAATGTCGACCCTGTATTGGAAGAATTGATTATTCTTGAAGTTCCTTTGCAAGTGTTTAAGGAAGGTGCAGAACACCAACCGATACCTGGCGGCAAAAACTGGTCGTACTTAACAGACGAGGAACTGGCTGCTAAGAAAGAAAATGAACCTAAAAAATCGGATCCTAGGCTAGCTGATTTAGCGAAGTATTTTGATCAAACAGACGAATAACGATCTGTAAGGAGGTGCCACCAATGGCTGTACCGTTTAGAAAGACTTCTAAAACAGTAAAAAGAAAACGTCGTACGCATTTCAAATTATCCCTACCTGGTATGGTAGCTTGCCCAAACTGTAGTGAATCAAAATTGGCTCACCATGTTTGTAAATCATGCGGACATTACAAAGGGAAAGAAGTAGTAGCGAGCAAATAATTCAGTATTTGTTCAAATAAAGGCTATCAGAGAGACCATGGCTCTCTGATGGTCTTTTTCTCTATTTACAAGGAGGACAAACATATGCCATTCACTCTTAATTTGGAAGATACTGTTATGAAATTCACCATTAATCGACCACAAGTTCGTAACGCAATTAATCTTGACGTCATCGTTGGATTCGAGAAACTAGTTTCAGCTGTACATAATGATTCATCCGTAAAATTTGTCGTCATAACCGGTGTTGGAGAAGATGCGTTTTGTTCTGGTGGAGATTTGTCTATATTCCACGGGTTACATACCGCAAAGGACGCGTTTCCTATGCTTGACCGAATGGCTACAGTGTTATACAACATCGCAACTCTCCCTGTACCTGTAATTGCACTTGTAAATGGTCACGCAGTCGGTGGAGGCTGTGAAATCGCTACTGCTTGTGATTATCGATTAGTATCTTCTCGAGCGAAATGTGGTTTTATTCAAGGCTCACTTGCCATTACGAGTGGATGGGGTGGAGGTACTTATTTATTTGAAAAGCTACCAAGACAAGATCTTGCTTTGCAAATGTTAAGTCAAGCAAAACCTCTATCTGCCACCGCTATGCTCAACAATGGCTGGGCAACCCAAGTATACGAAGATGACAAAGATCAAGCCTTAGAGACATTTATTGCAGAGATGAAAAAAGTAGAAGCATCAGTTCACCGAGCATATAAACAAATGTTGATTCGTAAATGGACGGGGCAAAATCTACTAAACCAAATAAGAGAAGAAGTCAAAACTTGTTCTCTACTTTGGGAAGCAGATGAGCATCATCAGGCAGTACAAAAATTCTTAACGAAACGAAAATAACTTCTATTCTTTTTCCTCGCGCATATAGTAGAAAAAAACGCGAGGTGAAAAAGATATGACTGAAGTGAAAAGAAAAGATCAATGGACTACTGAAGATGATCATAAATTAGCAACTACAGTGTTAGAAATAGTGAAAAGCGGAGGCACTCAAATCCATGCATTTGAAGTGGCTGCGGAAAAACTTTCTCGAACGAAGCAGGCTTGTGGGTTTAGATGGAATAAAACATTAAGACATACGTATGGACAAGACTTAAATCATGCCAAACAAAAATACCAACATCCCATGCATACACATTTAAAACAAGCCATGTCTAGTTACGAAGAATTGTTGGAAGCGCATAATAGACTTCAGAAAGAACATGCACAATTGAAAACATTTGTGCAGCAAATTCAGCGTGTATGTTCAGAAAGTCCATTACTGCATCAAAAAAATTAATCGTCATTATAGAGCTGTTTCTTTCAAGATTAATTCTTAAAAGAGACGGCTTTTTTCTATATTGTGTGTGAAGTTTGAATATTTCTTTATTCAAAGGTTGAAATCGTTTTCATTTTTCGTATAGACTATATAGGATGGGGTTTCATGTTTAAACAACTTAGGGGGACAACATATGCGAAAAGTGTTAATTGCAAATAGGGGAGAAATTGCACGTCGAATTATCGAGACATGTAAGAAGTTACATATTGAAACAGTGGCAATCTATGCTGAAGCGGATGCGGAGCTACCTTACGTAAAGGAAGCAGATTCAGCATTTTTGATTGGACCAAGCCAAGTCCAACAATCTTATTTAAAAGCGGATGATATTTTAGCTTTAGCATTGCGTGAAGGGGTTGACGCAATTCATCCAGGTTATGGTTTACTTTCTGAAAATGCAGGTTTTGCACGTAAGATTGAAGAGGCTGGAATGATTTTTATTGGTCCTAATCCTGAAACCATTGATAAAATGGGCGATAAGATTGGTTCTCGTCAGACAATGCAAGCAGCAGGTGTACCAGTAGTACCTGGAACTGATGCAGGTGTGCAAACGATTGAAGAGGCTATTCGAGAAGCACAACGAATAGGTTATCCAGTTATGCTCAAAGCAAGCAGTGGCGGAGGCGGTATCGGTATGATTCGCTGTGACGATGAGCAAGCGCTCAGTCAGAACTTTGTTTCTGTGAAAACACGTGCTAAGGCTTACTTTGGAGATGATGTAGTCTTCTTAGAAAAATACATTTCTGGTGGTCGTCACATCGAAGTACAAATTTTCGGTGACGCGCATGGTAATATTGTGCATTTGTATGAACGTAACTGTTCAGTACAACGCCGAAACCAAAAGGTTATTGAAGAATCACCTTCACCGAATTTCCCTCAAGAAGCTCGAGAGCGCTTGTTGCAAGCGGCAGTGGATGCTGCGAAAGCAGTAAATTATCGAAATGCTGGAACTGTAGAATTTATTGTAGATGAAGATAATCAATTCTATTTCTTAGAAATGAATACAAGACTTCAAGTCGAGCATCCTGTAACAGAAGCAGTAACAGGGTTTGATTTAGTAGAATGGCAACTTGAGGTAGCTAAGGGCGAGCCTCTTCCTATAATTAATCAAGCAGATATTCATTCAAACGGACACGCGCTTGAATTCAGAATTTATGCTGAAGATCCTAAAACGTTCTTCCCTTCACCAGGGAATATCAAAAGTCTTCAATGGGGATCAACTGAAGGCATCCGGATAGATGCAGGTTATGAAGAAGGAAATACTGTAACTCCTTTCTATGATCCGATGATTGCAAAAGTAATTGTCCATTCGGAGTCACGACAAGAAGCGATAAACAAAGCACAAAAGTTCTTTTCATCTGTTAGGATTGAAGGAGTTAAAACAAATGTTGCCTTGTTCCAAGAGTTTTTAGGGGCAAAAGCATTCCAAGAAGGCACTTATACGACCGCGGTATTACCGCAATGGCTTGAACAACAAAAGGAGGAAAAATAACATGAAACAAATTCAATCGACAATGGCAGGCACAGTATTTAATATCGTGGTACAAGTAGGGGAAGAAATCACAGCAGGACAAACTGTTATGGTTTTAGAATCAATGAAAATGGAAATTCCAGTTGAAGCTGAAACAGCGGGTAAAGTTGCGAAAATTGAAGCTCAAATTGGTGATTTTGTTAATGAAGGCGATGTATTAGTAACATTTGAATAACATCACTTGGGGATAAGTGAGATGAAACAAGGGGGCAACATAGATGACGGAGAAAACTGCATACAATGAACGCTTAGAAGAAAAGCTAAATACTATTTTCGCAGGTGGTCATTCGAAATATCATGAAAAAATGAAAGAACAAAACAAGTTATTTGTGCGTGATCGCTTAGCCTTACTTTTTGACGAAGGCGTGTACTTGGAAGATGGCCGATTTGCAAACTGTGAAGCAGGAGATCTTCCGGCGGATGGTGTCGTAACAGCTACAGGTAAAGTCGGTGGACAACAAGTATGTGTAATGGCAAATGATTCAACAGTTAAAGCAGGGTCATGGGGATCTCGTACTGTTGAAAAAATCATCCGCATTCAAGAAATAGCAGAGAAAACACGTGTGCCAATGCTTTATCTTGTCGATTCAGCAGGTGCACGAATTACGGATCAATTAGATATGTTCCCAAATCGACGAGGAGCAGGTAAAATATTCCACAATCAAGTAAGGATGTCAGGATTTGTTCCGCAAATCTGTTTACTATTCGGACCTTCAGCAGCTGGAGGAGCTTACATCCCTGCATTTTGTGATATCGTAATTATGGTTGAAGGTAATGCTTCTATGTACTTAGGATCACCGCGTATGGCAGAAAAAGTAATTGGTGAAAAAGTTACGTTAGAAGAAATGGGCGGCGCTCGCATGCACTGTTCCGTTAGTGGGTGTGGCGATGTATTAGTAACAAGTGAACAAGAAGCTATTTCTGAAGCTCGTCGTTACTTAGCTTACTTCCCAGCAAACTTTACTGAGAAACCGAAAATGGTAGAACCAAAAGCGAATAAAGAAGGTCGCTCACTTGAAGCGATTATTCCAGAAAATCAAAATGCACCATTTGATATGTATGAAGCAATTGATCAGTTAATTGATGAGGGTTCACTTTTTGATGTGAAGAAATTATTTGCTTCGGAAATCATTACTTGTCTGGCACGTATTGAAGGACAAGCAGTCGGAATTATTGCGAACCAACCAAAAGTCAAAGGCGGGGTATTATTTATAGATTCTGCTGACAAAGCTACGAAATTCATCAATTTATGTGATGCTTTTGGGATTCCATTATTATTCTTAGCTGATGTTCCTGGATTTATGATTGGTACAAAAGTTGAACGTGCCGGAATCATTCGACATGGTGCAAAATTAATCATGGCTATGAGTTCTGCAACTGTACCGAAAATTTCGGTCATCGTTAGAAAAGCATATGGTGCCGGTTTATACGCAATGGCAGGTCCTGCATTTGAACCAGATGTTTGTATAGCTCTACCTACAGCTCAAATTGCAGTAATGGGTCCAGAAGCAGCAGTAAATGCTGTGTTCTCGAACAAAATAGAAGCAATTGAAGATCCGAAAGAACGTTTGCAGTTTGTTCTTCAAAAACATAAAGAATACAAAGAAGAAATCAATATCTATAAATTAGCTTCTGAACTGATTATTGATGAAATTGTTGCACCAAGTAATTTACGTGAAGTATTAGCCATGCGCTATCTTACGTATAGTACGAAACATATTTCACAGCCACCTCGTAAACATCCAGTTTATCCAGTATAATCAATAGCAACAGGAAAGGTCTGCCGCACGTTGGTAGGCCTTTTCATTTACAGGATGTAACAAATAAGCTCGCTAAAAATAGCTTCGCATCTCTTCGTAGGCTTACTGTGCAGGCGAAGACTACAACGCCTCAGGACAACAAAAAGTTGGTACTCAAGTGTTGCCTCTAGAAGTGGCGTACTTAAGATGAGTTCGAAAGGAGCAATATGTCCTCCTTTATGAAGTTATATAAGATTTGAAGGAGTTGATTATGAATTGAACGTGGTCATTGTCGGAGCGGGTGCTATTGGATTACTGATTGGCTCATACTTTAGTGAGCAAAAACATCAAATTACATACATAACACGGACGATTGAACAGGCTGATCAACTAACAAAACGTGGTATTACACTCGTTCACGCTAATGGAGAAAAAGTTCATACACATGTAGAGGCGTTTGTAGACTATGGACAAGCTCCAATTGATGCATTGTGGATAGTAGCTGTAAAGTATCATCATTTACAGGACATAGAAGAAAAATTGCAGTCACTACCATTGGCCACGCCACTATTATTTATTCAAAATGGACTAGCCCACTTACAATGGATAACTCAATTAAAACAACAACAGATTTATATTGCGACGGTCGAGCACGGAGCTTTTAAAGTTGATGCGACCACGGTTATTCATAAAGGGATAGGATTAACAAAGATTGCTCCTTTCGAAACGACTACTAATGCAAGCTTAAACCTATCAATTTTCCAATCTCCCTTATTTCAAATTGAAATGGTAGAAGACGCCTATGCTATCGTGTTGAGAAAAGCGATATTAAACGCCTGCATTAATCCAATAACTGCGATCTTACTAATTGAAAATGGGGAATTACTGACAAATAAACATGCATTTCAACTAATGAAGTCATTATTTGTGGAATTGCAATTGTCCTTTCCAGAAATTAACCAAATATTATCCTTCGAGGATGTAAAGGCGCTTTGTGAAAAAACAGTAGCAAACAAGTCTTCTATGCTTCAAGACCGACTGAACAATAGACAAAGTGAAATTGAACCAATAGTAGGGGCTTTGCTGAATTTGGCAGGAGAAAAAGAGTTGCCCATTTTAAGAACTCTTTATCAATTAGTGTTAGCTATTGATGAAAAAGGTGAATCCCATGAGTAATTTTTTTCAAACAATCATTAGTTTTCTATTAGTTTTTCCTATTGTGATTTTTATTGTGGTATTTTTTGTGTCAAGTAAAATAAGTAGAAAAACTAAAGCCTTTGGACACGCAGCGGATATAACGACTGTGGTTTTATTTTTTGCTGTCCCAATCGCAATTCAATCCTTGTTTCAAATCGAAACTGTCGGACTTTTAATAGGAATAGCGTTAATTATAAGTGTGATCCTGACATTCCTTGAGTGGAAATCACAAAAGGAAATTGAATTAATATCGCTTGTTCGAAAAATATGGAGATTTTTGTTTTTAATTCTTAGTGTTACTTACTTTGTTGTGTGGTGTTTAGGTTTCGTTTTTAAAGTCATAGAGTTCGTTAATTAAAGTTCGATAAGTCGTTTGTTTTTCCTGTCGTGACGGCAAATGATATACTCGATTGGTATTTACACGCAAAAGGGGTTTACCATGATGAAATTTGACCAAATTGATCAACCAAATAGCAGTCCTTTCCTAGTAGATTTTCATGCTCAAAAGAAAGAACTCTCTACGTTTTTTCATTATTTACCGAATAAAACTTCGTATGAAAATCGTGCGATATCGTTGAAATCGCACCAAGTGAACAGAATACAACTGGCAAATGTTGTTCGTGAATATATGATGCAATTCCCACAAAATGATGAAGTGGATATCCACTTATCCGAGTTGGAAAAAGACGCACTGGTTGTCATCGGTGGTCAGCAAGCTGGCCTATTAACAGGTCCTCTATATTCCGTACATAAAGCACTATCAATCATCTTATTAGCTAAACAACAACGACAAGCCTTAGGTATTCCAGTTGTACCCGTGTTTTGGATTGCTGGAGAAGACCACGATTTAGATGAAATTAATTCCACTTTCACTCTGAATCAAGGGCGATTGCAAAAGCATACGTATAATGATCGTCCTAATCGTAAACAAATGGCTTCTGAAACAGCAGTAGAAGCTGAAAAATTACAATCTTTCATTCGTGATGTCTTTAAGCAATTTACCGAAACTATTTATACGAAAGAATTGCTTCGCAAGTGCTTGGATATGACACAGCAAGTTTCTTCGTACAGTCATTTCTTTGCAGTGATGATGCATGACTTTTTCTCAAACGAAGGGTTGCTTTTAATTGACGCTGCTTATCAACCACTTAGAAAGTATGAATCTCCTTATTTTGTGAAGATGATTGAACAAGCTCAAGAGATAGCATCACTCGTAGTGGATCAAGAAAGTCGTTTTCAACAAGCGGGTTATGGTCAACCAATACTAGCATCAGAAGATAGTTCTAATTTGTTTATTGTTGAAAACGGAGAACGCTTTTTATTAAAGTACATCAACGGAGTATTTTTAAATGAAACTGCAGGTCTTCGATTCTCTAGACAACAATTGATTGATATCGCTATTAATCAACCCGAGCGCTTAAGTAATAACGTAGTTACTCGACCATTAATGCAAGAAATGGTGTTCCCTGTCTTAGCATTTATTGGAGGGCCAGGGGAATTAGCATACTGGGCCACTTTTAAAACCATGTTTGAACATTTTGATATGGAGCTACCTGTGATGGTGCCAAGATTATCAATTTCAATAGTGGATAAGAAGTCTAAACAGTATTTAGACGAATTAGACTTACCTGTTGAGAGTGTATTCAATGGGGAATTACAGTCCCATAAACAAAAATTCATTGATGATATTAAAGATGACGATGCAGAAGCAATGATTCGAGAGATTCAACAATCTTTAGAGGAACAATATCAAAGATTAGATAATCATTTATCAAATGCAGGTCCGACTCTCAATATAATCACGAAGAAAAATTTAGAACTCCATAACAAACAGTTCCTGTACTTGAGTCGTAAAATAGAAGATACAAATTTATTGCGCCATGAAGTGAAAATTCGAAAGTTTAATCAAATCGAAGGAACGCTTTTTCCTGAGTACACCCTTCAAGAAAGATGGTTTAGCCCATTATTATTTCTAAATGAAATCGGTCCCACATTTATTGACGATCTCTTATCACAACCATTTGAATTTAATGGCAACCATACTATTCTTACCGTTTAATTAGCAAAGCCGTCTCAATATTGAGACGGCTTTTTTCTATGGGGGAAAAGGATTTCAATCTGTTTCAACAAGTACTATTATCACATTTTTTGGTTATTCCCAATTTTTTTTAAGAAACTGGTGGAGGAAAGTGGGGGGATGTGGTACATTTATGAGAATAAGTGGGGTGAGTACCATGTTCATGGGAGAATATCAACATAGTGTTGATGCGAAAGGTCGTCTTATAATACCGGCAAAATTTCGCGAGCACCTAGACGAGACATTTGTGATTACAAGAGGTCTTGATAACTGCTTATTCGGCTATCCTATGAATGAATGGCGAAAACTCGAAGAAAAATTAAAGGCTTTACCCGTGACTAAAAAAGATGCACGAGCATTCACACGGTTCTTCTTTTCTGGGGCAACAGAAGTGGAAATTGATAAGCAAGGTCGTATCAACATTCCAAGTACATTGTTATCACATGCAAAAGTGGAAAAAGAATGTATCGTACTGGGCGTTTCAAACCGCATTGAAATTTGGGCGAAAGATTCTTGGACAGCTTATTTCGAAGAATCCGAAGACTCGTTTAACGACTTAGCAGAAAATATGATCGGCTTTGATATATAACGAAAAGCGAAAAGCGCCACTTTAGCTCGACGCCGGTGCTGGAAGAAACGAATCGAAAACTTGTTTTCGTTTGAGTTTCTGAAGCTAAGGTGCGAGCTGGCGCTTGAAGCTAGACATAACGAAAAGCGACAACTAAACATTTTTACCCTAAAGAGGAGGACGATTCGTTGTTCAACCATACAACAGTATTATTACACGAAACCGTTGACGGATTGAACATTCGTCCAGATGGCATATATGTCGACTGTACCTTAGGTGGAGCAGGACACAGTGAGTATTTAGTTCAACAATTAAATGATCAAGGTAAGTTGATTTGTTTTGATCAAGACACTACTGCTTTTGAAAATGCGAAAATCCGATTAGCAGATCATCTTCATAAAGTGACGTTTGTGCATGCGAACTTCCGCGATATAAAAGAAAAATTACAAGAATTAGGCATTGATAAAGTAGATGGCATACTTTATGACTTAGGCGTATCTTCACCACAATTGGATACACCTGAACGAGGGTTTAGTTATCACAACGATGCTCCACTTGATATGAGAATGGATATGACTGCGTCACTTACTGCTTTCGATGTTGTAAACGACTGGGAGTTTAATGATCTAGTTCGTATTTTCTATCGTTATGGCGAAGAAAAGTTTTCTAAGCAAATCGCACGTAAAATTGAAGAAGCCAGAAAACTTGCGCCAATCGAAACTACAGGACAACTCGTTGAACTTATTAAAGACGGTATTCCAGCATTTGCAAGAAGAAAAGGTGGGCATCCTGCAAAACGGGTATTCCAAGCCATCCGAATTGCAGTAAACGACGAACTTGGTGCTGCCGAAGAATCACTTCAAGATGCCATTGAATTACTTGCAGTAAATGGACGTATTAGTGTAATCACATTCCATTCACTAGAAGATCGAATAACTAAAACAATTTTTAAAGAAGCAGCATCGTATCCGGAATTACCACCAAACTTACCTGTCATTCCAGAGGGCATGGAGCCCCACATGAAATTAATTACACGCAAGCCGATTTTACCAAGTGAAGAAGAATTATTAAATAATAATCGATCGAGATCAGCAAAACTAAGAATAGCAGAAAAAATAAAGGAAAAAGGACGTGATTAAATGGCCATGCACGCTAGAACGCAAACAACTTACATAAAGCAGCCTGTCGTTAATCCACAGCCTGCGGCTAACCCAGCGATTAAACCAAACCGAAAAATACTTACAAAAGGTGAAAGAGTGTTAATTGCTCTCTTTGTATCTATCATTGCAATGTTTAGTTTGATGATTTTACAAACACAGGCGAGTATTTACTCTTCTTCACAAGACATACGATCAATTGAACAACAAATTGATGAAACAAAAAAACAAAATTCGGATTTGTCCATCCAAGTAAGCGAACTCTCAGAGTATGACCGTATCTGGGATAAAGCAAAAGCATTAGGTTTGAAACTGAACGAGAAAAATGTGAAGGTTGTTACGGGACAATGAAAAAGAAATTTCGATTTCAATGGGGAGCCTTTCTGATGTTTTTGTTCTACGGAGGGCTCTTTTTTCTATTGTTGTCAAGGATGATATTTATCCAAGTCACGGGAGAAGCAGATGGGCAAGCACTTGCTGCAAAAGCTGCTGCTAAATATGAAAGAGAACAAATTATCAATGCTAGTCGTGGGGAAATAGTAGATAAAAACGGTGAAGTCATCGCAGAAGATACATTAAGTTATCGTTTAGTCGCGGTTCTAAGCCCGAAAGCAACAGAAAATGCAAAAAAGCCAAAACATGTAAATGATGTGGAAAAAACCGCAAGTGTACTTGCTGAATATATCCCATTATCCAAAGAAAAATTAGTAGAACGCCTATCAAAAGAAGGCGTTTATCAAGTGGAATTTGGTTCGGCTGGTCGCGATATCAGCCATGAAAATATGACGAAAATAAAGGAACAGAAATTACCTGGTCTTGTTTTTGTACGAGATTTAAAACGTTTTTATCCAGGTGGAACTTTTTCTTCACATCTAATCGGCTTTGCTGTAAAAGAAGAACAACCTGACGGAACGTTCCAAACAGTTGGGAAAATGGGTCTTGAATCGATTTATAATAAACAACTGACCGGAAAGAATGGCAAAGTTCAATACGATGGAGATTTGTGGGGTTATTTGTTACCAAACTCAGAAGAAATGGTGACACCAGCTCAAGATGGCTATCAGATTCACTTGACACTTGATAAAACGGTCCAAAATTTTCTTGAAGATGCTATGAGCAGAGTCGAAGAAGAATATTCGCCAGAAAGTATGGTAGCCATGGTGGCGGATCCGAAAACAGGCAAGATTTTGGCGATGAGTCAACGTCCATCATTTGACCCTGAGACCCGTGATGGCCTCACAGATAATTGGCTAAATGAAACGATTGAAAACACGATTGAACCAGGTTCCACCATGAAAACATTTACAGTGGCAGCCGCTATGGAAGAAAAAAAATGGGATCCGAACGCTTGGTATCAATCAGGAAAATATACCTTACTAGACACTACCATCCGAGATCATAACTTAAAAGGATGGGGGAATATTACGTATTTGGAAGGTTTCCAACGCTCTTCAAACGTCGCCATGGCGTATTTGTTAGAAAGACTTGGCGATACAGCATTTCTTGAGTACCTAGACAAATTTGGCTTTGGCAAGAAAACAGGGATTGACCTGCCGAATGAAGCAAGTGGGAAAATCATAAATAAATGGCCACTTGATCGACTTGTCTCCACTTTTGGACAAGGTTCTACGGTTACTCCGATGCAACTTATTCAAGCAGAAACGGCAATTGCAAATGACGGTACCATGATGAAGCCGTATGTAATTGAAAAAATTGTGAATCCATTAACAAAAGAAGTAATGCACGATTCTAAACCTGAAGAAACAGGAAAACCAATTTCTGCGGACACTGCAAAGAAAATGAGAGAGTTGTTAGCTTCCACTGTCACTTCTGAACATGGATCCGGAAAAAGATTTGAGCTGACAGATTATACTGTAGCAGGAAAAACAGGGACAGCGCAGATTCCAAACAAAGAGGGTAAATATCTATCTGGGTATGAAAATTATTTGTACTCATTCCTAGGAATGGCACCTGTTGAAGACCCTCAATTAGTCGTCTATGTGGCAGTTTCTAAACCAAAGTTAGAAGCGACAGAAGTGGGATCCATGCCAGTATCTGAAATATTTAAATCCGTTACAGAAAATAGTTTGAAATACATGAATATTAAACCTGAACAAGTGAAGTCCATACCTACTGTTACTCTTCCTGAAGTTAAAGAGAAAGATGTTGCAGTTGCTGAAAATCAGATGCTTGATCAAAAGATGAAGCTAATTATTATTGGGAATACGGATAAAGGAATAATTACAGAACAATTTCCTGCAGCTGGTACTAAAATTTTGCCTGGCAGTTTAGTCATGTTAAAAACGGAAGGACCTATAACCATACCCGACTTTACAAATTGGTCGAAACGTCATGTTTTGGTCTATCAAATGTTATCAGGCCTAAATATAGAAGTAGTTGGAAACGGCTATGCGGTGAGTCAAAGTGTTTCCAAAGGAACCGTAACGAACGAACAGACACCAATCGTAATTAAACTTGAAACACCTGAAGAAACGAACATAAAAGCCAAAAAAGAAACAGAAAAAAAGGGAGAAGAAAAGCTCCCTCAAGATTAAATGTTGAATAGGTACTCCATTCCAGTCATATCTTGTTAAAAAACAAGGTGTGGTTATTATGAAGGCAGGAGTGCCTCTTCAGTTGAAGATCAGAGTTCGGACAATGGTGATTATATTTCTTTGTTTAAGTGTTGCTTCTATAGGGAAACTAGTCGTCATGCAGTTTTTCCAATATGAATGGCTAACGCTAAAAGCTGAAGAGAATTGGGATCGTGAAATACCCTTTTCACAAACGAGAGGGAATATTCGCGATCGTGATGGAGAATTAATTGTAGGCAGTAAACTGGCACCGACACTTTATTTTATGCCTGCTCAAAGCGAAGATGTTGAAAGTGCAGCAGCTAAACTGAGTGTAGCTCTAAATGTGGATAAAGATAAACTCGTGGAGCAAATGAGTGAAAAAACGTTTTTAATCAAATTGGCACCTGAAGGGAAAAATATTGAGCTTGGAACAGCGCTTGATATCCAATCATTGCAAATCCCAGGCTTGTATACAGGTGTTGATTATGTGCGTGATTATCCACATGATGAGTTACTGTCACGTCTACTTGGATTTACTGGATATGACCATCAAGGGTTAGCTGGTATTGAAT
Source organism: Paenisporosarcina macmurdoensis (assembly GCF_042658845.1). NCBI lineage: Bacteria > Bacillati > Bacillota > Bacilli > Caryophanales > Caryophanaceae > Paenisporosarcina > Paenisporosarcina macmurdoensis. The sequence goes on from NZ_JBHSRI010000002.1 coordinate 460,358, forward strand.
TCCAATATAATGAATATTTGACGTCGACTCAATCAACCTTGCGTTTATTCACGGATGCTAAAGGAAATTCACTGCCTCATGTAAATGACGGTTGGGGCAAAGGAGAAGATGGTGCGACAGTTGAATTAACCATTGATCTAGATGTTCACGAGATTATGGAGCGGACACTTTCCCAGGCTATGGAAAAATATGATGCCGATCAAGCAATGGGAATTGCCATGAATCCTAAAACTGGTGAGATTTTGTCGCTAGCTTCTTTTCCGACTTTCCATCCATTGGAATATGACAAAGTTAGTCCGAGCGTTTATAATCAGAACTTGCCTGTGTCCATGACATTTGAGCCAGGTTCTACTTTTAAAATTATTACTCTTGCTGCTGCGCTTGAAGAAGGTAAAGTGGATTTAGAAAATGATTCATTTTATGATCCTGGTTATGCAATAGTCGAAGGTGCAAGATTACGTTGTTGGAAAAGAGAAGGCCATAAACATCAGTCATTTTTAGAAGTGGTTGAAAACTCATGTAATCCTGGTTTTATTGAACTTGGTCAACGTGTTGGACGTGAAAAGCTGTCGAAATACATACGTGATTTCGGTTTTGGGCAAAAAACAGGATCATCCATTGCAGGAGAATCCACTGGTATTTTGTTCTCTAAAGAAAGCTATGGACCAGTCGAACATGCGACAACTTCATTCGGTCAAGGAATATCCGTCACACCTATTCAACAAGTTCAAGCTGTTTCCGCAGCTGTCAATGGGGGAACGTTGTTTCAACCGTATGTAGTGAAACGGATATATAATGAACAGACCAACGAAGTAATAAAAGAAAATGAACCAACGAAAGTGCGACAAGTTATATCCGAAGAAACTTCAAAACAAGTTCGTGAATCATTAGAATCAGTTGTGGCAAATGGTTCAGGACGCAATGCTTTTCGTGATACAATGAGAATTGGCGGAAAAACAGGGACTGCACAGAAGGCTGTGAATGGACGTTACGTCGAAGGGCAGTATATTGTATCGTTTATCGGGTTTGCACCTGCTAACGACCCTGAAATCGTGGTTTATGTAGCGATTGATAATCCAAAACATGTTGTACAGTTTGGTGGAGTAATTGCTGCACCAATTGTAGGAGAGATCATTGAAGATAGCGCTCCTTTTATTGGATTCAATTACAACAAAGATCAAATCCAAAAAGAGTATAGATGGGGAGATAATATAGAGCGAAGAGTTCCAGATTTAGTCGGGCAAGAGAAAAATAAAATTATGATGATAGATGAACCATTTAAGATTGAATGGCATGGTACCGGAACGAAAATAATATCCCAGCTTCCACAAGCAGAAAGTTTACTGTCTGTTGATGGTACGATTCATTTATACTTAGGTGAATAATAGTAATAACGACAACCATCGTTTATCCGAAGGAGAATACATATGACACTCGCACCAATAATAATGATTGTAGGGATCGGTTTTTTACTTACAGTTCTTTTAACACCCATTTTCATTCCAGCATTGCAACGGATGAAGTTTGGTCAAAGTATTCGTGAAGAAGGACCACAATCTCACATGAAAAAAGCAGGTACACCGACAATGGGTGGACTTGTCTTTATTGTCTCAATAGTCATGACAACATTAGGCGTGGCATTTTATTTAGAAATGCTAACTACACAAACAATTGTTTTAGTTTTAGTGTTTGTTGGTTTTGGCGTAATCGGGTTTTTAGATGACTTTATTAAAGTGGTTCTTAAAAGAAATCTAGGATTGACATCATTACAAAAAGTAATCGGGCAAATTATTATTGCAGTTGCTTCCTTTTTCTTACTTAGTCAAGGACCTTTCGAAACAACGATAAGTGTGCCATTTACTAATTGGTCAGTTGATCTTGGTATTGCCTATGTGGCGTTCATGATTTTTTGGCTTGTAGGCTTTTCAAACGCTGTTAATTTAACAGATGGCTTAGACGGACTTGTTTCAGGAACAGCATCTATTGCATTTACTACATTTGGTGTTTTGGCATTAGTTTACCAACAATTAGACATTGCCATTTTTGCTTTTGCTGTGACAGGAGCACTTCTTGGTTTCCTAATATTTAATGCCAATCCAGCAAAAGTATTTATGGGTGACACCGGCTCACTAGCACTTGGTGGAGCGCTTGCGATGGTTTCCATATTAGTTAAACAAGAGCTATTACTGGTTATCGTAGGGATAATTTTTGTAATAGAGACGCTATCCGTTATTATTCAAGTAATTAGTTTTAAAACGACGGGAAAACGGGTTTTCAAAATGAGTCCAATACATCATCATTTTGAATTATCAGGTTGGTCTGAATGGAAAGTCGTTGTCGTATTTTGGTCAACGGCTTTCCTTGCTGCCTTTATTGTCGTTATGCTGGAGGTATTGTAAATGAAGAACATAACAGAATTCAAAGCAAAAAAAGTACTCGTTTTAGGACTTGCAAAGAGTGGAGTAGCAGCAGCGGAACTTCTTCATAAATTAGGTGCATTTGTTACAGTAAATGATTCAAAGCCTTTTGAAGAGAGTCCAGATGCTCAAAATTTATTAAGTAAGGGCATTACCGTTATTTGTGGAAGACACCCAGAGGATCTATTGGATGAAGGTTTCGAATATGTGATTAAAAATCCTGGTATTCCTTATCATAATCCGATTGTTAGAGATGCTGTATCAAGAGGAATTCCAGTTTGGACGGAAATTGAATTAGCGTACTTAATCAGTGAAGCACCATTTATTGGGATAACGGGCTCAAACGGTAAAACTACCACAACGACCTTGCTATTCCACATGTTAAATCAAGGTGGTCAAAATCCATTAATAGCTGGGAATATTGGAACAGTTGCTTGTAAAGTAGCTGAGGATGCTCGAGAGGATCACGTGATTGTAACAGAACTCTCTTCATTCCAATTGATGGGGATTGATAAATTCCAACCGAAAATTGCGATTCTCACCAATTTATATGAAGCACATTTAGATTATCATGGTTCATTTGAACAATACGGGGATGCCAAATATGGAGTAACCAAAAATCAAACCAATGAAGATGTCTTTATTTACAATGCAGACCAACCTGAAGTTGTAAAATACGCAGGTCTGTCAAAAGCAAAACTTATCCCATTCTCTACAAAAGGACACAGAGAAGAAGGAATAAGTGGGGATGCAGCGTATATTTATTGGAAAGGCGAACCTTATCTTGAAAGAAAATCAATTGCTTTACCAGGTGAGCACAATCTTGAAAATATTTTATGTGCGGTTGCCACTGCTATCTTACTAGATTGTCCGAAAGAAACTATACAGCATGTGTTGACGTCCTTTACAGGAGTGAAGCATCGCACACAATTTTTACGGGAATGGAAGAAACGAAAATTCTACAATGATTCAAAAGCGACAAACACATTAGCGACAAGAAGTGCTCTTGCAGCATTCGACCAACCAGTAATTTTATTAGCTGGTGGTTTAGAGCGAGGACATTCATTTGAAGAACTGCGGGACTATATGAATCACGTAAAAGCAGTGGTTGCATTCGGTGAAACGAGTGATCGTCTCATTGAGTTTGCAGCATCATGTGGAGTCGAAATAATAGAAAAAGTAGAAAACATTCAACAAGCTGTTCAAGTGGCAACTGATTTATCAGAGCCTAAGGATGTTATTTTACTTTCACCTGCTTGTGCGAGTTGGGACCAATACGCAAACTTCGAGTTGCGTGGAGATGATTTTATCGAAGCAGTATTTCAAATTAAGTAAACAGATTACCAGATGAAAGGATGCAAACACTGCAGAAAAAACCGACATATATTTTTCTATTTACGAGTTTACTAATAACTGTGATTGGTTATTGTTTTGTTTATTCCGCCGGTTCCTACTGGGGGAAAGTACACTATGAAGATAGTCTTCCATTCTTTTGGAAACAAATTATGTACGGCACTATAGGTATGATAAGTGCTTGGGTGATATACAAACTTCCTTTTATTCACCTTCAGAAATTTTGGTTTAGCGCTTATATTGCGTCCATACTATTGTTATTTGCGGTTTACATCCCTGGACTTGGTATTGTTAGAAATGGCTCACAGAGTTGGATTCAAATTGCTGGTTTTAGTTTACAACCAGCTGAATTCGTAAAAATTTCTGTCATGGGATTTTTGGCTTCTATTCTAGCGAAAACAATGCATGATAAAAAAAGAAAGTATGTTGGACCATTATTAATCTGTTTAATCCCAGCTGGAATAATTCTAGTACAACCAGATTTTGGATCTGCTTTTTTATTAATTGTTGGTGGCTTTTCGCTTTTATTTATCGCTGGTTTCCCAATTCGCTTTTTCCTAGGTATAGGGAGTATAGGCATCTTAGCACTCGTTGGATTAATCGTCTCTGCTCCATATCGTTTAAAGAGGATTTCTGCATTTCTTGATCCTTGGGAAGATGCCTTAAATAGTGGTTTTCAAGGGATTCAATCTCTTCTAGCCATCGGACCTTCAGGTTTGTTTGGACATGGCTTTGGTCAAAGTAGACAAAAGTTTTTGTATTTACCTGAACCTCAAAATGATTTTATTTTCTCAATCATTGTAGAAGAAATGGGTTTCTTTGGTGCAGTGATTCTAATTAGTCTGTTCATTATTTTCTTGTTTACCGGCTACCGCTTAGCTATCCTTGCTCCAACAAAAGTTGGTTTTTATGCAATAGCGGGACTTCAGTCCATGATTGGTTTCCAAATCTTTTTAAATATTGGTGTAGTCATTGGGTTATTTCCAGTGACTGGTGTAACTTTACCTTTTATTAGTTATGGCGGCTCATCTCTCTTATCAACATGGCTCATCGTAGGTCTCATTCTTCGTTTTTCAAAAGATTAATAGAGTAGGAAAGGAGTGAATAACGTGGATAAAATTATCGACATTGAAGACAGAATTCCAACGCTAAGAGAGCGACGGAAAAAGAGAACAAATCGAAAGTTCACGTTATTGCTCGTTATTTTCCTTGTTACTTTATTTGGTCTCCTCTATTTTCAATCTCCTTATAGTCACGTACAAACGATTGTCGTTGAAGGGTCTAATTTGACGACTAGTGACCAGTATATTAAACAAAGTGGTTTACAAAAAGGACAATCCATGTGGGAAATTAGGACAAGCAATGCTGAAGAACTGGTACTAAAAAATGATTGGATTAAAGAAGTCAACGTCAAACGGAATGGCTTTACATCTGTGAAAATTGAAGTAACGGAATGGGAAAAAGCGGCCTATATCCAATCAGAAATAGGATTTGACATCGTTCTTGAAAATGGAACGATATTTCAATCTGACAAGACAATAGCTCCAGTAGACGCACCGTTACTTAGCGGTTTTGATAAACCGAAAATTAGAATACGCATGGTGAAGGAACTTGCCGAGTTAAAGCCTCAAGTGCTATCTATGATTTCACAAATTGAATCTGTCCCTTCAAAAGCAGATCCTTATCGAATTCGACTTTATATGAATGACGGCTATGAAGTTAGAGCTGTTATCCAGTCGTTTGCTGAGAAAATGAACTATTATCCGTCGATTATTGCTCAAATTGGTGATACCGAAAAGGGTGTAATTGATATAGAAGTGGGTTCGTTTTTTCAAACCTATTTAGATATGTATAATCCACAACCTAAGGAGGAGGAGGAAGATGAAAAAACTCCAGAATAAACCTACTCGGTCGGTTGTTCATAAAAGAATCATTTTTTCACTTGTATGTTTAGTACTAGGATTTATATTGTCTTATTCGTATAGTTTGTCGAGTAGCAAAAAACTAAGTGGAGAACCTGTCAGTAGCAAATACTTTGAGCAAGAGGAACGCTATCGAGAAGATCTCATCCTACAAAAGGAACGCAATAAAGAATTGTCAACTGAATTAGGCGCTAGACAACAGCAAGTGAGAGAAATTGAAAAATCTCTTTCAGGTAGTGAAGAACAATATGAAAGCTTGATTCAAGAGGCTGAAGATTTACGCCTAGTACTTGGCGTGCTCCCTGCAAAAGGAAAAGGGATAAAAGTACAGCTTGAAGATGCAGAATATAATCCATCATCAGTTAACCCAAATGACTATATAGTTCACGAAAGTCACGTTTTCCAAGTGCTTAATGAATTGAAAATATCTGGATCTGAAGCAATTACCATAAATGGCCAGCGACTACATGCTAATTCTTATATAAAATGTAATGGTCCCGTCATAACAATTGATGGCGAACAATTCCCGGCACCATTCGTAATTGAAGCAATTGGAGATCCAACAGTATTAGTCCCATCACTACAACTTACTGGTGGAGTATTAGATCAACTCGTCAACGATAATATCGTGGTTACGATTGAAGAAAAATCGAAAATTGAAATGCCAGCTTTGTAACACCGAAAAGCGAAGAAGCCCACTCTAGCTCGACACCGGCGCTGGAAGGACCGATTCGAAAGCCTTGCTTTCGCATGAGGTCCTGAAGCTTAGGTGCGAGCTGGGCTTCGCAGGTAGACACCGAAAAGCGGACAAGCCCAATTTAGCCCGACCACGATAAGCCCGAAAAGCGGACAAGCTTTTCCTAAAGAATATTTGTACTCGAAAGGAAGGAGCGGTTGGATGAAACAAGGTGTTTATGTCCGCTTCACTATTATTTTATTGATTGTCGGTTTTATGGTTGCTGTGCAATACAACACTGTTAAAAAACCTGAATCACGAGATACTCGTGATATGTGGGAAATTAGGCAAGAACTATCTCTTGAGAAAGAATTGCACTCCGAGATGCTGACACAGATTAGAGAGGTTAATAAAACTATTACTAAATATGAGAATTTACAATCTGAAAGTCCTGCACAAGCGTTGAATGAAACACTTGAAACATTAAGAGAAAAAGCAGGTTTAACAGAAGTAACCGGTCCAGGTTTGGAACTTACAATTAAGCCATCTCTGGAAGGCATAGCTCTTGGACAAGAAGTGACAAGTATTTCACCTGATTTACTCGTCCAATTATTAAACGAAATTAATCGCTTTAATGGACATGATGTATCAATTGATGGGAAACGAATCATTCATTCTTCTCCGATTCGAGATATCAATGGGCAAACAACGGTCAATAGTTTAACTGTTCGAACGCCGCCATTTAAAGTGCGAATAGGAAATGAAACGATTGAAGATGCAGAAAAACTATATAACCATTTACAGTCTTCGATGATTGCTGACGACTTTTTTATTGATAACTTAACCTTAACGATAGGGAAACCCCAAGATCAAATTGGGATTCCAGCATTCGATCAATCTATTAAAAATAAATACTTGAAAAATACATCTAAAGGGGATTAACATATGTGGTTACCATTACTCGGATTAATCTTGGGAATATCTCTGGGTTTATTAACAGATATTCAAATCCCTTCGGTGTATGAAAACTATCTATCTATTGCCGTTCTTGCAGCACTGGATACTCTATTTGGGGGAATTCGAGCTCAATTACAACATATTTATGACGACAAGGTTTTTGTGTCAGGATTTTTCTTTAATATTGCATTAGCTGCAGGATTGGCTTTCCTAGGAGTTCACTTAGGAGTTGACTTGTATTTAGCTGCAATTTTCGCATTTGGTGTTCGTCTTTTCCAAAACATCGCAGTGATTAGACGTATCTTATTGACCAAATGGACGGAAAGAAAAGGGACTATTGACTAAAAAACAGTCGAATAGAAGGAAAATTTACAACTTTTAACGTTTTACTTAGACAAGCTTGCTAGAATGCAATAGAATGGTGAGTAAAGAGTTGTTGAAGGAGGTGCCACGGATTGAATCAGACAGAATTATATGTTTCTCTTGATATTGGTTCATCATCAATTAAGGTACTTATCGGAGAAATGACGAATGGTACTTTAAATGTCATAGGTGTAGGCAATGTTAAGTCAAATGGAATACGAAAAGGCGCAATAGTTGATATTGATGCGACTGTGCAATCTATAAAAAAAGCAATAGAGCAAGCTGAACGAATGATTGGAATGTCTATAAACGAAGTAGTTTTAGGAGTACCTGCTAACCAGGCAATGTTGCACCATGTAAAAGGTGTGGTAGCAGTAAATAGTGAAAATCGTGAAATTACCGATGATGATTTAGACCGTGTGATAGAATCAGCACAAGTGATGTCCATTCCACCTGAACGAGAATTGGTGAATTTAGTGCCAAAACAATTTATCGTGGATCATTTAGATGAAATTAAAGATCCAAGAGGTATGATTGGCATTCGTTTAGAAATGGATGGCACGATGTTAACGACTTCCAAAACGATTTTACATAATGTTTTACGTTGTGTGGAACGGGCTGGTCTTCAAATTCGTGAAATATACTTGCAACCACTTGCTTCTGGATATTTCGCTTTATCTGAAGATGAAAAAAATCATGGAACCGCATTCATTGATATTGGTGGAGGTTCTACAACGATTGCAATTTTCCAAGATGGTCATTTAACACATACATCCGTTCTGCCGGTAGGTGGAGACCATTTGACAAAAGATTTGTCAATCGTCTTAAAAACGCCAACTGAACAAGCGGAAAAAATTAAACATCAGTATGGACATGCTTTTTATGATGAAGCATCTGACGATGAATTGTTTGAAGTACCTGTGATAGGTGCAGATATGAAAGAACAATATAGTCAGAGATACATATCTGAAATTATTGGTGTTCGTTTAGAAGAGTTGTTCGAATTAGTCTTAGAAGAGTTTTATCGTATGGGTCTTCAAGATTTACCTGGTGGAGTCGTTATTACAGGAGGAGTCGCAAAATTAGAAGGGCTGACACAATTAGCTCGACATATCTTGCAAACTCGTGTAAGACTTTATACACCTGAGTATATTGGCGTACGTGAGCCGGGTTACGCGACAGCGGTTGGCTTAATACGTTACGCTCATATGGAAGATCAGTTTTATAACCGCCTTGGTGGGAATAGCGCTTTAGGTCAATCAAAAAAACCTGAACATAGCTCACCAGTACCTAAAAAACAAAAACACACGAATCATGTAAAAGAAGAAGACAAAGAAAGTGTTATGGGGAAAGCACGTAAGTTCCTCGATAAATTTTTCGAATAAAACTAGTGTTAGATAATTTGTGATTTAAGGAGGAAATGCGATGTTAGAGTTTGATACAAGCTTAGACCAACTTGCCGTCATTAAAGTAATTGGAGTCGGTGGTGGTGGTAATAACGCTGTAAACCGTATGATTGAACACGGTGTTAAAGGTGTAGAATTTATTGCAGTTAATACAGACGCACAAGCATTAAATTTATCAAGATCAGAAATTAAGTTACAAATAGGTGCTAAATTAACTAGGGGTCTTGGAGCTGGAGCAAACCCTGAAGTTGGTAAAAAAGCTGCTGAAGAAAGTAAAGAACAAATCGAAGAAGCTTTACGTGGAGCTGATATGGTATTCGTCACTGCTGGTATGGGTGGAGGAACTGGAACTGGTGCTGCACCTGTAATAGCTCAAATCGCTCGTGAAATTGGTGCGTTAACTGTGGGTGTTGTAACTCGTCCATTCACGTTTGAAGGTCGTAAACGTCAGACTCAAGCCATTGGTGGTATTGGGTCAATGAAAGAAGCGGTTGATACATTAATCGTCATTCCTAACGATCGTTTACTTGAAATTGTTGATAAAAACACGCCTATGTTAGAAGCATTCCGCGAAGCGGATAATGTACTTCGTCAAGGTGTACAAGGTATCTCGGATTTAATCGCTGTACCTGGACTTATTAACTTAGACTTTGCTGACGTGAAAACAATCATGTCAAACAAAGGATCAGCTCTTATGGGTATCGGTATTTCATCAGGTGAAAACCGTGCTGCTGAAGCTGCGAAGAAAGCTATTTCTAGTCCTCTACTTGAAACGTCAATTGACGGTGCAAAAGGAGTCTTGATGAATATTACTGGTGGTTCTAACTTAAGTTTATTTGAAGTTCAAGAAGCTGCTGACATTGTGGCATCTGCTTCAGATGAAGATGTTAACATGATCTTCGGTTCAGTTATCAATGATAATTTGAAAGATGAAATCATCGTTACGGTAATTGCTACTGGATTCAACGAAGACCAAAACACAAACCGAGTTACAAGAAGCGGTGGATTTGGTGCTAGTCGTTCTCAACAAGCAGCTCCACCTCAACAATCACAACAACCTCTTCGTGAAACAAGAGAATCTAGACGTGAAGAAGCACCTTCTTATCAACAAGAAACACCAAGAAGAGAAAGAGAACAACAAACTTCACAACAAGAAGATACGTTAGACATCCCTACGTTCTTACGTAACCGTCAAAAACGTAACTAAGTATAAAAGTGGTAAGCGTCTTGCTAGCTCGGCGCGGTATGAAATTTAAAGTAATAAAGTCCATTTCCTGTAGCTTACTTGCTACTTGAGATGGGCTTTTTTTGTCGTAGATTTTTTTGTGAAAAAAACAAGAAATGACAGGTTTTGCGGTGGACAAGTGATACCGTATTTGTAGGAGGTGAGATAATGTATGCTGAAGTTTTAATTGCGATTAATACCCTCATCAACTTTTCATTGCTGTCTTTTTCGAACAAAATGGGTTCATTTCATCAAAAGTCTTGGCGTTTATGGCTCAGTGCTTTTCTAGGCGGAGTGTGTATCGTGATATTTGGTGGGGGGTTCTTGTCGGTAGTAGCTACTTTTGTGTTTATGATGACTATTGCATTTGGAATTAATCGTTCAAATTGGTTTCTGGCTGCCGGTAATACACTAATTGGTGCTTTGTTTGCTGGTGGTTTATTAACGGTAATTCAGCCCGTATTAGCAAATGCCAGTTGGTATGTGATGATCATCGTTGCGGGGAGTGCTTTAATTTTTAGTTTATCAGGTATTAGGAAGAACTGGTTTCGTATTAATTTGACAGCCATTAAGGATTCTTACATGGGTCAAGTGACAATTCGTTTATTTAACCAAGAATTTCAACTCACCTCTTATTCAGACACCGGTAACCATTGCATTGAACCACTGTCAGGTAATCCCGTTCATTTTATTTCAGCAGAAAAAATGAAATCATTCATCCCTTTAGACTTGTGGCACTACTTGCATGCATTTGAGGGCGACTCCATTGAACCATTTCAAGAAATTCCATTGTTATTTCGATCTCAATTGCGTTTGATACGTCTACAAACCGTTCAAAATCAGTCAACATGGGCCATTGGTATTAAAGTAGACCATATTCAATTAAAAACGACTAAAGAGAAATCATTAGCACCATGTTATGTAGTTTTAACCAAAAATAGTAAACATTTCCCACAGCAATCAGACGTAATTTTGCATGCTTCAACACTATTTAGCTAATCATAGGAGGGCGAATGCTATGTTAATCAGAATTTGGTACAGACTACTTGAACTTTGGGGAAGATGGCGCAGCAAAGGAACATACTATATCGGTGGAAGTGAGTCTTTACCACATCCGATGAATCGTGAAGAAGAAGCCAAAACGATTGAAGCTTTTATGAATGGTAGTATGACAGCTAGGGATACATTAATTGAACGTAATTTAAGGCTGGTAGTCTATATTGCAAGACGTTTTGAAAACACTGGATCTCATATTGAAGATTTAATAAGTATTGGTTCAATTGGATTAATAAAAGCAATAGAAACGTTCAACACAGAGAAGAAAATCAAACTAGCTACTTATGCTTCACGGTGTATTGAAAATGAAATTCTAATGCATCTTAGAAAAACTAGTCGATTAAAATCTGAAGTCTCATTTGATGAACCTTTGAATTCTGACGCAGATGGCAACGAGTTATTACTTTCTGATATTTTAGGAACGGATGACGATATTATTGCGGAAGATGTTGAGAAAAAAATTGAACGTCAATTTATGTTCTCGGCAATCGATTTATTAGATAAGCGAGAAAAATACATTATGGAATGTCGATTTGGGTTAAACGGACAAGAAGAAATGACTCAAAAAGAAGTTGCGGATATGTTGGGTATTTCTCAATCTTATATTTCCCGTTTAGAGAAGAAAATCATACATGATTTGCGAGAAGAATTAAATCAACCGACAGCTTAATGGATGAATTTGGAGTCAATACAAAACGCATAGTTTTCTCCGAGGCGGACACACTGAAAGATATCACAGTGTAGAACAGTTCGGAGGAAAAAGCGATGGTACGTACAAAAGTCGAATTATGCGGTGTAGATACGTCTAAGCTGCCTGTTTTATCAAACGAAGTGATGACAAAAACGTTCATACGTTTACAGAGTGGTGACGAATTTGCAAAAGATGAGCTAGTAATGGGAAACTTACGATTAGTATTAAGTTTAGTTCAACGCTTTGCTTATCGCGGAGAACAAGCGGATGACTTATTTCAAGTAGGCTGTATTGGCTTAATCAAATCAATTGAGAACTTTGATTTAAAACACAATGTGAGATTTTCCACGTATGCAGTGCCTATGATAATTGGGGAAATTAGAAGACACTTGCGTGATCACCATCCGGTCCGTGTATCGAGATCACTACGAGACATTGCCTATAAGTCAATGAAAGCAAAAGAACAGTATATTACAGAACATTTGCATGAACCAACGATCCAGCAACTTGCAGAGATAATTGAAATCCCTCATGAAGATATATTGTTTGCCTTAGATGCAATACAAGAACCTATTTCGTTACAAGAACCTATTTATCATGACGGCGGTGATCCTGTGTTCATGCTTGATCAATTACGAGATGAACAAGTATCCGAAGAATCATGGTCGACTTATATTTTTATGAAGGAAAGCATCAGTAAGTTGGATATACGAGAACAGAGAATATTAGCTAAGCGCTATTATTACGGAGAAACACAAACTGAAATTGCTAAAGAATTAGGAATATCACAAGCTCAAATTTCTAGACTTGAGAAGCATGCTATTCGTGTCATTAAAGAACAATACAATTACGATTTACACTGAGATAAAAAGCTTTTATTCCTTTTCTAGAATAAAAGCTTTTTTTTCGTTTATGAACATAAACTAAACAAAGGGGGTATGACCGTTGAAATTTACTGATATCCAACAAAAAGAGTTTATTGAAGCAAGTGATGGGAAAATGCTCGGTTTTGTTAATGATGCTCAAATATCTAAAGAGACAGGAACCATAGAATCTTTTTTCTTGGCAGAACCAAAGAAGATGATGGAATTGTTTTCTGGCAATCGCCCAACAGTTATGATCCGATTATGCGATATTAAAGTTATTGGGAAAGATGTCGTCATCGTTCAGTCTAAGGGCTTAGAACAGGGATAAACATTGAATATTAGAGGTTTGATTGGTACAATATAGAGATAACATCGATACCTAAAAAGGTAGGAACTCTAAAAATGCAAATTGATCGTAACCTTCAACAAATACAACAACAAATTAATCAAGCATGTATTCGTGCCAATCGTTCTATTTCTGATGTTCATATTGTTGCAGTAACTAAAGCTGTTTCAATTAAACGTACTGAGGAAGCTTTACAATCGGGTCTAAATCACCTTGGTGAAAATCGCCCTGAAGGTTTGATAAATAAACAAGAAGCTATAAAATCACCTGCTATATGGCACTATATTGGATCTCTGCAAACCCGAAAAGTAAAACAGGTTATTCATACCATTCAGTTCCTGCATTCACTTGATCGATTAAGTTTGGCTGACGAGATTCAAAAAAGAGCTGAACATACAATTGATTGTTTTGTACAAGTGAATGTCTCTGAAGAAGAAGCGAAACATGGAATTGACTTAAAAGATGTTCAATCGTTTATTGAGTCTTTACATGAACATAATCGAATTCGTATTATTGGTTTGATGACAATGGCACCGAACACTTCAAATGAAGAAGTTATACGTTCTGTTTTCAAAGGATTAAAAGACATGCAAATAAAAATTGCCAACAAACAATATCCACATGCACCTTGTACTGAATTATCTATGGGAATGTCAAATGACTACGAAATCGCAATAGAAGAAGGCGCAACATATGTGCGAATTGGAACAGCACTAGTCGGAGACGAAAGTGAGGATCTTACATGAGTATGAAAAATAAATTCAAAAACTTTTTTTACTTAGAAGAAGAAGAAGATGAATCACCAAGAAATAACGACCGTAGAAACGAATCTCAACCAATGCCTCAACCGACAGCACGTAAAACAACAAAAGAAAGGAGAAGTGTGCAAATCGAACCTAATCCTACTTCAAATATAGTGAGTCTTCAAAACTTACAAAAATCTTCAAAAGTAATACTAGTTGAACCACGTGTTTACGCAGAAGCGCAAGATATTTCTGAGCACTTAAAAAACAAACGTGCGGTCGTTGTAAACTTACAACGAATTGAAAAAGATCAAGGAATCCGCATTGTGGATTTTTTAAGTGGAACCGTGTATGCTTTAGGCGGAGATATTCAGCGTATTGGTACCGATATATTCCTATGCGCACCTGATACAGTTGAAGTGGCAGGAGCAATTTCAGATTACTTTTATGACGACATACAATAATTGAGGTGTAATTAGTTCTTATGGATTTAGTAATAAGTATTCTACAACAAGTATTATTCTTTTATTCTATTTTGCTCATTGTCTATATTTTCATGTCTTGGGTGCCAAGTACAAGAGAAACAACTATAGGCCGCTTTTTAGAAAAGATTTGTGAGCCATATTTAGAACCGTTTAGACGATTTATCCCACCATTTGGCATGATTGATATTTCGCCAATAGTTGCTATATTAGTATTAAGACTAGCAGGGACAGGACTTGCATCTTTAACAACTTATATTTAAAATCTTGCCTCACTTTCGTGGGGCTTTTTTTGACCATTGAGAGGGAGAACAGAAATGGAACAAGTATTACAGCATTTTCGAAAAGATGAACAACCTTTTATAGAACAAGTTAGTGGGTGGCTTCGGGAAACACAGGATCGCTATGCTCCAAAACTAACTGACTTTTTAGACCCTAGACAACAATTTATTGTACAATCTATGATTGGTCAAAATGACGACGTTATAGTAACTGCATATGGAGAACTTCCTGAAGCCGAACGAAAACGTATGCTGATTTCACCTTCTTACTTTGCTGCAACGGATGAAGACTATGGAATAACTACGTTTTCAATTAAGTACCCTTCTAAATTTATTAAATTAGAACATCCAGATGTATTAGGTTCTCTTATGTCACTGGGTCTTGATCGATCGAAATTTGGTGATATTCGAGTAGATGATAGTCAAATCGAATTTGCTGTAGTATCAGAAATGTCCGATTATGTGACGTCTCATCTAACATCAATTGGTAAATCTAAAATTAAAGTGGAAGAATTGCCACATGATCATCCATATTTAGAAAACAAGGATGTCTGGGTAGAAGAATCACATACGGTAAGTTCGATGAGAATTGATACCATCATTGCCTCTTTGTTTAATGTTTCTAGGCAGAAAGCATCCTTGCTTATTCATAGTGGGAAAGTGAAAGTCAATTGGACAGTTCGAGAACAGCCATCATTCGAACTCCACGAATCGGATTTATTATCAATAAGAGGATTTGGACGAATCCAAATCGGTTTAATTGAAGGACGGACCAAAAAAGACAAAATCCGTCTTCAAATTGGGAGAATCGAGCCAAAATCGTGAAAAATATTCGAATAAATTCGCATTATTGCTTTCATCGTTGACAATGAAAGGTATAATAGTTGGAAACGATGTAAGTTTGTAAAGGGGAGATTTTTGAAATGCCGCTATCACCACTAGATATTCATAACAAAGAGTTTGGTCGTGGATTCCGAGGATACAACGAAGACGAGGTTAACGAATTTTTGGAACAAGTGATTAAAGATTTTGAACTTCTACTTAAAGATAAAAAAGATTTAGAAGAGAAATTGAAATCTTCAAGTGAACGAGTGGGACATTTTACAACGATTGAAATGACTTTGCAAAAGTCAATTGTGGTCGCTCAAGAAGCTGCAGAAGAATTACGTAGAAACTCACAAAAAGAAGCAAAATTAATAGTTAAAGAAGCAGAGAAAAACGCAGACCGTATAGTCAATGAGTCGTTAACTAAAGCTCGTCGCATTGCATTAGAAGTTGAAGATTTGAAAAAACAATCAAAAGTATTCCGCAATCGTTTTAAAATGTTAGTGGAAGCTCAACTTGATTTAATCAATACGGATGACTGGGATCACTTAATGCAATATGAAGTAGATACAAGCCAGCTAGCACGTTTGGATAAAAAAGAGGATTAAGCGTAGCTTGACCATTACGTAATCATTCCCTATAATATCTACATACTGGAATAATATTTAATAAAACGCTGAAAGAGACAGTATTTTGAAAGCACAGATTAGCGATTCGAGGATGGTGAAAGCTCGAACAAGTGGCAATCAATTGAAAATCACTCTTGAGTTAAATCACTGAACTAAGGTTTTGTAAGTGATTTCGGTTTCACACCGTTAATGTGATCTAAGCTGGCAACATATTAATGTGGCAATTAGGGTGGTACCGCGAGTTATAACTTCTCGTCCCTTCATTGGGATGAGGAGTTTTTATTTTTCATTTATTTGCAATGTCTAGCTCCAAGCGCCAGCTCGCACCTCCGCTTCAAGACCTCATGCGAAAACGGGTTTTCGATTCGGTCTTTCCACCGTCGGAGTCGAGCTAAAGTGGCGCTTTACGCTTGGGCCCTCTAAGGAGGGTCATGAAGCCGTTGCGGTTAAAACCGCAGTAGGCTTCGAACCAATATGAAGGAGGTTTTATAGATGGAATACAAAGATACATTATTAATGCCTAAAACAGAATTCCCTATGCGTGGAGGTTTGCCTAACCGTGAACCAGCTATGCAAGAAAAATGGAATGAAATGAAGTTATATGAAAAAGTATTGGATCGAACAAAAGATCGTCCAAGTTTTATTCTTCACGATGGTCCTCCATATGCAAATGGAGATTTGCATATGGGTCACGCATTAAACAAAGTGCTAAAAGATATGATTGTGAGACACAAATCGATGACTGGCTATTACGCGCCATATGTTCCAGGTTGGGATACACACGGTTTGCCAATCGAGCAAGCGTTAGCAAACAAGGGTGTTAATCGTAAAGAAATGACGGTTGCTGAATTCCGTAATTTATGTGAAACATACGCGTATGAACAAATTGACCGCCAACGTAATCAGTTTAAACGTCTAGGTGTGCGTGGGGATTGGGAAAATCCGTACATTACTTTAAAACCGGCTTATGAGTCTCGTCAAATCGAAGTGTTCGGTGAGATGGCTCGTAAAGGCTATATTTACAAAGGTTTAAAACCAGTATATTGGTCTCCATCAAGTGAAACGGCTTTAGCTGAAGCTGAAATCGAATATCAAGACAAAAAATCACCTTCAATTTATGTAAGCTTTGACGTTACAGATGGTAAAGGGATTATTGCTGAAGGTACGAAGATTATGATTTGGACGACTACACCTTGGACAATTCCAGCTAACTTAGGTATCTCAGTTCATCCTGAATTTGATTATGTAATTGTTGAAGTGAGCGGTACGAATTACCTAGTAGCTAAAGACTTATTAGAAAATGTTGCAACAACACTTGAATGGGAATCTTATGAAATCGTTCAAACTGTAAAAGGCGAGCAAATGGATCGCATGGTTGCAAAACATCCTTTATATGATCGTGATTCTCTTGTCATGTTAGGTGAACATGTGACAAATGAAGGCGGTACTGGATGTGTTCATACTGCTCCAGGACACGGGGAAGACGATTTCCAAGTAGGTAAAGCATATGGACTTGAAGTGCTATCTCCAGTTGATGACCGTGGCGTATTGACTGCAGAAGCACCAGGGTTTGAAGGGTTGTTCTATGATAAAGCGAATAAAGTCATTACAGAGGCATTAGAAGCTGCTGGCGCTTTAGAGAAATTAACATTCTTCACACACTCTGCACCACATGATTGGCGTACGAAAAAGCCGGTTATTTTCCGCGCAACTGCTCAATGGTTCGCATCAATCGAAGCATTCCGTGATGAGTTATTACAAGCAATTAAAGACACAACATTCACACCAGCTTGGGGCGAAACACGTCTCTTCAACATGGTCCGTGATCGTGGAGATTGGTGTATTTCTCGTCAACGTGTATGGGGAGTTCCAATCCCAGTTTTCTATGCGGAAGACGGTGAGCCTATTTTAAATGAAGAAACGATTGCCCATGTTTCTAAGTTGTTCCGTGAACATGGATCAACCGTTTGGTTCGAACGTGAAGCAAAAGATTTGTTACCACAAGGCTTTACACATGAAGGTAGCCCAAATGGTCGTTTCTCTAAAGAAACGGATATTATGGATGTGTGGTTCGATTCTGGGTCTTCTCATCAAGCTGTACTAGATGAACGTGACGACTTGGTATATCCAGCTGATCTTTATTTAGAAGGTTCTGACCAGTATCGTGGATGGTTTAATTCATCATTAACTACAAGTGTTGCAATTAACGGCCACGCTCCTTACAAAGGGGTTTTAAGCCACGGATTTACACTTGATGGTGAAGGACGCAAGATGAGTAAATCAATTGGTAACGTGATTGACCCTGCAAAGGTGATGAATCAATTAGGTGCGGATATCCTACGTTTATGGGTGGCATCTGTCGATTACACAGCAGACGTTCGCGTGTCAGATTCGAATTTTAAACAAGTAGCTGAAGTGTATCGTAAAATTCGTAACACATTCCGTTTCTTACACGGAAATGTAACAGACTTTAACCCACAAACAGATCGCGTAGCATTCGAAGACTTACGTGAAGTGGATCAATATATGTTCATGAAACTTCAAGAAATGATTGAAACCGTTCGTAAAGCATATGACAAATACGACTTCGCAAGTGTATATCATACTGTGAACAATTTTGTTTCTTCAGATTTAAGTTCTTTCTATCTCGATATCGCGAAAGATGTTGTCTATATCGAAGGTCATGATCAATTACACCGTCGCGCAATGCAAACTGTTATGTATGATACATTAATTGCGTTATTAAAATTAACTACACCAATTCTGCCGCATACAACAGATGAGCTATGGGTCTTCTTAACACAAGAAACAGAGGAAAGCATTCAATTGACTGACTTCCCAGAAGCAACCACTCATGAATCGTTTGAAGGCTTACGTACAAAATATCAACAGTTGATGCTAGTACGTGATGATGTGTTAAAAGCATTAGAAGAAGCACGAAATGCGAAAACCATCGGTAAATCATTAGAAGCAAAAGTAACGGTTTACGTAAAAAAAGAGTTACTTGAAGCTTTTGATACGACGAAAATTGATTTTGCACAGTTCTTTATCGTTTCAGACTTTACGTTAGCTGGTTTAAAAGAAGAAGCACCAGCAGAAGCTTTAGCTCTTGATGTTGCTTCAGTTATTGTAGTAAAAGCTCAAGGCGAAAAATGTGAACGATGCTGGACAATTTCGTCTAAAGTTGGCGAAAATGATAAACATTCAACACTATGTCCTCGTTGTGCTGACGTGGTTGAGAAGTATTACGTATAAAACTTCATGAAAATGGAGCTGTCCTTATGGGCAGCTCTTTCTGTATGATTGTGTTATGTGGTAAACTAGCTAAGATACTTGCGTAACGGAGGAACATTCGTGTACATTTTTTATTTAGTTGCAATTGTCATTGTGGCAATTGATCAATGGACAAAATGGTTAGTTGTGAAAAATATGGAACTAGGTGAACGAATTGTTTTAATTGATCCTACATTTGGTTTACTTTCCCATCGTAATCGTGGAGCAGCTTGGGGAATGCTAGAAGGACAAATTTGGTTATTTACAATCGTCACTGTAATCGTAATCATTGGTATTTTGTACTACTTTCATAAAGAAGCAAAAGGAAAACCGTTATTTCAACTTAGTTTAATGGTTCTACTTGGTGGTGCTATTGGGAATTTTATTGATCGCTTAGTTCGTGGAGAAGTAGTAGATTTTATAGATGTACTCATCCCAGTAATTAACTATGATTTTCCGATTTTTAACGTTGCAGATGCAGCCTTATCGATTGGCGTAGTCATGCTCATCATCGTATTATTTTTTGAAGAAAAAGCAGAAAATGCTGCAAAGAGAAAAGGTGAATAGATGGAAGATTTTACGTATACAATTTCAGAAGCACAAAAAGGAGAGCGCATCGATAAAGCGCTTGCTATGCTTGAAGCGGATTGGTCTCGTAGCCAAATTCAAATTTGGTTAAAAGATGGTGGCGTTTTAGTTAATGGCGAAACTGTAAAAACAAATTATAAAGTAAGACCGGATGATGTCATTCATGTTACAGTTCCAGATGCGGAACCATTAGATATCGAAGCAGAAGATTTAAATCTTGAAATCGTTTATGAAGATGCCGATGTCCTTGTGGTTAATAAACCTCGTGGTATGGTTGTTCATCCTGCGCCTGGTCATACTTCAGGTACGCTTGTAAATGGCTTAATGCATCAAGTTACCGATTTATCTGGTATCAACGGAATTATGCGTCCGGGGATTGTTCACCGTATAGATAAAGACACTTCTGGCTTATTAATGGTCGCTAAGAACGACAAGGCTCATGTGTCATTAGTAGACCAACTTGTGAAAAAGACAGTCACTCGAAAATATATTGCTTTAGTACACGGTCATATTCCACACGATAAAGGTACAATCGATGCTCCAATTGGTCGCGATGCTCGCGATCGTCAGAGTATGACAGTTGTCGATAGTGGGAAACATGCCGTTACACATTTCCGTGTTCTTGAACGATTTGGCAATTTTACCTTAATTGAATGTCGTTTAGAAACAGGCCGTACTCATCAAATTCGTGTTCATATGAAATACATTGGCTATCCTTTAGCAGGTGATCCGAAATACGGACCGAAGAAAACGATTGAATTTGATGGACAAGCGCTTCATGCTGCTGTAATCGGTTTTATTCATCCACGTACAGAAGAGTACATGGAATATGAAGCACCATTACCTCAAGTATTTACTGACTTGATAGAAGAAATGAAAGATACCGTTGACAGCACAGAGAAGTAAATCTATACTTGTATAAAGTGTAGAGCGAAAGTCAAAGCTCATACCTAACTTTCTAACAATAAAAATTAAATAGAACTCCTTTAAAAACAGTCCAGAGAGGCTGAGAAGGTACTAGTGAACCGTAAAAAAGCGCATGCTGTGTGTTTTGATACGACTAATTTTCTGCATTCACACCCTCTCATCCATTTATGGACGAGAGGGTTTTTATTTTGGGGAAAAGGAGAATCCATTATGGTTGAAAAAGCAAACATACTCGACGAACAAGCCATAAATCGAGCGCTGACGAGAATCGCACATGAAATTATTGAACGCAATAAAGGAATTGACACATGTATTTTAGTAGGCATTAAAACTAGAGGTGCCTATCTTGCAAAGCGCTTAGCTGAGAAAATAGAGAAAATCGAAGGTAAAGCAATCAAAGCAGGCGAACTTGATATTACTCTTTATAGAGACGATTTATCGATGAAAACTTCTAATAAAGAACCACTTGTTCAGCAAGTAGACATTCAACATATTGTGACGAATCAAAAAGTGATTTTAATAGATGATGTTCTTTATACAGGACGTACTGTAAGAGCGGCAATGGATGCAGTCATGGACTTAGGAAGACCAGCACAAATTCAATTAGCTGTTTTGATAGATAGAGGTCATAGAGAATTACCAATCCGTGCAGACTACGTAGGGAAGAATATCCCAACAGCAAGTATAGAGCGAATTGTGGTGAGATTACATGAAACGGATCAAGAGGATAGTGTAACGATTCACGAATAGAAGAATGGGGTGGACAACATGAAAAATGCACAGACAGTTATTGACATTAACGAAAGACCTTCAGCGGGAAAACTAACCACATTGAGCTTGCAACATATGTTCGCCATGTTCGGTGCCACTATTTTAGTGCCACAACTAGTTGGCCTAAGTCCTTCTATCGCGCTATTAACAAGTGGTATTGCAACGTTAATTTTTATGTTCGTAACGAAATTTCAAGTTCCAGCTTACTTAGGTTCATCTTTCGCATTCATAATACCGATTCAAATGGCAACAGAACAAGGCGGCATTGGAAGCGCGATGATTGGTAGTTTGTTTGTGGCAATCGTCTATTTCATAGTAGCGCTCATTATTTGGAAAACCGGATATAAATGGATTATGAAGTTATTGCCTCCGATTGTAGTGGCTCCAGTCATTATCGTCATCGGGTTAGCACTTTCACCAGTAGCAATCAACATGGCAATGAACATTCCTGGGACTTCAGAATATAGCATGCTTCATTTCTCAGCTGCCCTTGTTACATTGGCTGCAGCAGTTTCGGCTACGTTGTTCTTTAAAGGAATCATCAGTTTAATGCCAGTATTAATTGGTATCATTGTAGGCTATGTCTATTCATTAGCAATCGGCATTGTTGATTTTTCGTCGGTATTAAAAGCGAAGTGGATTGCATCGCCAGACTTCTTAATTCCTGGGATCAGCTACGATTTCACCATTACACCGACATTATTAGTGTTAATGGTACCAATCGCGATTGTGACGATTTCTGAACATATCGGACATCAATTAGTACTAGGGAAAATTGTTAATCGAAATTACATAAAAGAACCAGGCTTACATCGTTCACTATTGGGTGATGGGTTAGGAACATTCATCAGTGGATTATTAGGTGGACCTCCTAAAACAACATACGGAGAAAATATTGGTGTTCTAGCGATTACGAGAGTATACAGTGTCTACGTAATTGGTGGAGCAGCGATTTTGGCCATCTTCTTTTCATTCTTAGGTAAAGTCATGGCACTGATCTCAACCATACCTACCGCTGTTCTTGGCGGAATTTCGATCTTATTGTTCGGGATCATTGCGTCTTCAGGTCTGCGTATGTTAGTGGATAGCAATATTGATTTTGGAGATAAACGAAACTTAGTGATCTCATCCATTATCTTAGTCATTGGTATTGGTGGTGCAAAACTGCACTTTACAGATACATTTGTTATTGAAGGCATGGCATTAGCTGCCATTGTAGGAGTATTGTTAAATCTGCTTTTACCAGGGAAACCGCAAGAAGCAATTGATTCAACACAAGAACATGTGAATAATTAATCCTTTTAAAACCTAGTCCAGAGAGGCAGGCAAAGGGAAACCGACTGATAAAGTTCCATTCAAAAATGGATCTTTACTTAGGTTACCCAAGCCTCTCAACAATTTTGTTGAGAGGCTTTTCTTTTAAAAAGAAATCGGGAGGCTAAAAAGTGAAGAACCTATTAAGCATGAAAGACATAAAAGTTAATGAAATAGAAATGATATTAACTAGAGCTTTAGAATTTCAACAAAATTCTCCGCATCAGTTGAAAAAGCAAATGACAGTAGCGAATTTATTTTTTGAACCGAGTACACGAACCAAAATGAGTTTTGAAATGGCGGAACGAAAACTAGGACTGCATGTTTTACCATTTGATGCAGGTACTTCTAGTACAACAAAAGGGGAAACCTTATATGACACGGTCAAAACATTGGAATCCATCGGCGTAGATGCAGTTGTCATAAGGCATGAACAAAATGGTTTTTATGAAGAATTAATGTCAGGTTTAAATATAGCAATCATTAATGGGGGGGACGGCTCAGGTCAACACCCATCGCAAAGCTTACTTGATCTTTACACAATTAAACAAGAGTTTGGAAAGTTTGAAGGTCTCGAAGTAACGATTGTTGGCGACATAGCTCATAGCCGAGTAGCAAAATCAAATGCTCAAGCACTTAGCAATTTAGGTGCTCACGTTACATTCTTATGTCCAAAAGAGTGGCAAGGAGAATTTGAATCCACGTCTTCTTGGGAAGATGTATTACCAACTGCGGATGTAGTGATGTTATTACGTGTTCAACACGAACGGCATGCTAAAGAAAATGAATTACCAAATCAACTCTATCACGAAAAATTCGGGTTAACGAAAGCACGCTATGACCAGTTGAAATCTACAGCAATTATCTTGCACCCAGCACCAGTCAATCGAGATGTTGAAATCGCAAGTGATTTAGTTGAAAGTGAAAAATCACGGATTTTTAAACAAATGCAAAACGGAGTCTTTGTACGTATGGCCATACTAGAATCTGTATTAAAGGAGAGATTTTGATTAAAAAATTCATTCGAAACATTCAATTACTTAACGATAAAAACGACTTAATAGCAGGTTCAATCGTCATCGATAAAGGACGCATAATAGAAGTAAATCCAAAGGTTGAACCCCAGGTTGATGAAATCATTGATGGCAATGGTCATTTTGTATCCGCAGGATTTATCGATGTACATGTCCACTTAAGAGAACCAGGTGGCGAACATAAAGAAACGATTGAAACAGGAACACACGCTGCAGCAAAAGGTGGATACACGACCATTTGTGCCATGCCTAATACTCGCCCTGTGCCTGATACAGTAGAAAATATAAGTCATGTAAATCAGCTCATTAAAGAAAAAGCCAAGATTCGCGTTTTACCATATGCTTCGATCACCATTCGTGAAGCTGGAAAAGAAAGAACAGATCTTGCTGCATTAAAAGAACATGGTGCATTTGCCTTCACTGATGACGGTGTAGGTATTCAACAAGCTGGCATGATGTATGAGGCAATGCAAGAAGCTGCAAAATTAAACATGCCGATAGTAGCGCATTGTGAAGACAATACACTCATTTACGCTGGCGTGATGCACGAAGGGAAGAAAAATAAAGAACTAGGATTAAAAGGTATCCCGTCAATTGCAGAATCCGTCCATATTGCTCGCGACATCTTACTTGCTGAAGCTGCAGGTGCTCACTATCATGTGTGTCACGTAAGTACAAAGGAATCTGTACGAGTTATCAGAGATGCTAAAAAAGCAGGAGTTCATGTAACTGCTGAAGTAAGTCCACATCATCTACTTCTTTGTGAAGATGACATCTCAGCAAATGATTCGAACTGGAAAATGAATCCTCCGCTTCGAGCACAAGCAGATTTACAGGCATTGATTGAAGGGTTAGAAGATGGAACTCTTGATTTCATTGCAACGGATCATGCTCCACATACCGCACAAGAAAAAGGCGATGGCATGGAACAAGCACCATTTGGTATTGTCGGATTGGAAACAGCTTTTCCACTTCTATATACGCACTTTGTAAAAACAGGAAAATGGACGTTAACACAATTAATAGATTGGCTGACAAACAAGCCAGCAGATGTATTCGGTTTGCCATACGGTAGACTCCTAATGGGCGAATCAGCTGACTTAGTGTTTATTGACTTAACTAAAGAACAAAATATAGATACGGCTACATTTGTGTCAAAAGGTAAAAACACACCGTTCCAAGATTGGACATGCACAGGATGGCCGGTAATGACGATGTTTGAAGGAAACGTAATTTGGCAGGAGGAGAAATGATGATGAAGAGAAGCCTCATTTTAGAAACTGGAGATGTATTTATAGGAACAGCTTTTGGAAGTGTAGAAGCGAGTGAAGGTGAAGTTGTATTTACAACGGGTATGACAGGATATCAAGAAACCTTATCTGATCCATCTTACTGCGGTCAAATTGTTACAATGACGTATCCGCTTATCGGAAATTACGGGATTAACCGAGACGATTTTGAATCAATCGAACCTGCAATTAAAGGACTAGTTGTGCGTGAACTTACTGATACACCTTCAAATTTCAGAAGTGATGCTACGTTGAACGAATTGTTTGTCTTGAAAAACATTCCTGGTATTGAAGGAATTGATACACGTAAACTTACACGAATCATTCGAGAACTTGGTTCGGTCAAAGGTGTTTTAAGTGCTGCGGGGGAAGAAGTAAATGTTGATGAAGTAGTTGCTAAGTTAAAAAACACGACTTTCCGCACTGATCAAGTTGAGCAAGTTTCGACGAAACGCCCTTATCCAAGTCCTGGACGTGGGAAACGAGTAGTGTTAGTTGATTTCGGTATGAAACACGGGATCTTAAGAGAACTAAATAAACGGGACTGTGATGTTATGGTAGTTCCTTATAATACGACTGCTGAACAAATCATGGCGATTTATCCAGATGGCATTATGTTATCAAATGGTCCTGGAGATCCGAAAGATGTACCAGAGGCTATTGAAATGTTACAAGGACTAATCGGCAAAATTCCGATCTTTGGAATATGTCTAGGACATCAACTATTTGCACTAGCAAGTGGTGGAGATACATTTAAATTAAAATTTGGTCATCGAGGCGCAAACCACCCTGTAAAAGATTTAGAATCAGGGCGTACGGAAATAACTTCTCAAAATCATGGCTATGCAGTAGATGAAGAATCACTAAAAGGTACACGTTTGAAAGTAACACATATCGCATTAAACGACGGTACAGTGGAAGGTTTGGCACATTTGGATGTACCAGCTTTTACCGTCCAATATCATCCGGAAGCATCACCAGGACCAGAAGATTCAAATCACTTATTCGACCGCTTTATTGAATTAATGAACGCCAATGTGAAGGGAGAAAAACAACATGCCTAAACGCCAAGATATTGAAACGATTCTCGTCATTGGATCAGGTCCAATTGTTATTGGACAAGCAGCTGAGTTTGATTATGCAGGTACACAAGCTTGTCTAGCATTGAAAGAGGAAGGCTATCGAGTCATCTTAATCAATTCAAACCCAGCAACCATCATGACGGATACTGAGATTGCTGACAAAGTTTATATTGAACCCATTACTTTGGAATTCGTAAGTCGAATCTTGCGTAAAGAACGTCCTGATGCACTTCTTCCGACACTAGGTGGGCAAACAGGATTAAATATGGCCATTGAACTTGATGAATCAGGTATTTTAAAAGAACTAGACATTGAAATCCTAGGTACTAAATTAGATGCCATTCACAAAGCTGAAGATAGAGATTTATTCAGAACATTAATGCATGAATTAAATGAACCAGTTCCAGAAAGTGATATAATCCACAATATGGAAGAAGCGAATGCATTTATTAAACGCATTGGTTATCCGGTCATTGTTCGTCCTGCATTTACCCTAGGTGGAACAGGCGGAGGAATTTGTCATAATGATGTAGAGCTCTTGGAAACAGTGACAAGTGGGCTAAAATATAGTCCTGTTACACAATGTTTACTTGAAAAATCGATTGCAGGATATAAAGAAATTGAATATGAAGTGATGAGAGATTCAAAAGATAATGCGATTGTTGTGTGTAACATGGAAAACTTCGACCCAGTGGGTATTCATACAGGAGATTCAATTGTTACTGCACCAAGTCAAACCTTGTCAGACCGTGAATATCAAATGCTGAGAAATGTTTCATTGAAAATTATTCGTGCCTTGAAAATTGAAGGTGGCTGTAATGTTCAGTTAGCACTTGATCCGCATAGCTTTAACTATTTCATCATCGAAGTGAACCCACGAGTTAGTCGCTCGTCTGCATTAGCTTCAAAAGCTACAGGTTATCCAATTGCTAAGCTGGCAGCTAAAATTGCCATTGGCTTAACGCTAGATGAAATGATGAACCCAGTGACGGGCAAAACTTACGCTTGTTTCGAACCAGCACTCGACTACGTGGTAACAAAAATTCCACGCTGGCCTTTTGATAAATTCGAATCTGCTAAACGTAATTTAGGAACTCAAATGAAAGCAACTGGAGAAGTTATGGCCATTGGTCGTACGTTTGAAGAGTCTATATTAAAAGCAGTACGCTCACTTGAAACAGGACAATTTCACTTAGATTTAAAAAATGCAGATGCCATGACAGACGAATGGATTGAAAAGCGCATTCGACGCGCAGGGGATGAACGCTTGTTCTTCATAGGGGAAGCATTAAGACGTGGAGTAACTATTGAGATGATTCACGACTGGAGTCAAATTGACTTATTCTTCTTAAATAAACTGCAAAACATTGTGAGATATGAAGCCGTAGTGGCAGCAAATCCTTATGATTTCGACGTAGCTCGAAAAGCAAAACGTATGGGCTTTGCAGATCATACGTTAGCGAAACTTTGGAAGTCAGATGAATTATCAGTATATAACTGGAGAAAAGAGCACCACCTAATCCCTGTATATAAAATGGTTGATACATGCGCAGCTGAGTTTGAATCAGAAACTCCTTATTTCTACGGCACGTACGAAGATGAAAATGAATCGGTTAAGACAGATAAAGAAAGTGTGATTGTGCTCGGTTCTGGCCCGATTCGAATCGGTCAAGGTGTTGAGTTCGATTATGCGACAGTTCATTCAGTATGGGCGATTAAAGAAGCGGGATATGAAGCCATTATTATCAATAGTAATCCAGAAACCGTATCAACAGACTTTTCAATTTCGGACAAGCTTTACTTTGAACCATTAACAATAGAAGATGTCATGCACATTGTAGATTTAGAGCAACCTAAAGGAGTCATCGTCCAGTTTGGTGGTCAAACTGCGATTAACTTAGCAGATAAACTACAAGAGCGTGGGGTTAAAATCCTAGGTACATCATTAGAAGATTTAGATCGTGCCGAAAATCGCGATAAATTTGAACGTGCTCTTCATGAAATCGATATTCCACAACCAATGGGAAAAACGGCTATTTCTGCACAACAAGCAGTCATCATTGGAAATGATATCGGTTATCCAGTGCTGGTACGTCCTTCATATGTATTAGGAGGCCGCGCTATGCAAATTGTCTACAATCAAGAAGAGCTTGCTCATTATATGGAAACTGCTGTTCAGGCAAGCCCAGAGCACCCTGTGTTAGTAGATCGTTATTTAACTGGTATTGAAATTGAAGTTGATGCCATTTCAGATGGTGAAAATGTCTGTATACCGGGAATCATGGAACATATCGAACGAGCGGGTGTGCACTCAGGCGATTCTATCGCTGTCTATCCACCACAAAACTTGTCTGAAGAACATTTGCATACGCTCATTGATTACACAACACGTTTAGCAAGAGGCTTGAACATTATTGGTTTATTGAATATCCAATATGTCATCTCAAAAGGTGAGGTTTATGTCATTGAGGTAAATCCTCGTTCAAGTCGAACAGTACCTTTCTTAAGTAAAATAACAAATATCCCAATGGCGAAAATTGCAACGAAAGCCATTTTAGGACAATCTTTACCTTCTCAAGGAATTGTCAACGGTCTTGCTCCTGCTCCACGAGGAGTGTTTGTAAAAGTTCCGGTGTTTAGTTTTGCAAAACTGCGCAGAGTGGACATCACTTTAGGACCTGAGATGAAATCAACAGGGGAAGTCATGGGAAAAGATACAACATTAGAAAAAGCCCTATACAAAGGATTAGTCGCAGCGGGAATGGAAATTAAAGATCACGGTTCGGTACTCATGACCATTGCCAATAAAGACAAAGAAGAAGCGGTGTCTATTGCCAAACGATTCACTTCAATAGGCTATCGAATCCTAGCTACTGAGGGTACAGCTGATTCAATTAAAGCCGCGGGAATCCCAGTAACTATGGTTAATAAAATTGGCAGTGAAGGTCCAACACTTCTTGATTATATTCAAAAAGGTGAAGCGCAATTTGTTATCAACACGTTGACAAAAGGCAAACAGCCTGAACGTGACGGGTTCCGTATTCGACGCGAGTCTGTGGAGAATGGTATTCCTTGCTTAACTTCACTCGATACGGCAAAAGCCATGTTAAGCGTTATTGAATCTATGACATTCCAAGCAGAAGAAATGCCGAAACAGGGGGTTTTTGCATGATTCGACAAGAACGCATGCGTGTCGTAAAACATAAAGAAATTGCTCACAACATTTTTGAAATGACACTAATTGGACAGCTTGTTCACGATATGAAAAGCCCTGGTCAATTTGTCCACATTCGCGTGTCAGATAGTTATGAGCCATTGCTCCGTAGACCTATAAGCATTGCTTCTATCGATCGCGACACATTGGAATTCACCATTATTTACCGTGCAGAAGGACGAGGTACATCTATCCTTGCAACAAGAAATATAGGCGAAGAAGTGGATGTTCTGGGGCCACTCGGTAACGGATTCCCTATTTCTGAAGCTGCAGCTGGTGAAACGGTTGTACTAGTTGGTGGTGGAATTGGCGTGCCGCCTTTATATGAACTATCTAAAAGGTTGGTCGATAAAGGTGTAAAGCCCATTCATATCCTAGGTTTTCAAACGAAAGAAGTTGTTTTTTATGAAGACCTCTTTCGTGAACTAGGGGAAACCCATGTTGTAACAGTGGATGGAACACATGGCCATCAAGGGTTTGTAACCACTGTATTAGCAGATTTGAAGCCAGACTTTTCAACGTATTTCACATGCGGTCCCACGGCGATGCTGGTTGCCATGGAAAACATGTATACAGACAAAAAAGGTTTTTTATCGTTTGAAGAACGGATGGGCTGTGGACTTGGAGCTTGTTTCGCGTGTGTATGTAAAACAACGGAACAAACAGCAGTAGATTACGTGAAAGTTTGCAGTGATGGACCCGTATTTCCTGCTGGGGTGGTGCAAATATGAATCGATTAGCGCTAGAATTACCAGGTTTATCATTAAAAAACCCAATTATGCCAGCATCCGGTTGCTTTGGTTTTGGAAAAGAATATGCAAGGCTTTATGATCTTTCAAAACTTGGTGCCATTATGATTAAAGCAACAACACTTGAAACACGACTTGGAAATCCAACTCCTCGAGTAGCGGAAACCGCAGCGGGGATGTTAAATGCGATTGGTCTTCAAAATCCTGGTTTGGAAAAAGTGATAGCTGAAGAACTAAAATGGCTTGAACAATATGAAGTACCCATTATCGCAAATGTCGCAGGCACATTAACGGAAGATTATGTGGAAGTAGCCAAACACATTTCTAAATCGAAAAATGTCAAAGCTCTTGAGTTAAATATCTCTTGCCCGAATGTGAAATGTGGAGGTATCACATTTGGAACAGATGCTAACGTAGCTGCAGAACTAACAGCAGCTGTAAAAGCAGTTTCAGAAGTACCTGTCTATGTGAAATTGTCTCCAAATGTAACCGATATTGGAGAAATTGCACGAGCAGTAGAAGCAGCAGGAGCAGACGGTATTACGATGATTAACACACTTATCGGTATGCGCTTAGACACGCGAACTGGAAAGCCTGTTATTGCGAACGGTACTGGAGGTCTATCTGGACCTGCTGTTAAACCAGTAGCTTTGCGAATGGTTTATGAAGTAGCCAAACAAGTATCCATTCCCATTATTGGAATGGGTGGGATAACCACGGTTGACGACGTCATTGACTTTATGTCTGCAGGAGCAAGTGCTGTAGCAGTCGGAACTGCAAATTTCGTAGATCCATTTGTGTGTCCAACCATCATTGAACAATTGCCTGAGAAATTAGATTGGTTAGGTTTAAACCATATTTCTGAGCTAATTGGAAGGAGCCACCGATGAATAATCACAATCCTATAATTGCATTAGATTTTGCAACGAAAGCGGAGGTACTTCACTTTCTCGAGCCTTTTAACGAGAAATTATTTGTCAAAGTGGGGATGGAACTTTATTTCCAAGAAGGACCATCAATAGTTACCGACTTAAAAGAACGAGGACATGATGTGTTTTTAGATTTGAAACTGCATGATATTCCAAATACAGTAAAATCTGCTATGAAAGGTCTTGCCAGTCTTGGCGCAGATGTAGTAAATGTCCATGCAGCTGGTGGCCTCCGTATGATGGAAAGTGCGATAGAAGGTTTAGAGGCTGGGACACCTGCTGGTAGGACACGTCCTTTAATCATTGGTGTGACACAACTAACGTCGACAAGTGAACAACAAATGCAAGAAGAGCAAAATATACAAACTTCTTTACATGATTCCGTTCTTCATTATGCGGCTATTTCAAAACAAGCAGGCTTAGATGGAGTGGTTTGTTCTGTGTTAGAAGCTGCATCAATTAAAAATGAATGTGGTCACGAGTTCCTACGAGTAACACCAGGTATTCGATTGAATGAAGGCCAAGGTCATGATCAAATTCGCATTGCAACACCTGAAGTTGCGAGATTAGAAGGTTCGTCTTTGATTGTCGTGGGAAGAGCTATTACACAATCAAACCATGCAGTAGAAACGTATCATTTAGTGAAACAACAATGGGAGGGTTATTAATGAAAAGTCAGCAACATGAAATTGCAACTGCATTATTATCCATTGGTGCTGTGGAATTACGTCCTCAAGATCCATTTACATGGACATCTGGAATTAAATCACCCATTTATTGTGACAATCGTTTAACGATGTCGAGCCCTACTGTGCGAAACCAAATAGCACAAGCTTTAGCGTCAAATATTCAAGAGTACTTCCCGCAAACGAATATCATTGCAGGGACGGCAACTGCTGGAATCCCGCACGCTGCATGGGTCAGTGATGTACTCAATTTGCCAATGGTCTATGTTCGTTCGAAAGCAAAAGAGCATGGTCGTGGTAATCAAATAGAAGGCAAAATCGAAGCAGGACAAAAAGTGATTGTTGTGGAAGATTTGATTTCGACTGGTGGCAGCAGTATTGATGCTGTTCGAGCATTGCAAGAACAAGGATGTATCGTGCTAGGTGTGGTTAGCATCTTTACATACAACTTGAAGCGAGCAGATGAATTGTTTGAAGAAGCGGGCATTCCATACATTAGCTTAACTAACTTTGATGCATTAGTAGAAGTCGCTTCACAAGCGAAACTAATTAGTGAAGAAGATAAGCCTCAACTTATTGAATGGCATGAACAACTCAAGCACGGACAACTATAAACAAAAAAGGCCATCCAAGTTAACTTGGATGGCCTTTATTAATGGATGGTTAAGTGCTTTTTGCGAGAACCGCTGATAGTCGACACGAATGCGCTCATAGACACCCCGTTACCGCTGATAGTCGACACAGATCCACTCATAGAAAGTCAAACCATCAAAAAGAGAGGTCAATTGTCACTAGATGGCTAACATTGATGTAGTTTTCGTAATATTAGTGAGGAACGCTGATAGTCGACACCAATGCGCTCATAGGCATCCGAGAACCGCTGATAGTCTTATCACTGGATAGCTAACATTGATGTAGGTTTCATATTATTAGTGAGAACCGCTGATAGTCGACAAAGATTCGCTCATAGACACCCCGTTAACGCTGATAGTTGACAATAATCCGCTCATAGGAGCACCCCAAGTATCCACGCATTAAAAAAACAATAAACTAAAGCCATCCAAGTTGGATGGCTTTTAAAACTGTTATTTGCGAAGTTTTCTTACGATATCTTCACTTGGTGTGACAAAAACCGTTTTTTGTTCGAAATAAATGACGAATCCGGGTTTTGAGCCATTTGGTTTTTTCACATGACGGACTTCGGTATAGTCGACAGGAACTGAAGATGAGTCTCGTGCTTTACTGAAGTATGCTGAAAGCAAGGCTGCTTCTAAGATTGACTCTTCATCTGGATCATTATCATGAATGACGACATGAGATCCAGGAATATCTTTTGTATGGAACCACGTTTGAGATTTACTCGCGATTTTAAATGTTAAATAATCATTTTGCTTGTTGTTTTTTCCGACAGAAATTGGCAATCCTGTAGATGACACGAAAGCTTCCGGTGTTGGTTTAACCACTTTTTTCTTTTTCTTCAAAACACGTGCTTTCATCCAGCCTTGTTCAGCTAGTTCCTCACGAATTTCCTCGATGTCTTGAGGAGACGCTTGCATGACTTGTTGTTGTAACATATCTAAATAATTGATATCGTCTTGTGCTTTATCTAATTGCTGTTGTGTTTTCAATAAGGCTGTTTTGGCTTTATTATATTTCTTGTAAAAACTTTGTGCGTTTTCCACTGGTGTTTTTCTTGGGCTTAATGGTATTTTTATGACTTCATTATTTTCGTCATAGTAGTTAATGATCTCAGCTTCGGTCATTCCTTTTTCTAGGTTATACAAGTTCGCCATCAGCAGTTCACCATGGAGTTGGAACGTCTCCAGTTTTTCAGCGTTCGCTTTATCTTTGGCTAGTTTTTTCATTTTTAATTTTAATTTATCAAGTTCATTTTGCATCCAACGTTCTAGGTCGCCAGCTTGTTGTTTCACTCGATCTCGTTCAGCCCGTGCAAAGTAAACTTTGTCGAGTAATTCTCCTAAAGAGTTATAGGGTGTTTTAGTCCCTTCGATGTGTTGCAAATCTACACTTGAGAAAATAGCTTTATTGCCAATTTCTATATATGTACCAGTTGGATTATTTTGCTCAAATTTCTCTAGGAAGTTTTTAAATACTTCGTAACTTGGCTGGGTATTGTTTGCTACCAAATAAGCGAGTTCTTTGGCATGTAAAGGTGAAAAGCCTGCAAGTTGTGCCAGGAATTCACGAGGCACATCTTCCGTTTCTAATAGGGATTGGAAAAAAGGCTCATCCACTTCATACGGATTTTTTTTATTTTGAGATGGAGGTGCAATATGCGGTTGACCTGGTAATATCGTTCTATAACTATTAACAGATGGTGGCAAATGTTTTAAACTATCCAAGATCAGATTGCGAACAGGGTCAACTAAAATAACGTTGCTATGTCGTCCCATGATCTCAATATGTAACTCTCGCACCATGTCGTCGCCGATTTCATTTTTACTTTCGACTCTTAGAATGATCACGCGGTCCATTTCGAGTTGAGTGATAGAGGAAATAAATCCACCCTCTAAATGTTTGCGAAGTAACATGCAAAACATCGGTGGTTCTGAAGGATTATCGATTGCCTCATTCGTTACGTGAATTCGAGAGTACGAAGGGTGAATCGAAATAAGTAAACGACTATTTTTACCGCCAGAACGAATTTGAAACACAATTTCTTGTGAGTTCGGTTGGCGTATTTTTGAGATTCGTCCAGATACTAAATGTTGGAGCTCGTGCGTCATTGCTTTTGTAAATAAGCCATCAAATGCCATAAGAATTCCTCTTTCAAAACGTTTTGCTCTATCTTATCATTTTCTAAGGGTAATGTGATATAATTGGCTAAGTATGTAGCAAAGAAAGTTTAGCTTTAATAGGAGGAACGACTGTGCCCAGTCTAAAGTTTATCAATATCGGAAACGGTAGTGTGGTAGCAGTTGATCGAATTATCTCCATCTTGCAGCCTGAGTCCGCGCCGATTAAGCGTCTCGTTCAAGATGCAAGAGACAAAGGATTTTTAATTGACGCAACGTATGGTAAAAAAACGCGTGCTATATTTGTTATGAATAGTGAGCATGTTGTATTATCTGCTGTTAGTGCAGAAACAATGGTAACACGTATGCTAGAACAAACCGAATAGATAAAAAGAGGGATTGAATGCGAAAAGAACGTGGATTATTAATCGTCCTTTCAGGGCCATCTGGTGTGGGGAAAGGTACTGTGCGAAAAGAATTATTCTCGCAACCTGACACAAATTATGAATATTCGATTTCAATGACGACAAGAAAGCCGCGCGAAGGCGAAGTCGATGGTGTCGATTATTTTTTCAAATCCCATGAGGAATTTGAACAATTAATCGTAGAAGGGCGTTTATTAGAATACGCTTGTTATGTTGGGAACTATTATGGAACCCCATTAGACTACGTAAATGCTACGCTCGACGCAGGTCGTGATGTGTTTTTAGAAATTGAAGTCCAAGGTGCATCTCAAGTTCGTGCCAAAGCACCTGACGGCTTATTTATTTTCTTAGCACCACCGAGTCTTTCAGAATTAGAACAACGTTTAATTGGTCGAGGAACGGAAACGGATGACGTCATTGCTTCACGTATTTTTGCTGCAAGGCAAGAACTTGAAATGATGAACTTGTACGATTTTGTTGTTGAAAACGATGAAGTACAGTTAGCATGTGATCGTGTGAATGCGATCGTCACTGCTGAGCATTGCCGAAGAGAACGTGTTGAAAAAAGATATCTGTCTATGTTGGAAGGGGAATAATAAATGTTATATCCATCAGTTGATTCATTAAAAAGCAAAATCGATTCAAAATACACACTAGTAAGCTTAGCTTCAAAACGTGCGCGCCAGTTACAAGAAGAAGGCGGAGAACGATTATCTTCATACGTTTCTTTAAAATATGTGGGTAAAGCGTTAGAAGAAGTAGCTTGCGGAGCATTAACTAAAGAAGATCAAGACGCAGCAACAATTTACGAAGACGAAATTTAAATCCTATTATTACCCAATGAAAACTCCCTAAGACAGTAAAATGCTTTGGGAGTTTGTTGTTTGAGAGAGGAAGAATGTTCATGCTAGCAAACAAAAAAATCTTATTATGCGTCTCAGGCGGTATCGCTGTTTATAAAGCTGTTGCCCTCGTTAGTAAATTGTCACAAGCAGGAGCGACTGTCAAAGTTATAATGACGGAATCTGCGACAAAGTTTGTGCAGCCGCTGAGCTTTCAAGTCATGTCTAAAAATGATGTTTATACGGATACCTTTGATGAAAAAAATTCACAAGTCATCGCTCATATTGATTTAGCAGACTGGGCAGATTTAGTGATCGTGGCTCCTGCAACTGCAAATGTAATTGGCAAACTGGCAAATGGATTTGGAGACGATATGGTGACGACTACACTTTTAGCAACTACAGCTAAGGTATGGATTGCACCAGCTATGAATGTACATATGTACGACCACCCGGCAGTGAAACGCAATATAGCGACACTTGCAGAAGATGGCTATGAATTTATAGAGCCATCAGAAGGTTTTTTAGCCTGTGGGTATGTTGGAAAAGGAAGATTAGAAGAGCCAGAAAAAATCGTAGCGTTAGTTGAAGCATTCTTCCTGCCAAAAGAATTACCGTTAAAAGGCAAGAAAGTAGTAATTACTGCAGGACCAACGCGTGAGCGAATCGATCCTGTGAGATTTCTAACGAACTTTTCATCTGGGAAAATGGGGTATGCCCTCGCGGAAGCCGCTGTAAGACTAGGGGCTGAAACCATCCTTGTATCAGGTCCCGTTTCTTTGCCTATCCCACTCGGTGTAAAAATTGACAACGTGGAAAGTGCAGAAGAAATGTTGCAAGCTGTGTTGGCACATTTTGATAATGCCGATATTGTCATTAAGACTGCTGCTGTTGCAGACTATCGTCCGAAAGTAATTCATGCACAGAAAATGAAAAAACAACTTGGTGATTCCACGCTCGAACTTGAACGGACTATTGATATTTTAATGACACTGGGACAAAAAAAATCACATCAACTAGTTATTGGTTTCGCTGCAGAAACTAACAATGTTGAAGCATATGCGCAAGAAAAACTAATGAAGAAAAATGCTGATTATATTATCGCCAATGATGTCACAAGAGCTGATAGTGGGTTTGGTACGGATACAAATACCGTAGTTGTTATTGGTAAAGAGAATTATATGAAGCATTTTGATAATATGACGAAAAAAGAGTTAGCTATACAACTGTTTCAAACGATATTGGCTCATGAAAAGGAATTACAACATGTTCGCTGAGGTCATTGTAGACGTAGCAGCTTATCCGATTGATCGACCATTTGATTATTCGGTCCCAGAAATGTTCCAAACTATTATTGAAAGCGGAAGTCGTGTGAAGGTTCCTTTTGGCAATCGGCAAGTTCTTGGATTTGTTACTGCTTTAAAAAGTGATACTGATGTTCCGTTGGATAAACAAAAGCCAATTGGTGAATTGTTAGATATCGAACCGGTTTTAACTGAAGAAATGCTCGCAATGACCAAGTGGTTAAAACGTCATACTTTATGTTACGAAATTGATGCTCTTCAAGTTATGTTGCCGTCTGCTTTGCGAGCGAAATATGAAAAAATACTTCGAATTGTAGACTCCAATGCGGAACTTCCACAAAGTGTACAAGCATTATTTCAAGGGAAAGACAGTGTCGAGTTAAAAGCAGATGAATCGAAAGAATTGCTTTCTACCATTAAAAAATTAATAAAAGACCAAATTCTCGTACTAGAAACAGCGATTAAACAAAAGACTGCTGTGAAAAAAGTGCGAATGGTACAAATTGAAGCAGATGTAAATCGCTTAAAAGAAATTCACGAAAATGTCTCAAACCAAGCAAAGAAACAAAAAGATGTCATCAAATGGATGATTGATCACGCAGGTGAGCGTATTATTTTAGCGGATGTTATAAAAAATCTTCAAACATCAAATGCTGTGTTACAAGGAGTTTTGGAAAAAGGTGCGGCTACTTTAGAACTAGAAGAAGTGTACCGGGATCCATACGCTGACAGAACGATCGATGTCTCTAAAAAGCACTCATTAACTGACGAACAACACCTCGCATTGAGTGAAATCATTCATTCGTATGATCAACATGAAGCTGCAACCTTTCTTCTACATGGCATCACCGGCAGCGGTAAGACAGAAGTGTACTTACAAGCAATTGAACGTTCGTTAAAGGATCAAAAAGAAGCCATCGTTCTTGTACCAGAAATTTCACTTACCCCTCAAATGACCAATCGCTTTAAAGAACGTTTTGGCTCCTTAGTCGCTGTATTGCATAGTGGTTTATCGACTGGAGAGAAATACGATGAATGGCGAAAAATTAAGCGCGGAGAAGTAAAAGTAGTCGTTGGTGCTCGTTCAGCGATCTTTGCTCCTTTTCAAAATATTGGCTTGATTATTTTAGACGAAGAACATGAAGGCACCTATAAGCAAGACGATTCCCCACGCTATCATGCAAGAGATGTAGCTATTTGGAGAAGTGAATATCACCATTGTCCAGTTATTTTAGGGAGTGCAACACCTTCACTTGAATCTTATGCTCGAGCAAAAAAAGGCAATTATTCTTTGTTGACTTTATCAAAGAGACCTCGTGAACAAGCGCTACCAGAAGTATCTGTCATCGACATGCGTGAGCAATTGAAAAATGGCAACAGGTCCATGTTTTCTTTGGAATTAGCTGATGCAATCCGTCTGCGTCTTGAAAAAGGAGAACAAATGGTGTTGTTCTTAAACCGACGAGGCCATTCATCATTTGTGTTATGCCGTGATTGTGGTACCGTGGTCGAATGTCCAAATTGCGATATTTCGATGACGTATCATCGGCATCAAGAACGGATTAAGTGTCATTATTGTGGAGAAGAGTCTCAAGTTCCAAACTCGTGTCCGCAATGTAGTAGTGAACATATTCGGTTCTTCGGGACAGGTACTCAAAAAGTGGAAGAAGAGATTGCACGTTTTTTCCCAACTGCTCGAGTCCTTCGTATGGATGTCGATACCACTCGCAAAAAAGGCTCGCATGAACATATATTGAAACAGTTTGGAGACGGCAAGGCAGACATCTTGCTAGGAACTCAAATGATTGCTAAAGGGCTAGATTTCCCGAACATCACACTAGTTGGCGTGCTGTCAGCTGACACCACTCTCCATTTGGCTGATTTTCGAGCAGCTGAAAAGACATTTCAATTGCTGACTCAGGTCAGTGGGCGTGCGGGAAGACACGATAAAAAAGGCGAAGTTGTCGTTCAAACCTATACGCCTGATCACTATGCCATTCAATTTGCCAAGTATCATGATTTTATCTCCTTCTATAATCAAGAAATGATGAATAGAAAACAATTTGCTTATCCACCTTTTACCTTTGTTGTGCTTATTCAGATTACACATGAAGATGTGTTGATGACTGCAGAATATGCGCACAAAGCGGCAAATTGGTTGCGAGAAAATTTATCCAATACGGCAGAAATTATTGGACCTACGGCTTCATCAATAAGTCGTGTACAAAATAGATATCGTTATCAATGTTTGATAAAATACAAAAAAGAACCGATGCTCCCGGATGTACTTCAACAATTAATCCGTATTTACCGGACAGATTGGCTGAAAAAAGGAATCTTAATGTCGATTGACTTAAATCCATCATCCATAATGTGAGCAGACACGAAATGAGGAATGACCTTTGACTATCCGAGCAATTGTAAAAAGCCCGAATGAAATATTAACTACACCGACAAAGAAAGTACGAAAATTTGATCGAAAACTCGCTACTTTATTAAAGGATATGCATGACACCATGCTTGATTCAGATGGCATTGGCATTGCAGCTCCTCAAGTAGGTGAATCCATCCGTGTAGCCATTGTAGACCTTGGTGAAGGCGAAGATATCATTGAAATGATCAATCCGGAAGTTCTAGAAACAGAAGGCGCTGTCATTGATATTGAAGGTTGCTTAAGTTTCCCCGAATTGTATGGTGAGGTGGAACGTCCATTTTCCGTGCGAATTAAAGCACAAGAAAGAGACGGTACATGGTACGAATTAGAGGCCGAAGATTATGAGGCAAGAGCCATTTTGCATGAAATTGATCATTTAGACGGCATTTTGTTTGATTCGAAAATTCTTCGCGTCGTTGATCCTTCAGAGCTTGAAAATGAAGAGGAGGACATACTTTGACCTCTTTAGTTTTTATGGGGACCCCAGAGTTCTCTGTACCGATCCTGACGATGTTACATGATGAAGGGTATTCTATTTTAGCTGTCGTGACACAACCTGATCGCCCGGTAGGACGAAAAAGAGTGTTAACGCCAACACCAGTTAAAAAAGAAGCGTTGAGACTGGGTTTACCTGTGTTACAGCCGGAAAAGCTGAAAGGCTCACAACAACTGGATGAGATTTTATCTTTACAACCAGATATTATTGTCACTGCTGCATTTGGACAGATACTGCCCAAAGAGTTATTAGACGCACCTGAATTTGGCTGTTTAAATGTACATGCTTCCTTGCTTCCTGCATATCGTGGAGGTGCACCTATTCATCAAGCGATTATGGATGGCCAACTTGAAACGGGTGTCACCATTATGTACATGGCTCAAAAATTAGATGCTGGTGATATTATTTCGCAAAAAGCAATCCCAATTGAATTCAACGATTCAACAGGGATTTTATTTGAAAAACTAAGCGTGGTTGGTTGTGACTTACTAAAAGAGACGTTACCAACTATTTTGAATACTACTAACTCAAGAGTTGTACAAGATGAAAACCTGGTGACTTTCGCTCGCAATATTTCAAGAGAGCAAGAAAGAATTGATTGGGATCAATCAGCATTAGACATATACAATCAAGTGCGGGGTCTCAATCCATGGCCGGTTGCTTACACTACATTAAAACAAGAAGCAGTAAAAGTTTGGTGGGGACAACCGAGCGAACAAAGCTATACTCACCCAGTCGGGACTGTGGTTGAGTTAAAGGTTGATCGTCTTGTTGTACAAACAGGTTTTGAACAAGCCTTTGAAATTACTGAATTACAACCAGCTGGGAAGAAAAAAATGTCTGCCGAGGAGTTTTTACGAGGCACTG
Organism: Paenisporosarcina macmurdoensis; assembly: GCF_042658845.1. Lineage (NCBI taxonomy): Bacteria > Bacillati > Bacillota > Bacilli > Caryophanales > Caryophanaceae > Paenisporosarcina > Paenisporosarcina macmurdoensis. The sequence goes on from NZ_JBHSRI010000002.1 coordinate 501,576, forward strand.
GTTCTAAATTACAGATTGGGGATCAGTTTCAATGAATAATAAATCATATCGAATGTGGAACGGAAATGTCCGTGATGCCGCGTTATCAATACTAATGGCAATTGAAAAAAATCAAGCATATAGCAACTTATTACTGCATCAAACAATTGAAAAATATGATATCGAAATCAAAGACCGCGCACTTTTAACAGAAATCACATATGGGACACTGCAACACAAAATGACTCTCGATTATTACTTGCAACCGTTTATTAAAGGGAAACTGGATGATTGGGTTCGTCAGTTATTGCGCCTTTCCCTTTACCAAATTCATTATTTAGATCGAATTCCAAACCATGCAGCTGTAAATGAAGCAGTAGAGATTGCTAAGAAGCGAAGCCATAAAGGAACAGCTGGCTTAGTTAACGGTATATTAAGAGGTATTTTGCGACAGGGAGTTCGCTCAACTGATGAAATAGTTGATCCGATTGAACGATTATCAATTGCAGCAAGTCATCCATTATGGTTAATTCAACGCTGGGTTAAACAATTTGGTTTTGAAAAAACTGAAACGATGGCTTTTGAAAATAATATTCCACCTGCACATACTGTGCGAGTGAATACAACCAGAACAACCGTGCAAGAAGCAATCGATATGTTATTAGATGAAGGAATTGTGGCGTATCAGAGCGAAGTAATTCCTGAGTGCCTTCACATTGAAAAGGGTCAAGTTGCTAAAACGCAGGCTTATCAATACGGAGCAGTTTCAATTCAAGATGAAAGTTCCATGATTCCTACTTACGCATTACAAGTTGAACCAGGTAATAGAGTGTTGGATATGTGTGCAGCCCCTGGTGGGAAATCCATGCATATCGCGGAAAAACTAAACGGCGAAGGATTCCTTGTTGCAGTTGATTTGCATCCACATAAAGTGAAACTTATTGCGGATCAAGCAAGTCGATTAGGGTTTGAAAATATTGAAACCCGTACTTGGGATAGCCGAGAATTAACGAACGAGTATGAAGAGCAATCGTTTGACCGTATTCTGGTAGATGCACCGTGTAGTGGGTTAGGTGTTATTCGTCGAAAACCTGATATTAAATATACAAAAAAAGAAGAAGATTTTGCGTCATTGCATAAAGTTCAAACGAAACTCCTCGATGAAGCTTATAAATTAATCAAGCCAAATGGTGTCATCGTATACAGTACATGTACGATTGATGAAGTCGAAAATAACGACACGGTCCAAGCTTTTCTTGCGAACCATTCAGACATGATGTTAGATAAATTAGATATTCTTCCTGAGGCTTATCATCACCTAACACAAAACGGCATGATTCACATTTTTCCACAGGATTTTAATAGCGATGGTTTCTTTGTCGCAGCATTCCGTAAAAAAGAATCTGTTTCAAATTAAAAATCAGCAATAACGAACAAGGTTATGAATTGATTACAACAACAAACCGTCGAAACACGGCTCTGATATTGGCGCTGCATCCAGAAGGATTCATAGTATGAAGCGTCAACAAGAAACGGAGTGACTATTGATGAAGTACACTGTATTAAGTGATATTGGTCAAAAACGATCGGTGAATGAGGATCGTGCGGCAATGTTCGTGCGATCTGATTTTGTCCGATTAGGTGTTATTGCAGATGGCATGGGTGGACACAATGCAGGAGATATTGCGAGTGACATGGCCATTTCTAAAATCGGTAAATTTTTTGAAAGCGCTACCCCACAACATTTTTATTCAGAAGACTCCATTAAATTGTGGTTTTTGAACGCAGTTGAAAAAATTAATCGTTTAATCTTTGATTATTCGTTAACACATGAAGATTGCCAAGGAATGGGCACCACTTTTTTAGCTGCCGTAATCACTGATAATCAAAAAGTTCTTTGCCATATAGGGGATAGTCGTGCCTATGTACTAGACTCAGGCTTATTAAAGCAATTGACGAAGGATCATTCATATGTAAATGTGTTAGTTGAGAATGGTGAAATCAGTGAAGAAGAAGCACAACGTCATCCGAAGAAAAATTTAATTACGAAATCATTAGGAACTGAAAAAACGATTGACCCGGACTTTTTCTCTTTAATAATTCCTACATATTCATATTTACTATTATGTTCCGATGGATTAAGTAATAAATTATCAATTGCTGACATGACAACTATTCTTTCGACCAATACTTCTATTCATGAAAAAGGTCAGCACCTAGTAGACCTGGCAAATGAAAAAGGTGGAGAAGACAACATCTCTCTTGTTCTAATTAACAATACAAAAGAGGAGGTGTAGGCATGCTCTTAGGCAAAAGAATCAGTGGACGCTACAAAGTGCTCGAAATGATTGGTGGCGGGGGCATGTCAAATGTCTACCTTGCTCACGATATGATTTTAGATAGAGATGTAGCAATAAAAGTTTTGCGATACGATTTTTCGAATGAAGACGATTTACATCGCAGATTTCAACGCGAAGCTCTTTCAGCAACGAGTTTAACTCACCCAAACATTGTCAATATTTTCGATGTGGGTGAAGATCGAGATATACATTATTTGGTTATGGAGTTTATTGAAGGAAAAACGTTAAAGCACTATATTGTAGATCATTCGCCGTTACCGCCACTTGAAACAGTGAACATCATGAAACAATTAACATCGGCAATTGCGCACGCTCATCAAAATCAAATTATTCACCGAGATATTAAACCGCAAAATATTTTGATGGATGGAATACACCACGTCAAAATCACTGATTTTGGGATTGCGATGGCCTTGAGTGCAACATCCTTTACACAAACAAATTCAGTATTAGGAACTGTCCATTATTTATCTCCTGAACAAGCACGTGGGGGTACTGCAACAAAGCAATCTGATATTTATGCACTCGGCATCGTATTATACGAGCTTCTTACAGGGAAACTACCGTTTTCAGGAGAATCTGCAGTGTCGATTGCCTTAAAACACTTACAAACGGAAACACCTTCAGTGCGAGCTGTTGTGCCGAGTATTCCACAAAGTTTAGAAAATGTGGTCATGAAAGCAACTGCAAAAGATCCTAGAAATCGCTACCAAACTGTAGAAGAAATGGAACATGACTTAAATAACGTATTATCTGTTGATCGTGCAAACGAAGCAGCATTTGCTATTCCTTATGATGATGATGCGACTAAAGCAATGCCTGTCATAAAAGAGGGGATAAGCTATGATCAATTGAATGAAACGAAGCAACACAATAAGGGGCAAGTTTCCTCACAACAAATGGTAGAAGAAAAAAAGAAAAAGAAAAAATGGCCATGGATTGTGGGAATTATTTCTTTGTTACTGTTGATCAGTTTAATTGTGATTATTGCATTTCCAGGAATTTTTGGACCCAAAAAAGTTGAAGTACCCGACGTGGTGAATTTGTCTCTAAATGATGCAATTGATAAGGTAGAAGAAGTTGGATTTGTTGCAGGAGATGAAACAGAAGAGTCTTCACAAGAAATTGAAGAAGGTCAAGTTATTCGTACGATTCCACAAGACGGTAAAATAAGAGATGAAGGAACTGAAATCGAATTCATTGTTTCGAGTGGAAAAGAATCAGTCACTCTTGTTGATTATGTTGGGCGTGACATCAACGAAGTAAGAGAGTTATTAGCCGAACAAAATTTTAAACCAATCGAAACTGTTGAAGAATTTTCAGAAGAACCTGTTGGTCGAATTATTTCACAAAAACCATCTGGTGATTCTGAGGTTATCCCAGATGAGACTGATCTTGTGTTTACGGTAAGTAAAGGGCAAGAATTAATAAGTGTCATTGATTTAACTGAGCAATACAATGAAAAAACGTTAAACGATTATGCAAGATCATCAGGCTTTAATATTGAAATAGTGGAAGAAGAGTTCTCTTCAGAAGTTTCTGAAGGATTCGTTATTTCACAAAAGCCTAGTGCCGGAACACAGCTAGCACCGGGAAGCTCAATCGAGATTGTGCTGTCAAAAGGACCGGTGGCCAAAAAAATTAAAACCTTTGTTAAATCGGTAGAAATTCCTTATGAACCTGAAATAGAAGGTGCTGAACAAATTGTTCGTATTTATTTACAGGATCAGACGCATTCACTTGCAGAGCCAGTTCAGGAGTTCGTATTGACTGAAACAAAGTTACAACAAATTCAACTAGAAATTGAAGAAGGTCAAAAAGGAGCATATCGAATCATGGTCGACTCAAAGGTCATCGCAGATGAGATTATTGAGTATGGCAGTTTCGATTAGGGAGGAATTCGATGGCGAAAGGACAAATTCGTAAAGCGCTTAGCGGGTTTTATTATGTTCAAGATGGGCAAAAATTTATTCAATGTAGAGCACGCGGTGTTTTTAGAAACCGGGGGGTTAGCCCATTGGTAGGCGACTTTGTCGATTATGAAGTGGAAGCAGGTTCTGACGGAACGATTACTGTTGTACATGAGCGTAAAAATGCATTAGTTCGTCCACCCATCTCTAACATTGACCAAGCATTACTTGTATTTTCATTAACTGAACCAGATTTTAATCCTTTATTATTAGATCGCTTTCTTGTCGTAGTAGAATCATTTAATGTGGAGCCGATTATTTGTTTAACCAAAACGGATTTAATTAGTGAATCTGAAATGGCAAAAATCCGACCGTTTATTAATGATTACCGAGCAATTGGTTATCGAATAATTGAAACATTCAAAGATGACGAAGATTTAGTTGCCAACATCGCACCAATCTTAAAAGGTAAAATCAGCGTTTTAGCCGGGCAGTCAGGTGTGGGGAAATCCACATTACTAAATACAGTGTTACCATCGTTAAATTTGAAGACTGGGATCATTTCACAAGCACTCGGACGTGGGAAACATACAACTCGTCATGTTGAACTCGTTGAGGTTTGTGAAGGGCTGTTAGCTGATACTCCAGGGTTCAGTTCATTTGATTTTGATGAAATAGATAAAGAACAATTATCTTATTGTTTTCCTGAATTCCGAGCAGTGTCTGATAGTTGTAAATTTAGAGAGTGTTTACACATCAGTGAACCGAAATGCGCAGTTCTTGCGGGGGTTCAATCTGGTGAAATTAAAGCTTACAGATACAAACATTATGTTAAGTTTTTAGAGGAAATAAATGAACGAAAGCCGAGGTATTAATATGATTAAAATAGCACCATCAATTCTTGCTGCCGATTTCTCGAAATTGGCCGAAGAAGTAAAAGAAGTCGAACAAGCTGGTGCGAAACTTATTCACATTGACGTAATGGACGGTCATTTTGTGCCAAATATTACAATGGGACCAATTGTTGTTGAAGCATTAAGACCGGTGACGAAATTGCCTTTAGATGTTCATTTAATGATCAACAACCCAGACAATTTTATTGAATCATTTGCAAAAGCCGGTGCTGACTATATTACGGTTCATGTAGAAGCGTGTCCTCACTTGCATAGAACGATTCAATTGATTCGCTCATTCGGTGTAAAACCTGGTGTTGTCTTAAACCCGCATACACCTGTTGAATCTATTCAACATGTTTTAGAAGACATCGATTTGGTGCTGTTTATGACAGTAAACCCTGGATTTGGCGGCCAAAAATTTATTCACTCCGTCGTACCGAAAATAAAACAACTTGCTGACATGATTAAAGAAAAAGATTTAGCTATCGAGATTGAAATTGATGGTGGCATTAATGCTGAGACGATTATTCCTTGCGCGCAAGCAGGTGCAACAATCTTTGTTGCTGGTTCAGCTATTTATAGTAAAGAAGACCGTTCAAAAGCTCTTCAAGACATTCAACAAGCAGGCGAACGAGCAATCCTTACATGAAAACGGTTGTGATTTGCGCTGGAGGTCCTATTGAAGAATTGGCCAACCTTGAACCGTACAAATCATCTGATCATGTTGTTTTTATTGGAGCGGACAAGGGTGCAGTATATTTACTTAATGAAGGCATCATTCCAAATGTAGCTGTTGGTGATTTTGATTCGCTATCCACAGAAGAATTTTTAGATGTAACAAACCGAGTTGCTTCAGTAAAAGTAGCATCTGTGGATAAGAATGAAACGGATACAGATTTAGCACTCATACACTCACTTGATTTTGATCCACAACAAATCGTCCTAGTGGGTGTAACAGGAGGGCGTTTGGACCATTTTATTTCGGTACTCAACAGCGTCTATCGATTTCAGACGGACAATCCTGGAATTCAATTTATCATACGCAACAAATGGAATGAAATGCGTTTGTTAACACCTGGCATCACACAATTAACTACAAATCCCCAATTACCATTTGTGTCTTTTTTTGCTTTTCATGGAGATGTCGAAGAAATAACATTAACTGGTATGAAATATAATGTGGACAATGAAACCATAAAAATAGGGAGTTCACGATTTACAAGTAATCAACTATTGGACGAACAAGGGTCTATCTCCTTTGCATCTGGCATATGTTTATTAATACGTAGCTCAGATTGATAAGAAGGAGTGAAAACATGCGTGTTTATACGTTTAGATTACCGAAATTTGTGAGTGGTTTTGCTAGAATGTGTTTAGGTTGGATGAATAGCGAAGATAAACCAAAAAAGAAAAAGAATGAAAAAATGCTCGACTGACAATTGTCAGTCAAGCATTTTTTTTTGAGCGAATACTAAACGCGCTCGATTTTTCCAGATTTCATTGCTCGCGCAGAAACCCAAACACGTTTTGGTTTACCGTCTACAAGAATACGAATTTTTTGTAGGTTAGCTCCCCAAGTACGTTTTGTTTTATTCATAGCGTGAGAACGCGCATTACCAGCACGAGACTTACGCCCTGTGATTACACATACTTTTGGCATTATATTTCCTCCTCAAAAAAGAAGCTGAAAGATTTTTTTCAGTTCGTTATTTCACATACTTTAATAATTTACCACATAGTGTTTTTCTTTGCAACCACTTTTCCTTTGCCTTTCAAGAAAAAAGCCTTTACAGACGAATACAGGTCATTGTTAACGTTTTCTTTTATTGCAAGACATTTTGTAGTACAATTAAGGGTAGTCAAAAAGGACTTATAAGGAGGCATTCTATATGTCAATTGAATTGAAAAATGAATTCGGACAGATTGATATTTCAAACGATGTCGTAGCCCAAATTGCAGGTGGAGCAGCGATTGAATGTTATGGAATTGTTGGCATGGCGTCTAAACACCAAATTCGAGATGGTTTAACGGATATTCTACGTAAAGAAAATTTTGCAAAAGGTGTACTTGTACGACAACATGGCGAGGATCTTCACATTGATATGTATATTGTTATCAGCTATGGCACAAAAGTTTCAGAAGTAGCTTACCAAGTTCAATCGAAAGTAAAATACACAATAAATAAAACATTAGGACTTGCTGTGAAATCAGTAAATATTTATGTTCAAGGAGTTCGTGTTACGAACCCATAAGAGGAGGAAGTAGGATATGAAGTCTTTAGACGGAATTCAATTTGCAGAAATGGTGAAAATGGGTGCCCATCACTTATTCCAAAATGCAGATTATGTTGATGCGCTAAATGTCTTTCCTGTTCCCGATGGTGACACGGGAACGAACATGAACTTATCGATGTCTTCTGGATCAAAAGAAACAGAAGCACACGCAGTTGCTCATATTGGAAAAACAGCTCAAGCACTTTCAAAAGGATTATTAATGGGAGCTCGTGGGAACTCAGGCGTTATTTTGTCTCAACTTTTCCGTGGATTCGGAAAAGATGTTGAAACGAAATCGACGTTATCTGCAAAAGACTTTGCTCATGCTTTCCAACACGGTGTAGACATGGCTTATAAAGCGGTCATGAAACCAGTTGAAGGTACTATTTTAACAGTAGCAAAAGATTCAGCTAAAAAAGCAGTAGAAGTAGCTGAACATGAAGATAATATTATTGTAGTAATGGAAGAATTACTGAAAGAAGCACAAGCATCACTTGAGCGAACTCCAGATTTACTACCTGTCTTAAAAGAAGTTGGGGTAGTCGACTCAGGTGGACAAGGTCTGGTATACGTTTATGAAGGATTTATTGCTGCTATGAAGGGTGAGAAATTGCCTGAAAAAACGTCTTCACATTCGATGGATGATCTAGTAAGTGCGGAACATCATAAAAAAGTTCAAGGTTTTATGAATACAGCAGATATTGAATTCGGTTATTGCACAGAGTTTATGGTGAAATTCATGCCAGAAAAAGTAGCGCAAAACCCGTTTAATGAACTTGCTTTCCGCGAAGGATTAAGTCAGTTTGGAGATTCTTTACTTGTTATTTCTGATGAAGAAATCGCAAAAGTACATATTCACTCTGAACAGCCAGGTAATTGTTTGGATTACGGACAAAAATTTGGTGACCTTATTAAAATCAAAATTGAAAATATGCGTCAACAACATGCTGAAATTGTTGGAGACGATCATAAGAAATCGATTCCTACTTCTGTACCTGTGAAGAAACATCCATACGCAGTCGTAACCGTTGCAATGGGTGAAGGAATTTCAGAACTTCTTAAAAGTGTAGGGGCAAGTGCAGTCATAGAAGGTGGCCAAACGATGAACCCATCTACAGAAGATATTGTGAAAGCGATACAATCTGTTGGCGCTGAAAAAGTACTCATTTTACCAAACAATAAAAATATTATTATGGCTGCCGAACAAGCTGCTGAAGTAATCGGAATCGAAGCGGCAGTAGTACCGACACGATCCGTACCACAGGGAATGGCTGCGATATTAGCATTCAATCCTGAAGCTTCTGTAGAAGACAATAAAACAAAAATGACTGAAGCTTACGCTCACGTTAAAACGGGTCAAGTAACTTTTGCTGTCCGTGATACTTCTATTGATGGTGTCGAAATTCAAAAAGATGATTTCATGGCTATTTCTGAAGGGAAGATCATTTTGTCAACATCTTCACTAGAAGAAGTGTCAAAATCATTGATCCATGACTTAGTGGATGAAGATGCAGAAATAATTACGATTATTTATGGTGAAGATGTGACAGAAGCGGATGCTAATAAATTGGCTGCATTTGTAGAAGAAAACTTCTCCCATGCAGATGTAGAAGTATACAACGGAAAACAACCATTGTATCCTTACATCATCTCAGTCGAATAAAAAACAACAGCAGTGAATCACTTCGGTTCACTGCTTTTTATTTAAACTATGTAAGCGGATACTTTTGTATAAGAATCTGTTAAAATACACTGTTGATTTCCGTTACAAAGCACTTTCATGTTTCGAAGCTAGCGAAGCGATGCAGAAACAGAAACAGGCGGACGCTTTCCGCGGGCGGTCCGTAAGCCTCCTCGTCGCAAGCGCCTGCGGGGTCTCACCTGGACACGCTCTTCCCGCTGGAGTCGCCGCCTTTCACTACAATCACTAAATTGAACAGTAATAGATAACATGGTTGCTATAAAGTAAATTGGAGCAAAACAGCGAAGAAACCTATATGTTCCTGCGCTTACTCGTCGCAAGGACGTTGATTGAATACAGTTCATCCAATGTCTTTCCTGAGGGATAGAGGAAAAGTCAAGATTCCCATAGAAAACGAGGAGTCTTGGAACTCACACTAGGAAAGCGTAGCTATTTTGTGGAATATCAACAGCCGTATTTAACATTGCTTTGTTTAAAATGTTATTGTGATGTAAAATGTAGGGAGAAATTCGAAACAAAGGGGTCTTAAAATGAAGTTTAAATCAGTATTTGATATCATTGGTCCGGTAATGATTGGACCATCATCCTCACATACTGCCGGAGCAGCGAGAATTGGTCTGGTAACACGTGAGTTATTCGGTAGACAACCAAAATGGGCAAAAGTCTATTTATACGGTTCATTTGCAGAGACTTATAAAGGTCACGGAACAGATATTGCTATAATTGGTGGTTTACTAGGTTTTGATACATTTGATGAACGCATTAAAACATCGTTTGATCTTGCAAAAGAAGCAGGCTTGACGTTTGAATTTATTCCGGAAACTGGTCATACTGAGCATCCGAATACTGCTCGTCTTGTAATTGGTGATGAGTCAGCTGAAATGGAACTGATTGGTGTATCAATTGGTGGGGGTAAAATTGAAATTAGTGAATTAAATGGATTCCCTCTTCGCTTATCCGGGAATCATTCTGCTATTTTAGTCGTTCATGATGATAAACCTGGTAGTATCGCAAAAGTGGCAAGTTGTTTAGCAGAACAAAATATTAACATTGGTCATATGGAAGTTTCTCGTAAGGAACAAGGGCAAATGGCGTTGATGGTAATTGAAGTCGATGAGCATATTGAAGAACATGTGCTTCAACAAATTGCGCTATTGCCACATATTACTCAAGTAACAAAAATCTCAGATTGAGGAGGGTTTTTATATGAAATTCTTATTCCGTAATGTAAAAGAATTAGTCGAATTAGCGACAAGTGAAAATAAGTTAATCTCTGAATTAATGATAGAACAAGAAATGCTAGTTACGAGAAGAAGTCGTGAAGATATTATGAAGCAAATGGATACTAACCTTACAGTCATGGAACAAGCTGTAGAAAAGGGATTGAAGGGTGTTCACTCCACATCAGGCTTAACTGGTGGAGATGCCGTATTACTTCACAATTATATGAAAAAAGGCAACACACTTTCAGGTGCATTATTAATCGACGCAGTAAGTAAAGCTGTGGCGACTAATGAAGTGAACGCAGCAATGGGAACGATTTGTGCAACACCAACTGCAGGTTCTGCAGGAGTGGTACCTGGTACTTTATTTGCTGTTCAAAATCAATTAAATCCAACACGTGAAGAAATGATTCGTTATTTATTTACTTCAGGTGCATTCGGTTTCGTTGTAGCAAACAATGCTTCAATTTCGGGTGCTGCAGGCGGTTGCCAAGCTGAAGTTGGTTCAGCTGCTGCTATGGCTGCTGCTGCCATCGTTGAAATGTCTGGTGGGACTCCACAACAATGTTCAGAGGCCTTTGCCATTTCAATGAAAAACATGTTGGGATTAGTTTGTGACCCAGTTGCAGGTCTAGTTGAGGTACCGTGTGTGAAGCGAAATGCTATGGGTGCAGCAAATGCATTGGTTTCTGCTGATATGGCACTGGCGGGTGTAACTAGTCGTATTCCTTGTGACGAAGTAATTGATGCCATGTACAAGATTGGACAATCTATGCCGAGTGCATTAAAAGAAACAGCGCAAGGCGGTTTAGCAGCAACTCCAACTGGGAGAGCACTAGCTGAAAGAATTTTTGGTGCTGATTTTGTAAAAGGTGTGTAGTAAAAAGCTTCAATCCGTAAACAGCATAAAAGGCGTTGGTGGAGAAACGGAAAAAACCTTAGCCGATATGGGAATCCTTACTTTGCAAGATTTAGTCATGACATTTCCATATCGTCATGAAGATTTTCGTTTAAAAAATATTGCAGAAACACCACATAACGAACGAGTAACAGTAGAAGGAAGGGTCGAAAGCGAGCCTTCTATTCTTTTTTTAGGGAGAAACAAATCACGCTTACAAATTCGTCTACTCGTTGGTCCTCATTTAATTAAAGTGGTGTTCTTTAATCAGGCCTACTTGAAAAATAAGATCACGAGCGGACAAATCGTCACTGTAACAGGGAAGTGGGATCGTGGGCGTCAAGCGATTAGTGCAACACATTTCTCCTCAGGTCCAAAAACAGATCAAATCGATTTTGAACCTATGTATAGTTTAAAAGGTTCTCTTCATCAAAAAACATTCCGGAAATTTATGCACCAAGCTTTGCAAGAAGTGGGTACAGATTTACAGGAATGCCTTCCTCAAGACATTAGAGAATCGTATAAACTATTACCGGTGTTCGAAGCGCTTGAAGGCGTTCATTTTCCAAAAGATGCGGAACAAGTGAAACAAGCTAGAAGACGATTCGTTTACGAAGAGTTACTGATGTTTCAGTTGAAAATGCAAGCGATAAAAAAAGTGCGAAAAGAACAAAATAAAGGCATTGCGATTGCTTATGATATTCAAAAATTAAAAGACTTGATAGGGACTTTACCTTATGAGTTAACAGCTGCTCAGAAGCGAGTGGTAAATGAAATATGTAAAGATTTAAAAGATCCTCATCGCATGAATCGGTTACTTCAAGGGGATGTAGGTTCTGGCAAAACGGTGGTAGCTGCAATTGCATTGTACGCTGTAATTACTGCTGGTTTCCAAGGTGCTCTAATGGCACCAACAGAAATTTTAGCTGAGCAACATGCTGCTTCCTTGCATGAATGGTTGGCGCCAATGGGCATTCGAATCGCTTTATTAACTGGTTCAACCAAAACAAAGGCTCGTCGAACCCTGCATGAGCAACTCCAAAATGGTGAGATAGATTTACTTATTGGCACACATGCCTTAATTCAACCAGATGTGGAATTTCGTCGACTTGGTCTCGTTATTACAGATGAGCAACATCGATTTGGTGTTGAACAACGACGCGTCTTAAGAGATAAAGGCATGAGTCCTGATGTGTTGTTTATGACCGCGACACCGATTCCTCGAACATTGGCCATTACTGCATTTGGAGAAATGGATGTTTCAACCATCGATGAAATGCCTGCTGGACGAAAAGAAATCGAGACGCATTGGGTTAAAAAGGAACTCTTTGATGAAACCATTAAACGAATGGAAAAAGAGCTGCAAGAGGGTAAACAAGCATATGTCATATGTCCACTTATCGAAGAGTCTGATAAGCTTGATGTCCAAAATACGGTGGACGTGTATGAGCAATTATCCTCTATCTTTCACAATAAATTTAAAGTAGGTCTTATGCACGGCCGTTTGCATTCGACTGAAAAAGATGAAGTGATGAGAGCTTTTAGTGAAGGCCAAATTCAAGTACTTGTTTCCACAACAGTTGTAGAAGTCGGGGTGAATGTACCCAATGCAACGTTTATGGTTATTTATGATGCAGAACGCTTTGGACTGGCTCAACTTCATCAACTTCGGGGACGTGTTGGTCGTGGTTCAGCGCAATCGTACTGTATATTGCTTGCAGATCCTAAATCAGAAGAAGGCAAAGAACGTATGATGTCAATGACTGAAACGAATGATGGTTTTAAATTGGCTGAAAAAGATTTACAGCTTCGGGGTCCTGGTGACTTTTTTGGTCGTAAACAAAGTGGCTTGCCAGAATTTAAAATGGCTGATTTGGTTCATGATTATCGAGCGTTAGAGACTGCTAGACAAGATGCTGAGAAATACCTTGCTTCAGATGAGTTTTGGACAAGTGAAGAGACGAAGTGTTTGCGTACTTACTTACAAGACTCGGGTGCCTTAGATGGGGATAGAATAGATTAATAAGAATGCTCGGACTGTGTAAAAAGGTCATACTTTTAGACAATCCTTGCATTCTTTTTCTTGTATTTATATACTGATAATAGTACCAAGTGCTAATATCGGATGGTGAACCTATGAAACGCTCAAAAAAAGAACGCCAACAACAATTAATCGAGACTATTAAACATAATCCGTTTATCACTGACGATGCCTTAGCTAATCAGTTTACAGTCAGTGTTCAAACGATTCGTTTAGACCGTTTAGAGTTGTCGATACCTGAGTTACGTGAACGTATTAAACATGTTGCCTCGAAATCATTTGAGGATGAGGTCCGATCTCTGCCTTTAAGTGATGTAATAGGGGAGATGGTTGACATTGAACTGGACCAAAGAGCAATTTCAATATTTGACGTAAAATCAGAACATATATTTAAGAGAAATCAAATTGCACGAGGACACCATTTATTTGCACAGGCGAACTCCTTGGCAGTTGCAGTCATCAATGATGAATTGGCCTTAACAGTAAAATCTATTTTATCTTTTGTCAAACCGGTTAAATTAGGAGATCGTGTTATAGCGAAAGCATTTGTAACTCGAAAAGATCAAGAAAAAAACCGCACATTTGTCGAAGTCACTTCAACTGTAGAAAACGAAATTGTTTTTGAAGGACAATTTGAAATGTTTCGAGCGAATGATGCAAGTAAAGGTGATTTAAAATGAAAATCGCAGTAGACGCAATGGGTGGAGACCACGCACCAAAAGAAATCGTGGAAGGTGTCTATTTGGCACTGGAACAATTCGAAGATATTCATATTCTATTATTTGGCCATGAGGAAAAAGTGAAACCTTTTGTAAAACCACATGCTCGATTAACAGTGATTCATACAGAAGAAAAAATAGAATCGGACGATGAACCAGTTAGAGCTATTCGTCGAAAAAAAGATGCGTCAATGGTACGCATGGCTGAAGCTGTGAAAAATGGCGAAGCACAAGCGTGTGTATCTGCCGGTAATACAGGAGCGCTTATGGCGGCGGGACTTTTCATTGTAGGACGGATTGAAGGAATTGATCGACCTGCTCTAGCCCCAACTTTGCCGACGGTGGATGGACAAGGTTTTGTGATGTTGGATTTAGGTGCTAATTCAGATGCGAAACCAGAACATTTGGTGCAGTTCGGAATTATGGGAAGTATCTATGCAGCAAAAGTACGTGGAATCGAATCACCTCGTGTTGGATTACTTAACATTGGAACAGAAGAAACGAAAGGCAATGAACTGACTAAATTAGCTTTTACTCAGTTAAAACAAGCCCCAATTAACTTTGTAGGTAATGTAGAATCTCGTGATTTGCTTTTAGGTGCAGCAGATGTCGTTGTAACAGACGGTTTTACAGGCAATATGGTATTAAAAACAATCGAAGGAACCGCAGCTAGCTTCTTTAGCATGTTAAAAGAAGTGTATGGCGCTTCTACGAAGTCGAAAATTTCTGCGTATCTGGTAAAAGATGATTTACGTGGTCTCAAAAAGAAAATGGATTATACCGAGTATGGTGGAGCTGCATTGTTTGGATTAAAAGCCCCAGTTATAAAAGCGCATGGTTCTTCAAATGCCACTGCAGTAATGAACGCCATCCGCCAAGCCCGTACAATGGTTGAATTTGACGTATGCGGAACGATCCACTCAACAATAGCAGGAGGCAACACACAATGACCAAGATTGCATTTATATTTCCGGGACAAGGCTCTCAAGCTGTTGGAATGGGAAGTGAACTAGTTCACGCGAATGAAGGAAACAAAGAGTTTTATGATAAAGCGGATAATCAGTTGGGTTTCCCCTTATCTAAACTCATGTTACAAGGACCTGTAGAAGAATTAACCTATACATACAATGCCCAACCTGCACTGTTGACTACAAGTACAATGGTATCTGAACTTCTTCAAGCAGCCGGTTTAAAACCTGACTATACAATTGGTCATAGTTTGGGAGAATATTCAGCGCTTGTAGCTTCAGGTGTCATGTCCTTTGAAGATGGCATTAAGATTGTCCATGAGCGAGGTTTGTACATGAACGATGCTGTACCGGCTGGCGAAGGTGCTATGGCCGCGATCTTAGGTATGGAGTCAGATGCTTTAAAAGTAGTGACGGATCTTGTAACTTCACAAGGCGATGTGGTTCAATTAGCAAACTTGAATTGCCCAGGACAAATTGTTATTTCTGGAACCAAACAAGGTGTAGAGAAAGCTTCTGTGCAAGCTAAAGAAGCGGGTGCTAAACGTGCGATACCTCTTGTGGTAAGTGGCCCTTTCCATTCGGAGCTAATGCGTCCAGCTGCATCGAAGTTGAAACACGCTTTAGATCAACTGGAGATGCATAATACAGATGTGCCTGTTATTTCAAACGTTACAGCAAGTCCTGTAACTACAGCAGACGAAATGAAAGAATTGCTAGTGCAACAATTATATTCTCCGGTACGTTTCGAAGAATCGATTCGCGCATTGATGGACTTAGGTGTCAACACATTTATCGAATGTGGGCCAGGTAAAGTTTTGAGTGGATTAGTAAAAAAAATAGATCGTTCTGCAGGTATTTATGCTGCTTATGATTTAGAGTCAATCGAACAAGTGATTGAAGCATCGAAGGAGTGGGCGTAATGGGGAAATTGAACGGAAAAACGGCAATCGTAACAGGGGCTTCTCGCGGCATTGGAGCTGAAATTGCCAAGTATTTAGCAAAAGAAGGCGCACGTATTGCTGTGAATTATAGCGGTAGCCAGGCCAAAGCAGAAGAAGTTGTAAATGAAATTACGGCGAACGGTGGCGAAGCTTTTGCCATCCAAGCAAGTGTTAGTGATGCAGAAAGTGTTTCAGCTATGATTTCTGAAACGATGAACCGTTATGGTAGTATTGATATTCTTGTCAATAACGCAGGTATCACACGTGATAACTTATTGATGAGAATGAAAGAAAACGAGTGGGACGATGTTATCAACACGAATTTAAAAGGCGTGTTCTTATGTACAAAAGCAGTGTCACGCCAAATGATGAAACAACGTGCTGGACGAATCATTAATATTTCTTCTGTCGTAGGAGTATCTGGAAATGCTGGTCAAGCAAACTATGTAGCAGCAAAAGCCGGTGTTATTGGCTTGACGAAGACAACAGCTAAAGAATTAGCTAGTCGTAACATTAATGTCAATGCAATTGCACCAGGGTTTATTACGACTGATATGACAGATGAACTTTCAGAAGAAGTGAAAAACCAAATGCTAACGCAAATTCCTTTAGCGAAACTTGGTAGCCCTGAAGATGTTGCAAAAGCGGTTGTATTTTTAGCTTCTGAAGATTCAAACTATATTACGGGTCAAACACTTCATGTAAATGGTGGCATGGTCATGTAATTGCCCCTATCAAGTAGGCTTGATTTTTTGTATACTCATTGAGGGGAGGTGACTTTAGTGGCAACTGTAATAGAGCGCGTAACAAAAGTAATCGTAGATCGTTTAGGTGTTGACGAGAGCGAAGTAAAATTGGAAGCTTCTTTCCGTGATGATTTAGGTGCTGATTCTTTAGATGTAGTTGAACTTGTTATGGAATTAGAAGATGAGTTCGATATGGAGATTTCTGATGAAGATGCTGAGCAAATCAGTACAGTAGGAAGTGCAGTAACTTTTATTGAAAGCAAACAAGGATAAGCAATTATTCCATTGCGAGACGTGGTAGCCATTCATCATGAATGGTCTTCTGCGTCTCTATTTCTTTTTGCACAAAGGAACATAAACGAGTAAAATAGACCGTAGCAATTAAAGGAAGGCAGATTACATAATGACGGGTAAACGTAGAGGGACGCCTCAAAAGAACGGAACTTTTTCCGAAACAGTTAAGCAATCATTTGCAATATTACAGCAAGAATTAGGAGTTCAATTTCTAAATCCAGAACTTCTGTACCAATCTTTTACGCATTCATCTTATGTGAATGAGCATCGACGGAAATTTTACACGGACAATGAGCGACTTGAATTTTTAGGTGACGCGGTTCTTGAACTGTCTGTCTCTCAATATTTATTTCAAAAGTTTACTGCCATGAGTGAAGGTGAGTTGACAAAATTACGTGCAGCGATTGTATGTGAACCGTCACTCGTTGTATTTGCGAATGAATTGAACTTTGGTAAATATGTACTTTTAGGTAAGGGAGAAGAAGTTACAGGAGGACGAGAACGACCTGCACTTCTTGCAGATGTCTTTGAGTCTTATGTGGGTGCCCTTTATTTAGATCAAGGCTTACAACCTGTTGTGACGTTTTTAGAGAAAGTGGTCTTTCCGAAAGTCGAAACCGGTGCTTTTTCGCATGTGATGGATTATAAGAGCCAATTGCAAGAGATGATTCAACAAATGAACAATGGTTCCTTAACCTATGAAATTGTAGAAGAAAAAGGACCAGCTCATAATCGTACATTTGTTTCAAGTGTTCGATTAGGCAACAACGAACTAGGTATAGGAAACGGCAAGTCTAAAAAAGAAGCTGAACAACAAGCAGCACAAGTAGCGATTGTTCACTTACAAGAAGATGCTACAAGCAGACAGGAGGGCTAATTTTGTTCCTTAAACGACTTGAAGTCATTGGATTTAAATCGTTTGCGGATCGAGTTGGTATCGATTTTGTACCTGGAGTAACCGCAGTTGTTGGTCCTAATGGTAGTGGGAAAAGTAATGTGACGGATGCTATTCGATGGGTTCTCGGTGAACAATCAGCGAAATCTCTTCGTGGAGCCAAAATGGAAGATGTGATTTTTGCGGGTAGTGAGTCTAGAAAACCGCTGAATTTTGCAGAAGTCACACTTATACTCGACAACTCTGATCAGCGCTTGCCATTAGATTACAATGAAATAAGTGTCACTAGACGCGTGTTTCGTTCAGGAGATAGCGAATATTTATTAAATAAACAATCTTGTAGACTGAAAGATATTACCGATTTATTTATGGATTCAGGGTTAGGTAAAGAAGCCTTTTCAATTATTTCGCAAGGTCGAGTAGATGAGATTTTAAATAGTCGCCCAGAAGATCGACGTTCTATTTTTGAAGAGGCAGCTGGCGTTCTTAAATACAAATTACGTAAAAAGAAGGCCGAAAATAAACTGTTTGAAACTGATGACAATCTTCATCGCGTATTGGATATACTACATGAGCTAGATGATCGAATGGAGCCGCTTCACATGCAAGCTTCAGCTGCCACCGATTATTTGAGTATGTCTGAAGAACTAAAAGACGTGGACCTCAAGTTAATTGCTTTTGATTTGACTCGTGTTAATAACCGCTTATCTGAAGTAAAGCAAGAAGTGGAGATTTTCGAGCAACAAGAAAAAGAACTTGAAAATATCATTGGCAGTATGGAACTTGAATTGCAATCAGTGCGAAGTCAATTGGCACAACAGGACTGTTTAATTGATGAATCCCAAGAATCCTTAGTTGAAGCAAGTTCTGAACTTGAACGCTGGGACGGTCGTAAGCAATTGATGGCTGAAAAACGTCAAAATAAGGATCAACAAATTGATAAATTAAAATTAACGATTGTTGATCTTGAAGAAGACAAAGTTCAATTAACCAGCCAGTTGGAACAAAGACAATTAACGACGACGAAAAGTAAAGCTGAATTGCGAACTGTCCAAAATGAAGTAAAACAATTAGATCATTTACTAAAACAAACGAGCGCTGAAATTGAAGTAGAAATAGAAGATTATAAATCAACGTATATTGAATTGTTGAATGAAGAAGCGACGGTTAAAAACGAGTTGAAACATTTAGATCAACAGCTTCTGCAACAAGATGAATTTAAAGGTAAAATGACCAACGAATATAAATTGATTAAATCTGACTTAGCAAAAGTTGAAAAACAACAAAAACAAGTTGAACAACAACTAGCGCAAATTCGTCGTTCTTTACATGACAAGTTGATCGATTATAAAGATCTTCAACAAACGTTTACGAAAGAAAAAGATGAACTTGAATCTAAGCAGTCGATGTTGTATCAAGCCTATCAACTTCAACAACAATTAAAGGCAAGAAAAGAGTCACTGGAAGCGCTTGAAGCAGATTTCTCTGGTTTCTTCCAAGGTGTAAAAGAAGTATTAGTTGCCCGTGAAAAGGGCCAACTTACGGGCATTACAGGAGCTGTAGCTGAACTCATTCAAGTGAAAGCTGCTTATGCAAAAGCACTTGAAACGGCTCTTGGTGGAGCGATGCAACACATAGTCACTGATACAGATCAAGATGCTCGGAAAGCGATTGCCTTCTTAAAGACAAAACGCTCTGGTCGTGCCACCTTCTTACCTAAAACCGTGATGAAATCAAGAAAAATTCAGCCAGAAGCTTTGCGAAGCATTACGAGCCATCCATCATTTATTCAAACGGCAGATGAACTAGTAACGTTTGACCAATCTTCAACAACCATAGTAGAAAATTTACTAGGAAATGTTATTGTGGTAAAGGATTTAGAAGGTGCTTCTCAAATTGCGAAGTCACTTCAATTCCGCTTCCGAGTAGTTACATTAGATGGCGATATCATCAATGCAGGTGGTTCATTAACTGGTGGATTTACAAAACAGCAAACTTCTGTGTTCTCTAGAAAAGCGGAATTAGACGAACTATCACTTAAATTAACTGGAATGGACCAAACCATTCAAAAAGCTGAAAACCAAGTTGCCACTTTAAAAATAACCATTGATAAACAAGCTGAAATACTTGAAAGTATGCGTGCTGAAGGGGAAGAAAGTAGAGCGCAAGAATTAGAACTTAGTTCAAATTCGCGCGAACTCGAAGCCGCTTTTAAACGTCTCAAAGAACGCGCAGTTATTTCTAATTCAGAAACAATGGACGTGGCAAGTCGTCATGAACAAGCAGTAGAGAAAAAGAATCTTGCGCACAAACGACTTTGTGAATTAAAAGAAGAATTGAATAAAATAAATGATACGATTAATCGTCTAACGAGTCTTAAGTCGAAAAACTTAAGTGAACGAGACCAATTAACTGAACAAATGGCAGAGCTTCGCTCAAGACAGGCCGTATTAACAGAGCAACTGAAAGCTGCAGAGCAGACAGTAGCAGAAATCCAAGAGACCATTCAAAAAGTGACGAACAAGCTTGATCATGCCACAAAAGAAATGCAGTGGTACGAAACTGGTGATAATCAAATGGGTCCAACACCTGTTGAAATTGACCAGAACTTGAACGACTGGAGGAAAAAGAAAAAATCTCTTGTAACGCTAATTGCAAAGAGCAAAGAGCAGCGCGCACAAATCCACATTCACCTACAACAAGTGGAGCTACAATTGAAGAAAAATCAACATTTACACAAGCAACAATTGGATGCCCTTCGAGCTGCAGAAGTGAAGATGAACCGCTTTGATGTGGAACAATCTACTCTTCATATGCAACTAGAAGAAAACTATCATGTGACGATTGAAGAAGTAGAAATTCCGGATATGCAAACATTTGAAGAAGAGTGGTCTCGTAAAAAAGTTAAATTACTCAAACAGTCTATTGAAGAATTAGGTCCTGTTAATGTAGCTTCAATTGAAGAATTTGAACGCGTTTCAGAACGTCATTCATTCTTAACTGAACAGCGTCAAGACTTATTGGATGCGAAAGAGACATTGCATGAAGCTATCAAGGAAATGGATGAGGAAATGACTTTGCGATTCAGTGATACTTTCCATGCGATTCGTGCGCAATTTGGTCGTGTATTCCGAGAGTTATTCGGTGGAGGTCAAGCTGATCTAGTATTGACTGATCCATCGGACATGCTTGAAACTGGCATCGAAATCCTTGCACAGCCGCCAGGTAAGAAACAACAAAACTTAAGTTTACTGTCAGGTGGAGAACGTGCGTTGACAGCGATTGCTTTATTATTTGCCATTTTGAACATTCGTCCAGTACCGTTTTGTATATTAGACGAAGTAGAAGCGGCACTTGATGAGTCAAACGTCGTCCGTTATAGTCAATACTTGAAAAAGTTTAGCCATGACACGCAGTTTATCGTCATCACCCATCGTAAAGGAACAATGGAAGGTGCCGATGTGTTGTATGGTATAACCATGCAAGAATCAGGGATTTCCAAATTAGTATCCGTGAAAATGCAAGAAGATAAACCGACACTTGTCGCACAAGGGAGCGAAAGAGCTTGAGTTTCTTTAAAAAAATGAAAGAAAAAATCACAGGAACAAGTGAATCGGTTTCTGTTTCCGAAAAATTTAAAGATGGATTATCAAAAACACGCAGTCAATTTACTTCAAAAGTGAATGATTTAGTTGCTAAATACCGCAAAGTGGATGAAGATTTCTTTGAGGAGTTAGAAGATTTATTGCTTCAAGCCGATGTGGGTGTTGAAACAGTGATGGACCTAATGGATGCATTGCGCTTTGAGGTACAACGTAAAAATATAAAAGACACAGCGGGTATTCAATCCGTTATTTCTGAGAAATTAGTTGAGATTTATGAATCAGGAGAAGACGAATTTATTGGTCTTCTTATTCAAGAAACTGGTTTAACGGTTATATTGTTTGTAGGCGTTAATGGTGTAGGTAAAACAACGACCATTGGGAAATTAGCACATCGCTTAAAAGAACAAGGGAAAACAGTAATGTTAGCAGCTGGTGATACATTCCGCGCTGGTGCGATTGAGCAATTGCAAGTGTGGGGAGACCGTGTAGGTGTCGACGTGATCAAGCAAAATGAAGGTTCAGATCCTGCGGCAGTAATGTATGACGCGGTTCGTGCTGCAAAAAGCCGAGGAGTCGATATATTGATTTGTGATACGGCAGGCCGCTTGCAAAATAAAGTGAATCTAATGAACGAATTGCAAAAAGTTCACCGTGTTATAGAACGTGAAGTGCCAGGTGCTCCACACGAAGTGTTGCTCGCATTAGACGCTACTACAGGACAAAATGCGTTGATACAAGCACAAGCATTTAAAGAAGCGACAAACGTCACAGGCATTGTCTTAACTAAGCTCGACGGTACGGCTAAAGGTGGAATTGTGTTAGCAATTCGTAACAAATTACACATTCCGGTGAAGTTTGTTGGTTTAGGTGAGAAAATGGATGATTTGCAACCTTTCGATACCGAGAAGTATGTATATGGATTGTTTGCAGAAGGTTTAGAACAAGAAGAAGCGAATGAATTGAGCTAGACAAGTAAAAATACTTGACGCATCATGGATTGCTCGATATGATACAAGTAGAAAGCTGTAGGTGGGAGAGATCATGATGCTACTTGAAAAAACGACACGCATGAACTTCCTTTATGATTTTTATCAGTCTTTACTGACAGACAAACAAAGAAGTTATATGCATCTCTATTATCTAGATGATCACTCACTTGGAGAAATAGCACACGAATATGAAATTTCTAGACAAGCAGTCTATGACAATATTCGTCGTACTGAAGCCATGTTAGAAGAGTATGAAGATAAACTACGCTTATTTGAAAAGTTTCAGCAACGCCAAGTTGTAATGGAACAATTACAACAATTAATAGAGGCGGAACCTGTCAATAAAGAGCTAGCATTTGATTTGATTGTAATGCTAAAAGAATCGGATTAGGAGGCGGCATGCATGGCATTTGAAGGACTAGCCGAGCGGCTGCAAGGAACCATCCAACGTATTAAAGGTAAGGGTAAAGTTTCCGAAGCAGACGTAAAAGAAATGATGAGAGAAGTTCGTTTTGCTTTAATCGAAGCGGACGTTAACTTAAAAGTTGTCAAAGAATTCGTTAAAAAAGTAAGTGAGCGTGCAATTGGTGTTGATGTCATGAAGAGTTTGACACCAGGCCAACAAGTAATCAAAATCGTAAAAGATGAGTTAACTGAATTAATGGGTGGCGAACAAAGTCCTATTAAATTTGCTCAAAAACCACCTACAGTTATTATGATGGTAGGGTTACAAGGTGCTGGTAAAACAACCACAACAGGTAAACTTGCGCTCCTTTTACGAAAAAAGTACAATCGCAATCCACTATTAGTGGCTGCGGATATTTATCGTCCTGCTGCCGTTCAACAGTTGCAAACGATTGGTAAGCAGTTATCACTTCCTGTTTTTTCAATGGGGACTGATGTTTCACCAGTGGAGATTGTGCGTCAAGCACTTGAGAAATCAAAAGAAGACCACAATGATGTCATCATCATTGATACCGCAGGCCGTTTGCATATAGACGAAGTATTAATGCAAGAATTGAAAGACATTCGTGCATTAAAAGAACCCGATGAAGTGTTCTTAGTTGTTGACTCTATGACGGGTCAAGATGCTGTAAACGTTGCACAAAGTTTCAATGAAGCCATTGGCATAACTGGTGTAGTCTTGACTAAGCTGGATGGGGACACACGTGGTGGAGCTGCATTATCCATCCGTTCGGTAGCTCAAAAACCGATTAAATTTGTCGGGATGGGTGAAAAAATGGATGCGCTTGAACCTTTCCATCCAGAACGCATGGCTTCTCGTATACTTGGGATGGGTGACATGTTGTCACTGATTGAAAAAGCCCAAGAAAATGTCGATGAAGAAAAGGCAAAAGAGCTTGAAGAGAAATTTAGAACGCAAAGCTTTACATTTGATGATTTTATTGAGCAACTGAACCAAGTGAAAAAAATGGGTCCTCTTGAGGACATCATTAAAATGCTACCAGGTGCAGGTAAAATCAAAGGATTAGAAAATGCTAAAGTTGATGAAAAACAAATGGGTCGTGTTGAGGCTATTATTTATGCCATGACTCCTCAAGAAAAAACGACACCTGACATCATCAGTTCAAGTCGTAAAAAGCGAATTGCTAAGGGATCTGGAACTACGATTCAAGATGTCAACAGATTACTGAAACAATTTGAAGACATGAAGAAAATGATGAAGCAAATGTCAGGCATGCAACAAAAGGGCAAGAAGAAGATGAAAATGCCTGGTCTAGACTCTCTTTTCAAATAAATTTCTAGTGAAATTTAGAGGTGTTAAGAAAAAACACTTTACAAACAAATAAATCCTTGATAATATACTATCTTGTGTGAAACTATTCGGAGGTGCTATTAAACATGGCAGTTAAAATTAGATTAAAACGTATGGGAGCTAACAAGTCTCCTTTCTATCGTATTGTTGTTGCTGACGCTCGTGCTCCACGTGACGGCCGTCAAATCGAAACAGTTGGTACTTACAACCCATTAACAAAACCAGCTGAAGTTAAAATCAATGAAGAATTAGCTTTAAAATGGTTATCAAACGGTGCTAAACCATCTGATACAGTTCGTAACTTGTTCTCAGATCAAGGTATCATGGAAAAACACCATATCGCAAAAAACGCTAAGTAATCGGGGGCAGCATAATGAAGCAGCTGATTGAAACAATTGTTAAACCATTAGTTGATTATCCGGATGATGTTCGTGTCGAACTTGACGAAAATACAAACCGTATTGTCTACAAACTTTCTGTCCATGCTGAAGATATGGGGAAAGTTATTGGTAAACAAGGTCGTGTGGCGAAAGCGATTCGTACCATTGTTTATTCAGCAGCAAGCAGCCACCATAACAAAAAGACGTATGTCGATATTTTAGATTGATTAAAAAAGGAGGGAGCTCATAGTTCCTTCCTTTTTTGTACCGTAAAAACAGAGTGCACTTGCGACTAGCACAAATGCACAATAATCAAAAATATAATATAAAAAGCCTTTTATAGAAATCAGGGAATTGGCTCCCTTTCCGCGGACGAACAGGCAAGCCTCCTCACTCATACCTCGCTGCGGGGTCTTGCCAGCCAAGATTATGTCAAAGGAACTTTGACCATAATCTTGGCGACGAAGCTAGCGAAGCGATGCAGGAGCACGGGTTTTTAGGGTTTCCGCGGGGAGTCGCATATTCCCTTAGTATTCTAAGTACATTTTAATTGAGCTATATGAAAAGCTATATTAAAGAATGCTGGTCATATTGAAGATCAATTGAAAGAGTACATTTGCGACGAGTAACCGCAGGAGCAGGGCTTTTGAAGAATGAGGCACAGTGTATGGTTTTCATAGTTGTTGGCTTATGCGGAACGAGCGGCCTGCGCAAATGCTTAGGTGTATAAATTAACAGAGCCAATAGACAAGCTATGTTAAAGAATGCTGTTGATATTGTTGACTCTAGCAGAACGCTTGGCTCGCAGTATGACAAACAACGGTATCGTTTAACAAAGCCTTTTAATAAGGAGTGATTTCAATGGAATGGTACAACGTAGGTAAGATTGTCAACACCCACGGGATTCGTGGAGAGGTTCGTGTTATTTCAAGTACGGACTTCCCGGAAGAGCGTTATGCAATTGGTAACAAACTTTCTTTATTTCAAGAAGGAAAGAAAACGCCACTAGTGTTAACAGTGGCTACTCATCGCCAACACAAAAACTTTGACCTTTTGACTTTTGAAGGGTATTTGACAATTGAAATGGTAGAAGTTTTTCGAGGTGGCATTTTAAAGATTTCTGAAAATCAATTAACGGATTTAGAAGGCAATGAATTCTATTTTCATGAAATCATGGGCTGCACTGTGTATGATCTTGAAGGACAAGAAATTGGTGTCGTGACTGACATTTTACAAACTGGAGCAAATGATGTTTGGACTGTAACTCCTGCAAAAGGTAAAGAGCATTACATTCCTTATATTGAAGAAGTAGTAAAAGAAATTGATATTGATGAAAAGAAAATCATTATTGATCCATTGGACGGCCTATTGTCATGATGCATATTCATGTGTTGTCGTTGTTTCCCGCTATGTTTGAAGGCGTCTTTGGATCATCGATTTTAAAAAAAGCACAGGAAAAGCAGGCAGTTTCATTGGAAGTAACCGATTTTCGTGCGTATTCAGGCAATAAACATAGCCAGGTGGATGATTATCCTTATGGTGGTGGTGCAGGTATGGTTTTAAAGCCGGAGCCCTTATTCCAAGCTGTAGAGGCCATAACAACATCTTCTATAAAACCAAGAATCATTTTAATGTGTCCGCAAGGTGAGCGCTTTACGCAAGCCAAAGCAGAAGAGTTAGCACAGGAAGAAGAGTTAATCTTTTTGTGTGGACATTACGAAGGATACGATGAACGGGTACGAGAACATATAGTAACCGACGAAATTTCGATTGGCGATTTTGTGTTAACTGGAGGAGAACTTGGAGCGATGACAGTAATCGATAGTGTTGTTCGATTACTACCAGGAGTACTTGGTAACGGGGAGTCCCCTGTTCAGGATTCGTTTTCAACTGGTTTACTAGAGCATCCTCACTATACAAGACCTTCAGAATTTAGAGGTTTTAAGGTACCTGCAGTGCTACTGTCTGGTAATCATGCACATATTGACCAATGGCGTCGTGAACAATCTTTGTACCGTACATGGAGCAGACGACCCGATTTGATGAAAAATACTGAATTAACCACGAGTGAACAACAGAAAATCGCTCAGTGGGAGAAAGAGAAAAACTACTAATTGTCTTGCTTGATTGCATGAGTTGTGGTATCATCTATTCTGTACTTCCTTTGTGGAGTGCCGAATTACGGTGTTCCGCTGCAGCCGCAGTCGCTGGCAAGAGCATCTGTCTAAGGAGAGAAAACTATGCAAAACATTATTACAGAAATTACTAAAGATCAACTTCGTACGGATCTTCCTGAATTCCGTCCTGGGGACACTGTTCGTGTTCACGTTAAGGTCGTAGAGGGAACTCGCGAACGTATCCAAATGTATGAAGGTGTTGTTATTAAACGTCGCGGTGGCGGTGTTAGTTCAACATTCACAGTGCGTAAGATTTCTTACGGAGTAGGTGTAGAGCGTACATTCCCTGTACACACACCAAAAATTGCTCAATTAGAAGTTCTTCGTCGTGGTAAAGTACGTCGTGCGAAATTGTATTACCTACGTGATCTACGTGGTAAAGCAGCTCGTATTAAAGAGATGCGCTACTAATAATCTAAATCAGAAAGAGAGCTTGGCAATCAAGCTCTCTTTCTTTTTGCTTGTCATTAATAATACTTGTACAATTAAAAGTAATTGAAGCAAGGAGGCAACCACATGGAACAAACTAAAAAAGAGAAGAACGAGTTTTGGGAATGGTCGAAAGCTTTACTCATCGCTTTTGGACTAGCCTGGATCATTCGTTTTTTCCTATTTACCCCTATAGTTGTCGATGGAGAATCGATGATGCCAACACTTGAAGATGGCGATCGTATGATCGTCAACAAAATTGGCTACGAAGTAGGAGAACCTGATAGGTATGATATTGTCGTGTTTCATGCGCCTGAAGAAAAAGATTACATAAAACGGGTAATCGGATTGCCAGGAGATCATGTTGCTTATAAAAATGATCAGTTATTTATAAACGGGGAGCCGCAAGATGAACCGTATTTAGATCCTTATAAAAAAGATATAAATGAAGGTACCTTAACGGAAGATTTCACACTTGAAGAAAGTGCACAAATAAGCGTAATCCCTGAAGGGTATGTGTTTGTCATGGGTGATAATCGTAGATATAGTAAAGACAGTCGACATATTGGCATTGTGGCGTTGGAGGAAATAATTGGTAGTACAAATGTTGTTTTCTGGCCACCAAATGAAATAGGACTTGTCGAGTAACACTGGAGGAGATTAAAACATGACTATACAATGGTTTCCGGGTCATATGGCGAAAGCTCGCCGACAAGTTACGGAAAAATTAAAATTAGTTGATATTATTTTTGAATTAATTGATGCGAGATTACCTTTATCGTCAAGGAATCCAATGATTGACGAAGTAATTGGACAAAAGACAAGATTATTAATATTAAATAAAGCTGATATGGCAGATGATCATCAAACGAAGAAGTGGATTCGCTACTTTGAAGAGCGTGGACATCGTGCAGTTGCTATCAACTCATTTGAAGGCAAAGGTTTGCAACAAGTAACCACTGCAGCTACTGAATTATTAGCTGAAAAATGGGAGCGGATGGCCTCTCGTGGGATTAAACCTCGTGCCATTCGAGCGATGATTGTTGGAATTCCAAACGTTGGGAAATCAACATTAATCAATCGTTTAGCAAAGAAAAATCTTGCAAAAACTGGCAATATGCCTGGGGTAACTAAAGCTCAACAATGGATCAAAGTAGGTAAAGAACTTGAGTTACTAGATACACCTGGTATCCTATGGCCTAAATTCGAAGATCAAGCAGTGGGCTATAAATTAGCATTAACTGGAGCCATCAAAGACACCATCACGAATACAGAAGACTTGGCTGTATATGGATTACATTTTCTAGCTGATCACTATCCAAAACGCATGGATGAACGCTATAAACTGACTGAAGTGGACGAAGATTTAGTGAAAACTTTTGACCACATTGGAAAACTTAGACGCGCTATTGGTAATGGTGGAGAAGTCGATTACGAAAAAGTTTCAGAACTCATCGTACGCGATATTCGTGGTCAACTTCTTGGAAAATTAACTTTTGATATAGTTGACGAGATGTCTACAACTACAGAAAAATAACCTTTTTCGCCTTCGGGTGAGAAAGGTTTTTTCAGATACAAAATAGAGGTGAAGATTGTGGAGACGATCAAAACGATTGCCGAAAAACTAAAACAAACGTCACAGCCAAATGAATGGACAGACAAATTGAAAAATGATCATCGGGCGGGTGTTTTAAAGTTAGTGACTTCATGGCAAAGGAAATTGGAACTCGAAAAGAATTTACAAATGTCACATGCAGAGAAAATTCTTTTTGATGAAAGCTTTAAACTACATAAAACGGACTTAGTTGCAGGTATAGATGAAGCAGGGCGAGGTCCTTTAGCTGGTCCAGTAGTAACTGCCGCCGTCATTTTCGATGGATACCCAAAAGAACTTTTAGGCATTAATGATTCCAAAATACTGCCACGATTAAAACGAGAAAATTACGCAGAGATTATCAAAAAACATGCTCTCGCTTACTATGTTCATATTCAATCAATTGAACAAATTGATACTTTTAATATTTATCAAGCGACCAAATCTTCGATGACGTTGGCCGTTGAAAATCTACCAATTCAACCACAGGTATTATTAGTAGATGCGATGACTTTACCGACCGACATTGCACAACATTCCATTATTAAAGGGGATGCGAAAAGTTTAGCTATTGCCGCAGCATCGATTTTAGCAAAAACAACACGCGATAACTTGATGAATGAATTCGACAAAATCTATCCTGAATATCACTTTGCAAAAAATGCAGGGTATGGAACTGCCGATCATTTAGCAGCATTAAAGCAGTTCGGGGTAACGAAAATTCATCGAAAAACCTTCGAACCAATAAAGTCTATGATTCGATAAGATTTCCGAATATTTGATGTATAACACAAAATAATAGACTTATGTGGACATTGTATGACAGGTTTTATACAATGGTTAAGGTAGTTAAATACTTGTTTAAAGTTTGATTGGAGGATGTAATATGAATATCCATGAATATCAAGGTAAACAACTCCTCAGACAATACGGTGTAGCGGTTTCGACAGGCTTAGTTGCTTTTTCTCCAGAAGAAGCTGTTAAGGCTGCCAAAGAACTTGGCACTGATATTGTTGTGGTTAAAGCTCAAATCCACGCAGGTGGTCGTGGTAAAGCCGGCGGTGTTAAAATCGCTAAGAACTTAGATGAGGTTCGTGCATACGCAAAAGAACTTCTTGGTAAAACGCTTGTTACTCATCAAACAGGTCCAGAAGGTAAAGAAATTAAGCGTCTTCTTGTTGAAGAAGGATGCGACATTAAAAAAGAATACTACTTAGGTTTAGTACTTGACTCTTCAACTGCTCGTGTAACTCTTATGGGTTCTGAAGAAGGCGGAGTAGATATTGAAGAAGTAGCGGAAGCAACTCCTGAAAAAATCTTCAAAGAAGTTATTGATCCAGTTGTTGGATTAACAGGATTCCAAGCACGTCGTATGGCTTTCAACATGAATATTCCAGCTAAATTAGTAAACAAAGCTGCTAAATTCATGCTTGGTTTATACCAAGTATTTATTGAAAAAGATGCAGCAATCGTAGAAATTAACCCACTTGTAGTAACTGGTGGAGGGGATGTAATGGCTCTTGACGCGAAGTTTAACTTCGATGCAAATGCATTATATCGTCATAAAGATATCTTAGAATTACGCGATTATGATGAAGAAGATGCAAAAGAAATTGAAGCATCTAAATATGACCTAAGCTATATCTCTTTAGATGGCAACATCGGATGTATGGTAAACGGTGCTGGACTAGCTATGGCAACAATGGACACAATTAGCTATTACGGCGGATCACCCGCTAACTTCCTTGACGTTGGGGGCGGTGCAACAGCTGAGAAAGTAACTGAAGCATTTAAAATCATCCTTTCAGACAAAAATGTTAAAGGTATCTTCGTTAACATCTTTGGTGGAATTATGAAGTGTGACGTTATCGCTGAAGGCGTAATCACAGCTGCAAAAGAAGTTGGATTACAAGTACCACTTGTTGTTCGTTTAGAAGGAACAAACGTGGACCTTGGTAAGAAATTATTGAATGAATCTGGCTTAAACATTGTTGCGGCTGGCTCTATGGCTGATGGCGCGCAAAAAATTGTTGAACTTGTAGGCTAAGAAAGGCAGGGACAAAAGATGAGCGTATATATTAATAAAGATACGAAAGTACTCGTACAAGGTATTACGGGTTCAACTGCTCTTTTCCATACAAAACAAATGCTTGAGTATGGCACGAAAATTGTTGCTGGTGTTACACCAGGAAAAGGCGGTACTGAAGCTGAAGGCGTACCTGTTTTTAATACTGTAGAAGAAGCTGTGAAAGCAACTGGCGCTAACGTTTCTGTTATTTATGTTCCAGCACCATTCGCTGCAGATGCTATTTTAGAAGCTGTAGATGCTGATTTAGATATGGCGATCTGTATTACTGAACATATTCCTGTTCTTGATATGGTAAAAGTAAAACGCTATATGGAAGGCAAGAAAACTCGTTTAGTCGGACCTAACTGCCCTGGTGTTATTACACCTGACGAATGTAAAATTGGTATTATGCCAGGATACATTCACAAAAAAGGTCATGTAGGAGTCGTTTCACGTTCAGGAACACTTACTTATGAAGCAGTACACCAACTTTCTCAAGAAGGTATTGGACAAAGTACAGCTGTAGGTATCGGTGGAGATCCAGTAAACGGAACTAACTTTATCGATGCATTAATGGCATTCAATGAAGATCCAGATACGTATGCAGTAGTTATGATTGGTGAAATCGGCGGATCTGCAGAAGAAGAAGCAGCAGAGTGGATTAAAGCTAACATGACGAAGCCAGTAGTAGGATTTATTGGTGGACAAACTGCTCCAGAAGGTAAGCGTATGGGCCATGCCGGTGCGATTATTTCTGGCGGTAAAGGTACAGCAGCTGATAAAATCAAAGCGATGAACGCAGCTGGTATGGAAGTTGCAGAAACACCATCAGTTATTGGTGAAACTTTAATTAAAGTAATTAAAGAAAAAGGCTTATACGATCAATGTAAAACACATTAATCAAAAAAAGCGACACATCGTTCGGTGTGTCGCTTCTTTTTAAAGATAAAAGAATTCTTACTATTTAGTAAACTTATAGTTCTGTAGAGTTACATGTTTTGCACCTATCTAATAAGGAGGAAAGGTATGATCAACCAATCATTTGAACAACGCTTATTGGCACTACATTATGTCTTACCCATTCCGTTAAATCGCTTGCAGCCCCTACTACAAGTAGATCCGGAGTTAGAAGAATGTGAACGAATGCACATTCACCAACTCTCCCGTTTGTTAAACCTTACTCATGAGAAAGCTAGAAAGTTTAAAGAATCCTATATAAAAGCGCTTGGAACCCCCCTTATTCAAGCGTATATCACGAATAACATTACACCTCTCCCATTTAATCATCCCAATTATCCAAAGCAGTTAAGCACTCTGTATGACCCGCCAACTATGCTCTATGCAAAAGGACGACTGGATTACTTAGTAATGGATCACCATGTAGCAGTCATCGGCGCAAGATACGCATCGGACTATTCTAAAGATGCAATGGCTTTTATACTTCCGCCACTTGTAAAGCATGACGTCGTTATTGTTAGTGGCCTTGCGAAAGGAGCAGATGCAATGGCTCACCAATTCACTCATGAACTAGGAGGGAAAACGATTGGTGTATTAGGTCATGGTCACTTTATCCGTTATCCAAAAGAGAATCATGCTCTTTACGATATTATGGAAAAACACCATTTAACGTTGTCAGAATATCCGCCATATGTGACGCCTCAGAAGTGGTATTTCCTTATGCGTAACCGTTTGATTAGCGGACTATCACGAGCAGTCGTTGTAACAGAAGCTAAAGAAAAGAGTGGCACAGTTAATACAATTCAACATGCATTAGATAATGGCAAAGATGTCTATTGTGTGCCTGGTCCAATTACGTCATTATTATCTCTTGGACCTAACCAATCACTCCTAGAAGGTGCGAAACCTGTATGGAATGGCTATCAAATCATAGAAGAATTGCAAGGAATTACAGCTCGAAAATGACTTAGAAATGAAAAATGGTTGCAATATACTAGAAACTGTTATACATTTTGCAACAGGTATTTCTTTTATTGATTTATAAGGAACCTCTATAGGGAGGCACATACATGTCGGATTATTTAGTGATTGTGGAATCGCCAGCCAAAGCGAAAACGATTGAACGATACCTTGGCAAAAAATATAAAGTGAAAGCATCACTTGGTCATGTTCGTGATTTACCACGTAGTCAAATGGGTGTAGATGTAGACAATGAATATACACCAAAATACATTACGATTCGTGGAAAAGGTCCAGTTTTGCAGGAACTAAAAACAGCAGCTAAAAAAGCGAAGAAAATCTTTCTCGCGGCTGACCCGGATCGCGAAGGTGAAGCAATTGCTTGGCATCTCGCGAACTCATTGAATATTGATATCGAATCAGATTGTCGTGTTGTTTTTAATGAAATAACAAAAGAAGCGATTAAAGAATCGTTTAAGAACCCTCGCCCAATAGATATGGACTTAGTGGATGCACAACAAGCCCGAAGAATATTAGACAGACTTGTTGGGTATAACATCAGCCCAATACTATGGAAGAAAGTCAAAAAAGGTCTTTCTGCTGGCCGAGTTCAGTCAGTAGCATTACGTTTAGTAATTGACCGTGAAAATGAAATCAAAAGTTTCCAACCTGAAGAATACTGGACAATTGAAGGAAACTTTGAAAAAGGTAAAAAACCTTTCGACGCGCTTTATTTTGGCAATGGTGCCGAAAAAATAAAGCTAACCAATGAAACACAAGTTAAAGAGATACTTAGCAAATTAAAAGGTGACAAATTTGAAGTTACAAGTGTGGTTAAAAAAGAACGTAAACGAAATCCCGCACCATCTTTTACAACATCTTCTCTACAACAAGAAGCAGCACGTAAATTAAACTTCCGTGCAAGAAAGACCATGATGCTTGCTCAGCAACTGTATGAAGGTTTAAGTATCGGTAAAGAAGGCATTGTCGGTTTAATTACGTATATGCGTACAGATTCAACTCGTATATCTGATACCGCGAAAAAAGATGCGCACTCTTATATAGAAAGCGAATACGGAAAAGAATTTGTCACAACATCAACAGCACCTGTGAAGCAATCGAAAAAATCACAAGATGCACATGAAGCAATTCGACCTTCTAGCGTATTACGTTCACCTGATCAGTTAAAATCAATTCTTTCTAAAGATTTATTCCGTTTATATAAATTGATATGGGAACGTTTTTTAGCAAGTCAAATGTCATCTGCTGTATTAGACACAGTGACAGTTGATTTAACAAATGAACAAGTAGTTTTCCGTGCAAACGGTTCTCAAGTTAAATTCCCTGGTTTTATGAAGTTATATGTTGAAGGAAACGATGATCAAGTCGAAGAAAAGGATCGCATTTTACCCGAGATGGAAAAAGGCGATTTCGTTAAGAAGCTTGAGATTGAACCGAAACAACATTTTACCCAACCGCCTCCACGTTATTCGGAAGCACGTCTCGTCAAGACATTAGAAGAGTTAGGGATAGGTCGACCTTCTACTTATGCACCAACTCTTGATACCATTCAAAAGCGTGGCTATGTAACTCTTGATGCAAAACGTTTTATTCCAACCGAATTAGGTGGCATCGTCCATCAGCTTGTATTGGAGTTTTTCCCTGATATTATTAACATTGAATTTACAGCTCAGATGGAAAAAGACTTAGACAGTGTTGAAGAAGGACAAGAAAAATGGGTTCATATTATCGATAAATTCTACGTAGACTTTGAAAAACATGTCACACATGCAGACAAAGAAATGGAGAAAGTCGTAATTAAAGACGAACCAGCAGGAGAAGATTGTGAAAAATGTGGTTCTGCAATGGTCTATAAATTAGGCCGTTATGGAAAATTCATGGCGTGTAGCAACTTCCCGGAATGTCGCAATACAAAAGCAATTGTTAAAAATATCGGCGTTAAGTGTCCAACTTGTAAAGAAGGCGAAGTCGTTGAACGTAAGAGTAAAACGAAACGAATTTTTTATGGTTGTGACCAATACCCAACATGTGAATTTGTATCTTGGGACAAACCACTTAGTCGTCCATGTCCAAAATGTAGTGAATTATTAGTTGAGAAAAAGCTGAAAAAAGGTATTCAAATTCAATGTACTGCATGTGATTATAAAGAAGATACACAAGCGTAAAAGAAAAGCGCAAAGCTTAGGTGCAGACTGACGCTTGTAGCTAGACCAGATAGAGAATATCTATAAAAGTTTACGCTTTCTTAGATAAAAAGGAGAAAGTTGGTGTGGAAATTGACTATTGTCAATGTAATTGGAGCAGGCCTTGCTGGAAGTGAAGCCGCGTGGCAAATCGCAAAAAGAGGTGTTCGTGTTCGACTTTTCGAAATGAGACCAGTCAAACAAACACCTGCGCACCACACGGACAAGTTCGCTGAGCTTGTTTGCTCAAATTCTTTACGTGCCAACACATTAACGAATGCAGTCGGCGTTATTAAAGAAGAAATGAGAATGTTGGATTCCGTAATTATGAAAGCAGCAGATCAATGTGCTGTTCCAGCGGGAGGGGCGCTTGCTGTTGATCGTCATGAGTTTGCGGGTTATGTAACAGAGTGCGTAAAAAACCACCCACTAGTGGAAGTCATTAATGAAGAAGTGACTGAAATTCCTGAAGGGATAACCATTATTGCGACAGGACCTTTAACTTCTCAAGCTTTAGCAGAGAAAATTCAAGAACTTACAGGTCAAGATTACTTGTACTTTTATGATGCTGCAGCACCTATTGTTGAAAAAGACAGTATCGATATGGACAAAGTGTATGTGAAATCTCGCTATGATAAAGGGGAAGCGGCTTACATTAATTGTCCGATGACAGAAGAAGAGTTTGATCGTTTTTATGATGCCTTGATATCTGCTGAAGTAGTACCATTAAAAGAGTTTGAAAAAGAAATTTATTTTGAAGGCTGTATGCCATTTGAAGTAATGGCTGAGCGAGGTAAAAAGACCTTACTATTCGGACCAATGAAGCCAGTAGGTCTAGAGGATCCGAAAACCGGAAAAATCCCTTTTGCCGTTGTTCAGTTAAGACAAGACGATGCAGCAGGGACTTTATATAACATTGTTGGTTTTCAGACACATTTAAAATGGGGACCTCAAAAAGAAGTCTTGAAATTAATCCCAGGCCTTGAAAACGTGGAAATTGTGCGCTACGGCGTGATGCATCGCAACACTTTTATCAATTCACCACGTGTTTTAAGACCTACATATCAAGTGAAAACGAATGATCAGTTGTTCTTTGCAGGACAAATGACAGGTGTTGAAGGATACGTAGAATCAGCCGGAAGTGGCTTATTAGCAGGCATAAACGCTGCTAAGTTAGCACTTGGAGAAGAGTTATTAGTATTTCCTGAGGAAACGGCACTAGGTAGTATGGCTAGATACATTACTGAAGCAGATCCTAGGAATTTTCAACCGATGAACGTCAACTTTGGATTATTCCCTGATTTACCAAGACGTTACAAATTGAAGGAAAAACGTGGGGAAAAACAAGCTGAACGAGCACTAGGCACAATTCGAAATTTTATGAATTCACAATCGATATAATTGCTGTAAGCCTCTAGTTATTGTTATAATCTAGAGGCTTTTTACTTTGTCATAATAAAAATTCGTAAACGATGCATTGTTCCACGTGTTTCGCTGTCCAGCCGATTTAGCTACTTCAAGAGTTTACGGTTCTTGGCGCTTTGCGCTTTTACTATTTGGAGGTGAACACATCCATGTCTCCGTCAGAAGCATTATCTCAATTTAAAAGCTACATCCAACTTGAAAAAAATTATTCAGAACACACTGTTCGTGAATATGAATCAGATCTACTCTACTTTTTCGAATTTTTACAATCCGAAGGAATAAAAAGTCTACATGACGTTGAATATATACACGCGAGGCTATATGTCACAAAACTGTACGATGAATCTCTTTCTCGTACCTCAATTTCAAGAAAGATTTCGGCGATTCGCTCTTTCTATAAGTTTGGTAACCGAGAATTCGGTTTAAAAGAAGATGCCTTTCGCTCGTTATACCATCCTAAAAAAGAGGAACGACTTCCTCATTTTTTTTATGAAGAAGAATTACAACAAATATTTCAGGCAACCGAAGGCGACGATCATATGGCACTTCGCAACCGTGCGATACTTGAACTGTTGTATGCTACAGGAATTCGTGTGAGTGAGTTAACGTCATTAGAAGAGCGCGATATTGATAAGCGTCTTGGCATATTGCGTGTAATGGGCAAGGGTCGTAAAGAGAGATATGTACCGTTTGGTCAATTTGCTCAAGATGCAATGGAACACTATATGGACTTGGCACGTCCTAAGTTAATGAAACAATCTAAACACAGCTTCGTATTTACGAATATGCGCGGCCAGCCATTGACGCCACGGGGTGTAAGATATATACTGAGCGACTTGGTTAAGAAAGCATCATTGCATACAAAAATCTATCCGCATATGTTGCGGCATACATTTGCAACACATTTGCTAAATAACGGAGCAGACTTGCGAACAGTGCAAGAATTGCTTGGACACAGTCATTTGTCTTCGACGCAAGTTTATACGCATGTAACGAAAGAACATTTACGAAAAACTTATATGAATGCACATCCTAGAGCATAATAAAGGGATGAGCTAAACGAGAGGTGAACATCTTGGGAGAAATCCATGCAACCACGATCTTTGCAATTCAGCATAAAGGAAAATCTGCGATGGCTGGAGATGGCCAAGTTACGCTAGGCAATCAAGTCGTTATGAAACATACAGCTAAAAAAGTAAGACGTTTATACAATGGTCAAGTACTTGCAGGTTTTGCAGGTTCAGTTGCGGACGCTTTTACTTTATTTGAAATGTTTGAAGCGAAGTTGATGGAGTATGACGGGAACTTACAGAGAGCCGCAGTCGAACTTGCGCAACAATGGCGAGGCGACAAAATGTTACGAAGACTTGAAGCGATGCTGCTTGTGATGAATGAAGAGACACTTTTATTAGTTTCTGGAACAGGTGAAGTAATTGAACCGGATGATGGCATTTTAGCCATTGGTTCAGGTGGGAATTTTGCTTTAGCAGCCGGACGTGCGTTAAAACAATATGCTGGTGAGTCAATGAATGCAAAAGAAATTGCAAAAGCGGCGTTGACTACTGCTGCAGATATTTGTGTATTTACGAATCATCAAATTATTGTGGAGGCGTTGAACGAATGACGAAACAACAATTAACACCCAAGCAAATTACTGAGCACTTAGATCGATTCATCGTCGGTCAAAAAGAGGCTAAAAAATCTGTAGCAGTTGCTTTACGTAATCGTTATCGTAGAAGTTTATTGTCTGCAGACATGAAAAATGAAGTGATACCTAAAAATATTCTGATGATTGGTCCTACTGGTGTTGGTAAAACGGAAATTGCGAGAAGGATTGCTAAGTTAAATAACGCACCGTTTATCAAAGTAGAAGCAACCAAGTTTACAGAAGTTGGGTATGTTGGACGTGACGTTGAGTCCATGGTTCGTGATTTAACTGAAGCGGCCGTGCGAATTGTCAAAGAAGAAATGACTGAAGGCGTAAAAGATCAAGCGGAACGGTTAGCAAATGACGCGATTGTTCGTCTGCTTGTCCCTTCTTTGAAAAAGAAACATAATGCTCCAAATCCATTTGAAATGATATTTGGACAAAAAGAAGAAACAGAAGAACCGGCAACAGATGATACCGACATTCGTTTGAAAAGATCCCAAATCGCAGAAGACTTGAGAGATGGGAAGCTTGAAGACGAATGGGTAAACGTAGAAGTTACCGAACAAGCTCCTTCCATGTTTGATGCATTCCAAGGCTCTGGAATGGAAAACATGGGGCAAAATATGCAGGATGCTTTAGCTAACTTAATGCCAAAGAAAAAGAAAAAGAGACGTTTACAAGTTAAAGATGCTCGTCGTATTTTGACGATTGAAGAAGCTAGTAAACTGATTGATTCTGAGGAAATGGCTCAAAAGTCAGTTGAACGTGCAGAGCAAACTGGGATTATATTTATTGATGAAATTGATAAAATTGCAAGTAAGGGTGGCAGCGGTTCATCTGCTGATGTTTCTCGTGAAGGTGTGCAACGTGATATTTTACCAATCGTTGAAGGATCAACAGTGCAAACCAAATATGGTGCTGTGAAAACAGATTATATGTTGTTCATTGCAGCAGGAGCTTTCCATACAGCAAAACCATCTGATTTGATTCCTGAACTACAAGGCCGTTTTCCAGTTCGTGTAGAACTTGAGAAATTGACTAAGCAGGATTTTGTTCGTATTTTAAAAGAGCCTGATCACTCATTAATTCGTCAATATAAAGCGTTACTTGATACTGAAGGAGTTACTTTAGACTTTTCAGATGGTGCAATTGAGAGAATTGCTGAAATTGCAACCGAAGTAAATCAAGAAACAGACAATATCGGGGCACGTCGTTTGCATACGATTTTAGAGAAGTTACTTGAAGAGCTTTCATTCGAAGCATCTGAAATTTCACCCGCGCATATCGACATTACGGCGTCATATGTCGACCAAAAACTTGGAAATATCGTAAAAAACAAAGATTTGTCACAATTTATTTTGTGATTTGAATTTTATCTATATCCAAAACAATTAAAAACCTTTAGAATATTGAATAAATAGCAACACCCATATTAGGAGGAAACATTCATGAACTTATTAGCGAAAACTAGACAAATCAACTCAATGCTTCAAGCATCAGCAGGTAAACAAGTTAACTTTAAAGAAATGGCAACAACACTTAGCGGTGTTATCGAATGTAACGTCTTCATTCTTAGCCGTAAAGGTAAATTATTAGGATTTGAAATTAATCAACAAATTGAAAACGAACGTATGATTCAAATGATGGAAAACCGTCAATTCCCAGAAGAGTACACAAAAAACCTTTTCAACGTAAACGAAACATCTTCAAACTTAGATGTCTACAGTGAACACACAGTGTTCCCAGTAGAAAATCGTGAATTGTTTAAAGAAGGTTTGACAACGATTGTTCCAATCATCGGTGGTGGAGAACGTTTAGGAACATTAATCCTTGGTCGTTTGACAAATGAATTCCATGATGATGATTTAATTCTTGGTGAATATGGTGGTACAGTTGTTGGGATGGAAATCCTACGTGAAAAATCAGAACAAATTGAAGTTGAAGCACGTACGAAAGCTGTTGTTCAAATGGCGATCAACTCATTATCATACAGTGAGTTAGAAGCAATTGAACATATCTTCGAAGAGCTTGATGGCAACGAAGGCTTGCTTGTAGCTTCAAAAATTGCTGACCGCGTTGGAATTACACGTTCAGTAATCGTTAACGCTCTACGTAAATTAGAGAGTGCTGGTGTTATTGAATCTCGTTCTTTAGGAATGAAGGGAACATACATCAAAGTATTAAACAACAAATTCTTAAACGAATTAGCTCAACTTAAACTTAAATAAGTACAAGCCAGCAACCACAAAGACCTAAGTCTTTGTGGTTGTTTTTTTATTATTTAGGACACGGTGTACGTTGATTTAGCACGAATTCATGACATTTAAGATTATTATGATATATGTTCTTTTATCAAAAAGTCAGCTTGGTTAATTTTAAGAAACCATATCAATTGCAGGAATTTTATCATTCAATCTGAAGATTTGTCGCTTCTATCCAAGATCTTTGAATGGTTTTGATTTTGCTGCGCTACTGTTGAACCCTTTAGTGAACAGAAAAAATGAATTCCGAAAGCATATTAACTCAGGTTTCCAGTGATGTATAACAGGTTGAAATGGAGCGAAGGACGCACAACGGCAGCAAGATGGGCAAGTGACGAAGTCACAAGCCCATCCTCTTTATTCTCTAGATTATGGTGCAGCAGGTGAAGCGTCCAGTGCGACCTGTAACCTATTTTTATCAACTTATAGCCCTGAATTATGTGGTTTTAGTGTTTTTCAGACGTCAATGCCTAATTTTCAGACGTGGAGGATGTTTTTTCAGACGTCAACGCCATTTTTTCAGACGTCAACCTCGAAAAG
This sequence comes from Paenisporosarcina macmurdoensis, assembly GCF_042658845.1. Taxonomy (NCBI): domain Bacteria; kingdom Bacillati; phylum Bacillota; class Bacilli; order Caryophanales; family Caryophanaceae; genus Paenisporosarcina; species Paenisporosarcina macmurdoensis. The sequence continues at coordinate 542,441 of NZ_JBHSRI010000002.1, forward strand.
TCAGACTGAGAATTTCAGGAAGGATGAAATACGGATGTTATACATCGTCCGTCATTACTTTTCTATATAGTAAGTGTCCCTACTGACTTTAAAAAGTAGATTTGTATATAAATTAAGCAGACAGAGGCCGAAATATCATCTTCGGCCGAATATCTTTGTAAAGGAACCAACGATTCTCTAGTAAACCAAACGCTCCTAACTTTGAGCTTGCAGGTTGTAAGGAAGCGAAGGACGCACAAGGGCAGCAAGATGATCTGAAAAAAGAAAGCATGGGCAAGTGACGAAGTCACAAGCCCATCCTCTTTGTTCTCTAGATCAAGGTGCAGCAGGTGAAGCGTCTAGAGCGACCTGTAACCTATTTTTATCAACTTATAGCCCTGAATTATGTGGTTTTAGTGTTTTTCAGACGTGGAGGATGTTTTTTCAGACGTCAATGCCTATTTTTCAGACGTCAACCTCGAAAAATCAGACTGAGAATTTCAGGAAGGATGAAAATCGGATGTTATTTTCCCATATAGTAAGTGTCCCTAATATAACTCTAAAGAGTAGTCTTGAAAATAAAATAAGCAGAAAGAGACCGAAATAGCATTTTCGGTCGAACATCTACTTATAGAGACCAACGATTCTCTAGTAAACCAAACGCTCCTAACTATGTGCGTCCAGGTTGCAAGGGAGCGAAGGACGCACAACGGCAGCAAGATGATCTGAAAAAAGAAAGGATGGGCAAGTGACGAAGTCACAAGCCCATCCTCTTTATTCTCTAGATCAAGGTGCAACAAATGGTGCGTCCAAAGCGGACTGAAAACCATATTGCATTATTGGATGTATCCAAGGTTTAATCCAACTTTAAAGCTAAGTATAAAAGTAATCTTGTAAATAAATTAAGCAGACAGAGGCCGAAATATCATCTTCGGCCGAATATCTTCGTAAAGGAACCAACGATTCTCTAGTAAACCAAACGCTCCTAACTTTGAGCTTGCAGGTTGTAAGGAAGCGAAGGACGCACAACGGTAGCAAGATGATCTGAAAAAAGAGAGGATGGGCAAGTGACGAAGTCACAAGCCCATCCTCTTTATTCCCTAGACCAACGTGCAGCAAATGGTGCGTCTGAAGCGGACTGAAAACCTTATTGCATAAGTGGATGTATTCAAGGTTTAATATAAATGTTTCAGTAATAAGCAAAAAACCTAACAAGAAGAATAAATCACTCTCCTATTAACGCTAAAAGTTTACACAATACATTAAAATTTTTAACTAAACACTTGCGAGGAAATTCTAGATATGGTATATTTGCAAACGGTGTTATCACACACGCATTTGGATAGTGACAAGTGGTCCTTAATCATATTGAGGTCTTGAGCGCTAGTCGAAGAATGCGGAGGGAAAAAAAACCAATATCAGGAGGAAACAAAAAATGTCAGTAATCTCAATGAAACAATTACTTGAAGCAGGTGTACACTTCGGTCACCAAACACGCCGTTGGAACCCAAAAATGAAAAAATATATTTTTGTGGAACGTAACGGTATCTACATCATCGATCTTCAAAAAACGGTTAAGAAATTAGAAGAAGCATACGAATTCATGCGTCAAGTTGGTGCTGATGGTGGTAAAGTTCTTTTCGTAGGTACGAAAAAACAAGCACAAGAAGCAATCAAAGAAGAAGCAGAACGTTCAGGTATGTACTATGTTAACCAACGTTGGTTGGGTGGAACATTAACTAACTTCGGTACGATTCAAAAACGTGTTAATCGTTTAAAAGCAATCGAAAAAATGGAAGAAGACGGTACTTTCGAAGTTCTTCCTAAAAAAGAAGTAGTTCAACTTAAAAAACAACACGAACGTCTTGTTAAATTCTTAGGCGGTATTCGCGATATGAAAGGTGTACCGGATGTAATGTTCGTAGTAGACCCACGTAAAGAGCGTATTGCTGTTGCAGAAGCTATTAAATTGAACATTCCTCTTGTAGGAATTGTTGATACAAACTGTGACCCAGACGAAATTGACTACATTATTCCTGCAAACGACGATGCTATCCGTGCCGTTAAATTATTAACTGGTAAAATGGCAGACGCGTTACTTGAGTCAAAACAAGGTGAAGATCAATCAGCTGAAGCTGCTGAGTAATCCCACGTATTTTCCAGGTGATAAGCGGCTTAAACCCCTTATCACCTTTTTTTGAGAAATAACACAAAGTTGATACTTGAATAGGAGGAAACAACAATGGCAGTAACAGCACAAATGGTAAAAGAATTGCGCGCAAAAACAGGCGCAGGTATGATGGATTGTAAAAAAGCATTAGTAGAAACAGACGGTAATATCGATGCAGCAGTAGACTTTTTACGTGAAAAAGGTCTTTCAAGCGCAGCTAAAAAAGCTGATCGTATTGCAGCAGAAGGTACAACTTACATCTTAACAGAAGGTAATGAAGCTATTCTTCTTGAAGTAAATGCTGAAACTGATTTCGTTGCTAAAAACGAAGGTTTCCAAACTTTAGTAAGAGAATTAGCTGAGCACTTATTAGCTACTAAACCAGAAACAGTTGAAGAAGCTAATGCTTCGACTATGTCTAACGGCTTAAATGTTGCAGACCATATTTCAAACGCAATTGCTAAAATCGGTGAAAAAATCACATTACGTCGTTTTGTAATTCGTACAAAAACTGACAATGATTCTTTCGGTCCATACTTACACATGGGTGGTCGTATTGGAGTTCTTGTAATGCTTGAAGGTTCAACTGATGCACAAGCAGCTAAAGACGTTGCTATGCACGTTGCAGCTTTAAACCCACAATTTATTTCTCGTGATGAAGTTTCTGAAGAAGAAGTAGACCGCGAGCGTAAAGTATTAACTGAGCAAGCTTTAAATGAAGGTAAACCAGAAAACATTGTTGCTAAAATGGTAGAAGGCCGCCTTGGTAAATATTTTGAAGAAGTTTGTTTACTTGACCAATCATTCGTTAAAAACTCGGATCAAAAAGTTAAAGATTTCGTGAAAACAACGGGTGGTACTATCACTGAATTCGTACGTTATGGTGTTGGTGAAGGAATCGAAAAACGCCAAGATAACTTTGCTGAAGAAGTAATGAGCCAAGTTAACAAAAAGTAATAAGTAAAATCTCCATCTTAGCTCGAAGCTGAGCTAAATAAATAACTGATTCACTCTAGGGAGCACGATTCTGTGTTCCCTATTTTTCGAGAAAAAAGTGTAATGGAGGCTACTTATGAGCGCACCACAATACAAACGAGTTGTTTTAAAATTAAGCGGAGAAGCTTTAGCTGGAGAACAAGGTTTTGGTTTATCCCCGGAAATTATTATGTCTGTTGCTGAGCAAGTGAAAGAAGTAGTCGAACTGGGTGTGGAAGTTGCTGTAGTTGTTGGTGGCGGAAATATCTGGCGTGGTAAAGTTGGTAGCGAAATGGGTATGGACCGTGCTACTGCGGACTATATGGGTATGTTAGCTACTGTTATGAACTCTTTAGCATTGCAAGATTCACTTGAAAAGTCAGGCGTTGAAACACGCGTTCAATCATCTATTGAAATGCGACAAGTTGCTGAACCATATATTCGCAGAAAAGCGATTCGACATTTAGAGAAGAAACGCGTAGTTATTTTTGCGGCGGGTACAGGAAATCCTTACTTCTCCACAGATACAACAGCAGCTCTTCGTGCAGCAGAAATCGAAGCTGATGTTATTTTAATGGGTAAAAACAATGTTGATGGTGTTTATTCAGCTGATCCAAAAACAGATAGTAACGCTGTAAAATACGATAAATTAACTTTCTTAGAAGTTATTCAACAAGGTTTACAAGTAATGGATTCAACTGCATCTACTTTATGTATGGACAACGACATCCCACTCATAGTATTCTCAATTATGGAGAATGGAAATATTAAACGTGCCGTATTAGGTGAAAAAATTGGAACAATCGTTAGGAGGAATTCGTAATGTCAAAACAAGTGATTGATCAAACAAAAGAAAGAATGTTAAAGGCGATTCAAGCTTTAAGTCGTGAGCTTTCGACGATTCGTGCAGGTCGTGCAAGTTCATCTTTATTGGACAAAATCTCAGTTGATTATTATGGCTCACCTACGCCAATTAATCAGATTGCAGGAATTGCTACACCTGAAGCTAGATTGATAACAATTCAACCTTATGATAAAACAGCGCTAGGCGACATTGAAAAAGCAATTCAAAAATCAGACCTTGGGATTTCCCCAACGAATGATGGAACGATTATTCGTATCGCTATCCCTGCTTTAACAGAAGAACGCCGTAAAGATTTGGTGAAACTCGTTAAAAAAGAAGCAGAAGAAGCAAAAGTCGGTATTCGTAACATTCGTCGTGATGCGAATGATGAATTGAAAAAATTAGAGAAGAAAAGTGAAATCACTGAAGATGATTTACGTGGATTCTCAGACAGTGTGCAAAAATTAACTGATGAACATATTGTTCAAGTTGATCAAGTTGCCAAAGAAAAAGAAAAAGAAATCTTAGAGGTTTAATATTTTGAACTTTTCAGCTGTTAAGACGTTCCTATAAATTAGGACGTCTTTTTTTGTGGGAATTGAAGAAAATTCCACCGTTTTTTGATATGATAAGAAAGACAACATTCCGATAAGTGCGTAAAGTGGAGGACTCAACATGTTACATAAACTCATTCGGAGAAAACCCGAACGACAAAATCAAACGCTGGCGGAGCGAATCTCGCATTCTAAAAAAGAACATATTCCTGCTCACATAGCCATCATCATGGATGGTAATGGGAGATGGGCAAAAAAACGCGCTCTTCCACGTGTAGCTGGTCATCACGAAGGTATGAAAACTGTGCGGAAAATTACACGACTAGCAAATGATTTAGGAGTACGTGCACTTACTGTGTATGCATTTTCAACCGAGAACTGGAAGCGTCCAAAACTTGAAGTTGATTTCATCATGCGCTTGCCTGAAGAGTTTTTAGGGAAGTATCTTCCTGAGCTTATTGAGCAAAATGTGAAGGTTGTCATGATGGGTGAAAATGAAACCTTACCTCGACATACGCAAGCGGCAGTTGAAAAGGCAATTGAACAAACAAAAGACAACACAGGCTTAGTATTAAATTTCGCTTTGAATTATGGAAGTCGTGCAGAAATAGCACAAGCAATGCAAAAGATTGGACAACAGATCCAAGCCGGTACACTTGATTACACCGATGTAAATGAAGATTTAGTTTCAAAGCATTTAATGACTTGTGATTTGCCTGAACCAGACTTACTTATTCGTACGAGTGGAGAAGTCCGACTTAGTAATTTCATGTTGTGGCAACTTGCATATACAGAGTTTTGGTTCACGGACACATTGTGGCCAGATTTTGATGAATCTTGCTTACTTGATGCTGTTGAAAGCTATCAAAACCGAAATCGCCGTTACGGGGGATTGAAGGGAGAAGAAAAAAATTGAAACAACGCATCATTACAGCAGTAATCGCCGCAGCTCTGTTCATTCCAATAGTAGTGCTTGGTGGACTGCCATTTACAATTCTCGTTTATGCAATGGCGGCAGTAGGATTATTTGAAATATTACGCATGAAGGGTCTTTCCATATTTTCGATTCATGGATTCATCACGTTATTCGCCTTATTCGCATTTTTATTACCAAGCAAGTGGTCGATTCCATTAATGGAAACCACGGGGTATACCAAAATTGATTTCGCACTTATTGCCGTTCTTTTATTATTAACGTATACCGTGGTTGTAAAAAATCGTTATACTTTTGAGGATGCTGCATTTTCAATTTTAGGGGCATTGTATGTGGGTATAGGTTTTTTCTATTTTATAGAAACTCGAGCAGTTGGAACTGAATTCGTCATTTTCGCATTATTGATTATTTGGACGACTGATTCAGGTGCCTATTTTACAGGGAAAAAATTTGGGAAAAAGAAACTGTGGCCTGAAATTTCTCCTAATAAAACCATTGAAGGTTTTTTAGGAGGAGTTGCTGCGGCTATTATTTTTGCGCTCATTTTTCACTGGATCACACCAATTAGTTCATCATATATGATTCTTATCATTGTCACGATTTTAGCTTCCGTCTTTGGACAAGTAGGAGATTTAGTTGAGTCAGCGCTTAAACGTCAATTCAACGTAAAAGACTCAGGAAATATATTGCCAGGACATGGTGGGATTTTAGACCGATTTGATAGCTTATTATTTGTATTACCGCTTTTACATTTCTTGCATTTTGTTGTTTAAGGAGATTTACAGTTTATGACAAAGCATATTACTTTATTAGGGGCAACTGGTTCGATAGGTATTCAAACAATCGACATCATAAAAGAGCACCCACAAGAATTTAAATTAGTAGCATTTTCTGCAGGTCGAAATTTAGATAAAACGAGAGAAATTATTCGTGAATTTAGCCCATCACTTGTATCAGTTCAAGATGAAAATGACGCAATTCTTCTAAAAAAGGAATTTCCGAGTATTGAACTAGCATATGGTAGCAAAGGGTTGATTGATGTAGCAACACATCCCGACGCGTCAGTCTTAGTAAACGCAGTTTTAGGTAGTGTAGGGCTTGAATCAACTTTAGAGGCAATTAAACAGCAAAAAACAATTGCTCTCGCAAATAAAGAAACGCTCGTTACAGCTGGACATCTTGTCATGGCCGCAGCCGCTAAATATCAGTCTCCAATTTTACCAGTTGATAGTGAGCATTCAGCACTTTTTCAATCGATGAATGGCGAAAAGCGAAGCCAAGTCAGCAAATTAATATTAACGGCTTCTGGTGGTAGCTTTCGTGATCGAACAAGAAAAGAGTTAGAAAGTGTAACGATTCAAGATGCTCTAAATCATCCAAACTGGTCGATGGGTGCTAAAATCACCATTGATTCGGCAACAATGATGAATAAGGGATTAGAAGTGATTGAGGCTCAAGTATTATTTGATATGTCTTACGACGATATTGACGTTGTGTTACACAGAGAAAGTATCATTCACTCAATGGTGGAATTTCATGATACGAGTGTTATGGCTCAACTCGGTACACCTGACATGCGCGTGCCTATTCAATATGCACTTTCTTATCCAGATCGTTTGCCAAGAAAACAGGCAAAGCGTTTAAATCTTGTTGAAATAGGTAAACTGCATTTTGAGGAAATGGATTTACAACGTTTTCGTGCTTTACAACTAGCATACGATGCCGGACGAGCTGGTGGTTCAATGACAACTGTGTTAAATGCTGCGAATGAAGCAGCAGTTGCATTGTTTTTAAATGGAGACATTCGATTCTTACAAATCGAAGAATTTATTGAACGTGTAATGGACAAACATGTGGTCATTACAACACCTGATTTAGAGACGATTTTACACGTAGATGCTATGACGAGAAAAGCTGTTCAAAACATGGTAAAATGATGACAGAATGATAACAGCAAAACGCTGTAAAAAGGTGGGACTTTATGGAGACAACCATTGCTTTTATCTTAATATTTGGATCGCTTGTATTTTTTCATGAACTGGGTCACTTTATTTTTGCTAAACGAGCAGGAATCATGGTTCGTGAATTTGCAATAGGTTTTGGACCTAAAATAGTTGCTATCACAAAAGGCGAAACTCTTTATACACTTCGTTTACTTCCACTTGGTGGATATGTCCGTATGGCAGGAGAAGATATGGATTCGGTTGAATTACAACCAGGATTCCGAGTTGGTTTAGTATTAAATGCTAAAGAAGAAGTTGTGAAAATTGTTTTAAATCAAAATAAGCAACAGCAAGATATGTTGTTTTTAGAAACAGAACGTGCTGATTTAGAAAAAGGTCTTTGGATTGAAGGCTATGATGAAGAAGAGCGATTAGTAAGATACAACGTTTCTCGAAAAGCTGTCGTTACAGAAAATGGAAAAGATACGTTAATTGCGCCTCATGACCGTCAGTTCGGCTCGAAATCAATTGGTAACCGTTTTATTACGATTTTTGCGGGGCCATTGTTTAACTTTATTTTAGCTTTCTTCATTTTCTTAATGATTGGCTTATTACAGGGTGTTCCCACATACGAACCAATCATATCGGATGTACAAGAAGGTGGCCCAGCCCTCGAAGCTGGTATGCAAGATGGAGACTTAGTGACGAAAATTGATGGACAATCAATTAATTCATGGCAAGATTTGGCTTCAAAAGTTCAGGAAAGTGCTGGTGAAGCTTTAAGTTTTGAATATGTTCGAGATGGGGAAGTAATTAATTCAACCATTACACCAAAAACCGTCGAACAAGAGGGAAAAACTTTTGGTCAAATAGGTGTTTTATATGAAAGCCCTGTTGAAAAAAATCCATTAAAAGCTGTTGCCTTTGGTGCGGAACAAACCGTAACTTGGATCGTGAAAATATTTGAACTGCTTGGCATGTTGGTAACTGGTCAATTTACGATTGATGCATTATCTGGTCCGGTAGGAATTTACAAAGCGACTGAACAAGTGGCACAATATGGCGTATTTAATTTAATGAATTGGGCAGCCATTCTAAGCATTAACTTAGGGATTATGAACTTACTTCCATTACCAGCACTTGATGGCGGACGATTATTATTCTTCTTAATTGAGGCGGTACGAGGGAAACCTGTTGATCGTCAAAAAGAAGGTATGGTCCATTTTGTAGGCATCATGTTGCTAATGGTACTAATGGTAGTTGTAACCTGGAATGATATTCAGAGATTTTTCTTTTAACTAATAAATATGCGAATGCTATGAGGAGCTTTTAAATTATGAAACAAAGTCTTACATTTATCCCTACACTTCGTGAAACTCCAGCTGATGCCGACGTTAAGTCGCACCAGCTGCTCCTTCGCGCAGGATTTATTCGCCAAAATACAAGTGGTATCTATTCATTCTTACCTCTAGGTAAACGCGTTCTTTCAAAGGTTGAAAACATTGTTCGTGAAGAAATGGATGCTATAAACGGTGTTGAAGTCTTAATGCCTGCTATGCAACAAGCGGAACTATGGCAAGAAACTGGACGTTGGTACTCATATGGTCCTGAATTAATGCGTCTTAAAGATCGCCACAATCGTGAATTTGCATTAGGTGCTACTCATGAAGAAGTGATTACTTCTTTACTACGTGATGAAATCAAGTCATATAAAAAGTTGCCATTAACTTTGTACCAAATCCAAACTAAATTCAGAGACGAAAAGCGTCCTCGTTTTGGATTGCTTCGTGGTCGTGAATTCCTTATGAAGGATGCTTATTCATTCCACGCAACTCGTGAAAGTTTAGATCAGACATATGATGATATGGTACAAGCATATACAAATATTTTCTCTCGTTTAGGATTGAATTTCCGAGCAGTTATTGCAGATTCAGGAGCTATCGGAGGGAAAGATACGCATGAATTTATGGTACTTTCTGAAATAGGCGAAGATACGATTGCTTATTCAGATGCATCAGACTTTGCGGCCAATATTGAAATGGCTGAAGTAAAAGCTTCTTATGAACTGTCAACTGAAGAAATGGTAGCAGTAGAGAAAGTAGCGACACCAGACCAAAAAACAATTGAACAAGTTTCTGTATTCTTAAACAAAGACGCTAATCAAGTTATCAAAACGTTAGTGTTTAAAGTAGATGAAGAATTAGTCATTGTTTTGGCACGTGGAGATCATGAAATCAATGATATTAAAGTGAAAAATGCACTGCAAGCAAAAGTAGTAGAGTTTGCTACTGAAGAAGAGGTTCAACAATTGTTAAACTGTGAAGTCGGTTCTCTCGGTCCAGTCAATATTCCAACTGGAATTAAAGTAATCGCAGATCATGCGGTTGCGGCAATTCGCAACGGGATTTGTGGAGCGAACGAAGCTGGTTTCCATTTAGTGAATGTGAATGCAGAACGCGATTTTACTGTCGATCAATTTGAAGACTTACGTTTTATTATGGAGGGTGATTCTTCTCCAGATGGAAACGGGACAATCGTTTTTGCTAAGGGGATTGAAGTGGGGCACGTCTTTAAACTTGGGACAACTTACTCTGAACCAATGAACGGGACTTTCTTAGATGATAATGGTCGTTCGAAGCCTTATATCATGGGTTGTTATGGAATTGGTGTTTCTCGAGTAATGGCTGCAGTTGCTGAACAGTTCCAAGACGAAAAAGGTTTTATTTGGCCAAGTGCTGTATCGCCATATGATGTACATTTAGTGCCAATCAATACAAAAGATGAAGCGCAAGTTACACTTGCAGATGATTTATATAAAGTAATAAAAGAAAATCGCTTTGATGTTTTATACGACGATCGTGCAGAACGAGCAGGAGTTAAATTTGCAGATTCTGATTTAATTGGTTTACCAATCCGCATTACAGTCGGTAAAAAAGCAATAGAAGGTTTAGTTGAAGTGAAAATACGAAAAACTGGCGAAGTATTTGAATGGAAAAAAGAAGAGGTGCTAGACCATCTTCAATCTTTCTTTTCGTCAATAAACGATTAATCAAAAGGAAGACCTTGAAATCGGGTCTTCCTTTCTTTTTCTTATGATAGAGGGGAGGCACAGCGTATGACAATCGAACAAGATGCGAAAAGACGATTACAATTATTATTACAGCAGTTAGAACTGACTGCAGATGAATACATGATTCATTTTGAATCTGCATCTTTGAATCGTATGACGGTACATAAGAAAGAACGTGTATGGCGCTTTACAATTCAAGTTGAGCAACTCCTTCCTTTTAATATGTTTCAGTTGTTTCATATGCGCTTACGTGAAAAGTTTGCAGGGATTGCAGATATTAAATTATCGATTACATGCATGGAGCCACAAGTGGAAGCAGAAACAATCTCTGCGTATTGGCCGTTTATTTTGCAAGAAATTGACGATATGTCACCACCACTTAGAGATCGATTACAGTCACAGGTTCCAACGTACAATGGGCAAACGGTCCATTTTACTTGTACTCAGGAAATTGAGTTTCGTACATTTAAGAATAAATATGCCTCTAAAATTTCAGATATTTATGCCTCGTACGGTTTTCCGATATTGCCGGTTGATTTTAAATTAACCGAGGAAAAAGAAGAATTGGCAGAAGCACAACTAGCTTTCATGAAGCAACGAAAGTTAGAAGAAGACGAACTTGGCAAAAAAGCATTAGCAGATATGCAAAAACGCGATACTGATCGTCAAAATAATCCAGGCGCAACACTAAATGGTCCTTTCCAATTGGGTACTCCGATTAAAGCGAATGAGCCTATTCTTGAGATTAAACAAATCCAAGATGAAGAACGTCGTATCACAATAGAAGGTTTTGTCTTTGATGTTGAAGTGAAAGAATTACGAAGTGGTCGTTCTCTATTAACAGTCAAAGTAACGGACTATACGGACTCAATTCTTGTTAAGATGTTTTCCCGTGATAAAGAAGATGCTGAAATCATGGGCTTACTGAAAAAAGGGACTTGGTTAAAAGTCAGAGGTTCAGTACAAAATGATACCTTTGTCCGTGATTTAATTGTGATGGCACAAGATATCATGGAGATCAAAGTAGATTCAAGAAAAGATACTGCTCCTGAGGATGAAAAACGCATTGAACTACATTTACACACACCAATGAGTCAAATGGATGCAGTGTCGTCAGTAGATGCGTTAGTATCGCAAGCAGCAAAATGGGGTCATCCTGCGGTCGCTATTACTGATCATGCCGTTGTTCAATCGTTTCCAGATGCTTATGCAGCAGGGAAAAAATATGGCATAAAAATCATTTATGGCTTAGAAATTTATATGGTGAATGATGGCGTACCTATTGTGTATGAAGAAGAACATCGGGCATTAGCTGATGCCACATATGTGGTATTTGACGTTGAAACCACAGGCCTGTCAGCTGTCTATAACAGCATTATCGAGCTAGCAGCTGTGAAAATAAAAAATGGGCAAGTCATAGACAAATTCGAGAGTTTTTCAAATCCTCATCATGCGTTATCTGCCACAACTATTAATTTAACTGGCATTACAGATGATATGGTCAAAAATGCACCAGAAATTGAAGACGTGATTAAACGTTTCCATGACTGGATTGGTGACAGTATATTAGTGGCTCACAATGCATCATTCGATATGGGCTTTTTATATGTAGGATATAAAAAATGTGGGCTTGAAAAAACCATTCATCCAGTTATTGATACATTAGAGTTGTCTCGTTTTTTACACCCTGAAATGAAGAACCATCGTTTAAACACCATGGCTAAGAAATTCAATATTGACCTGACACAACATCACCGTGCTATATATGACGCTGAAGCAACAGGCGATTTACTATTAAACTTGTTAAAAGAAGCCGAAGAAAAAGGCATACACTATCACGATGAATTTAATCATCAAACAGGGAACGGAGATTCATACAAAAGAGCACGTCCATCTCATTGTACGCTCCTTGCTACGGATGAAACGGGTCTGAAAAACTTATTTAAGTTAGTATCTTCTTCCCATATGAATACATTTTTCCGCGTACCACGTATACCAAAATCCGTCTTAGTGAAGCATCGTAAAGGGCTGTTAATTGGATCGGGATGTGATAAAGGGGAAGTATTTGAAGGGTTGATGCAAAAGTCTCCTGAAGAAGTTGAAGATATTGCGAAGTTTTATGATTACTTAGAAATTCACCCAAAAGAAGTGTATGCACATTTAATTGAAATGGAACTTGTTAGAGATGAATGGAATCTTGAAGATATTATTCGTAAGATGATAAAACTTGGTAAAAAAGTTGACCTTCCTGTTGTTGCCACTGGAAATGTTCATTATGTGAATGAGAATGATGCGATTTTTAGACAAATCCTCATTGGTGGTCAAGGTGGAGCCAATCCATTAAACCGTCACAAATTACCGAAAGTTCATTTCCGCACAACAAATGAAATGTTAGATGCTTTTGCCTTTTTAGGTGAAGAAACAGCGAAACAAATCGTAGTGGAGAATAGCCATAAAATATCAGCTAGAATAGAAGAAATTAAACCAATAAAAGATGATTTATATACACCGAAGATTGAAGGGTCAGACGAAGAAGTTCGCTTGTTGAGCTATAATATGGCAAAACAAATTTATGGAGAAACAATTCCTGAAATAGTAGAAGCTCGTATGGAGAAAGAATTGAAGTCGATTATTGGCCATGGTTTTGCCGTAATCTATTTGATATCTCACAAATTGGTGAAGAAATCGTTAGACGATGGTTATTTAGTAGGATCGCGTGGTTCGGTAGGTTCCTCACTCATCGCAACACTAATGGAGATTACAGAAGTAAATCCTTTGCCTCCACATTATATATGTCCGCTATGTCAACACGCAGAATTCTTTGATGATGGATCGGTTAGTTCAGGATTTGATTTGCCAAACAAAGTCTGTGTTAAATGTGAAACACCTTACAAAAAAGATGGTCAAGATATTCCTTTCGAAACGTTCCTAGGCTTCAAAGGAGATAAGGTACCGGATATTGACTTAAACTTTAGTGGTGAATATCAATCAAAAGCACATAATCATACGAAAATTTTATTTGGCGAAGACAATGTATATCGAGCAGGTACGATTGGTACAGTTGCTGATAAAACGGCGTATGGCTATGTGCGTGGGTATGCGAATGATCATAACTTAACGATCCGAGGTGCGGAAATTGATCGACTAGTTCAAGGGTGTACCGGTGTTAAACGGTCTACTGGACAACATCCAGGTGGAATTATCGTTGTGCCTGACTATATGGATATTTTCGATTTCTCGCCTATACAGTTCCCAGCTGACGCACAAGACTCTGAATGGAAAACCACTCACTTCGATTTCCATTCCATTCACGATAATTTATTGAAATTGGATATTCTGGGACACGATGATCCAACAGTAATCCGGATGTTACAAGATTTATCAGGAATTGATCCAAAAACGATTCCAATTGATGATCCTGAGGTCATGAAAATTTATTCTGGAACAGAATCGCTTGGAGTATCACAAGAACAAATCGGTTGTAAAACTGGAACTTTAGGAATTCCCGAGTTTGGTACGCGTTTCGTAAGACAAATGCTAGAAGAAACGAAACCTTCGACATTTTCGGAGCTTGTTCAAATCTCTGGTCTATCTCATGGGACTGACGTTTGGTTAGGAAATGCACAAGAACTGATCCAAAATGGCACATGTCAGTTATCAGATGTAATTGGTTGTCGAGATGATATTATGGTTTATTTAATTTATCAAGGCCTTGAACCGTCACTTGCATTTAAAATTATGGAATCTGTTCGTAAAGGGAAGGGATTAACACCTGAATTTGAAGCGGATATGCGTACAAACGGAGTTCCTGTCTGGTATATCGATTCATGTAAGAAGATTAAATACATGTTCCCGAAAGCCCATGCAGCTGCTTACGTGTTAATGGCTGTTCGTATCGCGTATTTCAAAGTGCATTTCCCGATATTGTACTATGCAGCTTATTTTACTGTTCGAGCGTCAGACTTTGATTTACACGCGATGACAAAAGGCTCAGCTTCCATCCGTGCGAAAACAGATGAAATCAATGCTAAAGGCCTTGATGCCGCTCCTAAAGAAAAAAGCTTACTAACCGTACTTGAAATTGCACTAGAAATGTGTGAACGTGGTTATCACATTAAAAAAGTGGATCTATATGAATCAAAAGCAGATGAATTTGTTATTGATGGCATGGGATTGATTCCACCTTTCAATGCAATTCCAGGTTTAGGAACTAACGTTGCGAAAGCAATTGTCGAAGCACGTAAAAATGGTGAGTTCTTGTCTAAAGAAGATTTAGGTCAACGTGGACGTGTTTCAAAAACATTACTTGAATACATGACTACACTCGGTTGTTTGGAAGGAATGCCGGATGCCAACCAATTGTCTCTGTTCTAGGCAAGATTTGCACTGAAAGCTATCGTATGGTATCATTTGTATAACAAGTTGTTGATAGATTTACGGCAAAAGAGTGGGATTTCCCGCTCTTTTCTGTTTGTTATGTCGAAAATAAGTCGCTTCGGGAGGCATGTATGAGCAATATATTAATCGAAGTAGAAAAGCTTGTAACGCCCATAGTTCAAGAATTAAAGTTAGAACTCTTCGATTTAGAATTCGTAAGAGAAGGTAGAAATTGGTTTTTACGTATTTATGTAGATACACCTCAAGGTGGTATTGACATTGAACAGTGTGCACTTGTAAGTGAGCGCGTAAGTGAAGTGTTAGATGCTAAAGATCCAATTGAACAAAACTACTTTTTAGAAGTTTCTTCACCTGGGGCTGAACGTCCATTGAAAAAAGAACGTGATTACCTTCGAGCAATCGGTCAATTGATATTCGTAAAAACATATGAGCCTATAGATGGTTCGAAAGAGTTCCAAGGAATTTTAACGGCTTATAGTGAGCAAGGTCTAGAAATGGAATATCGAATAAAAACCAGAAAAATTAAAGTTCAACTTGCACATGAGAAAATTGCTTTGGCACGTTTAGCAATCAATTTCTCTGCATAATGTGAATGTAGGAGTGAAGAAAAATGGCAAAGGCTAAGGCTAAGTCAAAGTCAAAAGCAAAGGCAAATGCAAATGAATTGCTAGATGCTTTATTGGCTCTTGAAAAGCAAAAAGGAATTCCGCGCGAAGTTTTGATTGAAGCGATTGAGGCAGCGCTTGTAACTGCATATAAACGCAATTTTAATCAAGCACAAAATGTCCGTGTTGATTTAAATCTTGATAACGGTACGATGTTAGTATTTTCACGTAAAGATGTAATGGAAGAAGTACTTGACAGTCGTCTACATATTTCATTGGAAGATGCTAAACAAGTAAATCCAGCGTTCGAACTTGGAGACATTGTGGAGCAAGAAGTGACGCCTAGAGACTTTGGACGTATCGCTGCTCAAACAGCTAAACAAGTTGTTACACAACGTGTTCGTGAAGCAGAACGTGGCATGATATATGAAGAGTACGTTGACCGTGAAGAAGACATTGTCAATGGAATCGTTGAACGTTTAGACGCTCGTAATATTTATGTAGGACTTGGAAAAGTAGAAGCGGTATTGCCTGTGAATGAACAAATTCTAACGGAAACATACCGTCCTCACGAACGTATAAAAGTCTATATTACGAAAGTAGAACGTTCAACTCGTGGACCACAAGTATTTGTGTCTCGCACACATCCAGGATTACTTCGTCGCTTGTTTGAAATGGAAGTACCTGAAATTTATGATGGCATCGTAGAAATTAAATCTATCGCACGTGAAGCGGGCGATCGTTCAAAAATTTCTGTTGTTGCACATAACCAAGACGTTGATCCAGTCGGTTCTTGCGTTGGAGCAAAAGGGTCACGTGTGCAAACCATCGTTAATGAATTAAATGGCGAAAAAATTGATATAGTCGAGTGGTCTGAAGATCCAGTAATCTTTGTTGCCAATGCACTTAGCCCTTCTAAAGTGTTAGATGTGCAAATTCATGAAGATGAAAAATCAACGACGGTAGTAGTTCCAGATTATCAATTATCATTAGCCATTGGTAAACGTGGTCAAAATGCCCGTTTAGCTGCTAAGTTAACAGGGTGGAAAATTGATATTAAGAGCGAAACAGATGCTCGCGAACTTGGTATTTATCCATCTCAAGCTTCTGAAAGCTTTAACCATGTAGATGAAGAATACGAAGAAAATAACGATGAAAATTACGATTTATACAAAGAAGAAGAATAAACGAAGAGGGTGAATTTTGATGTCTAGTCAAAAGAAAATACCTTTACGAAAATGCGTTGCGACGGGCGAAATGTTTCCGAAAAAAGAAATGATTCGTATTGTTCGCTCAAAAGAAGGCGAAGTTTCGGTTGACTTAACTGGTAAAAAGTCAGGTCGAGGAGCATATGTTTCTAAAACCAAACAAGCAGTTGAAATTGCAAAAAAACGCAAAAGCCTAGATAACCAATTAGAAGCAAAAATACCAGAGAGCATTTTTGATGAATTGTTAACTGTGATTGAAAGAGAGCAACTCAAATGAAACAAAAGCAACAAATTTTACAACTTCTCGGTTTAGCTGTAAGTGCAAGAATGTTAACTTCTGGTGAAGAATTAGTCGTAAAAGTTATTCGTAATAGCCAAGCGAAGATAGTAATTATCTCATCAGATGCTTCTGCTAACACGATGAAAAAAATTCAAGATAAATGTAAGTCTTACAACGTTGAGTTACATGTTTTCGGTGATCGTACAGATCTCGGACATGCTACAGGAAAAGATGCCCGCGTGGTACTCGCAGTAACCGATCAAGGTTTTGCGAAAAAACTTTCCGAACTACTTAACGAATTTAATCGGGGGTGAGCTAATGACCAAATTACGAGTTCATGAATACGCAAAACAAATTAATAAAACTAGTAAAGAAGTTATAGAGCAATTAGGTAAGTTAGATGTGCAAGTGACGAATCATATGTCTACTTTAGAAGGAGACGCTGTTACTAAATTAGACTCTGTCTATAAAAAAACGTCTACTTCAGCTCCAAAACCTGCATCAACAACAAATGTCAATCGTCCACAAGGCGATCGTCCACAAGGTTCGGGTTATCAAGGCAATCGTCCGCAAAGCGATCGTCCACAAACTAATCGTCCACAAGGATCAGGTTCTCAAGGTACTCGCCCACAGGGGTCAAGTACACAAGGTAGTCGTCCACAAGGATCTGGTTACCAAGGAAACCGTCCACAAGGTAGCGGTTCTCAAGGTAGCAGTTCACAAGGTACTCGCCCACAAGGTTCTGGATACCAAGGAAATCGTCCACAAGGTAGTGGAACTGGTACTCAAGGAAATCGTCCACAAGGTAGTGGTTATCAAGGAAACCGCCCACAAGCCGATCGTACTCAATCAACTGGACCAAAAGCGCCAGTTGGGCAAAGCCGTGGCGTAGCTAGTACTACGACACCATCAAGAGATAAACAAAAACCAGTTACAGCACCAACTGCTGGTGAAGGTCGTAAGCAAGAACAAGGTGACCAGGCTAAAACGAAGAATTTCGGTCCAAACCGTGCACCGGGTTCAAGCTTTAACCCTCGTGCTGGAGGCGGAAATCACCGTCCTGGAACTGGTAATCGCGCTGGAGGCAGAAACAAAGGAAAACAAAATCGTCAACCAGTAGCGCCACCAGTACCAAGAAAAGAAAAAGAATTGCCAGAAAAAATCACATTCTATGAATCATTGACAGTTGCAGAACTGGCGAAAAAATTAGGTAGAGAGCCATCTGAAATCATTAAAAAATTATTTTTACTTGGTGTAATGTCAACAATTAACCAAGAGTTAGATAAAGATGCGATCGAATTGATTTGTACAGACTACGGCGTTGAAGTAGAAGAAGAAATTCGTGTTGATATTTCTGATTTAGAAGGATATTTCGAAGATGAAGAAGAAAAACCTGGAGTTCAACTAGAACGTCCACCAGTTGTTACGATTATGGGTCACGTTGACCATGGTAAAACAACGCTTCTTGATTCAATTCGTAAAACTAAAGTAACTGCTGGCGAAGCTGGCGGAATTACTCAACATATTGGTGCTTACCAAGTTGTAGAAAACGGCAAAAAAATCACATTCTTAGACACACCTGGTCACGCAGCCTTTACAACAATGCGTGCTCGTGGAGCTAAAGTGACAGATATTACGATTTTGGTTGTTGCTGCTGATGATGGTGTTATGCCTCAAACAATTGAAGCAATTAACCATGCAAAAGCTGCAGATGTGCCAATCATCGTAGCTGTGAACAAAATGGATAAACCATCTGCTAATCCTGAACGTGTTATGCAAGAATTAACTGAACACGGATTAGTATCTGAAGAATGGGGCGGAGAAACAATCTTTGCACCTATATCTGCCTTAAAAGGTGAGGGTATCGATAACTTATTAGAAATGATTCTTCTGGTTTCAGAAGTAGCAGAGCTAAAAGCAGATACTAGACGTCGTGCTATTGGTACAGTAATTGAAGCACAACTTGACAAAGGTCGTGGTTCTGTTGCAACACTTCTAGTACAAGATGGAACACTTAAAGTTGGAGATCCAATCGTAGTCGGTCATACGTATGGTCGTGTCCGTGCGATGGTCAACGATTTAGGTCGTCGAGTGAAAGAAGCAGGTCCAAGTATGCCTGTTGAAATTACTGGATTAAATGATGTGCCACAAGCTGGAGATCGTTTCGTAGTCTTTGAAGACGAGAAAACAGCTCGTCAAGTTGGAGAGTCTCGTGCATCTACAGCTCTACAAGCACAACGTTCAGAAAAAACTCGTGTAACTCTTGATAACTTATTTGACCAAATGAAACAAGGTGAAATGAAAGAGTTAAACCTTATTGTTAAAGCTGACGTTCAAGGTGCTGTAGAAGCTATGGCAGCTTCTCTAATGAAGCTTGAAGTTGAAGGCGTAAATGTGCGTATTATTCATACGGGTGCTGGTGCAATTACAGAATCTGATATTTCACTTGCTGCAGCTTCAAATGCAATTGTTATTGGGTTCAATGTACGACCAGATACTAACGCAAAACGTGCAGCAGAAGCTGAAGGCGTAGACATTCGTTTACACCGCATTATCTATAAAGTAATTGAAGAAATAGAAGCTGCAATGACTGGGTTACTTGATCCTGAGTTCCAAGAAAAAATCATTGGTCAAGCTGAAGTACGTGAAACATTTAAAGTTACGAAAATCGGAACAATTGCTGGAAGTTATGTAACTGAAGGTAAAATTGCCCGAGATAGTGGCGTACGTGTCATACGTGACAGCATTGTCGTATTTGAAGGCGTATTAGATTCACTTAAACGTTTCAAAGACGATGCAAAAGAAGTTGCAAAAGGGTATGAATGTGGGATAACTGTGAAAAACTATCATGATGTCAAAGAAGGCGACATTATTGAATCATTCGTAATGGAAGAGATCAAACGCAAATGATTTCGTATGCGGAGTGTGAATTCATCATTCCGACGTCCCATTCGTTAAAAGAGAAGCGCGCTGTTCTGCAGCGCATGCTTACTCGAACGAAGCAAAAGTTTAATATATCGATTTCTGAAATAGACCATCAAGATAAATGGCAAAGGACGCGTATTGCGATTGTTTGTGTCGCTTCTTCAAGCGATGCAAGTGACCGTGAACTCACCCACGCAATTAATTACTTGGAGTCTAATCCAGAGTGGGAAAGAACGGAAATGATCCGTGAACATTTATAGATAGAACAGAGGTGAAGCCATCATGGCGAATCGCTCAAATCGAGTAGCAGAACAAATGAAAAAAGAATTAGGCGAAATTATCGCTCGTAAACTAAAAGACCCGCGTATTGGGTTTGTCACAGTAACAGATGTAGAAGTTACTGGTGATTTACAACAAGCAACTGTCTTTATTACCGTTCTCGGTGACGATAAAAAACGTCGCGAAACGTTAAAAGGTTTAGTGCAAGCTAAAGGATTTATCCGTACCGAAATTGGTCAAAGAATTCGATTACGTAAGACACCAGAACTTATGTTTGAACTTGACAAGTCTTTCGATTACGGGAATAAAATCGATAACTTACTTAGACAAATCAAGACTGAAGAAGTTGAGATTGAAGAAGTCGATACTGATTTAGTTGAGGTTGAAGAAATCGAAACTGAAGAAGTTGAGATTAAAAAAATCAAAACTGAAGAAGTTGAATAACCAAAAGAAGTCTGCGAAACTTAGTTTTAGCAGGCTTCTTTACTATTTACAAATTACATAATACGTATAAAGGAGTGGGACCGAATGCAAAACGGCATTCTTCCGCTATGGAAAGAAAAAGGGATGACGTCCCACGATTGCGTCTTTAAACTACGTAAAATTTTAAAAATGAAACGCATCGGCCATACAGGAACTCTGGATCCGAGTGTTGAAGGAGTCCTCCCTATTTGTTTAGGGGAATCGACTAAAGTAGCGGAGTACCTAACAAACGCAGGAAAAATTTATGAAGCTGAAGTGACGATAGGAGCATCCACTACGACAGAAGATGCAGATGGAGAAGTTGTAGATTACAACGATGCTCAAAAACAATTCAGTCGTCAGGATATTCTCTTAGCATTAGCACAATTAACGGGGACTATCGAACAAACTCCACCTATGTACTCAGCCGTAAAAGTTAATGGGAAAAAACTTTACGAATATGCAAGAGCTGGAATCACTGTTGATAGACCATCGAGACAAGTAAACATTTACGAATTATCTCTACTAAGTGAAGAATCTATGTTTTCGGGTGAACGTGTATCGTTTAGAATTCGGGTATCGTGTAGCAAAGGAACCTATATTCGTACACTTGCTGTTCAGATTGGCGAGAAGCTTGGATTTCCTGCGCATATGTCGCAATTAGTTCGCACAGCTTCCGGTACATTTAAAGCAAACAGTTGCTTCACGCTAAAACAAGTACAAGATTTAGTGGACCAAAATGTATTAGAAGAAAATTTATTTGATTTAGATTACGCACTCGAAGACATGCCGAAATTTGAAGTACCTAGTGATTTTGAAAAAGCGATTCAAAATGGACAAGTACTAGATACCATTGAAGCGCTGCATTCACATGAACGAATTGTCTTTACAAGAAACGGGCAAGCAGTTGCCGTCTATGTGAAGCATCCATCAAAAGAAGGTAAGATGAAACCTGAAAAAATGTTTAATCGACTACCTAAAGAGGGGGATGCGGAATGAACACCATACACTTATCCTATCCACATCACTTAAGTGATTCTACAATTACTGGGCCATTTTCTTTAGCGATTGGATTTTTTGATGGTGTTCATATGGGCCATCGAGAAGTCATTGGACATGCGAAAAGAGTAGCAGAAAATCAAGGATTAAAATTAGCTGTCATGACTTTTGATCCTCATCCTTCAATCGTCCTTGGAAAAAGAAATGAAAAAGTATTTTATATTACACCACTAGACCAAAAACTAGAATTGCTTCAATCCATGGGTGTAGACACGACGTTCGTTGTTCGATTTACATCTGACTTTGCGCAGTTATCACCAGCAAATTTTGTTGATACATTTATTCGCCAACTGAATGTTAAGCATGTAACTGCTGGTTTCGATTTCACTTTTGGTGCATTTGGAAAAGGAAATATGGACATCATGGAAAGTTTAGCCCAAGATGATTTTAATGTTTCAGTTGTTGAAAAAAAATCGGCTGACAGTGAAAAAATTAGTTCAACTCGTATCCGACAAGCATTAACGGTTGGTGACATGGAAAAAGTTCTTGAATTGCTCGGTAGACCTTTTCAAATTCCAGGAATCGTTGTCCATGGAGACAAGAGGGGTCGCACAATCGGTTTCCCAACCGCTAATATTCAAGCAAAAGAAGGATCGTATATCCCCGCTACTGGTGTCTATGCTGTCAGAATGTTAGTACAAGACGAATGGGTGGATGGCGTTTGCAATGTGGGGTATAAACCCACGTTTAAAAACCCTGAAGAAAAAAAACTGACAATTGAAGTTCATTTGTTTCAATTTGATAAGAACATTTATGGAGAAGAAGTCTTTGTTGATTGGTATCATCATATTAGAGATGAACGTAAATTTGATGGCATTGAATCGTTAAAAATTCAAATCGAGAAAGACAAACAAACAGCAATGACGTTTCTTCAAAAGTCTAATTAAGAGTTGCAAAGAACAATTGAATGTGCTAATATTTCTATGTGCATAGAGATATGCCTAACCGTTGCTCGGCAGTGCGAATCACCAACGCTTGCTCGGTAATTGGGGATATTATGAGAGTATTGGAGGTGAACCGGATGGCAATTACACAAGAACGTAAAAATGAACTTATCGCTGAGTATCGTACTCATGAAAGCGACACTGGTTCTGCAGACATTCAAATCGCTGTGTTAACAGAAGATATTAACAACTTGAACGATCATTTACGTACACACAAGAAAGATCATCACTCACGTCGTGGTCTATTCAAAATGGTAGGTCGTCGTCGTAACTTGTTAAAATACTTACGTGAAAACGAAGTATCACGTTACCGTGACTTGATCGCTAAACTTGGTTTACGTCGATAAGATGCATTTTAGTGAAAGCGGGATTCGTCCCGCTTTTTCTTTATGTTCAAAAAGATTTTCTGTAAAAAACCACTCTCAATGACAAATTTATAATTTATCGCATGATATACGCTTTTTTGATACACTACTAATGATACATACAACTAAATTTCACAGTATTTTCAGTACGAGAGGAGTTCAATAAATGACAGAAAAACAAATTTTTCATTTCGAATGGGCAGGTCGTCCATTATCAGTAGAAGTAGGCAAATATGCAAAACAAGCAAACGGTGCTGTTATGGTCCGTTACGGAGATTCTACAGTCCTTTCAACAGCAACAGCTTCAAAACATCCGAAGCCACTAGATTTCTTCCCACTTACATGTAATTATGAAGAGCGTCTTTACGCTGCAGGGAAAATTCCAGGTGGGTTCATTAAACGTGAAGGACGTCCATCAGAAAACGCAGTTCTAACTAGTCGTTTAATTGACCGTCCAATCCGTCCGTTGTTCCCAGATGGTTTCCGCAATGAAGTACAAGTAATTTCTATCGTTATGTCTGTAGACCAAGATTGTACTTCTGAAATGGCTGCAATGTTAGGTTCTTCATTAGCATTATCAGTTTCGGATATTCCTTTCGATGGCCCAATTGCAGGCGTACAAGTAGGATTAATTGATGATCAATTCATCATTAACCCAACACAAGCTCAAATGGCAGTAAGCACGATTGATCTAATTGTTGCTGGAACAAAAGATGCGATTAACATGGTAGAAGCAGGTGCTCTTGAAGTAACTGAAGAAGTGATGTTAGAAGCAATTATGTTCGGTCACGATAATATCAAAGAATTAATCGCTTTCCAAGAAAAAGTTGTCGCGGCAATGGGCAAACCAAAAACAGACATCAAACTGTATGAACTTGATGCTGACATTTCTGCTGACATTAAAGCGATGTGCGAAACTAAATTAAACAGCGCGATTCAAGTGTATGAAAAACATGCACGCGAAGTAGCGATAAATGAAGTTAAAGATGAAGTAATTGCGACTTACGTTGAACGTGAAGCAGATGATGCAACACTTAAACAAGTTCGTCAAATTTTAGATAAAATGGTGAAAGAAGAAGTTCGCCGTTTAATTACTGAAGATAAAGTCCGTCCAGATGGTCGTAAATTAGACGAAATCCGTCCATTATCATCTGAAACTGGTGTCTTACCTCGAACTCACGGTTCAGGATTGTTTACTCGTGGACAAACTCAAGCACTAAGTATTGCTACTTTAGGTGCATTAGGCGATGTTCAAATCATTGATGGTATAGGACTTGAAGAATCTAAACGTTTCATGCATCACTATAATTTCCCACAATTCAGTGTAGGGGAAACAGGTCCACTTCGTGGTCCAGGTCGTCGTGAAATCGGTCATGGTGCTTTAGGAGAGCGTGCATTAAAAGCAGTACTACCTGACGAAAAAGAATTCCCATATACAATTCGCGTAGTTTCTGAAGTACTTGAATCGAACGGTTCAACTTCTCAAGCAAGTATTTGTGCAGCGACACTTGCCATGATGGATGCAGGTGTTCCAATAAAAGCACCGGTTGCGGGTATTGCGATGGGTCTTATCAAACGCGGTGATAACTATTCAGTTCTTTCGGACATTCAAGGAATGGAAGATCACTTAGGCGATATGGACTTTAAAGTTGCAGGTACTGCTAAAGGTGTTACTGCACTTCAAATGGATATTAAAATCGATGGCTTATCACGTAGCATTTTAGAAGAAGCATTGACACAAGCAAAAATTGGTCGTATGCATATTTTAGAAAGCATGATGGCTACAATTTCTGAACCACGCACGAAATTGTCTAAGTTTGCTCCGAAAATTGTTATGGTGAAAATTAACCCTGATAAGATTCGCGACGTAATTGGACCGGGTGGTAAACAAATTAATAAAATCATTGATGAAACAGGAGTTAAAATTGATACTGAGCAAGATGGATCAATTTATATCTCTTCTATTGATGAAGACATGATTGCACGTGCAAAAGAAATTATTGAAAACATTGTACGGGTTGCTGTTGTTGGCGAATACTTCATGGGTAAAGTGAAACGTATCGAAAAATTCGGTGCTTTTGTAGAAATCTTTACAGGCAAAGATGGACTTCTGCATATATCTGAAATTCAAGAAGAACGCACAAAAGCAGTAGAAGACGTACTGAAACTTGATGACGAATTAAAAGTTAAAGTTATTGAAATCGATAACCAAGGCCGTGTCAACTTATCACGAAAAATCGTCGTAAAAGAAGAAAAAGAAGCAAAAGAAGCAGCTGAAAACACACAAGCTGAATAATACACAATGAAAAAAGGTTGCCAACTGCTCTTAGATGGCAACCTTTTTTTTGAAGTATGGGGGTTAATTTACTATGTTACAAAAAAGAACAAGTCAAAACGGTGTGCGAATCGTCTATGAACATATCCCACACGTGCGCTCAGTCGCTGTTGGAGTATGGGTTGATGTTGGATCGAGACATGAAACACCTGAAGAAAATGGCTTAACTCATTTCATTGAACATATGCTTTTTAAAGGAACAGCAACTAGAACAGCACGTCAAATTGCTGAAGAATTTGATCGCATTGGTGGTTATGTCAATGCATTTACATCAAAAGAACAAACATGCTACTACGCGAAAGTATTAGATCATCATGCGAAGCATGCAATTTCAGTTTTGGCAGATATGTTTTTCCATTCTCAATTCGATGAACAAGAATTAGATAAAGAGCGTCAAGTAGTATTAGAAGAAATCTTAATGGTCGAAGATACGCCAGACGATGATGTCCACGAACAACTATGGAACGTGATGTATCCGAATCAACCACTAGGTGCTTCTATTTTAGGAACAAAAGCATCGCTGGAAACGTTCAATAAAGATTCCATCCATCAATTTATGGAGCATCACTACAGACCTGAACATATAGTTATTTCAGTAGCTGGAAATATTCCTGATGGCTTAATTGACTACATCGACTCGTTATTTGGCCAATTTGGATCTAGTACAAAACTTCCGGACCGTCACTCTATGGATCTTCCGGTATTTAATTCAGGCGAATCACTGAAGTCTCGCGAAACAGAACAAGGTCATATCTGTTTAGGGTATCCAGGACTAAGTGTTAAAGACAAACATATTTATGATTTAGTCGTTATGAATAACATCTTAGGTGGCAATATGTCATCTCGACTATTCCAAGAAGTACGTGAAGAAAAGGCATTAGCCTACTCGATTTACTCTTACCACTCTTCTAACGTAGATTCTGGATCTGTCGCCATTTATGGAGGAACTTCGAGTAACCAATTGCAAGAACTCAAAGAAACCATCCATGAAACGATTCAAAAAGTGGTAGATGAAGGTGTCACAGAAACAGAAGTAGATAATGCAAAAGAACAATTAAAAGGCAACTTAATGCTCGGTTTAGAAAGCACCAATGCCCGAATGAATCGGAATGGTAAAAATGAACTTATTTTTAAAGAACACAAAACGTATGATGAAGTGTTACAGTCAATAGATGAAGTACACATTCATCAAGTGCAAAAACTAATAACTAATATTTTTGCACATCAACCAGCCATTTCAATCATCACTCCCAAAAAAGACAATCCACTGTGATTGTCTTTTTTTCGTGGTAATTTCAGATGTACCACTCATGTATCGCGGAGCTTTGAATATATCGTGAGTGGTCAGTGCTATATCGTGACTGGTCGTTATTATATCGTGACTAGATGAAATATATCGTGAATAGTCGTTGATATATCGTGACTAGATGAAGTACATCGTGAGTGGTCGTTGTTATATCGTGACTAGATGAAGTACATCGTGAGTGGTCGTTGATATATCGTGACTAGGCGATAATATAACGTGACTAGTCACAGTTATATCAAGACTAGTTGAAGGCAACTCGACTTGATAGCAACAGAGCAACTTTTGTATGCGACGTTTTAAGAGTGTTGCTTTCAATTCCTCAAACACGTCCCATTTCCAAGGTAACTTAATCAATCAGATCCTTTGCGAAGCCATATCCAAAGTATTGAGCTATGCAACTTAGCGGAAAGGTATCTATTTAAGTACTTTTAAATGGTTTTGTTTTCGCTTCGCTACTGTTTGAAAGAAGAAGTAATTCCCTGACTAGTTAAATTGGCATAATACGCTCTCTAAGTGTTCCATTAGAATGAATACATTCTAATGGAAGTAAAGGAAGGTAATCGAAGTAAAAAACAGCAGGAAAAGGCCGAAATATCATCTTCGGCCGAACATCTCCATAAAAGAAACCAACAATTCCTTCGTAAACCAAACGATAAAAACTGTGCACTTTCAGGTTGCAAGGGAGCGAAGGACGCACACCAGCCGTAAAATGAACTGAGAAAAGAGGGTTGGGTGAAGTGACGAAGTCACAAGCCCAACTCTTTACTCCCTAGATCATGGTACAGCAAGTAAAGCGCCCGAAGCTCCCTAAAAACCTGTCTTCCTAACTGAATGCAACAAGGTTTTATTTTGTAGATAAAGCTCTCACTTCTTGTAAGTATTTCTCAAGATGCTAAGTTGTCTTGAAAATTAAAACAGCAGAATGAGGACGAAATATCATCTTCGGCCGAACATCTCCATAAAAGAAACCAACAATTCCTTAGTAAACCAAACGATCAAACTAAGCATGTTCAGATTGCAAGGGAGCGAAGGACGCACACCAGCCGTAAGATGAACTGAAAAAAGAGGGTTGGTCGAGTGACGCAGTCACAAGCCCAACTCTTTACTCCCTAGATCATGGTACAGCAGGTAAAGCGCCTGAAGCTCCCTGAAAATCTGTCTTCCAAACTGAATGCACTTAACATTACCTCATTTAGCAGTTTCTCAACATGTGCAAGTTTGTTTTTCAAGTTTCTAGCTAAAGTAGCACTTTCCGTTTTTCAGTGAACATGTGATTCTTTCTTTGCATATATTTAAGGAGATGAACATGGAGGAGGAGTCATATGTTGCTATCAGAAATGGCAGTGAAAGAATTAATTCAAATTGAAGATGGCAAACGTTTTGGATTACTTGCAGATACTGAATTGCTTTTTGAACCAACCAGTGGGAAAATCATTGGATTTCTAGTATTAAAAGAACAAGGAAATCGACCATTTAAAACCAAATCAACACAAAAAAACGTCTATATCGCTTGGGAAGATATCATCCTCATCGGTGAAGATCGCATTCTCTTCACAAAAACATCACATCTACATTCGGACCAAACAATATGACGAATCTAAAATGGTGCGTCATTGGTACAGATCCACGAATGGAAAAACTCGCAATTTTATTAAAAAATTTAAATGTTCAAGTATTATTTCTACAAACAAAAGCATGGAGCTACCAAGTGGAAAGAGATTTAATGTCATTCGAACCAGATATCCTAGTGTTGCCAATTCAACCACTAGAAATAGTAACAGACACAATTGGATTGGATTACTTTGAAAACGTCCAAAAATGTTTTGTTGGAAAGTTATCTCCAGAATGGACACGCTTTTTTGAAGCAAGTGAAATCGACATTGAACGATATCTTGAAAACGAACAATTTATTTGGTTAAACGCAAAATTAACTGCCGAAGGATTTATTGCGGCATATTATTTAGAAGAGCACGAAACAGTAGCAGGCAAACATTTCATGATTTCTGGGTTTGGGCGCGTGGCGAAATTATTAGCCACGCAGCTCAAGCGTATGGATGCACACCCACAAATCGTTGTGAGATCTCCAGTCCAATTAGCCGAAGCACAAGCAATGGGATATGAGGTAAAGAAACTAGAACATGGCATTTCATGTGAGAAGTCCATATTTATTAACACCATACCTGCAAAATGGCTAACAGCAGACTATCACTCGCTATTAACGACATGCCAAAGGTTTTATGATGTTGCATCTTCTCCAGGGTGTTTAGCGCTGGAAGGAGACTTTTCACATACCTATAGACTCTATACGTCTCTACCTGGTCAGTTTTTAAAAGAGGACGCGGCTAAGCTGCTGTTTAAGTGTGTAACAGAGTCAGTACAACATCTAAAAGGAGGAACGTTGTGTTACAAGGAAAGCGAATAGGGTTTGGCATCACTGCATCACATTGTACGTATGAGGAAGTGGTGCCTAAAATCACAGTGTTAAGAGAACAGGGTGCCATTGTTGTGCCTGTTGTGTCGCATTCCGTTTTAGTAGCTGCTACGCGCTTCGGTACGGGGGACGAATGGGTAAGGAAAATCGAAGAAGCGGCTGGGGCAAAAGTAATTTCTACAATTGCTGATGCAGAGCCCCTAGGTCCTAAAACCCCACTCGATTGCATGGTTATTGCACCGATGACGGGCAATTCAATCAGTCGCTTTGCGAATGCGGCTACGGATTCACCTGTACTGATGGCTGCCAAAGCAACGATGAGAACAGGTAAACCTGTAGTCCTTGGCATTTCCACCAATGATGCTCTTGGGTTAAATGGCGTAAATGTCATGAGATTGTTAAATGCTAAACATATTTATTTTATTCCTTTTGGTCAAGATGATCCGTTTAAAAAACCAAACTCCCTTATCTCCGATTTTAACCTGATAGTACCAACGATTGTTCAAGCACTTGCGCATCAACAACTTCAACCTTTGTTAATCCAACACAAGTAGTCGGATTAATTTTCATGCACAATTACGCAATTTTATGATACAATACCGACATTATGACCAATTAGTTGGCTAGAGGGAGTGAGTGTCATGTCAAAGTTTTACACAGTTGCTGTTGTCGGTGCGACCGGTGCAGTAGGCGAGAAAATGATGGAACAACTTGAGAAACGAAATTTTCCAATCCAGCATATAAAATTTTTAGCATCTAAACGTTCAGCTGGAAAAACAATTGAATTTAAAGGTCAAACCTATACAATTGAAGAAGCAACTCCTGAAGCATTCGATGGTGTTGAAATTGCCCTATTTAGTGCGGGGGGTTCAGTTTCCAAAATTCTAGCTCCAGAAGCTGCAAAGCGAGGATCAATCGTAATTGATAATACGAGTGCTTTTCGTATGGTAGACGATATTCCGCTTGTAGTACCAGAAGTAAATCCACAAGATCTTAAATTACACTCGGGAATTATTGCAAATCCAAATTGCTCTACGATTCAAATGGTGTGTGCTCTTCAACCAATAAAAGAAGCATTCGGTTTAAATAAAGTCATCGTTTCTACGTACCAAGCTGTATCTGGTGCTGGAGCGGATGCAATTAATGAGCTAAAAGATCAAAGTCGTACATTTGGTGATACGAAGAATGCAGAAGCACAAGTATTGCCAGTTAAAAGTGCAAATACCCATTATCCAATAGCGTTCAATGTCATTCCTCAAATCGATATTTTTGATGACAATGGCTATACGTTAGAAGAAATGAAAATGATTAATGAAACAAAGAAAATACTACACATGCCTAATCTTTCAGTTGCAGCAACATGCGTGCGATTACCAGTCGTTTCTGGTCACTCTGAATCTGTTTTTATTGAAGTGGATAAAGATGGTATCAGCGTGTCTGATATGCGTGCTGTTTTAGAATCGGCTAAAGGAATTAAAGTGCTGGATAATCCTGCAAAGCAAGAGTACCCAATGCCTTTGTTTGCAGAAGGAGAAGACGAAGTATTTGTAGGACGTATTCGCAAAGATTTATCAAATGATAGAGGTTTCCATATGTGGATTGTGTCAGACAATTTATTAAAAGGCGCAGCACTAAATTCAATTCAAATTGCAGAAGCTATGATTGAAGAAGGTATCATTTAAAAGGGGAGATTCTTATGCATATCGGTCGTGTATCTACAGCGATGGTCACGCCATTTTTACCAGATGGCTCTATTCATTTTGAAATGGTCGCAAAACTCATTGAACATTTAATCGCCACAGGAACTGATTCAGTTGTAGTGTGTGGAACGACTGGTGAATCACCGACATTAACGGAACAAGAAAAAGCAGACTTAATTCGTTTTACAGTAGAGTCGGTTAATAATAGAATTCCAGTTTTCGCAGGAACGGGTAGTAATAGTACGAGAGCTTCAGTTGAACTTACAAAAGTGGCTGAAGAAGCTGGAGTAAATGGTATCATGCTGGTTACTCCTTATTACAATAAACCAGATCAACGTGGGATGTATGAACATTTTAAAACGATTGCAGGTTCAACAAACCTACCAGTATTACTTTATAATATACCTGGTCGCTCTGTCGTTAATATGCTTCCAGAAACCGTTTTAGCCTTAAGTAAGATTTCAAACATTCAAGCCATTAAAGAGGCTGGAGGCAACTTAGAGCAAATGTCAGATATCATAGCCGGTTGCCAAGATGACTTTGCCGTATATAGCGGTGATGATGGGTTAACATTGCCTCTACTTTCTATAGGGGGGGCTGGCGTTGTATCTGTCGCTTCACATGTAGTAGGTGCAGACATGCAGAAGTTAATTCGCGCATTTGAAGAAGGAAGACATGCAGATGCAGCGACGATTCATCATGCGATGTTACCCCTCATTCGAGCACTGTTTGAAAAACCAAATCCTGTACCTGTAAAATATGCTTTATTAAAGTCAGGGCTTGATGTTGGTTCTGTCAGATTGCCACTTGTTGATATGACAAATGAAGAAAAGCAACATTTTGACCAAGCTTGGGCGAAATACGAAGAAAAACGTAAATATTTCAAATGAAATGTTAAGGTCAGTTCATAACTGGCCTTTTTTTGTTGTTAGTTTCGAACGCAAGCTCGCACTTAAGCGTTGGACAAATTGACTTGGGTCAAGAAGGCATTCCATGTTACCGTGATTAACCGTAGAAGCATTACGATGTCGCGTCTTAGTCTTCCTGCCTAATTATTTCAGTTCTTCCGGCGCAGACTTCGGTTTAGCGTGTTAACAGTAAAATGAAATCTAAATTAGTCAGCCCACCGCTACCGCGATAGGCTGCATTTTCATTGAGAAGACGACTGGGAATTAGGAGGAAATTGGATAGTTGCGACAATAACGGAAGAAGTTGCGACAATAAGATTAAGAGTTGCGACAATATCACTAGAAGTTGCGACAATATCGATGAAAGTTGCGACAATACCATCAATAGTAATTTGAATCTAAGTGCGGCTTTCGACTTTTATTATTGTACTGTTGTCAGCTGTTCGATATAATGTATTGAAGTGGATAATGATCGGGTTAATTTTTAGGAGGAAAGCACGTGACAAAAACAATAAACGAAACCATTCGAATCATCCCCCTCGGTGGAGTTGGGGAAATCGGAAAAGCAATGTATGTAGTAGAAATTGATGAAGAAATTTTTATAGTAGACAGCGGACTTATGTTTCCTGAAAATGAAATGCTTGGAATTGATATAGTTATTCCAGATGTAACGTACTTAGAGGAAAACAAAGCTCGTATAAAAGGAATATTTTTAACACATGGTCACGAAGATGCAATTGGTTCTATTTCGTATTTGCTTAACAAGATTCAAGCACCAGTTTACGGCTCTCGTTTAACGATTGCTTTAGCTAAAGAGCATCTTAAAGAATTACCAGCTGCACAACCTGTGAAATTCTTTGAAGTAACAAATAAAAGCCGTATGAATTTCAAATCAACACACGTTACATTTTTCCACACAACGCATAGTATTCCGGATTCTTTAGGAATTGTCTTCCATACTTCAGAAGGCGCAATCGTGCATACTGGTGAATTTAAATTCGATCAAGCAGCTAAAGGTAGCTATCGTCCTGATATTGCTAAAATGGCGGGTCTTGGTGAAGAAGGCGTATTTATTTTAATGTCAGATTCAACTGAAGCAGAACGCCCAGGGTACACAACTTCTGAATCAGTCGTTGAAGAACATTTATCTAAAACATTCCACGGAGCTGAAGGTCGTATTCTTGTGTCGTTATATTCTTCAAACTTTATTCGCATTCAACAAGTATTTGACACGGCAATCGAGTCACGTCGTAAAGTGGCTGTCGTTGGTAAAACGTTGGAAACCGTGTTTGAAGTTGGTAAGCGATTAGACTATTTACAAATAGACGAAGAAACGTTAATTTCAATCAAAGATATCGGAAACTATGCAGACAATGAAGTAGTAATCATAGTATCTGGTACTCAAGGAGAGCCTTTAGAAGCTCTTGAGAAAATGGTAAGAAAACATCATAAAGATGTGAAAATCAAAGATTCAGATACAGTGTTATTTACATTTACTCCTTCTCCAGGTATGGAAGTTGCGATGTTCAAAACGATGAATCATTTAGCAAAAGTAGGAGCAAAAGTATTAACTGCTAGTAAAAAAGTGCATGTATCTGGTCATGGTAGTCAAGAAGATTTGAAAATGATGTTGAATCTAATGAAACCTAAATTCTTTATCCCAATTCAAGGGGAATTCCGCATGCTTATGGCTCACTCGAAACTTGCGCAAGCTACTGGTTTAGAGAAAGCGCAAATCTTTATTGCTGATAAAGGCGATATCGTTGAGTATAAAGGCGGGAAAATGCGAATGAGTGGACGCGTTCAAGCGGGTAACGTCTTAATAGACGGTATTGGCGTAGGTGACGTAGGAAACATCGTATTGCGAGATCGTAAACTTCTATCACAAGATGGTATTTTCATTGTGACGATTACATTGAATCGTGCGCAAAAGAAAATTGCTTCAGGACCAGAAATCTTATCTCGTGGGTTCGTTTATGTTCGAGAATCAGAACATTTAATGGATGAATCAGCTGAGATTGTGAGAAAAATTGTTGAAAAATATGTAGCCAAAGAAACATTTGAATGGACAAATATTAAACAAGAAATTCGCGACACTTTAAATTCGTATTTATACCAAAAAACGAAAAGACGTCCAATGATCATCCCGATTATTATGGAATATTAAGGTGATAAAAGCGGAAGGATTTCCTCGCCATTTGTACCGGCAGGAAATCCTTTTTCTTTGATAATGAAAGAAGGTGACAAGTATGACAATTAAAAAGAAAAAAGCGAGCACAACGAGAAAAAAACCACCCGAAACTGTTCATCCACTTATGTTTGAAATTTCTGGCCTTTTATTGATTGGACTCGGTATTATCACTTTTTTTGAACTAGGTTCTGTAGGATTCGGTTTGTCGTCTGTCGCCAGATTTTTCTTCGGGAATTGGCATTTAGCAGTTGCGTTACTATGTATTGTTATTGCACTTATTATGATGATTAAACGCTCGGTACCTGGTTTTAGCAATCGAATTATTGCAGGTTGCTTAAGTATATTAGCCAGTATGACTCTCTTCAGTCATTTGCTTTTATTCGAGCAGTTGTTTCAAGGCGGTGGGCTCGTTAGTGATTCGGTTCTTCAAGAAACGTGGAGAATCCTAATTGAGGGCAATGGGATTGTAAACCGCGATAGCTCATTAGGCGGAGGAATGATGGGTGCCTTTTTATTCGCCACATTCCATGTGTTGTTTGATTCAGGTGGCGCAACGATCGCAGCTTGGATATTATTAATGATTGGCTTTATCCTTCTGTCAGGTAAAGCACTTGTGCCATTTTTGGCAAGTCAGATTCCGCAATGGAAAAATAAATGGATGGCACTGAGAGCACAAAAGAAAAAAAATAAAGCGTCTGCTAAACCTAAAGTACAGACAAGAAGCGATAAACGTAAAAAAACAGCAAGTGTCGATTCATCTGCACAAGATATGGAAGTTGCGACGACTATGCAGGAGCCTGAAATTGAACATGTTTCACCTATTATTTCAGCCTTTACAGAACGTGTTGAAAAAAGAGTAGAAACAAAACCTGAACCACAACCAGAACTTGAGCAAACTGAAGAATTAAGTGAAAAAGCGTTTGATTCTGTATCAGAAGTAGTGTTGGAAAATAAAGATTATCAACTGCCATCTGCTTCTTTATTAAACGCACCACCTCATAGCGATCAAAGCGGTGAGTATTCCTTAATTCAAGCAAATGCAAAAAAACTAGAAAAAACGTTCCAAAGTTTTGGTGTTAAAGCGCGAGTTACACAAGTCCATTTAGGACCTGCCGTAACGAAGTACGAAGTATTGCCAGATACCGGAGTAAAAGTCAGTAAGATAGTCAGTCTTAGTGATGACTTAGCTTTAGCACTTGCAGCTCGCGATATACGGATTGAAGCTCCGATACCAGGGAAATCTGCAATTGGTATTGAAGTACCAAATCAAGAAGTAGCAATTGTAAGTTTACGTGAAGTGTTAGAAGCAAAAGAAAACAATAAACCTGATTCTAAATTAATGATTGGACTGGGCCGTGATATTACGGGGCAAGCGGTTCTGGCTGAATTAAACAAAATGCCACATTTACTTGTTGCTGGGTCAACGGGTAGTGGTAAGAGTGTATGTATTAATGGCATAATCGTCAGTATTATCATGAGAGCGAAACCACACGAAGTCAAAATGATGATGATCGATCCAAAAATGGTCGAACTAAATGTTTACAACGGTATTCCGCATTTGTTAGCGCCAGTCGTAACAGATCCTAGAAAAGCTTCACAAGCACTCAAAAAAGTCGTATCAGAAATGGAACGTCGTTATGATCTGTTTTCACATACTGGTATGCGAAACATCGAAGGCTACAATGAACACATCAGAAAATGGAATGAAGAGAACGAAGAGAAACATCCAAAACTTCCATATATAGTTGTCATTGTAGATGAACTAGCTGACTTAATGATGGTTGCTTCAAACGATGTGGAAGATTCCATTACACGATTAGCTCAGATGGCACGTGCAGCAGGGATTCATTTAATCATTGCTACGCAACGACCAAGTGTGGATGTCATTACTGGAGTAATCAAAGCGAACATTCCATCGAGGATTGCATTTGCGGTGTCTTCTTCAATTGACTCTAGGACCATACTGGATATGGGTGGAGCAGAGAAGTTATTAGGACGAGGGGATATGTTATTTTTAGCAGCAGGTGCATCTAAGCCAGTCCGTGTGCAAGGAGCTTTCTTATCAGACCAAGAAGTAGAAAAAGTAGTTGATTTTGCAATTGCACAACAAAAAGCTCAATACCAAGAAGAAATGATTCCAACAGAAGTTGAAGAAGTATCGAGGGATGAACAAACAGATGATTTATATGATGAAGCTGTTCAACTAGTCACAGATATGCAAACTGCTTCCGTGTCACTTTTACAAAGAAGATTTCGAATTGGATACTCTCGTGCGGCACGTATAATCGATCAAATGGAATTGCGTGGAGTAGTTGGTGGGTATGAAGGAAGTAAACCAAGACAAGTGCTTCAAGCTAAACAAGATGATATAAACTAATGTGGGCAATTATGACAAAAAGATTACAAGAAAATTAAAATTTTTACGTTTCTTTACCTAATTACCCAAAAATCTATTTATTTACACAAATAAAAGTGGTATAGTATGTCTGATTAGTAGGAAAGTTTTACATCAGATGTCTGATCTCTACTGTTGGTGGTGGTTCGTATGACAATAAAAACAGATCATCGTCATTTGTATCTCCAAGTGATCGATCGTCTTAAAGACGATATTGCAAAAGGTGTGTTCAAAGAGAAGGAAAAACTTCCTTCAGAATTTGAACTCGCCAAATCACTTGGAATCAGTCGTGCAACACTTCGTGAAGCACTAAGACTGTTGGAAGAAGAAAATGTTATCGTTAGACGTCATGGTGTAGGGACATTTGTTAATTCAAAACCGGTTTTTACTTCTGGTATTGAACACTTAACAAGTATCTCTTCTATGATACGTAAAGCGGGA
The DNA here is from genome assembly GCF_042658845.1 of Paenisporosarcina macmurdoensis. NCBI lineage: Bacteria > Bacillati > Bacillota > Bacilli > Caryophanales > Caryophanaceae > Paenisporosarcina > Paenisporosarcina macmurdoensis. The sequence continues at coordinate 579,142 of NZ_JBHSRI010000002.1, forward strand.
ATGGAACCGGGGACTATTTATTTAAGTTCTTTGGAAGCGCTTCCGTCTGAAGATGATATGAAACGCTTTCAATGCGAAAAAGACGAATCCGTCATTAAAATTGAACGTGTAAGAACAGCAAATGGTGAACCAGTTGTTTATTGTGTGGACAAAGTTCCCGCAAAGTACTTGCCTTCTGATTTTTTAAATAGGCAAGAAGGTTCGATATTTACAGCAATCGAAGAATCCGGCCAAATCCGTGTGACTCATGCTGTTGCTTTTATCGACCCAACAGGGTATCACGAAGTGGCATCACCGATTTTAGAGTGTGAACCTGAAACGGCGTTACTAGTTCTGAAACAATTACATTATAATGACAACGATCAAGTGGTATTATATTCAAAAAACTATTTTAGAGCTGATAAATTCAGTTTCCATGTAGTACGCAAAAGGGTGTAAAACATCAAACTACATGCTAATATGAAAAAACATTTTTGGGGGGTCTCAACTTGACAAAGCGTAAATTCGGTTTAGCTTTATCGATGGTATTAGCTGCTAGTACAATTTTAGCTGCATGTGGTACTGACAAAGAAGAAACAAAGACAGGTAACGGCGGAGAAACAGAAAAAAATGATTTCTCTGTAGCAATGGTTACTGATATTGGTGGAGTAGACGACAAATCATTCAACCAATCGGCTTGGAAAGGTCTTCAAGATTTTGGCGCTGACAACGGTCTGGAAAAAGGCGACGACGGAATAGACTACTTACAATCAAAATCTGACGCTGACTACAACACAAACTTAAACAAATTAGTCCGTCGTGAATTTGACTTAGTATTTGGTATTGGTTTCTTAATGGAAGCTGCTATTACTGAAATTGCTACTCAACAAAAAGATGCACAACTTGCGATTATTGATGCTGTTGTAGATCAACCAAATGTTGCTTCAGTATTATTTAAAGAGCAAGAAGGCGCTTATCTTGCAGGTGTATCTGCTGCACTAATGACTAAATCGAAAAAAATCGGTTTCGTTGGTGGTATGGAAATCCCTGTAATCGAACGTTTTGAAGCTGGTTTCTTAGAAGGCGTTAAAGCTGTAGATCCTAGCATTAAAGTTGATGTTCAGTACACTGGAGCATTTGACAAAGCTGAGCTTGGTAAAACAACTGCTAACCGTATGTATTCTTCAGGCGTAGATATTATTTTCCACGCTGCTGGTGGTACTGGTAACGGTGTATTCGCTGAAGCAAAAGAATTAAAAACTAAAGATCCTGACGCATATGTTTGGGTAATCGGTGTTGACTCTGACCAATATGAAGAAGGCGCAGTTGGCGATACAAACGTAACTTTAACTTCAATGTTAAAACGCGTTGACGTAGCTGTACAAAACCTTTCTAAATTGGCTATGGACGGCAAATTCCCAGGTGGGGAAACAACTGTATATGGTTTAGCTGAAGAAGGCGTTGCATTAGCGGATTCTCGTGGAGCAATTCCTGAAGATGTATTAGCTCAAATTGATGAATACGCTAAAAAAATCGCTGATGGCGATGTTGTTGTTCCTGAAACTGTCGAGTAATAAATAACTTAAATAAGTCATCATAGAGACTGGGTATCTGGTCTCTATGATGTTTTTCTTGCCCTTTCAAATTAATAGACGAAAGGTTTTATGTATGAAACCTTTCCTGTATTAATTTTTTTCTTTTAAAAACCTAAGGGAGTGAAATATATGGAACACGTTATTGAAATGCTTAATATCCGAAAAGAGTTCGGAAATTTCGTAGCTAATGACAACATTACCCTTCAACTAAAAAAAGGTGAAATTCATGCCCTTCTTGGTGAGAATGGTGCAGGAAAATCAACGTTAATGAACGTTCTATTTGGTCTTTACCAACCAGAAGGTGGAGAAATCCGTGTTCGTGGCCAGGAAGTTAAGATTACGGATCCTAATGTAGCGAATAATCTCGGTATTGGGATGGTTCACCAACATTTTATGTTAGTTGAAGATTTTACTGTTACAGAAAATATTATTCTAGGTAGTGAGCCAACTAAAGGCGGTATGATTTCGGTCAAGAGGGCTGCTAAAAAAGTGCAAGAGCTTTCTGAACTATATAATTTAAATGTAGACCCTTATGCAAAAATTGAAGACATCTCTGTAGGTATGCAACAACGTGTAGAAATATTAAAAACGTTGTATCGTGGCGCGGAAATTTTAATCTTTGATGAGCCTACTGCTTCATTAACTCCTCAAGAAATTACGGAATTAATGCAAATTATGCGCCGTTTAATTGAAGAAGGAAAATCTATCATTCTCATTACACATAAATTAAAAGAAATCATGGACGTATCTGACCGTGTTACTGTCATTCGCAAGGGTGTAGGTATTGGTACGGTTAATACAGCCGAGACAAACCCGAATGACCTAGCAGATCTCATGGTTGGGCGTCATGTTGAGTTCAAAACGATAAAAGGATTGGCACATCCAACGACTGATGTATTGGAAGTAAAAGACTTAGTAGTAGCCGATTATCGTGGAATCGAAAAAGTAAAAGGACTTAACTTACATGTACGTAAAGGTGAAATCGTAGGTATTGCCGGAATTGACGGTAATGGTCAGACAGAATTAATTGAAGCAATCACAGGTTTACGAAAAGCGAAGAGTGGTCAAGTCTTCATGAATGGTCAAGAAATCACAGGAAACACACCACGTAAGGTTACTGAATCCGGTGTTGGACATATTCCTCAAGATCGTCATAAACACGGGCTTATACTAGATTTTCCGCTAGGACATAACATTGCATTGCAAACATATTACACAAGCCCAAATTCAAAAAATGGATTTATGGACTATTCAGCCATTTCAAAAAAAGCCAATGAAATTATTAAGAAATATGATGTTCGAACACAAGGAGATCACGAGCTTGCTAGAGCGTTGTCAGGTGGTAATCAGCAAAAAGCAATTATCGGACGTGAAATCGATCGAGATCCAGATTTACTTATTGCGGCACTTCCTACTCGCGGATTAGACGTAGGGGCAATTGAATTTATTCACCAACGTTTAATTGAACAGCGTGATAAAGGGAAAGCCGTGTTATTAATTTCTTTTGAATTAGACGAAGTAATGAACGTTTCTGACCGTATTGCGGTAATATATGATGGTCAAATCGTGGAAACTTTAGATCCTCTTCAGACGAATGAACAAGAACTTGGTTTGTTAATGGCGGGTCAAACAAAAAATGACACGCAGTCGAATCAAGTGAAAGAGGAGGACAGTTCACATGTCTAAGCGTTTTAGTAATATTCTTATTCCGGGTATCTCCGTTATTTTAGGATTACTGGTAGGAGCCATTGTTATGATTGTCAGTGGCTATGATCCAGTTGAAGGATATATTGCTTTGTGGAACGGAATTTTTGGTGATGCCTATACGATTGGTGAAACAATACGTCAAATTACACCATACATATTAGCGGGATTAGCGGTAGCATTTGCTTTCCGCTCTGGACTTTTTAACATTGGTGTTGAAGGGCAGTTAATAGTAGGTTGGTTTGCAGCAGCTTATGTGGGAATTACGTTTGATGACTTACCTAAAATGATTCACTTACCACTGGCAATCATTGCAGCAGCATTAGCAGGTGCTTTATGGGGCTTCATTCCTGGACTTCTAAAAGCTAAGTTCAAAGTCCATGAAGTAATTGTAACGATTATGATGAACTACATTGCGCTTCACACTTCAAATGCATTAATCAGAGCAGTTTCTGATGGTGGGGATAATACAGGTGCTATTCAGCCAACTGCTTCACTTCGCTCGGCTTTTTTAGAGAATATGACAGATTATTCTCGTTTACACTACGGAATCTTAATCGCACTTGCGATGGTTCTCGTGATGTGGTTGATCTTAGAAAAAACAACTCGTGGATTTGAACTGAAAGCAGTAGGATTAAACCAACATGCTTCAGAATACTCGGGGATGAATGTAAATAAAAATATTATTCTAGCGATGGTTATTTCAGGTGCATTTGCTGGTTTAGCTGGAGCAATGGAAGCTCTTGGTACGTTTGGATTTGCTTCAGTTAAAGGTGGATTTACAGGAATTGGATTCGATGGTATTGCTGTAGCCCTCCTTGGTGCAAACACACCACTTGGCGTCATATTTGGAGCAACATTATTTGGCTCACTAAAATATGGGGCGACAAATATGCCGAACGAAGCAGGCATTCCAGAGGAAATAGTATCTATTATCATAGCAATTATTATTTTCTTTGTAGCATCTGGTTATGTTATACGGTTATTGCTAGAGCGCTTCAGCAAGAAAAAGGAGGCGAAGTAACATGACTTTCATAGAGGTTCTATATTTCATTGTTCCTGTTGCAATTGCCTATGCAGCTCCGTTAATTTTAACTGCTATTGGTGGTGTATTTTCTGAGCGTTCTGGTGTAGTAAATATCGGATTGGAAGGGCTCATGGTAATCGGAGCTTTCATTGGAGTTATTTTCAATTTAACTTTCGTGGATACTTTTGGAAGTAGCACACCTTACGTCGCTCTTCTTGCAGCGATGGTCGTAGCTTCACTATTTTCATTATTCCATGCAGTAGCTTCCGTGTCATTTCGAGCAGATCAAGTCGTTTCAGGTGTAGCTATCAACTTATTAGCCGTAGCTATTTGTTTATTTTTGGTTAAAAAGATTTATGGAAAAGGACAAACTGATTTCGTTCAAGAGACATTTTTACGTAACGATATTTGGCTTTTAGAAAAAATTCCATTCTTAGGACCCATGTTTTTCCAAGATGTGTATTGGACTTCTGTTATAGCAATAGGTGTTGCTATTCTTGCTTGGGTAGTGTTGTATTACACGCCATTTGGACTTCGTTTACGAGCAGTGGGTGAACATCCAATGGCTGCAGATACGATGGGGATAAATGTAACACGTATGCGCTATATTGCCGTAATGATTTCAGGTGGTTTAGCTGGTATTGGTGGAGCAATTTATGCGCAATCAATTTCACAGGATTTTGGTCATGCAACCATTAATGGTCAAGGATTTATGGCTCTAGCTGCAATGATTTTTGGTAAATGGCATCCGCTTGGCGCATTGGGAGCAGCCGTATTCTTTGGCTTCGCTCAAGCATTAAGTATTGTCGGTGGTTCATTGCCGGTAATTAGTGAAATTCCAAGTGTCTTCTTGTTAATTTTACCTTATGTCTTAACCATTCTGGCTTTAGCTGGTTTCATTGGTAAGGCAAGTGCACCAAAAGCTTTAGGAACCCCTTATATTAAAGGAAATCGATAAGAATGAACGTAAAGGACTAAGCATTTTGCTTAGTCCTTTTTTTGAAAATAAGAAAGTATATAAATTTAGTTCCATAAATCCAGTGTTTCAGGTACAAAAAGATTGATTTATTAATATTGTTGATTTTCGTTTCAAGCGGGCGCTTTCCGCGGGGCGGGAGGTGAGCCTCCTCGGTCGCTTTGCGATCTGCGGGGTCTCACCTGTCCCGCTGATCCCACTGGAAAGATATTGGACGAACTGTAATTCGTCCAATATCTTTGCAACGAGTAACCGCAGGAGCAGATGTTTTCAACGCCGTCTTCCACTACAATCCATGAAGTGAGTTGGAACCAACAAGAAAATCTATCAATTGCTTATTGAGAAGAAACGAATAAATGATTTTAAGTTCTCTAGAGATAGAACCAACCTATAATCGTAGTTGCCTATCTATATTTATTGATTGAAGCGCAGGTGGCGACTTCTGCGGGAATAGCAGATGTCTTTTGCACCGAAAGCGAAGCGGCAGGTGCATGAGCTGAAGACCCCGCAGGAAAGATGCTGGCCAAGAGCCAGTATCTTTGCGACGAGTAACCGCAGGAGCAATCTTCTTTGCGACGAGTAACCGCAGGAGCACATGTTTTCGAAGTGACGAGGAGACTGAAGCCATGCCCGCGAAAAGCGTCCACCGTAGCGGAAATCAACAGGCTACTATGGTTACTCTTCTTAAAAGGACCGGGCGCACTTTGCCCGGTTTTTTTTGCACACTATTTGCAATCATTTAACAGCTCCATGTATAGTGAAAGAAATGGTATGGCATATTATAGAGATAGGGGGAATTTTAATGTTTCAATCCATCGAGTTACAACAAGGAATTCATCTACATATTCGACCAACGGATCAATTTAAAACTGTCAATTTCTCATTCAAATTCAAACATGAATTAACAAATCAATCTGCTTCGGAACGCTCGGTCCTTGCTAATGTGTTAGTACATAGTAATGAGCTTTTCCCATCTAATCCTGCCTTTCGCAGTCATTTAGATGAACTGTATGGCACAATCCTATATTTGGATTCAAGCAAAAAGGGTAGTTATCATAACATTACGTTACTAGCTGAGACAGTTAATGATCAGTATTTATCAACAGATGGGGTGCTCGACCAAGTGTTGAATTTATTACAAACTGTGTTGTTCCGCCCAAATTTAGAACAAGGAGCATTTAAAGAATCGATTGTAAATCGTGAAAAAGAATCGGTAATTCAACGTATCGAGTCACTTTATGATGACAAAACACGCTATGCTCAACAGCGCTTAATGGAGCTACTACGTCCAAATCACCCTGCATCTATTGGGGCAAACGGAACTATTGAGAATGTCACTGCCATTACAAACGAGTCATTATTTGATGCATATAAGACAATGCTTGAACAAGATGAGTTAGATATATATGTCGTTGGCGATGTCGATGTTGAAGAGATGACATCTAAACTAAAAGCAGCATTTCCATTTACTGCACGTCAAGTAAAACCAAAAGATCTTCATAAAGATGTGGAACATCCGGTAATCACTAAAAATGTGGTCAATGAATACCAAGAAATGAAACAAGGGAAACTTCATATTGGATATGAAACAAACGTGACATTTACCCATCCTGATTTCCCGAAAATGCAAATAACGAATGGTATATTCGGCGGTTATCCGCATGCGAAGTTATTTTTAAATGTTCGTGAAAAAGAAAGTATGGCTTATTATGTGTCAAGTTCATTCTCTTCAGCCTATGGACTATTATTTGTTTTAGCTGGAATTGATGCCAGTAAACAAGATAAAGCGATAGGATTGATTGATGCGCAATTAGACGCTATGAAAAATGGTGATATTTCACAAAATGAAATTGATCAAACCGTGGCCATGCTGAAAAATCAGTTGAAAGAAGCGCTTGATTCGGCAAGAGGACAAATCGAGATTTTTGATCAATACAAAGATTTGGACGAAAAATTCACAGTGGATACTTGGGTAGCCAAGTGGGCGACCGTTACAAAAGAAGATGTTCAAGAAATGGCGAAGTCAATCAACAAACAACTCGTTTATTTCTTGTCTGGTAAGGAGGAGATGACTCATGAAGGAGCTTCACTTTAAACAATTGGACGAAAAATTGTTTCATGAAAAAATGGACAATGGTTTAGATGTTTACATTCTACCGAAAAAAGGATTTTCTAAAACATTTGTTACGTTTACAACCAAATATGGTTCAATTGACAACACTTTTGTTCCTCTTGGAGGGTCTGAAGAAGTTACAGTACCAGACGGAATTGCTCACTTTTTAGAACATAAAATGTTTGAAAAGGAAGATGGAGACGTTTTTCAAAAGTTTAGCGGTTACGGTGCATCAGCTAATGCCTTCACTTCGTTTACACGAACAGCTTATTTATTTTCTGCGACGGACCATCTGTATGAGAATACAGAAACATTATTAAATTTTGTGCAAGAACCATATTTCACGCAAGCGACGGTCGAAAAAGAAAAAGGCATCATTGGTCAAGAAATCACAATGTATGATGATCAACCTGACTGGCGTTTATATTTTGGAACCATTGAAAATATGTATAAAGACCATCCTGTAAAGATTGATATTGCAGGTACAATCGAATCGATCGATGCCATTACAGCAGAACATTTGTATACATGTTATGAAACATTCTACCATCCATCTAATATGCTTCTGTTTGTGGTTGGTGCGGTTAATCCGGAAGAGATGATGACTTATATACGAGACAATCAAAACAAGAAAGAATTTAAAGAACCACAACCCATTAAACGTTCATTCCCAAATGAACCGTTGGAAGTCGCAAAACAACAAAACAAATTGTACATGGATGTTCAAAAACCAAAAGTATACGTTGGTTTGAAAGCAAAAGAAACATCTATTCAAGGCGATGCTATGATGAAGCATGAAATGGGAATTCAATTAGCATTAGAATTAATCTTTGGACGATCTTCAGATTTCTATGTGCAAGCCTATGAAAAGGGCTGGATAGATGAATCATACGCTTTTGATTTTACACTCGAAAAAGGGTATGGATTTGCCATCATTGGTTCAGATACATCTAAACCAAAAGAATTAATAGAAGCAATTAAAAAAGAATTGAAAAAAGTGGAAGAAAAATGGCCATTTGGACAATCAGATTTAGATCGTGTGCGTAAGAAAAAAATAGGCTATTTCCTTCGCGCCTTGAATTCAGTTGAATTTATTGCAAATCAATTTACACGCTATGCCTTTAATGAAATGGACCTATTTGAAGCGGTGCCTGTTTTAGAGCAAATGACTGTTGCAGATTTGCAAGAAGCTTTTGTTTCTATACAAGGTGAAGAACAGCAGACGGTCTTTTCTGTTCTACCTAAGAAAGAGCAAGAAACATCATGAAGAAATTCGCCTGCATTTTTGGGGCATCTGGTGAAATAGGGCAAGCGATAGCTCTTGAAATGTCTAAACAAGGTTGGAATTTGTACTTACATTTCCATGAAAATGAACAAGCGATGGAAAACTTAAGGACACAACTTCAAGAACTTGATCCAAGCCAAGAACATCATATAATTCAAGCAGACCTTGGAAATTTAGATTCAGTAAATAATATTTTTGCGCAGCTTTTTGAAGTTCAAGCGATTGTATTTGCATCCGGGCAAGCTCTTTATGAATTGCTTGAAGATACTTCCTCACAAGACATGGAACAAATATGGAGAACTCATGTCCAATCACCCATGTCAATAATAGGTCAATTAGCACCCAAATTAAGAAGGTTTAATACATCCTATATCGTCTTTATTGGATCGATATGGGGTGAAACGGGTGCGGCGGGGGAAACAGTCTATTCGGCTGTAAAAGGTGCCCAACATGCCTTTGTAAAAGCATATGCAAAAGAATCCGGTCCTTCAGGAGTTCGAGTGAATGCAATTGCTCCAGGTTTTATTGACACTAAAATGAATAGAGCCTTAAATGAAGAAGAAAGACAATTCATTGAAAATGATATCCCTCTTAACTACATTGGAAAACCGCAAGACGTGGCAAACCTTGTGTCGTTTTTGATCAATGGAAATGGAGATTATATTACAGGTCAAGTATTACGTGTTAATGGTGGATGGTACATATAAATTCTCGTTTTTGCACATACTGATTGTGAAAAGGAGGAATAAACATGGCCTTACTTGAAAATTGGCAAAAATGGACGAACTTTTTAGGTACCAATGTAATGAACGCCGAAGCAACTGGAATGTCGAAAAAAGCTATCCAGTCAACAGCTTATGAAATCGGTGATTATTTGGCTAAAAATGTGGATCCAAAAAATGAACAAGAGCGTGTTTTGTCTGATTTATGGTCAGTTGCGTCAGAAGATGAACAACATGCGCTTGCGAACATGGTCGTAAAATTAGTTCAACAGAAAAAAGTGCACTAAAAGAAAAGAAGGACATTGTTCCTTCTTTTCTTTTTTCCTTTTCTTACGTACATAAATCAGATATGATAGAACCTAGAGCATTTGAAAACGTCACCTATTAGGAATGTCGATTTGAAAGTCTTTTCAAATTAAAGGGATGCTCTGTAAAAAGATAGGCAGAAAGGTCGTTACAATATGCGCGAATGGTATTTTGAATACGAAATACAAAAAAACCGACCAGGATTACTCGGAGATATTGCCTCATTACTCGGAATGCTTCGTGTGAACATCGTTACGATAAACGGTGTGGACCAAGGAAGACGGGGGATGTTACTTCGTGCAGAAAATGATGAGCAAATTGAACGTTTTGAACTAATTGTTTCTACGATGGATACTATTCGTGTAACTAAATTCCGCGAACCCAAGTTACGTGATATTTTAGCAGTTAGACACGGACGATACATACAAAGAGATGTCGATGATCGCAAAACATTCCGTTTTGTTCGGGATGAACTAGGTTTACTCGTTGACTTTATGGCAGAATTGTTTAAACAAGAAGGGCACAAGTTAATAGGGATTCGTGGGATGCCTCGTGTAGGAAAAACAGAATCAGTTGTTGCAGCTAGTGTCAGTGCGAATAAAAAATGGGTATTTTTATCTTCGACTATGATTAAACAAACCGTCAGAAGCCGTTTAGCAGGTGATGAGTTTAGCGATAATAATATTTTTATTTTAGATGGAATTGTGACAAAACAATCAGCAGATGAACGACATTTACAATTAGTACGTGAAATGATGCGTCTTCCTTCAATTAAAGTAGTAGAACATCCTGACATGTTTATTCAACAGTCGGATTACACAATTGAAGATTTTGACTACATTATTGAATTGAGACATGATCCAGATGAAGTTATAACGTATGAAATGATGGAAAAAAACCTGATGATGTCTGAAAGAGGTAATTCAGAAGGCTTCGGTGGTTTTAATTTTTAACAGGCAGGTGTTTTAATTGACTGAATTAGGAACTCGCCTTAAAGAGGCGAGGACGGTAAAAGGATATAGTTTAGACGACTTACAAGAAATGACGAAAATTCAAAAACGTTATTTGGCTGGTATCGAAGAGGGTAATTACAGTATGATGCCCGGACCTTTTTATGTTCGTGCATTTATTAAGCAATACGCAGATGCAGTTGGTTTAAATTCAGATGAATTGCTAGAGTCATATAAACAAGAAGTGCCTTCTTCCACGACTGAAGAAGTTCGTCAAACGATGACTTCTGCACCTTCTAGACGCAAACCCATATCCAAATCTTCAAACAACATAAGTGATATTTTTCCGATGATTGTTGTGGCGTTATTCATCATTATTGGTATCGTGATTTTTTGGTACTTTTATCAAAATTTAGCGGCCAAAGATGATCCTGCTGCAACAGAAACCGAACAACCACTGTCACTTGAAGAACCAGAAACAAAAGATGAGACTTCTGCTGTGGATTCTGAAACTCAAGAACCAGTAGAAGAAGAACCTGTTGAGGAAGAACCCGTTGAAGAAGTAGAACCAAAGCAAACGATTGCAATGGGTACAATTGAGGGTGAAACAACGAATTATACACTTTCAGGATCGGATACTTTTTCAATTAAAATTGTCGCACGTGGCAGAGCTTGGGTTGGTGTTCAAAATCAATCTGGAGTAGAAATGCTGGGCCGTGAATTAGCTGAAGGTGAAACGGTAACACTAGATCTGAGTGACAATGAAACTGCTCGTGTTCGGGTAGGTGCGTCACCTCAAATTGATGTGTTTGTGAATGATGAAAAAGTAGAGTATGGAACTCCAACTACTGACAGAGTTACTCAAAATATGAAGTTTCAATTTTCTAAACCGCAATAGTCATCTCTAACAAGATGGCTATTTTCTTTGAATCGAAAGGAGCAAAAGCAATGAATATACCTAATCAAATTACAGTATCACGAATAATTATGATTCCAATTTTTGTCGTCTTTATGCTAGTTGATTTTGGCTGGGGAGATGTTACGTTTTTAGGAGCTACTATACCAGTTGGACATTTGTTGGGTGCGATTATCTTCATTCTCGCAGCAGTGACTGACTTTATTGATGGCTATTACGCACGTAAACATAACCTTGTTACTAATATGGGTAAATTTTTAGATCCACTTGCTGATAAATTATTAGTTTCAGCTGCACTTATTATTTTAGTTGAGCTAGGTTTTGCGCCTGCTTGGATAGTTATTTTAATTATTAGTCGTGAATTTGCGGTGACTGGACTTCGATTGATATTAGCAGACGAAGGAGAAGTTGTTGCAGCGAAGCAATTAGGGAAAATTAAAATGTGGACGCAAATTGTCGCAGTTTCTGCTTTGCTCCTACACAATGTCTTTTTCGAAATGTTCTCTATTCCTTTCGCATCAATCATGTTGTATGTATCACTGTTCTTTACCATCTGGTCTGGTTGGGATTATTTTTATGCGAACCGACGTATTTTACTTGATTCAAAATAGGGGTGTGATTGTACATGAATGCTGAAATTATTGCTGTAGGATCCGAACTATTACTTGGCCAAATAACCAATACGAATGCTCGTTACATTTCAAGTCAATTAGCTGAACTTGGTGTCAATGTGTATTACCACACTGTAGTAGGCGATAATGCTGAGCGCTTAAAGCAAGCGATTGAGCTTGCTGAGTCGCGTGCAGACTTAATCATTTTCTCGGGTGGACTTGGACCAACAAAAGATGATTTGACTAAAGAAACCATTGCAAAGCATCTAGGAACCGAGCTCATTATGGATCAAACCGCCATGCTATCCATTGAAGCATTTTTTCAACGGATCAACCGTCCGATGACTGAGAACAATAAAAAACAAGCACTCGTTTTAGATGGTTGTAAAGTATTAGCGAATCATAACGGGATGGCACCAGGAATGTACTATTCACATGATCAACATATTTATATACTGCTACCCGGTCCACCGAAAGAAATGGAACCGATGTTTCAATTCGAAGCAAAACCATTATTAGCTAGTACGTTAAATCATGGAGAGGTTATCATATCTCAAGTATTGCGTTTCTATGGAATTGGTGAAGCAGAACTAGAGACACAAATCATGGATTTATTAGAAACTCAAACAAATCCTACGATTGCACCTCTTGCTTCTGATGGCGAAGTCACTTTACGTGTGACAGCTAAAACGTCAAGCGAAGAAGAAGCTTGGCGATTAATTCATGAAACCGAACAACTTTTGCTTTCTCGTGTAGGTGACTACTTATATGGCTACAATGATGATTCTCTAGCATCAAGTACAGCGAAACTATTAATAGAGCAAGGGTTGACTATATCTGTCGCAGAAAGTTTAACTGCTGGATTGTTTCAATCTGAATTAGCTGCCATTCCAGGAGTTAGTCAGACATTAGTAGGTGGTGTTGTTACATATACTGCTGATTCAAAAATGAACCAACTCGGTGTTTCAAAAGAAATTATCGAGCAATATGGTGTTGTTAGTGAAGAATGTGCAACAGCCATGGCAACTAGAGTGAAAACAATGTTCAAAACGGATATTGGGGTAGCCTTAACCGGTGTAGCAGGTCCAGATGAACATGATCATAAACCAGCTGGAACTGTCTGGATTGCGATTATTCTTCCGAACGATGAAGTTGTGACACATGAATTGCATTTAAGCGATATGCGAAATACCAATCGGTTACGTGCCGTAAAACGCACCCTGCATTATTTAATTCAACTTCTTTCACGCCAAAAGAGTCTGTAAAGTCGATAAAAAAGATGATTTCAACAATTAATTTACTAAGCAAAATTAAATTTTGAAGGCTAAAAAGGGCTGAAAATTGAAATTTGGACCATTTATGTGGTCCAAATTTTTATTTTGCCCCAAAAATAAAGCGAATGAACGTTCGCTTTTTTCTTGTATATTTCTCATAGACCAAGTATAGTAGAGACAGAAGTTAAATTTGTGTTTGAAATTAGAGGAGGAACCATTCTTGAGCGATCGTAAAGCAGCGTTAGACATGGCGTTAAAACAAATTGAAAAACAATTTGGTAAAGGTTCAATTATGAAACTAGGCGAAAAAACTGACCGTGAAATCTTAACAACGTCTAGTGGTTCACTTGCACTTGATGTAGCACTTGGTGTAGGCGGATATCCACGAGGCCGTATTATTGAAATTTATGGACCAGAAAGTTCTGGTAAAACTACTGTTTCTCTTCATGCGATTGCAGAAGCACAAGCAGCAGGCGGTCAAGCAGCATTTATTGATGTTGAGCATGCACTTGATCCTGTTTACGCTCAAAATCTTGGCGTTAATATTGATGAGTTATTATTATCGCAACCAGATACAGGTGAGCAAGCATTAGAAATTGTAGAAGCACTTGTACGTAGTGGTGCAGTTGATATTATTGTTATTGACTCCGTAGCAGCTCTTGTACCAAAAGCGGAAATTGAAGGAGAAATGGGCGATTCCCATATCGGTCTTCAAGCTCGATTAATGTCTCAAGCATTGCGTAAATTATCAGGCGCAATTAGCAAATCGAAGACAACTGCTATTTTCATTAACCAAATTCGTGAAAAAGTGGGCGTTATGTTCGGTAACCCTGAAGTAACACCAGGTGGACGTGCTTTGAAATTCTATAGTTCAGTTCGTTTAGAAGTTCGTCGTGCAGAAACGATTAAATCTGGAAATGATTTCATGGGTAATAAAACGAAAATTAAAGTTGTGAAAAACAAAGTAGCTCCACCATTCCGTACAGCAGAAGTTGATATTATGTATGGATCAGGTATTTCACGTGAAGGTGAAATTGTTGATTTAGGTGTAGAAATGGATATTGTCAATAAAAGTGGTTCTTGGTATGCATATAACGATGAGCGTCTTGGTCAAGGCCGTGAAAATGCGAAACAATTCCTTAAAGATAACCATGCGACTCGCAACGAAATCGCTCAAAAGATTAGAGCTGCGTACGGTATGATGGCAACAGCTTATACTATTGCTGCTCATGAAGAAGAAGAAGAAGAAGAGTTTGAATTATTACTAGACAAAAAATAAGTTTTAAGTAATAGCCTGCCGAACCTTTCGGCAGGCTATTTTCCTTTAGTAACACTCGTGTTTCCTTGACAGAGTATTTTTACATCTATACAATTAAACTTGTATAATCTATTAAATGAAAACCATTTGGCAGTATATTGGATTTCTCAATATATGAGCCACCTGAAAATGAAAATGAAAATGAAATAAGCAAGAGGAGGTGTTCAAATGTTTGAATTTATCTCCGCTATGCTTGGTCTTATCGTCGGTGCAGTTGTTAGCTATTTTTTAATTAAAAATGTGAATGATTCAAAAGTGACTGGTGCGAAGCAGTCAGCTGTTCTCATCGTAGATGAGGCGAAGCGAGAAGCGGAAGCTCTTAAAAAAGAAGCATTACTAGAAGCAAAAGATGAAACTCACAAATTAAGATCTGAAGCAGAATCTGACATCCGTGAACGCCGAGCTGAACTGCAAAAACAGGAAAATCGGTACTTGCAAAGAGAAGAAAACCTTGATCGTAAGGACGAAGCTCTAAACAAAAGAGAAGCGGGTTTTGAGCGTAAAGAAGACGCTCTGAGTGAGAGACAACAGCATATCGAGCAGATGGAAAGCAAAGTGGCTGAATTAGTTGCCAAACAACAAACAGAGCTCGAACGCATTTCTGCATTAACACGTGAAGAAGCGAGAGGCGTTATTCTACATCAAGTAGAAAATGAATTAGCAACTGACATCGCAGTTATGACGAAAGAATCTGAAACGCGTGCGAAAGAAGAGTCTGATAAAAAGGCTCGAGAAATCCTTTCATTAGCTATACAACGTTTCGCTGCAGATCATGTAGCAGAAACAACAGTATCAGTTGTCAATTTGCCTAATGATGAAATGAAAGGTCGCATCATTGGACGTGAAGGACGTAATATCCGTACGCTCGAAACATTGACAGGAATTGATTTAATTATCGATGATACTCCTGAAGCGGTTATTCTTTCAGGCTTTGATCCAATCCGTCGTGAAGTTGCTCGTTTAGCACTAGAAAAATTAGTTCAAGACGGCCGTATTCACCCAGCACGTATTGAAGAAATGGTTGAAAAGTCTAGACGCGAAGTCGATGAACAAATTCGTGAAATCGGAGAACAAACAACATTTGATGTTGGCGTTCATAATTTACATCCAGACTTAATTAAGATCATGGGTCGTATGCGTTACCGCACGAGTTATGGACAAAACGTCTTGAAACACTCAAAAGAAGTAGCATTTTTAGCTGGCCTACTGGCAGCTGAACTTGGTGAAGATGTAACACTTGCTCGTCGTGCAGGATTACTACATGATATCGGGAAAGCCATCGACCACGAAGTGGAAGGTAGCCACGTTGAAATTGGTGTAGAACTGGCAACGAAATACAAGGAACATCCAGTAGTTATCAACAGTATTGCTTCCCATCATGGTGATACGGAAGCAACGTCTGTCATTGCGGTTCTAGTTGCTGCAGCAGATGCATTATCAGCAGCACGTCCGGGTGCACGTAGTGAAACTTTAGAAAATTACATTCGCCGTTTAGAGAAACTGGAAGAGATTTCAGAGTCGTATGATGGTGTTGAAAAATCATTTGCCATTCAAGCAGGTCGTGAAATTCGCATCATGGTTCGTCCAGAGCAAATCGATGATATTACAGCACATCGTTTAGCGCGGGACATCCGTAAACGAATTGAAGAGGAAATGGATTATCCGGGACATATTAAAGTAACGGTAATTCGTGAAACACGCGCAGTTGAATACGCTAAATAAGTAAAAAAGGGCTTCATTTTGAAGCCTTTTTTTATTTGAAACGAAAGAAGGAATGCAAAAATGAAAGTATTATTTATTGGAGATATCGTAGGTTCAATTGGACGCGATACATTAGAAGATTATTTACCAAGATTAAAGAGAAAATATCAACCCGACGTCGTCATTGCAAATGGAGAAAATGCAGCATCTGGACGTGGAATTACGAAAAAGATATTTCAAGACTTGCTATTTATGGGTGTTGACGTTGTTACGATGGGGAACCATACATGGGATCAAAAAGAAATCTTTGATTTTATTGACGATACCGATTATTTAATCCGACCAGCCAACTTTTCAGATGATGCACCAGGTAGAGGAATGACGAACGTGACCAAAAATGGGCACACGCTATCCGTAATTAATTTACATGGTCGAACATTCTTACCTCCGCATGATGATCCATTTAAAAAAGCGACGGAACTTGTAAAAGAAGCTAAGGAACTATCACCACTAATTTTTGTTGATTTTCATGCAGAAGCAACGAGTGAAAAAATTGCGATGGGTTGGCATTTAGATGGTGAAGTATCTGCTGTTGTAGGAACGCATACACATGTTCAAACAGCGGACGCACGTATTTTCCCAGGCGGTACGGCTTACATTACAGACGTTGGAATGACAGGTCCTTATGATGGTGTACTTGGCATGAAAAAAGAAGATGTATTGTATCGCTTCAAAACAAATATGCCTGTCCGTTTTGAAGTGCCAAAAACAGGGCGTTCTGTACTCAGCGGATTTTTTGTAGAGCTAGATAACCAAACAGGAAAAGCCGTTTCTTTTGAACGTGTTTATATTAATGAAGATTATCCATTCAAGGGATAACTTCTTCTATCCCTCTTTGAACTTGCATATAGTGATTTATGGACAGAATAACCGTCCAACGGTCAGCAAGGACAAGGAGGAATCGTAGTGGAAACATTAAAAGTATCTTCAAAATCAAATCCGAATTCAGTAGCAGGTGCATTAGTGGCAGTTATCCGTGAAAAAGGGTATGCAGAGATGCAAGCAGTTGGAGCAGGAGCATTGAACCAAGCGGTAAAAGCAGTTGCAATTGCACGTGGCTTTGTCGCACCGAGTGGGGCCGATTTAATTTGTTCACCGGCATTTACAGATATCGTAATCGCTGGTGAAGACCGAACAGCGATTAAACTTTTAGTTGAAAAGCGTACACGAGTCTAAAATAAAAAACCCAATCTCAAAAAGAGGTTGGGTTTTTTCTTGTTTTCAAAACAATTTCTAGTATATTCCATGTTATTGAATACTCACATTAAAAAGTAATGATTTAGTGATCAAATTATTATGAAAATCTGCAGTTTCTTTGTCGAAACATCGACAATTGAAGCGAGTACCTTGTAGGAATGACTAGCGTGTCAGTATAATAGAAGAATGAAGTTTTCGTCTGAAGTGATGACCATGATGAAAGGGGTTCTCTAATGAATGAAGAGCAACGCATACATACTTCACAAGTAAAAGAATCGAAAAGTAAAACAGAAAAAGATTATAGCCAATATTTTCAATCTGTTTATGTTCAACCTTCTTTAAAAGAAGCAAAAAAACGGGGTAAAGAAGACATCGCTTATCATAAAGATTTTGCCATTGATGCTGAATTTTCAGGTATGGGAAACGGTCGTAAGTTTTTCATTCGAACATTCGGTTGTCAAATGAATGAGCATGATACTGAAGTGATGGCAGGCATATTCATGCATTTAGGCTACACGCCAACCGAAAATGTACAAGAAGCAAATGTTATTTTGCTAAACACATGTGCCATTCGAGAGAATGCTGAGAATAAAGTGTTTGGGGAGCTTGGTCACTATAAAAAATTTAAACGTGACAATCCAGATGTACTAATTGGTGTTTGTGGTTGTATGTCTCAAGAGGAATCTGTTGTCAATAAAATATTAAAAACTTATAATCAAGTCGATATGATTTTTGGTACGCACAATATTCACCGATTGCCGAACATTTTAAATGAAGCGTATCTTTCAAAAGAGATGGTTATTGAAGTGTGGTCAAAAGAAGGTGATGTAATTGAAAGCTTACCAAAAGTTCGTCGTGGTAAAATAAAAGCGTGGGTTAATATTATGTATGGCTGCGATAAGTTTTGTACGTACTGTATCGTTCCGTATACACGTGGAAAAGAGCGTAGCCGAAGACCAGAAGATATCATTCAAGAAATAAGACAGTTAGCAGCACAAGGATACAAAGAGGTCACATTGCTAGGTCAAAATGTAAATGCCTATGGCAAAGACTTCGATGATCTCACATACCGTCTTGGGGATTTAATGAATGATCTTCGTCAAGTAGATTTACCTCGGATCCGTTTTACCACAAGTCATCCTCGAGATTTTGATGATTACTTGATCGAAGTCCTTGCAAAACGAGGCAATTTAGTAGAACATATTCATTTACCTGTTCAGTCAGGGTCATCAAGTATGCTAAAGCTCATGGCTCGAAAATATAATCGTGAACAATATTTAGAGTTAGTTCGTAAAATCAAGGTCGCTTTACCTGATGCGTCCTTAACAACTGATATCATTGTGGGGTTCCCAAATGAAACGGACGAGCAGTTTGAAGACACCATGTCTTTATATGAAGAAGTTGGATTCGAACATGCTTTTACGTACATTTATTCACCACGTGATGGAACACCCGCTGCTAAAATGGAAGACAATGTGCCGATGGAAGTGAAAAAACAACGGTTACAACGTTTGAATAACCTGGTTAATGATTTTTCTGCTAAAGCGATGAGCGCCTATGAGGGACGAATTGTTGAAGTGTTAGTAGAAGGGGAGAGCAAGAGGAATTCAGACGTCCTAGCGGGTTATACAAGAACGAGTAAGCTTGTAAATTTTGTTGGTGGAGATGAAATCATTGGCAAGCTTGCACGCGTAAAAATAACAAATACAAAAACATGGTCATTAGAAGGCGAATTAATTGAAGTCGTTTCTGGCCAAGAAGTGGGTGTCTCATGACAACGAAATACACAAAAGACGATATTATTGCAAAAGCAAAAGAAATCGCGGATATGATAGCGCAAACTGAAGAAGTTGATTTCTTTAAACGAGCAGAAGCACAAATTAATGAAAATCAAAAAATTCGCGAAAAAATTGCGAGTTTAAAAAGCCTTCAAAAACAAGCGGTTAACTTCCAACAATACGGTAAAGAAAAAGCATTATCGTTAATTGAAGGTAAAATCGAGAAAATTGAAGTAGAAATTGATGATCTTCCAATCGTTCAAGAGTTTAAACAATCACAAGGTGATGTGAATGACTTATTGCAACTGGTTGCTAACACAATTTCTAACAATGTCACAAACCAAATTATTGAATCAACTGAAGGCGATGTACTGCGTGGCGAAACGGGTTCAAGAGTAGAAAATAGCAAACCAGGTAGTTGTTCATAAAAACATAAAAAACTGTTTCCCTTCATTGAGGAAACAGTTTTTTTATTTGGATATTGGTGGGTTGAATCCTACACGAAGCATCGAAATAGCGCCTATGAATGGCAGAGCTTCATATGAATTAATTCGATGTAATCTATTATGCTTGTTCTCCCACTAGTCAACTTGGTTAATGAGACGATATTTTGGTGTAAATTTTGATTGTGAAAAATTTATCGCTCATTTCGAGTGGTTTATCGCTCAATCTGAAGATTTATCGCTCATTTCGGGAATTTGTCGCTCAATCTGGAGATTTATCGCTCAAACATGTCTCAAATACAAGTTAACTTATTGAATCAGACATGATCTCAAAGCTTCCCATAGAAAAGAGCCAGTTCCTTAGCTTAATGCTTTTATAATGGTTTTGTTTTCGCTGCGCTGCTGTTGGAAAGGAGGAGAGTATGAATAATTTATCTACCTTCTGTTCTAACTACCGACTGCTTCCATTAGATGTAACTAACCATCAATGCTCACAAAAGTCGAACTTCCAAAGTTTGTATCAAACTATAGTGGAGCTTTCGACTTTTCTGTTCACCTAATGGGCACCCCCTGCATATCATGAAAAGGAATCGAACGAAGGAGGATGGAATTTGAAATATGTCCGTCAAATCGTAACGAAAGCAGTCGTCGCGAAAGGCAAAAAGAAAGCCGAAGCTTGTGAAACACTACGTCCACCAAATAACCCTTCCAGCATTTTAGGGTGTTGGGTTATTAACCACAGTCACCAGGCGAAAAAGCAAGGGAAATTTGTTGAAGTGACAGGGAAGTATGATATTAACGTCTGGTATGCACATCATGATCATTCCAAAACATCTGTTTTTTCTGAAACAGTGCCTTACAAAGAGCGTATCAAACTGCATTACCGGGATGAAGATGTTCATGGTGTCGAGGACGTCCATGTAAGAGTCGTTCAACAACCTAATTGCACGGAAGCCATTATTACATCCGATGGTGAATTATTTAAAGTAACGGTAGAAAGAGAATTGCATGCTGAAATCGTTGGGGAAACTACAGTATGCATTCAAGTTCAACCGCAGGACGTCGAAGAAGAATGGTCTTATAAAGATGAAAGTTCATCGTCTACCTCATCATTTGACGAATCTAGTTCGTCGTCATCATCATCATCTTAAGCCGGATAGGAAATCCGGCTTTTTTTTTCTGTTATTTTGTTATAATAGAAGAATCGCTAGTAATCGAAAGAGGTTTTGACATGACCACCCATACACCTATGATTCAACAATACTTACAAGTAAAATCAGAGTATACAGATGCTTTTCTATTTTTCCGTCTAGGAGATTTTTATGAACTGTTTTTTGAAGACGCAGTTCAGGCATCACAAATTCTAGAAATCACGTTAACGAGTCGTGATGGTGGAAGTCGAGAAAGAATTCCAATGTGTGGTGTGCCTCATCATGCCGCTCAAAATTATATAGAAACCCTTATTCAAAAAGGCTATCGTGTGGCAATCTGTGAACAAACAGAAGACCCAAAACAAGCAAAAGGCGTGATTAAACGTGAAGTTGTTCGATTAATCACTCCTGGTACGATTATTGAAGGTAAGAATATGGATGGGAAAAGTAACCATTTCATCGCTGCAGCTGAAGAAATTGACGACAATCGCTATGCATATGCCTATTTGGATTTATCGACAGGTGAAGGTGCCAGCGCGATTGTAACAGGTACAGAAAAAAATCTGATCCAGGAATTACAAACGTTATCGATTAGAGAGCTCGTAGTTCCAGAACAATTATTTGTCCTATTGTCTGATTTAGCTGAAGCAAATTCGATTTTATTATCTATCGAAGAGACTGCGATGGAATCCCCTACAGATGAGTCATTTGTTGAGCATATTCCACAGGCAGTTCATGGCGTATGTTATCGACTTTTGAATTACTTGAATCGCACACAAAAGCGCTCACTTGATCATATTCAAGCTTTCCAATACCAAGAAAAAGAAGAACTGCTAACTATTGATTTTCATTCGAAACGAAATTTGGAATTAGTTCAGTCACTTCGTGGAGGCGATCAAAAAGGTTCATTATATTGGTTGTTAGATGAAACGATGACTTCCATGGGCGGGAGAAAGCTAAAACAATGGCTACACCAACCCTTAGCTAATCGTGTGAAAATTGAAGAGCGCCTTGAAATTGTTACCGAAATGCTCGAAGCCTATTTTGTTCGTGCAGATATCAGAGAAAGTTTAAAAGAAGTATATGACTTAGAACGATTAATTGGTCGCATCTCTTTTGGCACTGCGAGTGGCAGAGATCTAAGTCAATTGAGACAATCGCTTCTTCAAATACCACTGATAAAAGAGCAATTGAAAGAAAGTACCAAGCCAGCGTTAATGAAAGCAGCACAGCAATTAGACGAATGCGTAGAACTTTTAGCTTTGTTACAAGAGGCGATTGCGGACCATCCACCACTCTCTGTTAAAGAAGGGGATATCATTCGCGACGGATTCCATGAGCGCTTAGATGAACTTCGTTATGCTAAGAAAAACGGTAAAGATTGGATTGCCGCTCTTGAACTAAAAGAAAGAGAGCGAACAGGCATTAAAGGACTCAAAATCGGCTATAACCGCATATTTGGATACTTTATTGAGATTACCAAATCCAATATCCATTTAGCTGATTTGACGCGCTACGAGCGAAAGCAAACGTTAGCTAATGCGGAACGATATATAACAGATGAGTTAAAAGAGAAGGAATCACTGATTCTAACTGCAGAAGAAGAAAGCTTAGCTTTAGAGTATTCACTGTTTGTCGATATACGTGAGCAGGTCAAAAAATATATCCCACAAGTTCAGCAACTTGCAGCAAAAGTAAGTGAACTGGATGTCTATTCTAGTTTTGCTGAAGTGTCAGATCATTATCGTTTAACGAAACCAACATTCCATGACGGCTTGGAATTAACCATAGTTAACGGCCGTCATCCAGTGGTTGAAAAAATGATGAACAAACAACATTATGTACCAAATGACTGTGCGCTGACTTCAACAGAAAATATGCTATTAATTACAGGACCCAATATGTCTGGTAAGAGCACGTTTATGCGTCAAGTAGCCATTACTGTCATCATGGGTCAAATGGGCTGTTATGTGCCCGCAGATGAAGCTGTGTTGCCTGTTACGGATCAAATCTTCACTCGTATCGGTGCAGCCGATGATTTAGCAGCTGGACAAAGTACATTTATGGTCGAAATGCTCGAGTCGACTTACGCAATAACTCACGCAACTGAACGCAGTTTATTATTATTTGATGAAATTGGACGAGGTACCTCAACGTATGATGGAATGGCACTTGCACAAGCAATGATGGAATACATTCATACTGAAATTCGTGCCAATACCTTGTTCTCAACGCATTATCACGAATTGACTCAGTTGGAACAACAATTAGATAAGTTGAGAAATGTCCATGTAGCCGCTGTAGAACAGAATGGGAAAGTCGTTTTTTTACATAAAGTAAAAAGTGGACCTGCCGACAAGAGTTATGGTATCCATGTCGCAGAACTTGCCCAGTTACCTGAACCGATTCTCGCTCGAGCAAGAGATATTTTGAAAGAACTTGAGGCTGAAAAAGAACATGATCGTAAAGATAGCCAGAGTTCAGTCAATGAGCAATTAACTTTCTTCCAAGAATCTAAGCAACAACCAGAAAGATTAGCAAAAGAACCAGTCCAAGACGATTTAGTATCATCGATTCGAGATTTAGATATTTCAGGGACTACACCGATGAAAGCACTTCAATTTTTATATGAACTACAGCAAAAAATCGGTAAATAAACTTGTGTGAAAGGAGTAGATCCCATGGGACATATACGCTTAATGGATGAACCCTTATCGAACAAAATAGCAGCGGGTGAAGTTGTAGAACGGCCTGCTTCAGTAGTTAAAGAACTTGTGGAAAACGCGATTGACGCCGGTAGTACTTCAATTGATATATATCTAGAAGAGGCGGGGTTACAAACGATCCAAATAACAGACAATGGGAGCGGGATGGATGAAGAAGATGCCATTCTTTCTTTTTCACGACACGCAACGAGTAAAATAGCAAATGAATATGATCTTTTCCGTATACGAACACTTGGTTTCCGAGGAGAAGCACTGGCAAGTATTGCTTCTGTATCTAAAGTGGCATTATGGACTTCTGATGGTTCTACTACTGGGACAAGTATTGAAATAGAAGGTAGTCATGTGAAAAAACAGCAAGCAGGTGCACTTCGAAAAGGGACGGATATAAAAGTATCCCAACTGTTTTTCAATACACCAGCTCGATTAAAATATATGAAAACCATTCAAACAGAGCTAGGACATATCATCGATTTAATTAATCGACTGGCGCTTTGTTATCCATCTATTGCGTTTAAATTAAGTCACGGTGAACAAGTGTTGCTTCATACAAATGGTCGTGGTGATTTACAACAAGTAATCGCTGCAATATATGGAATGGCAATTGCCAAAAAAATGATTCCGTTTGAGGGCGAATCAGCTGATTACCGTATCCATGGTTACGCATCCTTACCAGAAATCACACGTGCATCAAAAAATTACCTTACTCTTTTTGTAAATGGTCGATGGGTAAAACATTATAGCGTGCAACAATCAATTGTTAATGCATACCACACGTTCTTACCAATAGAACGGTACCCCCTTGTCATATTGAATATTGTGGGTGATCCTTATTTGACGGATGTCAACGTGCATCCATCAAAACAACATATTCGATTAAGCAAAGAAAAAGAGTTGCAACAATTAGTCGAAGACACGATTAGAAACACGATTCGTTCAATAATGAGAGCACCGGAAATTGCCGAAAAACCCAAAAAAGCGATTGCATCAAGTGAACAAATGGATCTATGGAAGTCAAAACCAGCCCAACCCACTTATTCAGAAAATCGCTCGATGCACACGTTTAACAAAACATCAGACACATCAATGGTAAAAGAACAAATGGATCATCAAGAGCCATTTATTCCTCCAATGGAAAACATGCAAGCTGTTTCCTCTAAAGAGCCATTCCCAGAACTTGATATCGTTGGACAAATTCACGGCACGTATATTGTTGCTCAAAGTGTAGACGGGTTTTATTTAATTGATCAGCATGCGGCACAAGAACGAATTAAGTATGAATTTTTCCGTGATAAGGTAGGAGAGGTCGAAGCGGGAGAGAGGCAGTCTTTGCTCATTCCTTTGTCGATGCATTATTCTGCCGATGAAGCATTACGCTTAAAAGAATATGCTGATCAACTCGAAGAAGTTGGAGTTTCGATCGAAGAATTTGGTCCAACTACCTTTATAGTTCGCGATTACCCGGTATGGTTTCCAAAAGGATTTGAAGAAGAAATTGTCAAAGAATTAGTGGAACAAGTGCTAACTGGTCGAAAAGCGGATGTTAAGAAGTTACGAGAAGACGCAGCCATTATGATGAGCTGTAAACGTTCGATTAAAGCCAATCATTTTTTAACAAAAGATGATATGACGAAGCTACTATTTGACTTAAGACAAGCTGAACATCCATTTACATGTCCACACGGACGCCCTGTTATTGTTCATTTTTCCACATATGAAATTGAAAAAATGTTTAAACGGGTTATGTGATTTTTATTATGAAATTTTGAAGCACATTTGAGTCAATTTCATAATTCATTAAACTGGATGTAAACACGAGCATTCTAAAAACAGAGATACTGTCGATTTCCGTTACGGGCGGACGCTTTCCGCGGGTGGTCCGTGTGCCTCCTCGTTCGCTACGCTCTCTGTGGGGTCACACCTGGACACACTTTTCCGCTGGAGTCGCCACCCTTCACTCCAATCGAATTAGCGAAATTCTTAACAAACTCAAAGGAATACACTTCAAATATTCGTGTATCATTCATCAAGAGGCATTTATGAAATCGACTCATCTATTAAAATAATCAACCAAATATAACTCTAAAAAACACTGCAAATCGCAGTGTTTTTTCATTTCTTAGTATTATCCCAAATGATTGTTGTATTGGAAGGGTATATTCTCAATCGTACAGAAAAATATGATTCTAGAGCAAACATGGTGTGTTAGTTGAAGAACCGGTTGCCTTTAAAGATCAATGAATAATAATAAGATGCTTCTACCACACTAATTAAAAAAGTGGAGTGGAATAGTATGAAGAACTTTTTTATAAAATTGTCGCCGATATTAATCATAATATTAGTTTCAATGGCTATGGTGACCAAGGCTAATACAGCAGAAAGAGTTGTTGGACAATTACCCGAAGCATATCTTACTTTATACGCAACTGAAAAAAAAGAGGGGAGTTTAACAACAGATTTAACAAATTTCACACTCAAAGTGAAAGGGCATACTTACTTTTTTTCAAGATGGATGAATGTACCTAATCCAACATATTATCCAGAACTCTATTACAGTGATGTGAATAATGATGGGAAAAAAGAAATAATTATTGTTTTAACAACAGGTACCGGAAGTGGAGTAGTTTTACAAGAAGTTCATGTGTTCCATGAAAATAATGGGGATTTAGTAGAGGTACTTGTCGATAATCCTGTGGCTATTATTAACAAGAATGTAAAAACCAAATCAAGCAATACAGAAGCAGTCATTACTATTGATAACAATAAAACCAAAATTAATTTTGAGGAGTTAGGTATTGTTCCAGCACACATTTCTGAAAATGTTGGATTTGGAAATAAGCTCAAATTTAAAGTTATTGACGATAAATTAGTAGCTATAGTAGATGCATCAATAGCACCTACAGGTGGAGGTTTAGGTGAAATTCATATTGCTTATATGTTCAAAGATAATATGTATCAAGCTGAAGAGATTAAATTTATTCCCTTCTGGAAATTAGAATTCTACTGAGTAAGTTTTCACATTTATTTAATTGATCGAATTTGGTAAATGGTGCGTTAATCCAACAAGGATTAACGCTTTTTTTGCTGACCTCATTAAAATACAGATGCAGGTTAGTCGTAATATTTTGTTCAAGTTAATACAATTAATGGTAAAATAGGAATAATTACATTTTATAATAAGGGGGATTGTATGAAGTCTTTTATTTGTATGTTCATAGTTCTAATGATGTTGTCCGGTTGCGCAAGTAAACAATCTGTAGAACTCATAAGTTCATCTGTTGAAATAAGAGATGATAGATCAGGGGGAGTAAGTATTACTTCTGGAGATAAGAAAGGCGAAATTATAGAACCTATTTCACTTAGTTACGATTTCGTATTAAAGAATACTGGTAAGAAGGTTCTGGGTGGAATGGAGAAAATTAATAGCCAAACATTCGAATATAACGACGGGATAAAAGTTTATATTGAACCTAACGAAAAGTTACAAGAAGTTACTACAGAGGTAATGGGTTTTAACATGTATGACGAAGAAGATAGACAACAAGCAGGTTTAGGTATGGGGATAACTGGTACTCCAGTTCTTGAACAAAATCAAGAAGGAAAATATACACTTGATTTTGTTTTAGGTGCATTAGAAGAAAATCCTGAGATACGTATTGCACCTTCATCAGAACAATTAAATAAGTTAAAAAGAAATTCTCTGGATGCACTTGTAATTATTCATATTGCGGATGAGGAAATAGCACGATTTGACCTCAAGAATCCTAATTAAGAAGTCTAAAAACAATTCCCTTACCCTCCATGTAAAAAGCCATAAGGGAATTTATTCTCCTAAGGCTTTTTAGTTATTCTTTTTTATATTTTGTTTTATTACTTCTCACTTTCTATAAATTCTATTTCAAATATTAAATCATCAAAATCATCGTTTGGTTCAAAATCATTACAATAGTATCTTTTTTTATTTTCTTTAATATCTTCTATTCTCATAGCAAATCCCGAAAAACCTGAAACACATGAACCAGTTCCAGTATTATCACAAAAGTTATTTATTAAGAGAACTCCTTCTTCAATTTTAACATCAACTGTAAATTCTTTTGGAACCTTATCCTCGCAGAATTTATATCCACCTTTTGTTAGTGTATGTCCATCATAAGTTAATTTACCTTTCATACCTGTCATATTAAAAGATAATCCTTGCTTATATTCTGAGTTAGTAGAAATCATTGAGACTATTGCTTTAAACTCTTTAGGTCCATAAATAAAATCTGCTGAATATATTTTTTTCCTTTATATTCAATTGGTTGTCCAGGTTCAATAAACATATCTGCAAAAAATGGCATAGTATCCCTCCTTATTTTGAAATCCAGTTTCTATATTTATCTATAATAAGAATGCTCCCAAGGTGTTACTTTTTTAAAATTGATGCAAAAATTAGTCCCACAGTTTAAACCTTAAATATCTATTCTACCACTGAACTGGAATGTATCTCGTATACACCACAGGTTGGCATAACATCACGACTCGGAAGTTAGCCCCACCAAAATCCTAAGGACACGCTCAGTTCTTCTTCTTTTCGACCATTCCTTTCGCGTGGGAATCTAGAGGTCCCTCATTGCACTCTGACCAAGGTTATCCATCTTATGCATACCAGGATTGATAAAGTGCACACCAATCCATAATCGGTGGTCCAGATGCGCGGTAGGAAGTTGTTCAAGTCCTTTCGTTCTATCATTAATTCAATCTTTGCAGCATCTCTTAATCAACCTCTAACACAAAAAAACGTAATCTAAAGTGGACCTTATATAATAAAATGAGTTCTATTCCTAGTGTTAAAATTTGAAGCAGATGGAGAGGCTACTATAAATAACACTCCTTCATAAAGGAGATAGCCTAATGACTGAGTTTCCGATTATTCATACAAATGTTTGGGATGCTGTTTGGGCAATCCCAGTAATTATGATAGTAATAATCGTACTCAAGGTGTTGTTGTCTATTTCTTGTAAACACATTCCTGTAAGTGCAACAGTCATAGGAATGTTCATTTCTATATTTATTTGTCATCCTCAAAATTTATCAGCTGGAATTTTTATGGGATTTTTTTATAGCGCCGCTGCGATAGGGACGTTTGCTTCATTAAAAACAACATTCCAAGCATACCGAAGTTAATCAAAAAAAAGCCCAACGACGGACTAGCAATTGCTAGTCATTCGTTGGGTTTTCGTTTTCTTGGTTGAACCACAATGGATCATCATTTTCGACTTCTCCGTTATAGTTAATCAATACTTCTTCACCAGCTTTAATATCTTTGTAAGCAAAGAAATCAAACGTGTGATTATCAAAATTGATATCATACATGGCATTTGGTTTGTACGAGTGATTAAACAACATGCCATATCCTAATACCAATGCAGTATGGTTTATGCCATATTCAAAAGCATAATCCGCTAAAAGTGTTTTCTCAACATGTTCATGTTGTTCATTTGGATAGGGGAGAACTGGCGCTTCATGAATGAGTTCGCCTTTTTTGATATCCCGTTTTGCAAAAACGCCACGATTTAATTCTCCGTCACTTAATGTAGATGTTTTAATTTCAATCATTAGGTTCACCTTCTCAATTCGATTGTTAATGTTATAGATGACTTGCCGGAAGATATACTAGCAGTTAAATCGTCCAGCAAGTTACAAGTATAACATGTGGAATCTTAATCGTAATCTTACTAGGAAAATAGTAACTATTATTCATAAAGGTTCAGGCAAATCTATTTTTCAGTCAAGCCATTATAAATCGTATCAATATTCCATTCCATCATTTTAATATACGTGTCACCATCTTCACCGGGCTTACCGATGGAGTCAGTGAAGACTTTACCGTAGATTGGAACTCCAGTTTCATTAGACACGGTTTCCATACTACGAGGGTCTATGCTCGTTTCAACAAACAATACAGCATCTTTTTTCGTATTAATAAAATCAACTATTGATTTTACTTGTTCCGGTGATCCTTGATTTTCAGAATTGATTTCCCAAATATAAGCTGCTTCAAAATCATAAGCTTCAGAGAAATATTTAAAGGCACCTTCGCTTGTAATTAAAAGACGCTGTTCTTTCGGAATTTCATTATACCGTGTAACTGATTCCTGATGAAGAGTTTCAAGTTTTTCAATGTAGGCTTGAGCGTTCTTTTCATAGACATCTGCATGTTCTGGATCAACTTTAATCAATCCATCTCTTGCATTCTCAGCATATTTAATTCCATTACGAATATCCAACCATGCATGAGGGTCTGTTTCAGATTCTTTCCCTTTAGTAGTCAAATATTTTGGTTGAACATCTTCACTCATCAGGAACACAGGGGAGTCTTTTTCGCCTTTGTTGGCAGTAAGTAATAATTTTTCAAACCATGAGTTTCCTGCTTCTAAATTAAGTCCGTTGTAAAATACTGCATCTGCATCTGTTGTCAGTTGAACATCTTTTGGAAGCGGATCATATTCATGTGGATTAGAACCAACTGGAGCAAGGGTATGAATTTCTACTCGGTCTCCACCCACATTTTTAACAATATCGTAAACAATTGAATAAGTAGCAATGACTTGAATTTTTTCGTTAGGATCTTTTTCAGCATTTTCATCTTCTTTACCACATGCTGAAATAACTAGGAGCAATAGGATGCTCATGATGCCTGTAACATATTTTATAGTTTTCATCTTAATCCTCCAAATAATTTATGATTGTGAATGCATTTCTCTTTTTCGTGCACTTTTGATCGTGCGCCATACCAAACCTTGCTTCGGTGAAAATAAAAACGCAAGAATAAATAAAGCTGTGGCAGCAAGTACAATGGTTGCACCTGAAGCTAAGTTGTACGTATAACTAAAATACAATCCGAGTATGGATGACAACACACCGATGCCAGCTGATAGGTAAATCATGACCCACAGTCGGTCTGTTAATAAATACGCGGTTGAGGCTGGCGTAATAAGCATGGCTACTACAAGAATGATACCTACTGTTTGTAACGAAGCGACAGTTACTAAAGTAAGAAGGGCCATTAAGAAGTAATGAATGACTTTTGTAGGCAAGCCATATGCTGCTGCCATTGTCGGATCAAACGAACTAACGAGTAGTTCTTTATAAAAAACATAAATACAGACGAGCACGAAAATGCCGATGATCAGAGTTGACCACATTTCTGACGGACGAACGGCAAGCACATTACCGAATAAAATGTGATACAAATCTGTACTACTTTTCATAAATGTAATCAGAATTATGCCGGACGCAAATGCAGCGGTAAACATGATGCCAATTGAGACATCGTTTTTAATCCGACTATTTTGGCTAATGAACCCAATACCCAGGGCGGTTATTAAACCAGTAAATACAGCTCCAATAAAGAAGTTAATGCCAAGTAAGTAAGACAGGGCAACACCAGGTAGCACAGCATGGGAAATTGCATCACCCATTAATGCCATCCCACGTAGAATAATAAAACACCCGATGACTCCACAAATGATGCCAACCATTATTGATGTCAACAAAGCTTTTTGTAAAAACTCATATTGGATGAGCGCTTCAATAAAATTCATCATACTCTAACCTCTTCGCCTACCAATGAAGGAAATTGATTGGTGTAAGCTTTACTTAAAACTTGAGGTTGGAATACTTTTTCAACATCCCCATGTTCAATCAACTCTTTGTTTAACAGAATCAGTTCATTAAAGTAATCACTAGCTTTACTTAAATCATGATGGACAACGACTACTGTTTTTCCGTTATCTCGGAGTTCTTTTAATATCGAGATAATTTTCTCTTCGCTCGTAACGTCAACGCCTACGAACGGTTCATCAAGAAAATACATCTCAGGTTTTTGAGCCAATGCTCGAGCAAGGAAGACCCTTTGCTGTTGTCCACCTGAAAGTTCGCCTATTTGTCGATTAGAAAGCTGAGCAATGCCTACTTTTTCTAAACATTCCATAGCTAATAACTTATGTTCTTTTTTAGGGCGTTTGAAGATTCCTAAGTTTGGATAGGTCCCTAGTAAGACCGTATCCATTACTGTGATTGGAAAATCCCAATCGATATTGCTTCGTTGTGGAACATAAGCAACTTTAGTTTTCATTTCTTTAATGGATTTCCCAAGTATTTCAACTTTTCCATTATCCTTTTTGATCAAATTTAACAAAACTTTTAAAAGTGTCGATTTACCAGCACCATTCGGCCCAATAATGCCAACCAAATTGCCTTCTTCGACGGTGAAACTAATATTTTTTAAAGCTTCCGTACCGTTATACGAAACATATAAGTCGTTAACAGTAATTGCTGTTGTCATGATGTATCCCTCCAGTAGTAAGATATTTATCTTTTAATCTTTATTTAAAAATAATTATTTCCTTATCGAAAAAAAGTTTCCTTAGAACAACTATATGCGGTAACCATTCAGAAAGCAACTTACATTTAATAAAAAATTATATTTATTACAATGTTGCGAAATTAACCACAAGGTAAATACGAGTTACTATTCATTTCATGCGAGTGTAGTGTTTCGTGTACATTCATTTAGGAAAAACAGTATAATTAAAGGAAATAATTTCTTTTAAAACTAAGCTATCCGATGGAAGAATTAATGAGGGATGACAACCAGATAAAGTAGCCTTAAATAACGCTCTTGAGGAGGAATGAGTATGGGACAATACATGTTAGCCATTGACCAAGGAACAACCAGTTCGAGAGCTATCCTTTTCAATAAGGAAGGCGACCTTGTTCATACTGCACAAAAAGAATTTCAACAATATTTTCCGAAACCAGGATGGGTTGAACATAATGCCAACGAAATTTGGGGATCTGTTCTTTCCGTTATCGCAGCGGTATTGACCGAAAGCGGAATTCAACCGATTGAAATTCACGGAATTGGCATTACAAATCAACGTGAAACAACGGTGGTTTGGAACAAAAAAACGGGACGTCCGATTTACAATGCGATTGTGTGGCAATCTAGACAAACTCAAGAAATCGTGGATCAATTAAAAAAAGAAGACTTAGAAAAGTGGTTTCAAGAAAAAACGGGATTGCGACTAGATCCTTATTTTTCAGGAACAAAAGTAAAATGGATATTAGACCATGTAGAAGGGGCGAAAGAATTAGCAAAGCAAGGCGATTTATTATTCGGCACCATCGACTCATGGTTAATATGGAAGCTATCCGGTGAAAAAGAGCATACAACCGATTATTCTAATGCATCGCGAACCTTATTATTTAATATTCATGATTTAAAGTGGGACGAGGAAATTTGTGAGAAACTAGATATTCCACTTTCGATGTTACCTAAAGTGGCATCATCTTCTGAGGTATATACAAAAACAGACCCAACTGTTTTCTATGGTGCGGCGGTACCAATCGCAGGAGCTGCTGGGGATCAACAAGCAGCTTTGTTTGGACAATGTTGTTTTGAAAAAGGAATGGCGAAAAATACCTATGGCACTGGCTGCTTCATGTTATTGAATACAGGAGAAACAGCAGTCACCTCTGACAATGGTTTATTGACTACAATTGCATGGGGAATTGACGGTCAAGTGACCTATGCATTAGAAGGTAGTGTTTTTGTCGCTGGATCGGCGATTCAATGGCTTCGAGATGGTCTCCGAATGGTGAAAAATGCTTCGGATAGTGAATCTTATGCCAAAAAAGTGGATTCAACTGAAGGCGTATATGTGGTTCCTGCTTTTGTAGGGCTCGGAACGCCTTACTGGGATTCAGATGCAAGAGGTGCTATTTTTGGTTTAACTCGAGGTACGTCAAAAGAGCATTTCATTCGTGCCACACTGGAATCTCTCGCTTACCAAACGAAAGATGTATTAGATGCAATGGAGCAAGATGCAGAGATAAAAGTTGATATACTTCGCGTAGATGGTGGTGCAGTGAACAATGAATTTCTGATGCAATTCCAAAGTGATTTGCTTGACCTTGAAGTAGAATTAGCCAAATTAAACGAATCTACTGCACTTGGGGCTGCGTATTTAGCAGGTCTTGCAACAGGTTTTTGGTCTGATATAGAAGAAATTGAAAAAATGCGTAGCAGTAAAAAAACCTATTCACCGAGTATGGATAAAGATAAAAGAAATGAACTTTACAGTGGTTGGCAAAAAGCAGTAGCAGCAACAAGACTGTTTAAATAGAGGAGAGATACTTATGCTATCAGCAATCGGACGCCCTAATAAAATCCAAACTCTTAATACGTTCGAATTTGATTTACTGGTCATTGGTGGTGGAATTACTGGAGCGGGTATTGCTCTTGATGCGGTTACACGTGGATTGTCTGTTGCTTTAGTAGAGATGCAAGACTTTGCAGCAGGGACTTCAAGTCGATCAACAAAGCTCGTTCACGGTGGGCTTCGCTATTTAAAACAATTCGAAGTGAAGATGGTAGCAGAAGTAGGAAAAGAACGAGAAATCGTCTATGAGAATGCAGTTCATGTAACTGAGCCCGAATGGATGCTTTTACCATTCCATAAAGGTGGCACGTTTGGTCCAATTTCAACGTCTGTTGGACTTCGTGTATATGATTTTCTGGCAGGAGTCAAACGTGACGAACGTCGCCAAATGTTAACCACTGAAGAAACAAAGATAAAAGAGCCGTTATTAAAAACACAAGGCCTACGTGGTGCTGGATACTACGTGGAATATCGAACAGACGATGCTCGATTAACGATAGAAGTCATAAAAAAAGCGGCTGAAAAAGGTGCGATTTGCGTAAACTATGTAAAGGCGGAATCCTTTGTCTACCAACAAGGGAAAATAATTGGTGCTGAAGTAGTAGATCAACTTTCTGGACAACTCGCGACCATACATGCCAAAAACATTGTGAATGCTACAGGTCCATGGGTAGACGAAGTTCGGATTAAGGATTCAATTGAAAATGGCAAGCAACTGAGAATGACTAAAGGTGTGCATGTCGTTGTAGATCAATCGAATTTCCCTCTTAAACAAGCCGTTTACTTTGATACTTCAGATGGCCGAATGGTATTTGCAATCCCGCGAAATGGCAAGGCATACGTTGGAACGACAGACACTTTTTATGGAGAAAATCCTAAAAACCCAGTGGCTACTCGCGAAGATGTTGCTTACATATTAGAGGCGATTACTTATATGTTCCCTAGTATCCAGTTGTCACCCCAGCAAGTTGAATCGACATGGGCAGGTGTTAGACCGCTTATTTTCGAAGAGGGAAAAGATCCGTCTGAGATTTCTCGTAAAGATGAAATCTGGGAATCAGCAAGTGGGCTTGTGACAATTGCTGGTGGAAAGTTAACGGGTTACCGTAAAATGGCTGAAATGGTCGTAGATCGCGTATGTGAAAATACCAAATCATCATCTTTCGGACCATCCGTTACCAAACATCTACCATTGTCTGGTGGAGCGGTTGGGGGTTCTGAAGGGTTCAAGTCATTTGTTGAAATGAAAGCGATAGAAGGGCAAGAATATGGCTTAACTTATGATGAATCACGACATCTTGCAGCGTTTTATGGGGCAAATGTAAATCATTTATTTGCTTATGCAAATGTACTGCAAAATAATTCATATGGATTGCCTTTGCCTTTAGCTGCTAAACTTGCCTACGCAATCCAATTTGAAATGACTTGCACACCCGCAGACTTTTTTATTCGACGAACGGGTGACTTATATTTCAACATGGATGAAGTGCATGCTTATAAAGAGCAAGTATGTCAAATGATGAAAGTTCAGCTCGGCTATTCAGAAAATCAGGTTGATTTTTATCGATTTGATTTAGATAAACAAGTGCAAGAAGCTACATCATTCCGAGAGGAGAATGCCTGATGACTAAAAGTATCCATTATGTAAAAATGTCGGATGGCTATGAAATCTACACGGTTGTGTATAAACCACAGACTCCACCAATAGGACATGTTCATCTATTACATGGCATGGCAGAGCACATTGGTCGCTACGAAGAATTTGCACTTCATTTGGTCACACAAGGATATATCGTAACCGGACATGATCATCGAGGACACGGAAATTCTGGGCAAAAACAAAGTCAAATCGGATTTTTTGCAGACAAAGATGGTTTCGAAAGAGTGACTGAAGATGTACGAGAAGTTTTGCAAGATGTGCGAAAAGATATTATATGCGATAAACCCATTCTCTTTGCTCATAGTATGGGTTCCTTTATTGGCAGAAGATATATTCAAGTATACGGGCAGTCTGTTTCCAAAATTGTCCTGTCTGGAACGGGTGGACCTGTTGGTGTATCTGGATCGCTAGGAAAATGGATGGCTAAAGGATTTGGACACTTAAAAGGAAAACAAACCGAAAATCAGCTATTAAACAAACTGACTTTTGGTAAATATAATGCCGCTTTCAAAGATGCCAAATCTGAATTTGATTGGTTAAGTTCAGATCCCAAAGAAGTTAAGAAATATATCGATGATCCTTTCTGTGGCTTTGTAGCGAGTAATCAATTCTTTGTGGACTTAATTAGTGGATTGCAGATGATTCATCATACTAAAGAAATCGCCCATATCCCAAAAGATCTCCCGATACTCTTGATTTCCGGATCTATGGATCCTGTGAGTCAAAACGGGAAGCAAATTTGGGTGGTTGCTGAACAATATAAAAAAGCTGGCCTAAGTGATGTTACAGTAGTATTGATTGAAGGAAAAAGGCATGAGATATTAAAGGAAATTGGAAAAGAAGAAACATATGAGGTAATTACAAAATGGATGGAGAAAAAATGATAGATATCGATGTGCTTGCCATAGTAGGTCCTACTGCTTCAGGAAAGACCGCAATTTCCATTAAACTTGCGAAATTGTTAAATGGTGAAATAATCAATGGTGATTCGATGCAAGTTTATAAAGGTCTGGATATCGGCACAGCTAAAATTACACATAGTGAAATGGAAGGTATTCCTCACCACTTACTAGATATAAAAGAACCCACTGAGCCTTTTTCAGTTGCTGAATACCAACAGTTAGTTCGTGAAAAAATCGCTGAAATCCAAACTAGAGGAAAGTTACCTATACTCGTTGGGGGTACTGGACTTTACGTGCAATCGGTATTATATGATTTCCAGTTCACAGAGGACCGAGTGGATGAAACGATTCGCAATGCGTATTACGAACAACTGAAGCAACTCGGTCCTGAAGTGATGCATGCCAAGCTAGCACTAATCGACCCACAAAGTGCTGCAGTGATTCATCCAAACAATACGCGCCGAGTTGTGCGTGCGTTAGAAATCGCAGAACACTCGGATACGACGAAATCAGCTGAAACACAAAATCAAGGTCATGAAGCCATGTATCGTCACGTGATTTTAGGATTGCAAATGGATCGGGAAATACTGTATGAACGAATTAATTTACGAGTCAATCGCATGATTGAACAAGGACTAGTAGATGAAGCTAAGGATCTTTGGAATCAAGAAATTAAAAACGTACAAGCAGTTCAGGCAATTGGCTATAAGGAGATATACGCCTATTTAGCCAACCAGATTTCTTTGGAAGAGGCAATTGATCAAATCAAACAAAATTCACGAAGATATGCAAAGCGTCAGCTCACATACTTCCGAAATAAATTGCCAATTAAATGGATAGAGCCAGATCTTAGTATGGAAGAAATACTTCCAATAATTAATCAAGATATGCAGGAGTCTGCTCATTAACAGCGAATATTATCTAGTGTAACTAAATCATTTACAAACACTTGCGTTCATTTGGGAGGAAGTGCAACATGAAAACGATAAACATTCAAGATGTTTTTTTAAATCAATTACGAAAAAACAACGTATTTGTAACGGTGTTCTTATTGAATGGATTCCAGTTAAAAGGACATATTAAATCTTATGATAACTTTACCGTGTTGTTAGAGTCTGAAGGCAAACAACAACTCATTTATAAACATGCCATATCAACATTTGTTCCTGCCAAACCAGTATCACTTGCAACTGAAGAAGCATAAACAAGATGTTTGACATTATACCCACAGGGGTATATTATTAAAAATGTAAAACAACTTACTGGGGGTATAAATATGAAAACGATTCAACCTGAAGAACTACAAGCGAAATTAGATGCTGGTGAAACAGTTCATATGATTGATGTTCGAGAAGCAGATGAAGTAGCTGCAGGGAAAATTCCAGGAGCACAACATCTTCCATTAGGACTAGTGGAATTTAAACATCAAGATTTAGATAAGACAGAAGAATATGTGATCATTTGTCGCTCGGGTGGACGAAGCGGGAAAGCTTGTGCGTTTCTTGAGAGTCAAGGATTTGACGTAACGAACATGTCTGGTGGAATGCTAGAATGGCAAGGCGAAGTAGAACTGTAAAAACGAAAAGATAATAAAAAGCAGCTTATCTCGGTATCGAGTTAAGCTGCTTTTTCTAATGCAGTTAAAGTACGGAATGGCAATCGCCACTTATATAAATATGAAATAACGCGTAAAATAGTTGTTGAGACAAACAAGATATAGAGTGATAGGTCACTTACCGCTATGCCAAATCCAATGACGATTCCCGTTACGACTGCCCAAACAGCATAAATTTCGTTTTTTAGAACCAGAGGTTTTCGCTTCGCTAGAACATCACGAACAATGCCTCCTCCTGAACCAGTCAAAACAGCTGCGACCACAATTGCACTAATTGGTAACCCTAACTGAACAGCAAACAATGCACCTTGTATAGCGAACGCTGACAAACCGATTGCATCGAAGAAATTTCCCCATCGGTTCCAATGCTTTAATAAATCTTGAGGGAATAAAAAAACAGCTGTTATCGCAAATAGAGCAATATGAAACATCATTTCTTGTTCCCACAATGCTGACACCGGTACTCCTATTAATAAATTCCGAATCGCGCCTCCACCAAATGCAGTCACAATTCCGAGTAAATAAACACCAAATAAATCATATTCTTCTTCCATGGCCACAATTGCACCAGAAACGGCAAAGGCAATTGTTCCAATAATACTTAACATCTCCCAAGCCACTTCACATTCCTCCAGTATTCAATAGAACGAACTAAATTGTAGCAGATTAATGAACAATTACAATAGTGAAAGAACCTAGCCTGTATAAATAGTTGACGCTTAAAGTGGGACTGATAAGATGAAGAGTGAAATTAAAAGACTGAAAACCACAGAATTGAGGAATACATAATGACATTCCAATCCGTATTAAAACCAGACTTACTAATAGAAGCTAAGCACATAGAACAACAAATATCAGATCAACACGACACAGCTGATGCCATCGCTTTCCTAAATCAAGAAAAAGTGATCACGGCTTTTCGAAAACATCAAGTAAGTGACTTTCATTTACATCCTTCTAACGGCTACGGTTATGACGATGAAGGTAGAGATAATTTAGAGCGTGTGTATGCAGAAGTATTTGGAGCAGAGGCTGCACTTGTAAGAGCTCAAATTATATCAGGCACACATGCAATAACCATTAGCTTATTCGGTGTGCTGCGTCCTGGCGATGAATTGCTGTATATAACAGGTAAGCCATATGATACATTGCAATCCATTGTTGATGGCGGGGAGCAAGATACCGGTTCTTTAAAAGACTTTAACATTTCATATCAACATATTGATTTGCAAGAAGATGGGGCGATTGATTGGGAGAAAGTTGAGCAAGCCATCTCAGATAAGACGAAAGTCATTGCGATACAACGTTCAAAAGGTTACGCAAACCGACCTTCATTCACAATTGAACAAATTGAACAAATGACTAAGAAAATACGTTCCCTTAAACCTCAAGCAATTATTTTCGTTGATAATTGTTATGGGGAGTTTGTTGAAAATCTGGAACCTACTAATGTAGGAGTCGATTTGATGGCTGGATCACTTATTAAAAATCCGGGTGGGGGACTAGCGAAAATTGGTGGGTATATAGCAGGTCAGAAAAAATATGTGGATATGTGTGCTTATCGAATGACATCTCCGGGTATAGGTGGAGAGGCAGGTCCATCGTTAAATACGTTGGCGGATATGTATCAAGGATTTTTCTTAGCTCCACATGTGGTAGCGCAAGCGGTAAAAGGAGCAATTTTCACATCGGCATTACTTGAAAAAATGGGTATGACCACATCGCCTCATTATCTTGAAAAACGGACAGACTTAATACAATCAGTGTCTTTCAAAACGGCTGATCAAATGATTCGTTTTTGTCGCGCCATTCAAGCTAATTCACCAATCAATGCGCATTTTTCTCCAGAACCTGCTTATATGCCGGGCTATGAAGATGACGTGATTATGGCAGCTGGTACATTTGTTCAAGGATCAAGTATCGAATTAACTGCTGATGGTCCTATACGTCCTCCATATACTGCGTTTATCCAAGGTGGATTAACTTATGAGCATGTGAAGTTCGCGATTCTTTCGGCTGTTCAACAACTTCAAGAAGGTAGTAAATAACTCAATTTTTCTTAAATAATTTTCAATGTTAGTTAATCTGACATGAGTTTGACAGGAAACCTAACATATAGTATGATAAGTCTTGTGAAAGCGTAGGTGAGTCATGTGAGTCAACAATTAAGAAGATCAATGCCGTTGCTACCAATTAGCATAGTCATGCAGCTCACTGAATTGACTGCCAGACAAATTCGCTATTATGAAGATCATGATTTAATTCACCCAGCTCGTACAGATGGCAATCGACGCATGTTTTCGTTAATTGATGTCGATACCTTACTGGAGATAAAAGATTTTCTCGAACAAGGTATAAATATGGCGGGTATAAAAAGAATATTTGAGTTAAAGAACCAGCCGATCATCCCAGAAGTTAAAGCGCAGATGACGGATGCTGAACTACGAAGTATTTTGCGAATTGAAATGCAACAGGCAGGTAGATTCCATAAGGCTTCATTAAGACAAGGTGATTTATCTCGTTTTTATCATTAAGCGAGCATTTATACAATAAATTTTTAGGAGAGTGACAAGAAGTGAGCAAGTACACAAAAAACGACATTCATAAGTTAGTAAAAGAGCAAGAAGTTAATTTTATTCGTTTACAATTTTCGGATATTCTTGGAACGATAAAGAATGTTGAGATACCTGTAAGCCAGCTTGACAAAGCACTCGATAATAAAATGATGTTCGATGGTTCTTCAATCGAAGGTTTCGTACGAATTGAAGAGTCTGATATGTATTTAGTTCCAGATTTAAATACATGGGTTGTGTTCCCATGGATTACGGGTAAAGGTAAAGTAGCTCGTTTAATTTGTGACGTTAATAAAGCAGATGGATCACCATTCGCAGGAGATCCACGCAGTAACTTAAAACGTGTCTTAAAAGAAATGGAAGAACTAGGTTTCTCAAGTTTTAACTTAGGACCTGAACCAGAATTTTTCTTATTTAAATTAGATGAACGCGGTGAGCCAACACTTGAATTAAATGATACAGGTGGATATTTCGACTTAGCACCGATGGACTTAGGCGAAAACTGCCGACGTGATATTGTTCTAGAATTAGAAGAAATGGGCTTTGAAATCGAAGCTTCTCATCATGAAGTAGCACCAGGGCAACACGAAATTGACTTTAAATACGCAGACGCAGTAACTGCATGTGATAATATTCAAACATTTAAATTAGTAGTAAAAACGATTGCACGTAAACATGGTTTACATGCAACATTTATGCCAAAACCATTATTCGGTGTAAACGGTTCAGGTATGCATATGAACGTTTCATTATTTAATGGAAAAGACAATGCCTTCTATGACGAGTCTGGTGATCTGAAATTAAGTGAAACAGCTTATCAATTTATGGCTGGTATTTTGAAACATGTACAAGGATTTACAGCGATTACAAACCCTACTGTTAACTCGTACAAACGATTAGTGCCTGGTTATGAAGCACCTTGTTACGTTGCTTGGTCTGCTCAAAATCGTAGCCCACTTATCCGTATCCCGTCTTCCCGTGGCGTTAGTACACGCGTAGAAGTACGTTCAGTAGATCCTGCAGCTAACCCATATCTTGCGATGGCTGTTATCTTGAAAGCTGGACTTGATGGAATCAAAAACAAAATGTCACCACCACCAGCTGTTGACCGTAACATTTACGTAATGAATAAAGAAGAACGTCGTGCAAATGGCGTAGAAGATCTTCCAGCTTCATTATACGATGCATTAGAAGAACTTGGAAAAAATAGCACAATTCGTGACGCACTTGGTGAACATATTTATGCTAATTTCGTGGATTCAAAAGAAATCGAATGGGATATGTTCCGTACATCTGTACACCCATGGGAACGCGAACAATATTTAAAAATGTATTAAGAGGGAAGCGTTGGGGCTGTAAAGCTCCAACGTTTTTTTATTTTGGTTAAAATAATCCCGTGGTAGATGGTAAAGATTGTTACCACATATCTACCACGAATTATTCAATTTCTTTCATGTATTCATCGAATTTTTCAAGTGATCTCGTGGCAATTTTTTTGGAAACGTGTGCATATATATCAGAGGTTATTTGCATTGAACCGTGACCAAGACGTTCTTGCACATACTTCATATCAGCACCTGACTCTAGCAACATGACTGCGTGAGTGTGACGTGTTGAATGAATAGGTAGGAGTGAATGTCCGTTTGTTTCTAATGCTGCTTTAAACACGTTGTAAAGTGTCGATTTCGGCAATGGGCTTCCATCATCACGACATAACACCAAATTCAAATTATGTTGATATAAATCACCAAGGTATAATTTTCGTTGATTTTGATATTTCAAATGTTCTTGAAGATCTTTTATTAGCGATGTTCGAATATTGATTGTTCGTTCCGAATTGAAATTTTTTGTATCGCCTAATATTTCTTCATTTTCTTCAGGTTGAAAGTTTAATGAATTATCAATGGTAATTGTTTCATTCTTCCAATCAATGTCTGTCCACTGTAGTGCTGCTGCTTCCCCTTTTCGCATTCCTGTTTCAAACAAGACTTTGAAGAATAAGCCATATATATGTCCGCGTTTATATAAAAATCGCAAAACTTCTGGAATGAGTGTTGGTTCAATAAACTTAATCTTCTTAACTTCACGTTTCTTAATACTTACACCCTCGCACGGATTTTTTTCAATATCCCCGTTTATTACTGCTCTTTTAAGCGCTTGATAAGCCACATTATGAATTCTTCTTCCAGTTTCTGTTGCTAATCCTTCTTCGAGTTTTCCATCAATAAACTTTTGGTACATCATAGGCTTTATATCAACGAGGTCCATATTCCCGAAGTGGGGGATTAGATGATTATTAATAACTGTTCGATAGGTTTTGTAGGTATTAGGCTGTAACTTACCTTTCACATAGGTGGTGAGCCAATCTTGTAAATAGAAACTTACTTTCATTTTACCTTGTTCGGTAGCATTCATTAATTCTTGTTCTTTTTTATGGGCAGCAAGTTGAGCTTCTTTCTTAGTTTTAAAACCACTCTTAGATACTTCTTTCCAATCGTCAGAATTAGGTTTTTTATACCGTATCCGATATTGCCACACGTTACCACTCTTTCTAAAGGAAGCCATAACAATTTCTCCTTTCATTTAATATATTTTAAGTTCTGCCACTGCCACAATCGATAGCTTCTTGGTACACATTCATCTGATATCGTCGGAACCGTTGTAAGGCAAATTCATGTGTGACATTAAAGTTCTTTACAATCATCTCGATAGGATGAATATCACTTTGTTCTTTTATGCATTTTTCTAATAAGAACCTAGGTACGCAAAATTCCAACATAAAGCTATTTGCACGCCATTCTTGCCATGTGGAAAACGAAACTGGCAATACGAGTTGATTTCCAATATGGTAACGAATATGTGCAACTTCATGGGCAAAGGACTGCCATTGTTCTTGAGGTGTTAATCTCTCATCAATAAAAATCATTTGATTCATGCGCATGGAATCATAAGGAATAAAGTCACAAGAAAAACCCATCCGGCTGGAGATTGTTTCAATGTCTAGTTGTCTTGCTTGTGTAATATCAATAGAATTGTATAAGTCGTGCACTCGATCCTCTAAATGAGTTGATGATTTCATAAATTCACCTCTTTACGAACGTGTGTTCTTTTTAATATAACAA
This sequence comes from Paenisporosarcina macmurdoensis, assembly GCF_042658845.1. NCBI lineage: Bacteria > Bacillati > Bacillota > Bacilli > Caryophanales > Caryophanaceae > Paenisporosarcina > Paenisporosarcina macmurdoensis. The sequence goes on from NZ_JBHSRI010000002.1 coordinate 623,051, forward strand.
AAAAACATTCGAAAAAAAAGCCTAATTCGAACGTTTGTTCTTTTGTGGTATCGCAAATTGTGGTAAACTTGAAACATAATCAGGAGGTGAGTTAAATTGGCAACAATAATATTTTGGTTATTTGTGGGGTTAATTCTAATTAGTTTTAGCGTTTTTACAGAACCAAACGATTTTCTTGCTAATGGAACTACTTATTTAGGTTGGGTCCTCTTCATTATTCAACTCTCGTATAATAAATCAGACAAGTTCAATATAATGATTAATAAACTTAATCATTATATATTTAATATCGGATCATATACCTCAGTTGAAATAAAATACAAAGTAAATACTAATATTGAAATATTTCATGATTCAGCAGAGAGGTTCTATAATAAGTTTGAAGATCAAGTGGAAATATTTAAAAAAGTTAGTAACTGTCGATATAGTATAGAATTAGATAAATTAAAAATGGATTTATTTTTTGACGAGGATACTAATGAAATTTTCTTGGAGTTTAGAGAAACAGGCATAGGATATCGTGACACTCTCCATTACTTGGAGCATGATGTTCAAGAAGTGGTTGAATCATTTACCGAAATTATTAATCCAATCTTTAAAGATTATTATTTGAACATTCGTTTTGGTAAATCCAATCCTTTTTACGGCTTTTATTTGAAAAAGCTATCAAAAGAAGAAGTTGTTAATTATCATGTTTCGATAAAAAACTCTAAAAGTTTTATTGAAATTGACGAAAAACATCTTAATTTACGCTCAAGTACACAACAAGATTTTATATTGTCTGCAAAAAAATATTTAGCAATCACTACTATTAATTAGTAGTGATTGCTTTTTTTAATATTTCATTATATACATCCATGATTAAATTTAATTCTTCGATTTCATCTCCAACGTTTTCTTTAATATGTATTGACCCTCTAGAGGATAATGTTAATGAAATTTCGTCTTGAGAATATGTAGGTTTGTATCGAAAAGTAATAGCTGAAATATTACCATGAATAGCAGCTTCTTTATATTCCGTGCTTCTTTAACATTCTTTCCGAAGTAACCTGCTGAAGAAAGATGGTTTTTCTTTAAATCAGCAAACCACGCTCCAGAGATATTTTCAATTTGTGAGATGAATTTTTGGAAGTTTATCTTAATAGGAAATGCTATTAAAGCTTTTTGGGAATTTAATTTTCCAACAAAATCTGTCGCAACATCGGTCTTCACTCGAATTAGCAACAAATTTGTATCTTGATTCAAATAGAAATTGAACTTATACGGTTGGTAGTAAAAATTAAAAACATGATTTTTAGTACGTCCTTTACTATTAACTCTTAAGTCATTATGAGCAGAATATTTGTTTAATCCTAGATAGAACTGCTCTACTACTTGTTGATATGTTAATTCAGACGGACCTTCATCATCTAAAAGAGTTTTTTGTTGAGATTGAAAAAAGTCCTCTTCCGAAATTATTTCTTCTAAGTAACATATCAAAAAAGAATTGCCCATATACATCCTCCTCGCTAATCCCTAATCTTCCTTAATTTCTTGATATTTGAAGTAGATATTTAATAAAAAGAGTATGCAAAGCATACTCTTGACTTCATTATAAAAATTTATAATTGATTATTCTTATTTATCATTCATTTTTTCGCACAGTACCTCAACCATTTCTAGCATTTTTAAGCAACTTTCTTATAAAAAATGACCATGTTTGCATATTCTTAATCACTTATAAGCATTCCAAATGATTTTAAATAGATTAAAAGAGTAAGCTAATCCTCATCTTTACGCTGTTTCTGCCGTTCATATACGACTTCTAACGCCTCTAACATTTCCAAGACATCTTCCTTCTTTTTGCCAAAGTGTGCATGTTCTCTACTAAAAGCCCATTCTAAAACAGCTTGTTGATATTCTGTTAGTCCTGAGGTATCGATTGCTCCAAGTCCAGTCGGTTTGTTCTCATTCATATTATAATTTATTAATTTAGGGTTATCGGTCCGACCCAATAAGTAATCTGTAGTAACTTCAAAATAGTTTGCAATATCTTGGAGAGTGTCATTGTCAGGAGAACGATTACCACTTTCATAACCAGAAACAGAAACCTTTGTTACATTTATTATTTTTCCTAATTGTTCTTGCGTAAGCTTTTTTTCTTTTCTTAACTTACGAAGTATATCGCCTCTCATTTAAAGCACCTCCACTGATTTCATTATAATGTTAACTATGAGTAAACAATATAAAATTAACTAATTGGGAATTATTTTGTTAAAACGCTTGAAAGTTAACTAAAAGTTAATTATAATAAAATTAACACAAAGTTAACTGAAAGGGATGATGAGTTGAAACTTGCTGAATTAAAAAAGTTGCGTGAATAATATAATTTAACTTATCAAGAAGTGGCAGATAAAGTAGGAATTTCTAAAGAACACTATTGGTTTTTAGAAAATGGCAAACGTAAATTATCTTATGAAATGGCTGTGAAAATTTCAAGTGTATTTAATAGAACGCCTGATGAAATTTTTTTGGAAATTAAGTTAACTAAATAGGAACTTTAAGTGAATAATAGTCCATAGGCTAGTCACAATTCTAAGTCTATTGGTACAAATCTTAGAAGGGAGGCGAAAGAAATGCTCTCAATACAAATTGATCAAAATCAACTGGATTCAATCATTCGAGAAGAATTGCAAAGTCGTTTGAAACGATTAGAACATCGTCACACATTTTGGGACATGAACGAGCTTGTCAAACAGACAAACATGAGTGAGCCATTCATTAAGGAACAATTCTTTTTTGATGAACGATTTCCAAAATTTAAAGTAGGCCGAAAGTGGTTATTCCCAGCAAAAGAAGCTGAAGATTTTTTACTCTTATGGATTAAAGAAAGGGGATAACAAAATGATTAACAAACTTATCAACTACTTTTTTGGTCTTGATGACATCCGTGAACTCCATTCGGAAGATCTATGCTGGATATTCGCATTTCTTGGTTTCTCTTCATTTGCTCTCATCATGTGCATGGTAATGACATTCGAAAAAGTAGTCATGAATTGACAGGCTGAATCTCTGTCAAGAAATTCGGGATAATCGATAAGCCAATCCTCCAATTTTGACACTCGATATTTTTACCACAACCCTTTCCCAGGTTTCTTGATGGGATTCACCCATACAAAAATAGAAGGAGGATTAAATATGGAAAGAACAAAATTAATTCAAGAAATTATCTTCTTGGCAATGTTAGTTCAAGAAAATACTGGCCATTGCGTGTTTGTCAATTTCTCAGGTCATGTCGAGAGCATGGATATTAGTATTCGTAAATCAAAGATGGATTATTGCGAACATATCTGTGATTCCTCCATTTCATTAAAAAGAGGAAACGTAATGAAAAGGCTGCAGGAAGTAAAAGACACTCTCAGCACATTCTTGGAAGCTAGAGAGGTTGATACTACATTATTGCGATACGAAATCGAAGAAGTGCGTCACTACAAATTTTAAATCGAATGGAGACAAACCATGAATAGCTTAATCGGTCAAAACATTGCATTGGCTAGAAAACGCAAAGGGCTTACGCAAGAACAGTTATCTATGCACGTATGTGTTACTCGTGAAGCGATTGCTAAATATGAAACAGGCGAGCGTACGATTCCAGAAGACATCTTAATTGGCATCATTAATCAACTGGATGATGTTGAACTATACATCGCAAGTTGGAGAGCTGTCACTGGCTCAGTATCGATTCCTTTGATGGATGGTATCAATATCAATACCCATTCAACAAGTATGGTTTGTTTGGTCAAAAAGGAAACCTCTGAAGCGTTAAAGCAAGTGGAAGATATGACATGGTATTTACCATCAGAAATGCGTGATAAAAAGGAAGTCGAACGCATGATTGCTGAATTGCTAGACGCAGCTAGTTCCATGATGAACTTGGTCGTTAGTTTATGTAGGGAACACGGCATATCTATGAGAGTTGTTTTTCAGAAGTGGCAAGAGTCATTACGTATGAGGGGGTTTAAACAATGAATATGTGCAAGGGGAAATCTGATGAGAGAATAGCTAAAGAAAAAATCAGACTTACGATTTCGGAAGCGCTGGACACGCATTGCAATAACTGCCCGAAGGTTCATAAGTCTGATAAAAGTAACTATAAATATTGTGACACACAATGTGCACTTGGTCAAAAGTTGAAATCGTCAAGAGAGTCATTGTGGTTCTATAACGATGTTAGTGATGGATGGACAGACGAATTAGATTTTTATATTGCTTATCATTTCGGTAAATCAAACATTCAAAACATTGCTAAACAAGTAGATCATACACCACTGGAGATTAGACATCGTTTTAAATATCTGCAAACAATTACTGAGTTTTCAATGGGGAGGAAACATCATGCTATACGAAGTGGACTTTGTCGTTAAGACTGGGGACATTCACTCAACAATCCGAACTGCATTTGTAGAAGCTAAATCGATATCAGAGTGTCGTGAGGTTGTTGATCAAATGGTAAAAGAATCATCACTATCTTTAGATGAAAAAATTCACACTTATATATCGGAGGTTGAGCAATGAGTAAATTACTTTTAAATGAATCACCGCTAATTGTACTTCCTTCACTGGCCGTGAAAATAGGGCTGCAAGAGTCAATCTTTTTACAACAACTTCATTACTGGCTTAATAGTAGCTCTAATGTAAAGGGCGGTCATAAGTGGGTGTATAACACTGCAAGTGACTGGCAGAAGCAATTCCCGTTTTGGTCCGTTAAAACGATTCGCAGAATTGTTTTTAAACTTGAAGAATCAGGACTCGTATTAACAGGGAATTTTAATAATTTGCCGATTGATAACACGAAATGGTACCGAATCGATTACGAAAAATTGAGTGCAGTAGAGTCTGAAAACTACGAGTGCCCAAACGGGAAGTCGAGTGGACAAGTTGACCACATGGAGTCCCTAAATGGGATAGTCGGAGTGGACAAGTTGACCACACCATTACCAGAGATTACTACAAAGATTACTACAGATATTAAAACACTTGATGATGACAACGAGCCTGTGGGCATAGAAACTGCATATTCATTTTTCGAACAAAATGGATTTGGTACTTTGTCCTCTCACATTGGACAGCAAATCGGTTCTTGGATAGATGACTTGTCAGAAGAACTTGTCATTCATGCTTTGAAGCTATCTGATGAGCAAGGCATCCGAAGATGGAAATACGCAGAATCTATTTTAAAGAATTGGAGCAATAAAAAGGTTACGAGTCTTACAGACGTTGAGGCACTTGAACAGCAACGTAAGAAGAGTCAAATACCTTTCGGTCGAAAATTACCAAAGCAAGAAGTCGTTCCTGAGTGGGTTACTAGACAAAAAGAACAACGGCTTCTAAGCACCAAAGTTAAAGACGAAGTAACGGTTGATTTCGAAGATAAGCGTCAAGAGCTGTTGAGGAAGTTAGGTGTCAGCAGTGTTGAAAAAGGTGATTGAAGTGAAGCAAGTATCCATTCCCATAAGAAATAAGGATTTCGAATTAATAGGATCGCGAAAAGTAATTGCCAAATGGGTTTGTCCATATTGCGGAGTGAAACTCTCACGACCAATTGCCAAAAATATTGGAAGACATGGCCAAGTACACACGATCCATGTTTGGAATAGCAATTGTGAGCACCCTGCTAGTTATCAAAACATCAACTTGATAGAGAGGAACGTGTGAATCAATGTATACAACTCAATTGATTTCGAAAATGGCAAAAGATCGATTTCGTATTGAAATGATTCTTGAATTGCGAAAAGCTGGCATTATTACTGATCGATTAGGACGGTCTGTATCAAGCATGTCTTACGAAGATGTCCGTTACTTACTAGTGCTTAAAAGAGCAAGAGACCAATGAATGGCAATTAGGAGGAAAGTAACATGCATATAGATATTGACCGCGACCAGTTGGTATGCACGATTACCATGTTAACGAATTACTCTGACGAATATCTAAAAAAAATAAGTGATATTGAGTTACTTGAAATTTATTCTCGTGTAATGGACGGTCGAAATTAATGGAATGGATTATCCTTGTCCCAATGTTCCTAATTGTTTTGGGGCTATTGATAAAACAGGATATGGATCGGTTACATATAAAGCGAAATAGAAGGAGGAAGAAAAGTTGATTAGAACACTTGAACAGCAAGAACAGGATATTAAAAAGAATTGGTTTCCGGAACATGTAGCAAAAGTGACGGAGCATGACGGAATTATTATTCTTGATTGGAGAAAACCAGGAACTAATATGTATGCAGTAAGGTACGTGTTTACGGGAAGTTCATTATTAATAACTGGTGATATTGGTGACGCGGTTTTCGGATTAACGTGGCGTGGAACTATTGAAAGTTTTGAAGATGTTGATTTGGGTTATCTAATGGGGAAATTAACTTGTTGCAGCCGTGAACGTTGGGATTTTAGCGAAATGAAAGCATCGAAAGAATTAAAAGAATGGCGTGAAGAACGCATTGAAGACATGGATCAAGATGATGCTTATACGAAAGAAATAAATAAAATAAATGAAGAAGTGGAAAGCGCAATTTCTGAAAGTAGTAGTACAGATTATTTTAGTCACGCAGTATTCCGTGTTTATCACGAAGTATCAACTCAATATGTTGATAGTGAAGACTTTTCAATGATTTCAGATTTCGGGAAAGAACTACCTAACGTGTTTTCTGCTTATTTATTAGGTATTAAAATGGCGAATAAGCAACTTAAAGTTACTGCGTAGTACATCAAGAAGAAGGAGGAACAAATTTGACCAGTGAACGAATTACCGACATCTCAGAACGAGCAACTGAATTCAATGATTTAGAAACAGGAAAAGTGAAAATCATTGTATTAGATGGTATGAAAGGCAAAGCGACTGTCATCGAAATGCCTAATCATGGAAATACATTAATTGAAACCCGGAGAGGTTTAGGACACAAAGTACGTTTTGAGGATGAGTTCCTCTTATAATCAGCATACCTTTTCTGGTTGTCACAAATCACATTCACTTGGTACAAAGGAGGAAGATATTAAATGAATCATATCCCTCAAGTCTTTAAATACATTGGAAATGAAGTTAGAACTGTTCTGAAGGATAATGAAATTTGGTTTTGTGCAAAAGACGTATGTGATGTTTTAGAAATAAGCAATAGTAGACACGCTATGTCTCGTATAGATGATGATGAAAAGGGTGTCATTTTAAACGAAACATCTGGAGGAATGCAAAAACTTCAACATGTTAACGAACCAGGTCTATACAGCTTAATTCTCGGAAGCCGTAAACATGAAGCTAAAATATTTAAAAGATGGGTAACTCACGAGGTAATCCCAGCTATAAGGAAACACAGTGGCTATATAACAGCAGAAAAAATCGAAGAAGCATTAACAGATCCTGATGTATTAATTCAGTTGGCCACTAATTTAAAAGCGGAACGAATAAAACGTCAACAACTCGAACAACAAGCATTGACGGACAAACCCAAGTTACTATTTGCTGAGGCTTTAGAGGTTTCGGGTCATTCAATTTTAATTGGTGAACTAGCTAAATTAATAAGTCAAAATGGAATTGATATTGGGCAAAACAGATTATTTCAATGGTTGCGTGAAAATGGTTTTCTAATTCGTAAACATGGAGAAGAGTATAACAACCCTTCGCAACGCTCGATGACTATGGATTTATTCGAGATTAAGAAACGAACCATTAATAACAATGACGGTTCTGTTCGAGTTACTAGGACTACTAAGGTAACGCCTAAAGGTCAAAGATATTTTATCAACAAGTTTATTCATAATATCGAAGAAGCATAAATTTATTAAATCAGAAAACATGGTATAATATTCCTCAAATAGCATAAGTCCAAGATAGGAAGACCTGAGGACGTCAAACAAGCGCAATTCGCGTTTGTTTGACGTCCTTTTTCAATTCGGAAAAAGGGGATAGGTATATGAGGACATTAGCAAATGAACTTGTTCAAAAAGGTTTGGCGGTAAAAGAGAAGTTACCCAAACGAACCCCTAAAAAGAAAAACAATGAACAATTATCCAATAAAGAATGGCATGAAATTATGGGTTGTAACAGAGATACCTATTCAAGAGGTAAAGGCGGAGCCATAAGAAGACGTTAGGGAGGGAATAACATGCAAATTGCATTTAAATTACCTGAAATTGACCGCGAGACAACTAAAAATGCAGTAGAAGATGCCTTAGAAAAGTACCGTCTCTATTTAATGCAAATAGAATTAGATAAAATGCCTGCCATAACTGCAAAGTATACATTCATGCCGGCATCCAAGGGGCTTCCCAGTTCATCAACAGAAGCAGCAGCTATTGCAAATGTTGATTATGAGAGAGAGCGTATACGCTTTATGGAAAACTTCAACCGTGCTGTCAATCGCTTACCACTTAAGGAACGAATCGTAATTATTACTGGATATATGGGAACAGAAGCTAGGTTTGATTATGAAGTCTATAATGAACTATTCATGTCAGAACGCTCATTTTATCGATTAAAGTCTCGTGCTTTTTATAACTTAGCATTCGCATTAAAAGTAGAAGTCTATCAAGAGATTGAGGGGGTATCCATCGTATGAATTTTGTTCAACCGATAAGGGATCCTGAGCTTATTCGAGCAATCAAAGAATATTTGAGAATAAATAGCTATCGTAATTACATGCTATTTGTTACAGGGATTAATAGTGGATTGAGAATATCAGATATTCTATTATTACGGGTTAAAGATGCTAAAAGACCATATTTTAATTTGGTAGAAATGAAAACAGATAAGAAGAAGCGTATTGAAATGACTCCTGGGCTAAGAAGGGGATTAAAGGACTATGTAGATGGTAAAGAAGATCATGAGTACTTGTTTGTGAGCAGAGAGGGTGTCAACAAACCAATCGGTAGGAGTATGGCCTATAAAATTCTCAGAGAAGCAGCAGAGTATGTCAATTTAGACGATATAGGTACTCATACATTAAGAAAGACCTTTGGGTATCACTTTTATAAGAAATACGGGAATGTTGCTATGTTACAACAGATATTTAATCATTCAGATCAAACCACTACTTTAAGATACATTGGAATCAACCAGGACGAAATGGACAAAGCGATGAAAGGCTTTAAAATATAAACTCAGACCTTTAAAAGGACTTGTTTATATTTTTTTGTCTTATACAGTTCCTCAAAAATAAGTGATGTGTAATTCATTTTCAGGAATATACAAGTAAGTAGTTATATCAATCGATTCAAGCGTTTAGTGAATTCCACAGTATTTAAGATATGTGTAATTCATGAGAAGAAACATTCAGGTTTTACATTTTGGCTATGTTAAAGGGAAAGGTTAATTTATCGTAAAAGGGTATGGTGACACATACCCTAAATCTGATTAAATTATTCCCACTGCAATTGGATATATATGTTAAAATAAGGGTGAGTTTGTGAAGGTTTACACTTAAACTAACGCAGCAGGTTAGTGAAGAAGACATTAGCGTTAATGGTGAGTAAATGTGGTTTATTATGAATAAGTTCTAAATTAGGTACTTATATATTTGGGAGCAGAGGCGGGAGTAAAATAAATGTTTAAGACAATCGATTGGCGTATTTTTATTAATACAACAACAAAGGAAAAAGCACAACGAATAATAACAAGACTGTCTGAAGAAGTTGGAGAAATTGAAACTTTATCATTGGAGCCCTATTGGAAGGATAAAACGAAGTATGAGCTTGTATGTAAAACGAAATTACAAATTGCTGAACCTGAAAATGCAGTATTTTTTGTACTTCAATTAGCGAGTCACTTGGGTAACGAAATCAAAGTGATGGGTCCTTTTATTTACGAAGAAAACCATATAACATTCGAAGGTTTATGCTCGTCACCTAAAATAGTGGGGCTAAGCTGGTTCCACTTTAATATTGATAATTATTAATAACCTTATTAAACTAACGAGGTGCTTTACTTCAAGAAGGAGTAAAGCCTTTTTTTTATTAAACTAACGCGGCAGGTTTCTTTAATAAGAACTTTGCTTTAATAAAGAAATCACTATTAGTAGGAGGTAATCATGAAAGGAAAATTTTACATCAGTTTATCAATTGTTGTTATTCTATTCATAGCAATACTGGGGTGGCAACAATATGAACAAAATAAAGAATTTATGGATAGTTTGCTTCTCCACCAACCTATTGTAATAAATCAAGTTGATGCCATTCATTTATGGGAAAAGGGCGCAGATATCAGAGAGGTTACAATAGATGATTATATAAAAGTAGTTGAATGGTTTAATGAGTATAAACCTAACAGAGTTTCAGGAGAAAAGGTTCCACAACCAAATGCACAAGTGGTTGTAGATACGAAAGAAGGGGCAACAATAATTATCAATTATGTAGATGGGAAAATATATGTAAATAGAACTGATGGTGGTCCTGATGGTATAGAGTATGTATTCCTTGATGATGCACCGAAATTAGAAGAATTTTTCAAAGAACTAATAAATTAAAGATTTGTTCAACTAACAGGTTCTTGAGTTGAAGATCAGGAAGCTTATTGAACTAACGTAAGCAGTTTAGTTGAAGAAGGATTTTCTGTTCATATTGAAGAAATAAGTTGTATTAGAACAAATGAAATGTGGGTTTTGATGATGATAAAGAAAATGGATATTCGATGCCAATTTTATGGTAAGAAATTTTCGCCCAAAGTGGTTGAAAAACAAAGTGGGATTACATTAGAAAATAAAATTGAAGTTGGGGATATAACAAATAGGGGGAAAAACATAGGTAAACCAACAGATTACGGCAATGGTGAACTATGTCCTCCAAAGGATTTCAAAGATAACGAAGATTTTGGTCTTTATTGGATTGCTTTAACCTTATCAAAACATATTGATATTTTTCGTAAATGCGGTGCAGAAGATATCGATTTGGTTATTGGAGTTTGGTATGAAAAACAATGCAATCTTGTATTTGAACCTAAATCAATTAAGTTAATTGGTGAACTAGGTATTGCTTTACAGGTAAGTTGTTATGAAGATTACTAAGTCTTATTCAATTAACGGGTGAGTTGAACCAAGAAGGATTAACGCATTTTTTGTTGAACTTATTGTACTAACGCAGCAGTTTAGTTCAACAAGAAAGTGTTTTTGTTGAATGAACAGAGTTTTAATGAAAGGGGGATTTGTATGGATTTCAAAAAGTTGAGAGAAGACCTTTCTTCAATTACTGATATTATTTATTTTGATTCAAATCAGTATCTTCGCGAGAAATCATCAAATCTTTCGAAGTTAAAACAATTTATTATTAAAACTGAAGTATTTCTAGAACAAATAAAAGAAGATGCTTTAATTAATAAAGAGGAAAAGTATTTTCTATATGGAACACTAGGAAATCTTTATAGAATATATGGGGAGCCCAAAATTTCAATTAACTATTTAGAATTAAACCTTAAGTATGCCATCGAGGAAAAGCTCTACAAAAAAGAAATCATCTCTTTAATTCGTCTTGGCGAGGCTTTGAAATATGATAATAAACTTGAAGAAGCATTGGAGAAATTTAATTTGGCATTAGTTAGATGTGAGGAAACGGATGAAAATTCACATTTAGATTTCGCATTTCAGCACAAAGGTAAGTGCCTCTTAGAATTAAATAGGTTAGAAGATGCAATGAATTGCTTTCAGTCAGCATTAGAACTTAGAAAATCAAAAGGTAATTCATCTCTAATTTATTCCACTGAACAAGCCATAGAGTTTGCACAAAATATACAGAATTAGATGAATACCTTCTTTGACAAACGGGTGCTTTACTCATTTTTTATTGAGCTAACGCAGCTGTTTAGTTGAACAAGAAAGCTGGAATTTATATATACACTTGAGGGTGGGGGGAAAAGTATGTTCGATTCGTTTAAAAAATTGTTTAAACATCAGGAAGTCAAAACATCTGATGACAGCTATATCACAATTCCCCAAAGTGAGATTAACGAAGAACTTAAAAGTAATATCATTGTATTGGAGAAGTTAGGGGAACAATGGAGTACAATTCTTCAAAGAAAATATGTCAACGAATTTGAAAGCCATGGTAAACAAAGTTTAAGGGTTTGGATTTGCAGAGACATTGACGGTGATGAATTAGAAGGATTAACTTCTGAAAACTGTATGGAAAAAGAGTACCATTCTCAAATAGCAATTAATTACGAGGGTCCAAAACATGATGAAGATTTTTATGCAGACACTATTTACTTATGGCATTACTATGGTGGATATTTTAAAAGTTCTGGAACGTTATATGATCAATCGAAAAATGATTTAAAATCAGACATTGAAGAAGCATTAAAAGCGTTACTAAACTAAATAACTTAGGATAGTGTCTTCTTCAACTAACGAGGTGCTATTCTTAAGAAGGCGTAAAGCCTTTTTCTTATTGAACTAAAGGGGCAAAAGTTAGTTAAATAAGGATTCCGTTTTATATAAAAAAATTTAAATCTAGGTGAAGGAGATTAGACTGTGGATATTAAATACCCTTTTAAACCTAAGAGTAATAAAACATTAATTCCTGGACAGTATTGGGCTATCCCCTTAAAAGATGGGAAGTTTGCTTGTGGTAGAGTTGTGCAGGTAACAAGGAACTATATGGCAAGCCCTACTAAAACATTTTTGGCAGGATTAGTTGATTGGGTAGGAAATATTCCTCCTACATATGAAGCAATTGCTGGGAAAAAAATTTTAGAACAAGGTGTAGTACATGTTAGGTGTATACATGAAACAGCTTTAGATGAAATGCTTACTGGTTACCGTCCACTGGATTTGGACTTTATAGAACCAGATTACTTTAGTTCACAAATTGGTTATCAGCCTGGTCATTGTATGTTAATGAAAGGGCTAGAAGAATTAAGACCGATCAATCTTGAGGAATGGCAGAAGTATTCAACATTAGGAATATGGGGAACAGATTATATTAGGCAACTTGCAGAAGAAAAGTTCTTCAACTAACGAGTGCTTCAGAAATATGTGTTACTGTTTTTGTTTAATAAACAATACAACCATATAAAAAGAGGCAGACTTTTGGCAGGATTATGGCAGGAGATTTGGAATATAACATGAGATACTAATTAAGTGAGATAGTTTGGACGATAATCCATCTACTTCTTAATTAGTTGCATCCGAGTCATGTAGTTTTAACGATTATTATTTTTAATACAAAAGCGTCTAGGCTTTATGCTTAGATGCTTTTGTTATGTCTAACAAGCGATTAGCATAACGGAGGTGCGTGGATGGAGTGGACCAACAGAGATTTCAACGACTGATTGCACACATTCAAGCGGATGAACTAATGAAGTTTTATAAGTCCAGAGAATGGTTGGCTATACGAAAGCTCGCTCTTTCTAGAGATAACTACGAGTGTCAGATGTGTAAGAAAAATGGTAAGTACCATAGGGCGGAATGCGTTCACCACATCAAAGAAGTTAAGCCACATCCGTTCCTGTCGCTTACCATAAATAATCTTATGTGTCTTTGCAAGCAGTGTCATAACAAAGTACATGATCGTATGGCAGAACATATGAAGAAGAAAGAAAACCATTTCATGAATGAGGAGCGTTGGTGAATGATTATCTTTGATAACTCTCGCGAATATGAAACAACATACATTGAGGAGTTGATTCGTAAAGAAGGACAACGAACCAGTGTCGAACGTGACATCCTTAATGCGTTCATGAGGCACGCCTATTATCTGTTCCATCGTATACGAGATTGCGTGAACACAAGGAAGTGCAGGAAGATGAAGCCATATCAAGTAAGAGAACGATTAGAAGATGCCAATCGCTTATCTTTCACGATGAGTAAGATGAATATGAATGCGAGTCAACTGGATTATATAATCACATTCAACCAAAAATATAACAAGGCGGTTCAATAACACCCCCCGGTCAAAACTTTTCACAAAATACATGGAGGACCGGCAACGAGGGGAGGAAGTGACAAGAGAGATTTTTTGAAATCCTCGCGTAAGGCAAATACTAGAATTTAACAATTATGAAGGGAGGAGATGAGGTGAATGCTCGTGGAGATATCCGACAGGATTTAATCGATCAGTTAGAAGCTAACGGGATTTATGGTCATCATTATGTAGACATGATTGAAAAGTATATGCAGTTTTGGGACTTAGACACTAAATTAGTTTTAGTTATTGAAGAAGAAGGTACTATGCTGCCGGCAAGAGATGGATTTAAAATGAATCCTGCAATAAAGTCGAGAAATGAAAACAACACACAAATGTTGAAAATCTTAACGACATTAGGGTTAAAAGCTCCAGCCACGCAAAGTCAAGGTGATGTAGATGGAGAAGACATGTGAATTCCACCCTTTCATTGATGACTATTTACATACCATCGAGCGAGGAGAAATAGAATCATCGAAAGAAATTAAGTTGATGGTGAATTTAGTTCGAAGGAAATTAAGAGAACCTGGTGTTCGAATTGCTAACGTTCAAATTGATGAGGCATTGCGTGTCATTCACAAGTATTTTGATTATGAGCTTTTCGGTTGGGAAAAATTCGTATTAGCAATTACACATTGCTTTTATGAAGATGACACATTAGTTTTTGATGAGTTCTTTATATTAATGGCAAGGGGTAATGGGAAGAACGGTATTATCAGCCCGTTAACCTTTTATTTCTCTACTCATTATCATGGAATCACTGGATATGATATTGAAATCATAGCTAATAGTGAAGAACAAGCAATCACTTCATTCAATGACATCTATAATGTGTTGGAAGATCACGAGGTAAAACTCAAGAAATTCTTTTACAAGACAAAAGAAAAAATCGTTAATAGAAAGACTAAATCCAGAATTAAATACTATACGTCCAATGCAAAGACGAAAGATTCTCTACGTTCAGGCTGCTTAATATTCGACGAGGTTCACGCTTACGAAAATTATGATTTAATTAAAGTATTTACCTCAGGTCTTGGGAAGCGAAAGCATTCCAGGACTTTTTATATTACAACAAACGGAAATGTTCGAGGCGGAGTATTAGATGATTATCTAGATTTATCTGACCGGATATTAAAAGGAGAAATTACGGATAGTCGAATGTTGCCCATGCTTTTCAAACTGGACCATAAAGACGAGGTTCATGACAAAAGAAAATGGGAAAAAGCAAACCCTTCAATTCGTTTTATGTCGAATTTAAAAAGTGAGATAGAAAAACAATATATTAAAATGCCTCATCAGCCTCAATTAGCGATGGAGTTTATGACGAAACGTATGAACCTACCCGCACAAGATGCTTATACCGCCGTTGCTGAATGGGGAAAAATCGAAGCAACAAATCAACTATTCGATTTAGAAAGTTTTAAAGGAATGAGTTGTATCGGTGGAGTTGATTATGCAAGCGTAAAAGACTTTTGTTCAGTTGGTCTGCAGTTTAAAAAGAACGGTAAAAGATATTGGTATGAGCATACATTTATTTGTCACAAAGCACTGAAGTTAGAAAACCGAAGAATCAATTTCCCTGTAGATGTCGCGGTTAATAAAGGGTTAATTACCATCGTAAATGATGAATCAATTAAGCCTGAATATCTATCTGCATGGTTTTTAGAACAAGCCAAACATTTTCAAATCGTCAACATTGCAGCTGATAGCCACAGAGCAAGTGTCTTGCAAAATGAGTTTGAATTAAAAGGATTGCCATTACGAATAGTCCGAAGTGGTCCTGAAACGCATAGTAAACTTGGTCCACTTGTAGAAACAATGTTTGCTAACGAAGAAATCGTGTATGGAGACAACATGACCATGAGGTGGTACACCAATAACGTGTTTGTTGAGATGAATAATAAAGGGAATATAACGTACAAAAAAATTGAACCTAAGACACGTAAAACGGATGGATTCTTTGCTCTGTTGCACGCGCTATCAATAGATAGTGAAATCAAAGAAGAGCAACCCATGGTGTTTTACAAGGCCATTACATTCTAATGAAATTAGAAGGAGGTGAAAATTAATGGGAGTTACCGATTTCTTTCGCTCATTTCTGATGCCCAAAGGTAGTTTTACACTAAAAGAATGCGAATTTTACGAGCTGTCAATCGAGTCATATTATAAAAAATTGGCAATCGAGACATCCATCAATTTGATTGCAAACGCCATTGTCAGATCTAAGTTTAATACTTATGAAAAAGGTAAAAAGATTCGAGCGAATAACTACTACTTGTTTAACGTCCAGCCCAATAAGAATCAAAATGCTTCGGAATACATGCATCGTTTTGTTTCAAATTTAATATACAACAACGAAGCATTGGTAGTAATGATTGGAGAAGAACTACACATAGCTGACAGTTGGAACGTGAAAGAATTTGCGTTGAGAGAAAACTTATATTCAGATGTGATGTTAGGGGATTTAAAATTAGAAAAGACATTTAATGAGTCTGAAGTTCTAAGTTATAAATTGAATAACAATCGAATCATCGGTCTAATTGATGGACTATATGAAAGTTTCGGAAAAATATTAGCTGCCTCTATGCATTCTTACAAAAGTGGGAATTCAATGAGGGCGTTGGTGGAAATCGAAAGTACACAGGCCCTGACAGATGAAGCGCAAGCCGCACGGGATGATTTATTCAACAATCAATTTAAATCATTTTTCAAATCCGAAGGTGGTGCGGTACTTCCTTTTACCAAAGGTATGAAATACACGGAAATCAAAGGACATCATCCTAACAGTCGAGACTTACGTGCGTTGATAGATGATGTGTTCGATATCGTCTCGATGGCTTTACACATTCCGAAAGGTTTGCTTAAAGGCGACTTAGCTGATGTAGATGGTCAAGTGGATTCTTTTCTCATGCTTGGTGTGAATCCAATTGTTGAAATCATTAATGATGAAAATAATAGAAAGATGTATACCAAAAAGGAATATTTAGAACGTACTTACATGCAGGTGGATACATCTTTAATCAAGTATGTAGATATCGCAAAAATGGCAACAGCCTTGGATAAAATGTTATCTAGCGGTTTGACCAATGTAAATGAAAATCGCGAACGCATGGGATACGAACCGATTGAAGAAGAGTGGGCAGATAAACATTTCATTACCAAAAACTATCAAGAGGTTGAAGACTATTTAACAAATGGACAGAATGGTGAAGCACTTACTACATCGAAGGGGGGTGAGAACTGATGACAAAGAAACGATTTAAGAATGAGAAGTTCAATAATTTAGCAGTAATCGAACACCAATTCAAAGCAGAAGTAAATGAGGATGCGAACGTATCCAACTTAACTATTTATGGGGACATTGGAGAGTCGTGGTGGGGAGAATCAACCTCTGCTAGTGACGTTGAGAAGGCTTTGAAGAGTATCACGTCTGACACAATCAATGTCTTCATCAATAGTGGTGGTGGGGATGCGTTTGATGGCATCGCTATTTATAATCAATTAAAGAATCATCCAGCAAAAGTAATCGTCCATGTTGATGGATTAGCAGCAAGTGCAGCTTCATTAATTGCAATGGCCGCAGATGATTTAGTTATGAATATAGGATCTATGTTGATGATTCATGAAGCTTCTACAATTGCTTGGGGAACTAAATCCGATATCCAAAAAACATTGAATGCATTAGAAGGCATCGATAAATCAATCGCAGATATTTATATGACTCGTTATACAGGAGAGCGCGAAGAAATTGTAAGCCTGATTGAAGCGGAAAGTTGGCTTACGGCAGGAGAGGCTGTAGAACTTGGACTAGCAGACCGTGTGAATGAAAAGTCTAAGGTCGTAGATCCCGAAGAAGTGAAGAATGTTATTCTTTCAAAATTCCGAAATAAAAACACTCCTCAACATGGCGTTATTGCTGCAAGTGTCACTCAGAGTTCGACTAAAAATATATTGGACCAATTCAAACGCAACTCAAACGAGTAGGCGTTTTTATTATGGTTAAAAATGGAGGAACGAGAAATGGTGAAAAATTTAGATCGAAATAAAGACGGAATCAAGAATCGCGATGAACAGATTAAGGCGATGAAAGAAGCTTTTGAAAGTGGAGACTCTTCAATAGTTGCTCAACGAATCGTTGAAAACTACGAAAACAACATTGATCATTATCAACAATTGATGGATAACGTCATTAAAGAAGCAAGTCAGGCTCGTGCAGAAAACTGGGATGAGCAAGTACTTGCTTCTCGTGGAGTGCGTGTACTAACAAGCGAAGAGAAGAAATTCTATAATGCTGCAGTTGAAGCCCAATCGTTTAGTGAAACAAGCATTTTGATGCCACCAACAGTATTCGAGCGAGTATTCGAAGATCTTCAAAAAGAACATCCATTACTTTCACGAATCAATTTTCAACAGGTTGGAGCAACTACAAACTGGGTCGTACGTAAACCAGGTGCAGCTACAGCTTTCTGGGGTGATGTCTGTGAAGATATCAAGGAAATGATTGATGAAGGATTTGAAACAATTGAACAAGGTATGTTTAAACTAAGCGGATTTTTAGTTGTATGTAAAGCGATGTTTGAACTTGGGCCAGAATGGTTAGATCGATATGTTCGATTGTTCATGCAAGAAGTCGTTTCAGATGAACTTGAAAATGTAGTCGTTGCAGGTACAGGAAACAAGCAACCAATTGGGATGACTAAAGATTTAGACGCAGCAGTTGTTGCTGGTGTATATACAGACAAGACTTCTGTCGTATTAGAAGATTTCACCCCTAGAACAATCGGTAAAGAAATTCTTGCACCTACGACCAAAGGCGGCACTCAACGTTATACAGGGGTTACCTTAATTGTTAATCCTTTTGATTATGCTTCAAAGTTCTTTGCTCTTGGTGCAAAACAAAAAGATGATGGTTCATGGACGTTTGATAACTTCGCAGTTCCTGGCTTGGATATCATTCAGTCTCCAGCGGTACCACTTAACCGAATGGTATCTGGTAAGCCTAGTGATTATTTTATGGGTGTAGTTGGGCAACAAAAACTAGAATCCACAGATGTGTTACGAATGATTGAAGACCAACGTTTGTATCTCATCCGTCAACTAGCAAACGGTCGTCCGTTAGATAATGATGCATTCCAAGTGTTTGATATCACAGCTGTTGGTGAACCGGTACCAGAAACACCTTGATCATAAAATTATTAAATTTAGGGAGGTCCTATAAATGGCCAAAGTAATTGCTATTCGTCAATTCAAAGAAGTTCATCATGACGGACATGTTTATAAACCAGGCGACCCATACCCGGCATATGGTTTTAAAGCTGTTGCTAAACGTGTCTCTTTCCTTTCAGAGGTACATCCGAAACTTGGACATGTCTACTTGAAAGAAGAAGAGGAACAAGGTACTGAAAAAGAAGAAGTCACAACCAAAGCAGAAAAAAAAACCGAGACTAAGACGAAATCTAAAAATCCTGCTGACGAAGAGTAGGTGAAGACATGGATTTTTTAACTGATTTAAAAGGGCGACTAAATGTCACTTGGAGTGACGATGACCAAGATTTAATTAAAATCATCGAACGAAGCAAAGCTTATTTTAACGACATTGTTGGAAGTGAATTGGAGTTTGTAGATGACTTAGTGGTTCAAGAATTGTTGTTAGAAAGATGCCGTTATGTATTTAATAATGCTGCAGATGATTTTCTAATCAATTTTTCAGATGACCTGATGAGGTTACGCATGCGAGTCGCCATCAAACTAAGGGGTGAAGCGAATGTTGAAATCATCTAAAAATCCTTATCGCGAAACCTTAAACGATGGTTACTTGATTTATGGAAAGAAAATTACTGAACGGACAGCAAGCTTAAAAAAGATAGGTGAGACTTTTCTTGAAGAAGGAAAGCTCGCCTTTCGTATTTTGTCTGCTCGCGAAAGTGACTACCAAATGATTGGTGCGATGAACAGCTCGTTAGATTTAAAGGTGAAAACCTTGAACCCTCCTAAGTTTTTACGTATATCAAAAAATGATTTAACGGTATACATCAAGAATGAGGAATACGATGTCATTAAGGCAGATCGTGATGATGATCGAACATATCTCTATTTTTATTTGCAAAAGGTAGGTGTGCGTATTGAATGAGAAAGCAAAAGCACATATCCAGCGTGTGAATACAAGTATCATCACTAATCTGAAAGCCAATTTCCCGTCCATTCTTTTGTTTCGTGATGAAATCACATCTGAAGAAGCAAGCGCTTTTGAACAAGGGACACGCTTTTGGGCGATGGTTTTCGTGCTTGGTGCATTAAATCCTACTGATAACCGCACCAAATTAACACAAACTCTACAAATTGATTACTACTCCGAGGATAGAGATGATGTCGATGAAACTGTGTTAGATATCATATCAACTCTTTTAAACGTTAAAACAGTGGAGTTTGTAAATACCATCCCGTTAAGAGCAAAAGTCAAAGATACCGATCGTTTTGTTGATGTTATCAGCATCAACTTTAGGAGGTCGATTCCGATTGAGTGTACGAATCGAATTTGATTATAGTGAAATTGAAAAACTCTCTACACGGTTAACGAACCTAGGCAAATCTGCAGAAGCTTCAATGAATGAATCCCTAAAGAAATACGGGCTTGAACAAGTTAAATCTAAAATAACTCCTCTCATCCCCATTTCTACAAGAAAAGGAAGAGAGAGAAATAAAACGCACGCAGCTACAAGTGATTGGGCAAAAGCTGAGTATAGAAATTTAGAACTGGTTGTAAAACCTAAGGGTGGAGCAGCGAATAAAAGAGGCTCTTCGGGTTATCTTGTGTTTCCAGACAAAGGGATAGGTTCGCATAATCGAACACCACTTGAGTTCATGGACCAAGGCCGAGATGTAGCTATACCAGCGATCATTAGATTACTTGAAATAGATTTGCTACAGACAATAGAGGAGGAATTATAAATGCCACCAGTAACTTTTTTTGATGCGGTTAGCATCAACAATGTAGGTATTCAATTTAAAGAAGGAGACACGTACGAAGCCGGAACTACATTTGGGTGTGTTGGTTCACTTGAAGGGGAATCAGATGTATCGGAAAAACAATTAAAATGTGGAAACCAAGTGTTAGGTAGCATTACGAAAGTGAATTTCATGACATTCACTGTAACGGCTGCAAATGCCCCATTAGCGGTTGTGCGAAAGCTATTCGGACTAGAAAATACAGGTTTAAAAACAGGTGTATATGCTCTTGGAGAGAAATCAAAAGGCAAAGACTTTATCTTGACTGCTGATATTGAAGACGAATTTCAAGATGTCACAAAAATGATTGCCTTCCCTAATGCATCAAACATCACAGGATTAAAAATTCAAGCGATTGAAAACGGTGCAGATGAAGTGGCGAATCTGGAGTTTGAATTTCGGGCATTGAAAGATGCCAACGGTAAATTTTACTATGAGGCGATGTCTGATGAGGTTGTAGACTCAATCGTAAAAGAGCAATGGCATACAGGCTTTACACCCGCATTAGTTGCAGAAATTGAAACCCCATAAATCGGAAGAGCCTTCACTTGAAGGTTCTTTTTTATTTGAATTATACGAGGAGGACGAAAAGATGAGTAAGAAAATTCACAAAGTCGAGCTATATGAATCACGTATTGTAGAGGCAGAAAACGGTGAGTTTGTTGAAGTGAAAGAAAGCAAGAAAGTATATCCCTTGTTTTTGACAAACTACGCGATGCAAAAAGGGCGTGACCTTGGCTACATAGAGAGCTCTCTTTTAGAAGATTTCTTGAAGATTCAAAGTGAAACGGCCCATCTCGATAAAGATGAACAAGCCGCTAAAGCTATAAGCATTTTGAAAGAAGAGAAAGCAACGAAGATCATTTACTTGGGTTATATCGGAGCTGTTCGCGACAATGCAATGGCCTATGAAGAATTTCTTGAACGCTACCATTTAAGTTATCCAGAAACGCTTGAACTTTATGCGAACCTGATTTCAGCATCAGTTGGCGGAGAGAACAATGGCTTTTCAATGGGCTTAAATAAGTCGACACAAAATGCTTCTGCTAAAGAAAAAAAGTGAAACCTCCAATACTCAAAATTGAGTGTGTGGAGGATAAATATGCCTTATATGTATTGAGCTCTGGCATGTCAGAAGAATTATTTTGGCATGCGCCACTTTCAAATGTACAACGAGTGTATGAAAGTTTATCTGCCTTTAAAAGTTGGATGAACAATCCAAAAACATCCTAGAAAGAGGGGTGAAATGAATGGCAGGAAATCAAGAAGCAGTAGTTAGTATCAAACTATTTAATCAAGACTTTAACCAGTCGATTAAAGAAATGAAAGACGAGTCAGGTCAGTTACGTAAAGAATTTGTCTTACAAGAGCAACAAATGCGATTGACAGCAAGTGAGGCAGATAAATTCGCAGCTAAGGTGGAGTATCTGGCTCAACAACAAGCCTTGGCTGTTCGGAAAGTTGCCGATACTGAAGCACAATATGAGCGTGTGAAAGCTCAATATGGTGAGACCTCTGTTGAAGCTCAACGAATGGCCAATGCGGTTCTTGATGCGCAGATTGCTGAACAACGACTTGCAAATGAACTTACTCAAACAACAAGAGCCTTGGATAATGCACAAAGTGCAGAATCACAATTGGGTGATGAAATAGATGCCACCACCGGTGATATTAATGAGCAGAATAATAGTTTAAAAGAAATGGGAGATAACCTCAAAGGTACTGGCGACAAAATAAAGGATGTTGGGGGAAGTCTTTCAACGAATTTAACCGCACCAATTATTGCATTTGGCGTTGCGGGGGTTGCGGCCTTTAACTCTGTGGACGAGGCTGTTGATACGATCATTACTAAAACAGGAGCTACTGGTGATGCGGCAGCGGATTTACAAGCAAGTTTCGAGGAAGTGGCTGGACGAGTACCAGATGACTTATTGTCAGTCGGTGAAGCCATAGGTGAGGTAAATACTCAATTTGGTTTTTTAGGTACAGAGTTAGAAGATAACTCTCAACTAATGCTCCAATTCGCATCTATTAACGGAACAGATGTCACATCTGCATCAATCGCTGCTAAGAAAGCAATTGAAGCTTACGGGCTAGCTAACGGTGATTTGAATAACGTATTAGATGCAGTAACTAAAACAGCTCAAGACACAGGTCAAGCAGTAGACTTTTTATTCGATAAAGCTATTGCTGGAGCTCCTCAGATTAAGGCGCTGGGTTTATCTTTTGAAGAAGGAACTGCACTGATTGGTGGGTTTGAAAAAGCAGGCGTTGACTCATCTGCATCTTTAGCAAGTTTAAGTAAAGCTCAAGTGGTCTTTGCAAAAGACGGAAAGACTTTGGAGCAGGGTTTAAATGATACAATCAAAGCTATTTTAGGAGCTAAAAGTGAGACAGAAGCATTGACATTAGCTTCTGAAATATTTGGAACTAAAGGCGCAACTCGAATGGTTGATGCTATTGGAAGAGGCACATTTAATCTAGATGAATTTTCAAACGCTGGTGCGAATGCAGCAGGAGCAGTGAAAACGACATTTGAAGAAACTGTAGATCCAATTGACCAAGCGGCGATTGCAATGAACAATGCAAAACTTGCTATGGGGAGAGTAGGAGATGCAATTCAAGTGGCGTTATTACCATTCTTTTTACAAGCAACAGGTGCGTTACAGAAATTAACGGTTTGGTTCGATGAATTAAGCCCTGCAATGATTAACTTGATCTTAATTATTGGAGGAATCGTGGCAGCTATTGGACCTCTTTTAGTTGGTTTTGGAATGTTCATATCTTCTATCGGTTCGATCATGGGATTTATCGGACCGTTAGTTGGAGGTATAACACAGACTGGTGGCGTATTAGCGGCACTGACAGGCCCTATTGGAATTGCTATCGCGGCCATAGCAGGATTAATTGCTATAGGTATACTAGTTTATCAAAATTGGGATACGGTCAAAAAGAAAGCATTAGAGGTCTGGAATGGGTTAGTGCCTATTGTTCAGCCCGCGATAGCAGGCGTCGTCTCGTTTGTAACATCTAAAATGAACGAGCTGAAAACTTTTTGGAACGCGAATGGTCAACAACTTCTTAAAGCCTTCACAAACATATGGAATGGTATTAAAGCAGTTATTGATTTCGTAATGCCTGCCATATTATTTGTTATTAAGATGGTATGGGAAAATATTAAAGGCGTAATCAATGGGGCTATGAATATTATCAAAGGACTCATCCAAGTTTTTGCTGGATTGTTCACAGGTGATTTTTCGAAAATGTGGGAAGGAATCAAAAACATCTTTAAAGGTGCAATTGAGTTTGTTTGGAACTTGTTCAATCTTTTATTATATGGTCGACTTCTCAAAGCAGGAATGGCTTTATTTACTGGACTAAAATCCATCTTTACAGGTGGATGGTCGTTTATTAAATCAAGCACATCCAGCTTTTTTAATTGGATTCAAAGTTTTGCATCTAGTTCATTCTCAGGGATGCGTACCATTATTTCAAACACGATGACTACTATACGAACTACTATTTCAACTAAGTGGACAGAAGCAGTGAATTTTCTTAAGGCAATCGATTTAAAGCAGATTGGTAAGAACATTATTGAAGGTTTGGTGAATGGAATAAAATCCACTATTAGCTCAGTGCTTGGTGTGATTACCGAATTAGCTTCCAACATTCCAGAATGGGCTAAGAAAATCCTTAAAATTGCCTCACCTTCTCGAGTGATGTTTGCCATAGGAAGATGGATTGGCATCGGAAATGCAGATGGTATTGCATCGACTAAGGCGCGAAATGAATCTGTTATGAAAGAACTTTCGAATGTAATTACGAATGTTGCAAAATCTACTGCATCCCAAATAGCTACTATTGGAAA
Organism: Paenisporosarcina macmurdoensis; assembly: GCF_042658845.1. Lineage (NCBI taxonomy): Bacteria > Bacillati > Bacillota > Bacilli > Caryophanales > Caryophanaceae > Paenisporosarcina > Paenisporosarcina macmurdoensis. The sequence continues at coordinate 647,847 of NZ_JBHSRI010000002.1, forward strand.
AACGGCAGCTGCTGAACAATCAGCTATTTCTAAAAAAGCAGCTACTGATATTGCAGCAATTAGCAAACAAGATTCTGCGCAACAAATAGAAATTAATAGAAAAGCTACATCAGACATTGCCAAGATTCATGAAAAAGCTCACGATGCTAAACGAAAATTAACGACAGCTGAGGTTCGGAAAATTGCTGAAATAAAAGAAAAAGCTCATGAATCAAATCGCAAGTTAACGTCTTCAGAAGTTCTTAAAATCGAAAAGATTGAGAACGATGCAGACGCAAAGATTCTCTCGAGTAAAAAGAAAGCAAAAGCAGACATCGCTAAAGTTGAAGAACAATCAGCAAGTGACCGATTGAGCGCTATTCAAAAATTCATCGATAATAAGCAAAAAATCGAAGGGTTATCCCTAATCGAAGAGGCAAATATTTGGCGCAAGGCAGCTGATTCATTCAAAAATGGGACACAAGAAAAGATTGATGCACATTCTAAGTATCGCGATACGTTGCGTAAAATTGATGCCGACATAACGTCAACTAACGAAAAATATGCCAAACGAATGACCGATATCAACCAAAATCTCACATCAGACATAGCGAAGGTTAATGACGAGTTAGTTTCTCAATCAAAAGCTGCCAAAGACAAGTTAATTGCAGATGAAGAGCGGTTGAATGATGCGTACGCCAAAACATTAGAAGACCGATACAAATCCTTGAAAAATTTTGCGGGGTTATTCGAGAAATTTGATATTGCTCCGAAAGAATCAGGAAATGAGTTACTTTCAAATTTACATTCTCAAGTTGATGGTTTTAAATCATGGGAATCCGAAATCACCAAATTATCATCAAAGGCAATTGACCAGGGACTCATTGATGAACTTCGTGATATGGGACCCAAAGCTCTGCCTCAATTGATTGCGTTAAACTCCCTCACTGATGAGCAATTAACTCAGTACTCTGCTCTATACCTCGAGAAATCTGCGTTAGCGAGGGCTGAATCAGAAGAACAGTTAATAGGAATGAAAGCCGATACGCAATATCAAATCAGTGAATTACGAGTTGCTACAAACTTAGAACTAGACCGACTGAATACAGAAGCGCAACAACGAATCGCTGGATTGCGACTTGTTGCGAATAACGAATTAGCTTCATTAAAAACGGAATGGGTAGCAGAGATTGCGAGCATAACGAAAGCAACAGATGAAGAATTTAAGACGTTGACGCAAATCGGGATAGATGCTGGACAACGATTACTTGATGGTATGAAATCCATGCAACCTGCGCTAGTTTCACAAGCGACAGCAATTGCTAAGGCGGTAAACGCAGCCTTACAAGGGACAACGGGAGGGTCAGTTAGTGTTCCAAAAAGCTCTAAATCACAGAGCTCCAATAAAGATTTAGCTACTCAATTGGCGCAAGGAGCGAGTATTTCTTTATCTGGAAAGACCAATGGAACTAGCGGATCTAACTCGAAAAATTACAATGCTTCAGTAGTGAATAATTATCACGTTCCGGTGGTATCCCCGGCGGAGCAAGCGAGAAAACAAAAACAAACACAACGACAGTTGGCAATGGAATGGGGTGGATGAATTGAAAGAGCAATTAAAGTTTACAAACTCTAAAGGCGTTTCCCTCCATTTCGATTGCTCTACCTATCTATTTACAGCTTTAAATGGATTAGGCGATCTTGACGCGGATATTCAATTTCAAAAATCCCCTTATCAAGACGGTTCTACTTATATAGGCACAACATTTTCTGAACGTGAAATTTCTTTAGAAGTAACAATTTTAGGTGATGATTTAAAAGATGTTGCCAAAAAGAGAGCTTATTTTGCTGGAGTATTCAATCCCAAATTAGGGCTAGGAGAACTGGAATATACAATTGACGACATATCACGAGTTATCTTAGCGGTGGTCGAACATATTCCCATTTATCCTGCCTCAGATGATAGTAGACAAGACTTCTTCCAAACAGCTTTAGTCGATTTAAGATGCCCAGATCCTTATTGGCGTTCAGAAAGAGAACATGTTGAACAGTTAGCAACCTTCAGTGGTGGTTTGACCTTTCCTTTAGTCTTGCCAACTATATTTGGTAATCAAGAATCGGCAGCAAAATCAAGAATTGTCGTCAATGAAGGCGATTCAGCTACTCCCATCTAGGTGACATTTGAGGGACCTGCTACTTCACCGATCCGAATTGAAAACGAAACAACAGGAGAGTTTATTGAAGTGTCGCAAAGCTTGTTAGCAGGAGAAAAGTTATGGATTAGTACCGAGTTTGGAAAAAAACGTGTTGATAGAATTGCGGTTGATGGAACGAGAACTAATGCTTTTAATTATATCAATCTCGCAAGTACATTCTTTCAACTTGAATCAGGTAACAATTTATTAACTTACTCAACAGGAGAAGATTTCGAAAAAGCACCTGTGACAATTAAGTTTTATCCAAGGTATTTAGCAGTATAAAAAAAGAGGTGAGATGAATGGCAGAAGAATTTTTTATGTTTGATTCTGTGGATGCTGACCGTGAAGTAACTGCTGCTGATTTTGCGAAATATTATCATGAGTTACTTACAAACGGTGTCTTTTATCGAAATGATCTTCCGTCTTTGAAAGTGACAAAAGGAGTAGGGCTAATTTCAAGTGTGGAAATTGGTGCTGCGTTCATTGAAGGTTACTTATACCGTAATACCACACAGATTGATTTAAACCACACGACTGGTAACCCATCTTTTCCTCGTATTGATCGCGTAGTTGTTCGGTTAAATCGGAACATTACAAATCGAGATATTCGAGTTGTCATAAAAGAGGGTGTACCAGCAACGTCACCAATTGCACCTAATCTTGAACGAAATGATTTGGTGTATGAATTAAGTCTCGCTCAAGTAAGAGTAAACGCAGGTACTACTGTGATTGCAACAGTTACAGATGAACGATTAGATCAATCATTGTGTGGTGTTGTCTCAAGCATCGTTCAAGTGCCAACAGATGTTTATCAAGCTGAATGGGATGAATTTGTCGCTTCAATACAAACTGAAGCACCTGCTCTCGGTGGAATGGTGATTTCTGTACAATCCACAGCTCCAGTTAGCCCTTCCTCAAAAGATATCTGGATTGATACGGCTTAATAACAGAATTACGAGTGAAGGAAGGTGAAGTAAATGATTCGTATTTTTTCAGATACGTTCGATTTTATAACAGAAATTGATGCAGTTGGCAGTGTTATGTGGACGAAACGTTGGCATAAGCAGGGCGAGTTTCAGATTGTTGTTAATCAACATATGGAACATGTGGATGAATTACTAGAAGGTCGTATTGTCAGCGTTGGAAGCAACAAGACTGGAATTATTGCACATATCGAAGAAATGACATCTGAAAATGGCAAAGGTGACGATCAGTTAATCGTTAGAGGGTACGACTTGAAAGGAATCCTTGCAAAACGATTTACGATTCCTCCAGATGGACAAGCGTATGACGGACAAACGGCAGACGCAGAAACTCTGATGAAACAATTTGTAAATAACAATGCGGTTTTAACTACGTCAGAACGAATCATCTCAGATCTAACTGTGGCTCCCAACTTAAATCGTGGGAGCTCTTTCTTTTATCAAACCCGTTTTAAGAATCTAAAAGATGAATTGGAAAAATTAAGTATTACCTCAGGACTAGGATGGGAGGTTCAATTTGATGGTTCTTCTTATTTATTCGATGTATCGGAGGGCCGAAATTTAACGAGTACTCAAAACATCCATCCACCAGTTATTTTTAGTGTCGAGTTTGATAACGTGAGATCTCAAAAGGTAATTGAATCCTCTCTCGATTATAAGAATGTTGCGATTGTGGCAGGTCAAGGTGAAGGTGCAGCACGTGAAATTGCTTTTATAGGAACCGCAAGTGGTCTCGCGCGGAATGAAATTTTCATTGATGCACGAGATATTGCGGAAGATGGAAATCTACAGGATCGTGGTCAACAAAAATTAGACGAATATGCAAAAGTCGAATCGTTTGAAACATCAGTCTTACCATACGGGCCATTTGAATATGGGCGGGATTGGCAACTAGGCGATATCGTCACGGTACAGAATGCGAAGAAGACAAAGACAGCTCAATTACGGGTAACTGAAATTGTGGAAATCATTGAAAAGGATGGTTATCAATTAGATGCTACATTCGGACAGCCTCTACCAACCATAATCGAGAAAATCAAACGAGAAACTGATAACCCTATAGCAGAAGGTGGGGGCGAAGGCGTTGCAGGTGTAGACGGAACTGATGGTGCAGGCCTCGATTTCATATGGCAAGGGACATCTCTCGGGATTAAGAGAGACGAAGAAACGGCCTACCAGTATACAGACCTTAAGGGCGACCAAGGAGTGCAAGGTATTCAAGGGGAAACTGGACCTCAGGGTCTTTCTGGAGAAGTGCAGACATATAACCATAACCAAATTTCTGCAAGTACTGTATGGGTAATCAACCACAACCTCAATAAATTTCCGCATGTAGCTGTCATAGATAGCGCGGGCAGTGTGGTGCATGGAGATGTGGACCATATCGACACGAATACACTGGAAGTCAGATTCACATCAGCGTTCTCAGGTAAGGCAAACATAATCTAAAAGGGGTGTTTCATCAGTGCAATTTTTAACTAATATTGATTTAGGAAGAAACGAACTACAGAATGCTAGAATTCAAAACCTTGGGGCATTCCCAACAAGCCCAGTAACAGGTATGATTTTCTACCACACAACTAACAGCGCATTTTATGGATATGATGGTACGGCATGGCAGAATATGAGTTTGATATTTAATAACAAGGCTATCCTTGACGCGATTTCGGCCGCATTCACTACCGCCATGGAAACTAAGTTAATCGGTATCGCAACGAATGCCAACAACTACGTTCATCCGTCTAGTCATCCACCATCGATGATTGTACAAGATGCAAGTAATCGATTTATGACAGATGCTGAACGGTCGAAATTAGCTGGCGTTGCGACAGGTGCAACTAACTATACGCACCCTGCATCACACCCCGCAACAATGATTACTGGACTAGCAACTGTGGCGACATCTGGTACATATGCATCATTGAGTGGGCTACCAATTCTAGGAACAGCGGCTAGTAAAAACACGGGTACGGCTAGCGGAACAATTCCTATACTTGATTCTGGCGGTAAGTTGGACGTGTCAGTACTACCATCTACGGCAATCTCAGATACTTTCATAGTTACTACTGAGGTGAACATGTTGGCGTTAACGGTTCAAGTCGGTGATATAGCAGTACGAACTGATATCAGCAAATCGTTTATTCTAAGAGCATTACCATCGACAACACTAACGAACTGGCAGGAACTATTAACACCAGTAAGCGCGGTACAATCAGTAGCAGGCAAAACAGGAGTAGTTACATTAACCAAATCAGATGTAGGTCTGTCATCAGTTGATAATGTACAGCAAGCTACAAAAGTAGAATTTAATGCCCATACTGTTGATGTGGGTAACCCCCACCAAGTAAACAAGGGGCAAATAGGGTTGGGCTTCGTTGAAAACTATGGTATGGCAACACTTGAAGAAGGAAACCTAGGGTCCACTGAATTGAAATACATGAACCCATACACAACTAAACAGGCGGTATTGGCGAACGCACCAGTCAGAACAGTAGCAGGTAAGGTTGGTTTAGTCGTATTAGATAAAGCAGATGTAGGCTTAAATTTAGTGGACAACGTTAAACAGGCAACTAAGACTGAGTTTGATGCCCACAACAACGATGCCGCTAGACACGTCACTACTACTGAAAGAAACACATGGAACAGCAAGCCAGATAAAACTATGGTGAACATAGGAAATGGGACAAATACTAGTTTCGTTATCAATCATAGCTTAAATTCACAAGATGTTATTGTTATGATTCGTGAGATGGTGGCGCCTTTTAATGTGGTATACGCTGATGTAGCAATTACTAGTGCATCATCTATTACAGTATCGTTTGCTAGTGCGCCAACTGCCAACCAGTATCGCGCCACTATTATAGGATAGGAGGTTAACAGATGAAATTCTTAGGAGTTGATCTTAAGTTTGGAAGCTTTGATGTTTGGCATAAAGGTAATCTAATTAACTTAAGTCAGTTAAATAATGATTTGCCTCCGGTAACACCCGAGATTCACAAAGGAACAACAGCTCCCATTGATACAAATAAAATATGGATTGATACAAACTAAGGAGGTTGAAAGTTATGGCTAAGCAAAAGTATTGGAACGGAACAAGCTGGGAAGTAGTAGGTACAGATGCTGCTAAGGTAGCATTATTAGATAGTGCAGGTAAATTTGCTGCTAATAACCTAGAGGCGGCAATGCTTGAGCTTTTTACGTTTGCCAATAACGGAAAGACATCTATCGCCAACGCAGTAAATGCTAAAGGCGTCCCGGCTACATCAGCCGATACATTCCCGACATTGGCGACTAAAATAGGGCAAATCACTACTGGGGATAAGAAATTCGCAACTGGGACTGTTACCATTCCCTTGTATTCGGGGGTATTCACAGTTTCGGGACTTACGTTTAAACCGAAAATTGTAATAATCTTCCCAACCGGAACATCAGACCCATTGGTTCATACGCTATACATCGAACCCCAAACTTCTACCGAGGTTTTTTATGCAGGGTCTAATATTAAAAAATCGCTTGGCTCAACGTATTATGTTAATACTGGTGGCTTTAAGCTAGAGTGTAGCTTTTATGCTTCAAATTTCACATGGTTAGCATTTGAATAAAAGGAGGGAAGCATGATGAAAATAGGTAAAAAGATTTATTATGATAAACTGACTGGAAACGTCATTGTCAGTACTAGTGAGATGAATGGTAATGTTGTACCCACGTCAATGGAATATGACATGATGCTATATAAAGAATTATCTGAACGCAACCCTCAAACAGTCGGGCTGACTGAATTGTCCTATGGGGCATATTCTGAGGATTTTGAAGCAAGTATTGGTTATAGTATCGATGTTGTAACAGGTTTGATTCAGTTCACATACCCAGACCCAGACCCAGACCCTAACGCTTCTGAAGACAATAAGCCTAAGCCTAGGAAACCCCTAACAGAAAAGGTTGATGAACTTGAAGCAACCTTCATGTACGATTCAATGATGAAAGATATGGTCATTGATGATATGAATAATGGTCAGGCGGAAATGATGTATCAACTAATGATGAAAGGAGTGATTTAATATGGATTGGTATACATGTATTAAACGATTCTATCCGAAATATTGGACTAAAGAAATGGTAGGAGATGCCGTAGTTGCAGGAAAGATTAGTGATGTGCAGTATGAAGAAATTACAGGCGATGTTTACATTGCTGTTGCATAATCGACTAGCACCCATTGAGGTGTATTTTTTATATCAAAAATTAAACGTTCATAACTGCACAAGAGGATTAAAAAGGATGAGTTTGCTGAAGAAACTTCTGAGATGTAAATAAATTGAAACCATTCACTAGAATTAGCGTAATACAATAAAAGAGGGTGAATGAATATGTTAAATTTGATGGGAATAACACTTAGTTTCTTGGGCACCATTCTCACACTTAGTAGCGTTGTTTTTAGCAGACCAAACAAACAAGGTACAACTTATGATGAATTAGAGAAAATAAGTCCGAATTAATATCAAAATAAAATATTATCAATTTGCGGACTTGTAATTCTTACTGTTGGATATCTACTCCAGTTGTATGTTGCTACTGCAAATCTTTGATATTTGTTGAAGGATTTATTCCTCTTTTGTTGAATAATGGATGAAAGGGGAAGGGGGTTCTACTTGTGGGAATGAGCTGGCAAGATTCTTTAGACACGCCAATAGAAAATCTAACAGAAGTTGAAGCTAAAACTTTATTACATGAAATTGCAGTGACTTTAGCTGGTTACAACGACGACAAAGCAAAACATCACGATAAGATTGCTGAGATTTTCAGTAATTTAGCGAACACATAGTTTTATCTCGGGAAGGTTCAGCAAGGCGATCTTTTTGTTTTCATCCAAGCCAAAGGTTGCACCTTTTAGTATTACGGAACAAGCCTAAGTATAGATATTAATACTTAGACTAAATTAATTAGTGTTTTTATTGATTGAGTAAACGATTCATGAATTTCACGTGAGATGTCCAACAAGACTTTTTCATCATAAGACCTTCCATCTTTTTTGAATGGGGATACCAATAAAAGCTTCATTGGTTGAAATGGTGTAATGAAAGTCCACTGCTCTGAAATTTTTATTAAGTTTCTGTGTTTTGTCGTATTACAGTAATCGATTAAGTATATGGCGTTTGCATTCAAGTTGTTGAGTGATTCTTTCATGTCAGGAATCTTCTCAACATTTATCATTACAGTTGAAAAATATAAAGAACTACTAGATAATTTCAAATGCCTGTGTCTATTAATAAACTGAGCTAACAAATCGAGTGTAGACTGATAAACCAACATCATTGCTGTAAACTCAGACGAAGTAGCAATAATTTGTTGATCAGTATCTTCAAATAAATTAGGATTTGTCTCAGCGTCAATACACTGTTTATAATGGTAATCTGCCGATTTTAATTTAAAGGATAGAAAGTCATTATATTCTTTAGGACTGAACAAATGAATACACCTCCTGAACAAGTTTGCTACTAGTATCGTATTAGAGAATAGATTTAAATTCAACTACATTTGAAGGATTCCTCCCTCTTCTGTCGAATATTGGATGAAAGAGGAGGGAGTTTCATGAATAATTACATTATTGGATATAACGATGAAAATTTTCTAGTATCTGCAAAGAGCAGTTTGGAAGCAGTAACACTTTGGATAACAACCGAGCAAAAACAAAAAAAAGATGAAGGACGAATGATTCCATTTGATCCTGATATCTCTATAAAAAAACTAAGTGGCACCGTATTAAAAACAGAATAAGACAAATCAAGGAACGTCCAACCGGGCGTTCTTTTTGTTTTCCAAAAATAATGATTTTAAGGAGAGATGAAAATGACAGAAGGATTTAGTTTGGAACATTTAGACGTAGTGAGGTTTTATTTATTTGGGGATGTTAAATTCTTGCATCTGTTGCTCGTATTAATGGTCTTAGATGTGATCACGGGGATATTCAAGGCAATTAAAAACCACAACTTATGGAGCCGAAAGAGTCTGTTTGGATATGCACGAAAAATGTTGGTACTGGTAGTGATTATATTGGCCAATGTGATTGATCAAATACTTAATATGGGCGGAGCGATTACATATGCTACCGTTATTTTTTATATTGCGAATGAAGGACTTTCCATTTTGGAAAATTGTGCAGAGTTAGGTGTATTGGTTCCTGCAGGGTTAGCTGAGAAATTAAAAGTGGTGGAATCGCAAAAAGTGGAATCGGATTCATTCAAGAAAATAATCGGAGAAGAATTAGCGGGAAGTAAAGTGGATAAACAATTAGAAACTGCAAAGGAAGGTGAAAAATAATATGCCATTTCTTATGAAGTATCCTATAACAAGAAAATACTTACCTAATAAATCACGTAGACGTCCAGGTCTAAAAAACCTGGGAGTTTTATTTATTGTCGATCATGATACGGGCAATCCCGGTTCATCTGCACGTGGAAATGTGGGCTGGATGGATAGCACTGCAAATTTGGTTCCTTTGTTACAAGTATCATCCGCTCACACGTTCATTGATGACATTGAAATTATTGAATGTGTTCCTCTAGATGAAATGGCTTATCACGTTTTATTCGGTGTGAAAACAGACAATGCGCTTTATGGACATGATGCAAACCGTGCAGCTATCGGTGTTGAACTTTGTTATGGAGGAAAGATAAATAACCAAAAATCTTATGAAAAGTATGTTTGGTACAATGCGTATTTATGTCATATATTTAAGTTAGATCCAAAGAAACACATAACGGCTCACTATACTTTAGATCCAGGTAGAAAAACAGACCCTAAATTAGGCTTAGCGTCAGTTGGGAGAAATCTGCAGTCGTTTATTAAAGATGTAGAGAATGAATTAGAAGCATGTATGCAAGAAGTTAAAGGAGCTACCAAACCAGAAGTAAAGGAGAGTGTTAGTGTGTCCAATTATTTAAAACGTGGAGATACAGGTACAGCAGTTAAACAGTTACAAGAGAATTTAATTAAAGCTGGGTTGGAATTGTCTATAGATTCTAGTTACGGCCCAGCAACTGAAAATGCAGTCAAAGCATTTCAAACAGCTAACGGATTAACTGCAGATGGCTCTTACGGTCCTGTAACTAAAGTAAAATTAGATGCTTCAATAAAACCTAAGCCAGCTGTTACTTCAACACCTATAGAAAAAGGTGATGAAATCACATTATCAAATCTACTCAAGTTCTCTACAAACGAAGGCAAAAACGCTATTCTACGAGTCCTTAAGCGTTTTGAAATGAAGGACCACGCACTTGGCAAAGTATGGCGTGAGAAAGTGGAAAATGGTACGTTCACACAAGATGATTCTCACGAGGTAATGTGGGTAGCTGTTGATCGTGGCTATATTACTGGGAAGATGGAATAAGCTAATCGCCCCACTCTTAAAAGAGTGGGGCTTTTTGTCAATTAACTTGAATATGATATTCGATTGAAAACATAAAAAATATAAAAATATTATTATCTGAATATTTAGAGGATTAATGGTTTTGTATGTAGAATATAAAGGTAAGAAGATAATAGATTGTTAATCTTCATCCAACAGTGTTATATTTTATAATGCTATTAAATGCCAATTTGATTGATAGTTCTATAAGTTCATTAATTAATCATATGTTTAAAAAAGCTATAAAATGGCAAGCATCATTTTGTGCAGCTTTTACATTGAGAGGTGATGAACTGTGGGAGAATTATTTCATTTCGAAAGCAGGGAAAAAAATATGATACACACCTTACCTAAAAAAGCTGTTACTACCGTAAATGTTGTTGCAGATACATTTTTATCGATTGAATCCATGACGCATAAAAAACTTCAGAAGCTATGCTATTACGCTTATTCCTGGTATTACACTTACTATGAAGAGAAATTATTTAATAATAAATTTGAAGCATGGGTTCATGGACCGGTTGTGCCAGAACTTTACCGTGAATTTAAAGACTACGGCTGGCGAGATATTGAAATGAGAAATGTACCGGTAGAAGTTATGCAACATCCATTAATGCATGAATTTATTCATAATGTTTATAATTCTTATGGTCATCTTAATGGTAATGAATTAGAATACCTTACACATATTGAAGAACCTTGGAAAGAAGCGCGTGGACATCTAGGAAATCTAGATGCATGTTCAAATGAGATTAATGATTCTACAATCATGAGTTACTACCGTAAGGTCCTTGAAGATGAACAACAGGATTGACAAGAAAGATATTAAAAAACCCATCATACCTGTTGCACATGTTCCAAAAGGTAAGTCTAATGTTCCAACGATGTTTCCAAAGAAAATTCAAGAAGAAGTTGAAAAATTGAATAAAGAGAAGATTCACTTTTCTTTCAATCTTTTAGATACAACCCATCCTGCATTTAATTGTGGCAAAGTTGATAGTAGTTGGTTTATGAACTGCTTTGATAATTTTCACGCAGTATCAAATTTAACTTTTAATGAACTGCAAAGTCAAAGACGACATTATGACTTACATCGTCACAATTTTGAAAAAACTGCTTATCACTATAATGATAGTATCGCAGAACACGTCCTTGATCAGATTTCTCCAGAGAACATGATACAATTTAGGCTGTCAACTTCAGGTGGGAGAGTACATGGGATTAGATACCATAACATTTTTTATGTTGTTTGGTTAGATCCTTATCATAATATGAATCTAGACGACCGTTTTGGACCTGCTAAATTACATGATACACCTCTCAGACCTTATGACTTACTTGAAATTGAAATACAAGAATTAAAACTTGAAATAATTAGAAATCAAGAAGAAATTGCTGTTAAAGAACAAGATTACGAAGATGCTTTAATATTGCTTTATGAATGTGAAGCAAAATAAGTACACTTTTCAATTAAATTAAAGAGTTATAGCTAGTTTAAAAGCATCAAACAACTTGGTCAATATGGTTAATACGGTCCTTCTAAGTCGCACTCCAGGGTGTGGCTTTTTTATTTGCCCAAATGACGAAACTCGACGTACGAATTCATCTCACTTCTTTATATCTATCGAATATAGTGAGAAGGTAGGAGTCGCTCGAAGTATTCTCCAAAACGTCGAATGGATGGTGTACAAGTTGAACGTAAAACCAATTATTGTTGCTGCTTTACCAGTAGTGAAAAAAATAGGGAAAGTTGTAATAGTTGCTGCTGCTGAAAAAACTTTTGAAGACATTAAAGATAGGCTTGACGAAAAAAGAATGAAAAAGAATAAAAAGTGAATGCATAAACAAGATACTTGAAAAGACCACTCTTAATCGGGTGGTCTTTTTTGACTTATAGAGGGAAAATGGGTACTAGTATAGAATATTAAAGAATGAAATTAAGGAGGGTTACTATTGAAGTATTTATTTTTAACAGTTCTACATAATTTGAAATTAGAAGATTCACATAATAAAGGTAAAGAAATAAGTCCTGGAACAAGAATATCTAATAATAATGCATTAGTGAAGGAAGTATTAAAATCAGAATTATTAAAAGAAGCTGCAGGATTCCATTCGTTGAACGAATTTGAAGATACGGTATATTTATATGGTACAGGTGATTTTGATAAATTAAAGACATTGAGTGAAAAAGAAAGAGATGACAGCGAATATACATTTTACTTCTTGAGAGAAGCGCAATTTTTTGTGAATGAATTATGGGCAATAAAAGATAACAGCGTCTATGTAAGAGATGGTTTTCTTGTTGTGTATCAAGATTTCATCGAGGATGGTCTAACTTATAAAGGTGCACTATCTGCTGTTAATTCAAACGCGGAAGGCGACATTAAAGAATCAATATTTACTAATGAACAAATAAACAAAGCTATAATCTCATTTGGAAAAGATGTTATGCCGAACATTGATGAATTCATAAAAGGTGGAAAAATCCCTAATAATGAATTATTTTTTAAAGGTTCAATAAGAGCAGAAAGAGCTTCATATTTTATCTTAGAAGCAAGGAGTGCTACTCATTTGCCAATAAAAATTGTTTCTTACTGTACGGCATTAGAATGCTTTTTTACCACTGATAGTACTGAAGTAAATTATAAGATTGCTGAGAGAGTTGCCCTATTTTTAGGAACTACTCCTGAAGAAAAAAAAGAATTGTTTAATACGACCAAAAAGGCATATGGAATCAGATCGAGAATAATCCATGGATCAAGCCTAAAAGAGAAAGAAGCAAAGCTGATGATGGAGTTGTCTGTGAAATTAGATGACATACTCAGAAAAATAATTAATAGTGATATTAAAAAATTTGTACTCGATGATAATAAATTGAGCGAATACTTCATAGATAGATTGTTCAGTGATTCGACGCCTCAATAGGCGTCTTTTTTTACATCATTAAAATTCCATGTTGAAATTTACCATTGTTAAAAAACATACGTTCGCATATAATGGGAACAAGTGTTCTTTTTGGAGGGGTTAATGTGAAGGGAAGTCTATTGAGGTCCATGCGATATGGTCAGATTGTAGATGTTATGTATACCTCGAAACCTGGAGAAGTTACAAAGCGACGTATTAAAGTTTTGAAGCTAAATGGTGATTCATTCCAAGCTTATTGTTTCTTGAGAAATACCAAACGTACATTTTTGATTGATAGCGTCATGGCGTTGATCCCTGTTGAACGTAAAGAGAATATGGTGATATAGATGGCACTCATTCCAACTGAAAGTTTACCTTACTTTGAAAGCATGATTTACTTACCCATGATCATTATTTTATTGGAGCGAGATCGTGTAGTTTTTGAAAGCGAGAATTTCAAGTTAAGTCGACCATATATAAACATCATCGAACAGTCCATCAAAGCAGTGCAAAAGGATTTAAAAGAAACAAAATTATATCTAAGAAAGAACAACATGAAGATCATTAAAGGTACACGAGATGAAACATGTACAGAATACGCTTTCTTCTATGGTGGATATGAACAGCATCGAAGGTATCTAAATGTGAGGCTGCGTAATCGAGTAGAGGACCTGCTTGATGTGTATTTAAATATGACAAAATAAAAGCCCTACCACGTATTGTGAGAGGGCAATAAAACACTACGCTACACATTCACTACACAAAAATTCCAACAAACCAACCTATATCAAGGTTTTTCTTCCTGAAAAACAAGTCCTCCTGGGAAGTAATGAAGCCCAACCATGATAATTTGTAATGTCTAAATTTTTATTGCGAAAGTTACCACAAGCATTGAAAGGAAGTTACCACAAACTTACCACGAATTGATTGTTTTCTATTGTATCCTACTGTATTTCAATGTCATTTTGCCATGTAAAACAAGGTAAGCAATACATTATTACCTTCTATTATATATAGATATAGTTTCCGTACATCTGTACACCCATGGGAACGCGAACAATACTTGAAAATGTATTAATAATAAGCGTGTGAGCCAATTGGTTCACACGTTTTTTTATGAAATTCGTTGAACTATTGCCCGTCAACACAAGAAATTATTTAAATTATTTCCTTCTAAAGAAATAATTTTTATAAAAAATAGCTATTCAAAGGATTAAATGTTTGGAATGCGGGTATATATTACTAGGATTCATTATTTAATAACTAGCACTAAGCTTTCTTTGATCTACAAGGAGAATTTAGTGGAGGTGATTAAATGAGAAAAGTCCAAGGGGTAAAAAGATTAATAGCTTATTTTGATTCAGTTAACTACCCAATGACTGAAGAAAATTTAATTATTCTTATGACTCAAAGAGAAATTCCTCATACCAGTCCATTAAGCAACATCCTTATTTTTGATCTAAATCATATTGACTGGTGGATAAAAGAACAAAATAATGTAAAGTAAAGCCAAAACCCTACTTTTTAGTAGGGTTTTGAGCTTTTTAAAAATGTGATTTTAAAGTTCCGACGAATAATCGCTTTGATTGAGTTCATAATGAAGGAGAAAGATTTTATATTGCTTATAACTCGTGTTAAAAACATATTTAAAGAACTGGTTAACTGTAAAGTGTGACTTTGAAAATTCAATCAGTTGTTATATGAGCTTGTTTCTAGTAGAATGAGTACTGATTTTGTTTTATGAAAAGAGGGTATCAAATGAAAACATCTATTTTTGGATTGACAATAGAACAGCTAACTACTTGGCTTCTAGATAACGGACAAAAAAAATACCGTGCAGAACAAATTTGGGATTGGTTATATATAAAGCGTATTACTGATTTTTCACAAATGGTAAACGTTAGTAAAGAATGTATTCAATTACTTGAAGAAAACTTTGTTCTATACACACTTGAGGAAAGTGTTAAACAAGAATCAGCAGATGGAACGATTAAATTCTTGTTTAAAATGCAAGATGGAAATTTAATTGAAACGGTATTAATGCGTTTTAAATATGGGTCATCAGTTTGTGTTACTACTCAAGTCGGCTGCAATATTGGCTGTAGTTTTTGTGCGAGTGGATTATTGAAAAAGAGTCGTGATTTGTCTTCAGGAGAAATCGTGGAACAAATTATGAAAGTTCAACAACATCTTGACGAAGTGAAGAAAGAGGAACGTGTGAGCCATATTGTTGTAATGGGTATTGGTGAACCATTTGATAACTACACGAACTTAATGAGCTTCCTTAACGTTGTAAACTCTCAAAAAGGCCTTGCAATTGGAGCACGTCACATTACCGTGTCGACAAGTGGGATTGTGCCTAAAATTTACGATTACGCTGATGAAGGGCTTCAAGTGAATTTAGCTATTTCGATTCATGCCCCAACAAACGAATTACGCACACGCATCATGAAAATCAATAAAGCTTATCCAATTGAAAAACTGATGGATGCAATTGATTATTACCTAGAAAAAACGAACCGTCGAATTACGTTTGAATATATCCTTTTACGCGATGTTAATGATCACGTAGAAGAAGCGGTAAAGCTTGCTAAACTGCTCGAAGACAAACGTCATTTATCGTACGTCAACTTAATTCCTTATAACCCAGTTGATGAACATGGTCAATACCAACAAAGTACTCCTGAAGCCATTAGTGCGTTTTACGATGCACTTAAGAAAAAGGGAATCAACTGTGGTGTACGCCATGAACAAGGAGCGGACATCGACGCTGCTTGTGGTCAATTAAGAAGTAAGCAAATTAAAAAAGCTGATAAAGCAACCGTATAATTAGATTACCCCATAGACAACGTAAAACGCTTCTCACCTTGAGAAGCGTTTTTTTCTTTATCTATAGGCTAGCTTTCCCATAAAAATATTATTACCTTATTGTTAACAACTGCTTTATTAATGATTGACGAGCTGTTTAGATGGCTCTTTTTGCGTCTTGAAAAGAAGAAACAGTATTGTTCAAGGAGGAAACAAGATGAACTGGAAAAAGAGATGGGCGAGTGACGCAGTCACAAGTCCATCTCTTTATTCTTTAGATCAAGGTGCAGCAGAAGATTCGTCCGACCGAAGCGGGCTGACTTTTCACAGCAATGAAGCAATAATATTTATAAATAAATCATTGACTAGATACTAGTTCAAATAAGATATACATAAGATAATGTAACACCAGATTAAAAAGGAGGTAGGTAAGTGAGCGAATCGAAGAATCTTGCACCTTTTGACAAGATGATGATTGTTCGTACTATCGTTCTATTTTTAGCTTGGATAAATCAATATTTGGTCATGAAGGGAACGAGTCCATTACCATTTAATGATACAGATTACGAAGTTGCAGCAACAGCTCTCATCACGTTTGCGGCATCGATGTGGGGTTGGTGGAAAAACAACGATGTGCGCTTTAAAGCTCGACGCAATACACAATATTTAAAAGATAAGGGATTAAAATAATCCGAATTTAAGTGTGGGGGACAATCCAATCTCATAAAAAAGAACACAAAAAGGCCGACTGAAGATGAAAATGTCAGTCGGCGTGATATCGGCTCAAAATCAGTATAGCACACATCTACTTAAAGTGTAAAGTACTGATTAACTATTGAAAAAACCCTTACACAAATGTGTAAGGGCTTTGTTGTTGATTAATGAAGATGACGATAAACACCTACAACTTTTCCTAGTATCGAAACTTTCTCAACGATAATTGGCTCCATAGATGAATTTTCAGGTTGAAGACGGAAATAGGATTCTTCTTTAAAGAATCGTTTAACAGTGGCTTCATCGTCTTCAGTCATAGCGACGACAATTTCACCGTTATTTGCAGTCTGCTGCTGTTTCACAACAACATAGTCACCGTTTAATATCCCGGCTTCTATCATACTATCTCCCATTATTTCAAGCATAAAGAGATTGTCTTCGGTAGTTCCAAACGTTTCAGGTAGTGGGAAAAACTCTTCTATATTTTCAATGGCTGTGATTGGTAACCCAGCGGTGACTTTCCCGATTAATGGGACATTTACTACGTTTGGTCGAAATTCTGCCAAGTTATCAAACTCTAAAATTTCAATTGCGCGTGGTTTTGTAGGATCGCGTCGAATTAATCCCTTACTTTCTAGTCTAGCTAAATGACCATGAACTGTGGAACTAGAAGCAAGTCCTACCGCTTCTCCAATTTCTCTCACGGATGGTGGATATCCTTTTTTTCGAACTTCATCTTTTATAAAAGCCATAATATCTTCTTGTCGTTTCGATACTTTTTTCAACTAGTTCACCTCTTCGCCAAATGGTTTCTCTCTAATTAACTACTTTTAGTATATCAATTCGAATAATAAAATGCAAACATAGGTTCTAATTATTGTTGACAAGAAACGTGTGTTCGGTTTATAGTAATAAATATAAATTACGAACAAACATTCTATTCGAGGAGGAATTCAAATGAATTGGGTCAAAAACAATCCATTTATTTCGTTATTAGTAGGTGTAATCTTTAGTTGTACATTGTTTTTTGTGCTTTTTGCTGTTGAGCAAGAGGAGTCTTACAATGAAATCTTTATACATGATGGGGATACACTTTGGACTTTATCTGATAAATATAGAGGCAATACACCTAAACAAGATTGGATTTCAGAAGTCATGATAGCAAACAACTTAAATACTCAAATGATTCATGCAGGAGATTCACTTGTCCTACCAAATTCTCTTGATCAGTATGCCCCTGACCAAGGAATAGAATATGCGGGAGAATCAGATTAATGGCCAATTCTAATTCTGCGGTTCTTTACTGCCGTGTAAGTACTGATAAAGAAGCGCAAGAAACTTCTTTAATTCGGCAAGAAGAAGAATTGCGTAAATTTGCTCAGGAGCAAAAGTACTTCGTAAGAGATGTATTTCTTGATCAACATAGTGGGTATTCTGTTGAACGAGAAGGGTTACTTGATATGCTTGATTTTATAAAAATGAATTCAATAACAACCGTCTTTATACAAGACGAGACACGACTGGGTAGAGGGAATTCACGTATGGCTATATTACATATGTTGAAAAAATTAGATATTGAAGTTATTTCTTTAAATGATGGTGGGTCTATTCGTTTAAACGAAATGGACACGATGATGTTAGAAATTTTAGCCCTAGTAGAAGAATACCAACGTAAATTGCATAATGCCAAAATACGTAGAGGGATGAGAAGGGCAGTGGAACACGGTTTTAAACCAGAAAAAAATCTGAAGGATCAAGGCAATCCTGAAGGACGAGAACGAAAAGAGATTCCAATGGATGAAATCGTGAAATTACGTAACAACGGCTTAACATATGCAGAGATTGCCTCAACATTAAGAGGCTTTGGTTTTCCTGTTAGTAAAGCAACAGTTCACCGTAGATATATGGAGTACAAAGAAAGACTTGGAGGCTAAATACTTGCGCTCCGAGTCTTTTTTGCATACCTTTTAATAAGGTTATTAGAAGAAAGGTGTGGAATTAATGTTATCTCCAGGAAAAATAACTCGAATTAACGAGTTGTCAAAAAAATCTAAATCAATTGGATTAACAATAGAAGAAGCAAAAGAGCAGACATCTTTGCGTAAAGAGTATTTGGAAACGTTTCGTTCATCCATGAAAAATACGATTGAAAATGTGACAGTTATAGACCCAGAAGGCAATGATGTTACGCCGGATAAAGTGAAAGCGATAAAAGAAAAGAAATTTCTGAATTAAATCAACATTTTGCTAACCATTGTCAGTTCGTCAAAAGTTGACTACACTAAATGGAGAAGAAAACTTTTGTTTCAGAGAGGAAGTCATAATATGTCTCAACACGTAGATCAGTTAGCTATTAGTACAATCCGCACATTATCAATCGATGCAATTGAAAAAGCAAATTCAGGTCATCCAGGTTTACCAATGGGAGCAGCTCCAATGGCTTATACACTTTGGACGAAACATTTAAGTCATAACCCAGTAAATCCTACTTGGTTCAATCGTGACCGTTTTGTTCTTTCTGCAGGTCACGGTTCGATGTTACTTTACAGCTTATTGCACTTAGGTGGGTATGATTTGCCAATGGGAGAGATTAAAAACTTCCGTCAATGGAATTCTAAAACACCAGGTCATCCTGAATTTGGTCATACTTCAGGTGTAGAAGCTACAACTGGTCCACTTGGACAAGGAATCGGCATGTCAGTCGGTATGGCTATGGCGGAGCGTCACTTAGCTGCAGTCTATAATAAACCAAACCATGAAGTTGTTGATCATTTCACATATGCTCTATGTGGTGATGGAGACTTAATGGAAGGTGTTGCGGCAGAAGCTATTTCTCTTGCAGGACACTTACAATTGGATAAATTAATTGTTCTTTACGATAGCAATGACATTTCTCTTGATGGTGATTTAAATAAATCATTCTCGGAAAAAATCCAAAAACGTTTTGAATCTTACGGATGGAACTATTTACATGTTGCAGACGGAAACTCACTTGAAGATTTAACAAATGCGATTGAATCAGCTAAAAACCATAAAGGCCAGCCTACTTTAATAGAAGTTAAAACGGTTATTGGTTTTGGATCTCCAAATCGTTCTGGTAAATCTGATGCACACGGAATGCCATTAGGTAAAGATGAAGCGTTATTAACAAAAGAAAGCTACAAGTGGACATTTGAAGAAGATTTCCATGTGCCTGAAGAAGTATATGCTACTTTCAAAGAAGCTGCAGAGCAACTTGGAGGTGCTAATGAAGCATCGTGGAATGAACTGTTTAGCTCATACAAATCAGCGTATCCTGAACTTGCAGAACAATTTGCACTAGCAATTAAAGGTGAACTACCTGAAAACTATGATGTTGAAATTCCTGTATACGAAGCTGGAAAATCGCTGGCAACACGTGCATCTTCAGGTGATGTGTTAAATGCCATCGCTAAAACCGTCCCTTCATTCTTTGGCGGAAGCGCGGATCTTGCTGGCTCAAATAAAACAAATATCAAAGGTGCTGGTGATTTCTCTAGCGACTCTTATGAAGGTCGGAACATTTGGTTTGGTGTTCGTGAATTTGCAATGGGTGCTGCTTTAAACGGTATGGCCTTACACGGTGGTTTACATGTGTTTGGTGGAACATTCTTCGTATTCAGCGATTATGTACGACCAGCTGTACGTCTATCAGCTTTAATGGGACTTCCTGTTACGTATGTATTTACACATGACAGTATTGCTGTTGGTGAAGATGGTCCTACACATGAACCTGTTGAACAATTAGCTTCATTACGTGCGATGCCAAACTTATCAGTTATCCGTCCTGCTGACGCTAACGAATCGGCAGAAGCTTGGAAGCTAGCTGTGACATCTAAATCTATTCCAACTGCATTAATTTTATCTAGACAAAACTTACCTGTACTTGAGCACACTGCAGAGCTTGCAGCTGAAGGTGTTGCTAGAGGAGCATATGTAGTATCTCCTGCGAACAAAGAACGAGCAGACGTACTATTATTAGCGACAGGTTCTGAAGTTTCTCTTGCAGTCGATGCACAACATGTATTAGCTGAAGAAGGAATTGATGTAGCTGTCATCTCAATGCCTTCATGGGATCGTTTTGAAAAACAAGATGCTGAATATAAAAATAGCGTCTTGCCAAAAACTGTGAAAAAACGTTTAGCAATTGAAATGGGCGTTTCATTCGGTTGGGAACGATACTCAGGCGACGAAGGTAGCATTTTAGCTATTGATCGCTTTGGCGCAAGTGCACCAGGGGAGATTGTAATGAAAGAATTTGGTTTCTCTACAGAAAACGTAGTAGCTCGTGTGAAATCTTTACTAAATAAATAAAATTAAAAACAAGTAGTGCGCATTCGCCACTACTTGTTTTTTTTCGTCAATAATAGTGATAGAGAAAAATCGCAGTTCGACAACCTTAGCAACAATACTTCTTTATACTTAAAATAAAAAGTGGGGGTATATCAAATGCGTACATATAAAATTTTTCATATAAAAAAAGAATACCAACCTTTCGTTTTGGGTCGAGAAAAAATGTTGCAAGAAATACTAGGAAGAGATCAAGTACAAAGTGACATAGATAATAATGAAATGACGTATGTATGTGAGAAAATTGATGAAGATTTCGTCAAGCAGAGTTTGGAAAGAAAACTAAGCCGCTTGTTTGAACATAAAGAAAAAGAACCAAAGAAACTAGTACTGGAGCATCCATTAAAAGGGTCTATTCGAATTAAATTTGATCCTTATTGTGTCCATGTGTGGTGTAAAGGGTCACATATGTTGGACTTGGACCTCTTCGCTGGATTATCTGATTCTAGTGACTGTTATATGGCTTTTCAACAGGAAGAGGCTTCATTTGGTTGGTTGAAGCCCATTAAGATAGGATCGATTCATTCATTTACAGAAATTCTAGACTTCGTCTAGCAAGGACAAAGGTTTTGTTGTATAATCCTTCTTGGAGATAAAAACTCAAGTTAACACCACGAAGGAGGAAAACTACTATGTCAACTGGTATTTGGATTTTATTTATTGTTTTAGCATTACTAGCTGGAGCTGCAATTGGTTTCTTTGCTGCTCGTAAATATATGATGAAGTATTTAAAAGAGAATCCACCAATTAATGAACAAATGCTTCGCATGATGATGGCTCAAATGGGACGTAAACCGTCTGAAAAACAAGTAAAACAAATGATGAACCAAATGAATAAATCACAAAAATAAAAATAGCACTCGCTTAGAGTGCTATTTTTATTTATTTAGGCAATAGATGATAGGTATATAAAAATTCCGCGACCGTTCTTTCATACTCTTCTGCATTTAAATTAAAGGATTGTGCATGTGCACCTATTTCAAAGAGTTTCATTTGTTTGGGACCTTTCTTCAACGCATAAAGTTCTTGAGTCATTTCCGGCAATATAAAGTCGTCAAGTAAGCTATGAATAAACAAAACCGGTTTTTCAATATGTGTTACAGCCTCTCTTGGTGACACGAGCTTCATGGAGTAACCGTCTCGCACACGCAAAAACACATCAGCTAATTTAATGGCAAGAATGGTGCGAAGAGGTGTTTCTTTTTTCATTAAATACATCAGTTGATCGGTGAAATCGGAAAAAGCGCAATCAGCAATGTAAAAGTGAGCATGATCTTCTAGTGTACCAGCATACAAAATCGTAGTTGCTGCCCCCATAGACTCCCCATGGATACCGATAATCCCATCATCGCCTGCGTACTCTTTTACCGCCTTTACGACTGCTTGCAAATCTTTTTTTTCGTAATGGCCAAAACTAGTCGTTTTTCCACCAGAATCACCGTGACGTCTATGATCATAAACAACCGAATTAAAACCTAACCGTTCAAATAATCGTGCATACTTAACCGAGTTAATTTTGCTTTCGGTAACTCCGTGACAAATGACCACAATATTCTTTGTGTTCAGTGGTTCTAAAAATATCGCTTTCACAGGATAACCATTTGGACTATCAATCCATTTTTCGGTTTTTTCAACACCGTTAAACCAAGCCTCATCAAATCTCTTCGCAGTAATTTCTCGATTCAATATAAAAGCGTCGTCTTTTTTCTTCAAATACATCAAGCGGTTTGTAAATATAACACCCAAAATCGCCACTCCTGCGGTCATAATACTCGAAAGAATACTGGTGATCCAAAGAATGCGACGCTTCATGGGGTTTCCTCCTATGTTTGTTGTTGTATTTGATATAACCTAAACATGCCCGTATCAATAGGCCTTGAAACGCAAGGGGCGATAATGGATACCGCTTTACATAGTAAATTCAAATCAATCCCAGTTTGAACTCCCATTGTATGTAGCATATTCACCACATCTTCAGTTGCTACATTTCCTGTAGCTCCAGGGGCAAAAGGACATCCGCCAAGGCCACCAGCTGATGTATCAAAGCGCGAAACACCCGTCAGAAGAGCGGCATATATATTTGCTAATCCCATTTTTCTTGTGTCATGAAAATGAGCTGTCATTAAAATGTCTGGAATTTCACGAAGTAACAGTGAAAATAAGGCGTAACTTTCTTGTGGATTCGCCATGCCAATTGTATCGGCCACACTCAGTTCGTCAACACCCCACCTTGCAAACTCTTTACATAATGATAATGTGTCTTCAACTGCAATTTGTCCTTCATATGGACAATGAAAGGCGGTAGAGATACAAGCACGTACAAAGTAACCTTGTTGTTTTAGGTTTGTAATTAGCGGTTTTAATTCTTCCATGCTTTGAGCTGTCGTTTTGTTAATGTTTTTCATATTAAACGAATTACTAACCCCTACAAAAACGGCGACACTTTTTGCACCTACTTGTAGTGCTCGTTCAATGCCTTTTGAATTGGGTGTCAAGACAAACTGTCTGCCTTGCTTATGAACTCGTTCAACAATTTCAGCTGCATCGGACATTTGTGGTACCCATTTAGGTGACACAAAAGAAGTGATTTCCATCTCTTGAATACCAGATGCTTGTAGGGCATGTATAAACTCGAGTTTATTTTCGGTCGAAACCTCATTTTTCTCGTTTTGTAAGCCATCTCGTGGACCTACCTCGATAATTGTCACATTGTTTGGTAAACTGAACATATCATCCCTCCTTCATTCTATTGTAATGATGATATAGGGGTGCTAGCAAATATATTTTCATATTGGATTAGGGGGAGTTACATTGTCAACAAGAGAAGTAGTTGTCGTGAGTGCTGTTCGTACAGCAATAGGTTCATTCCAAGGGTCATTAAAAGACGTACCTGCAACTAAATTAGGTGCGCTTGTCATAAAAGAAGCATTAATAAAAGCGGGTATTGAACCAAATCAAGTAAGTGAAGTTATCATGGGGAATGTATTGCAAGCTGGACTAGGTCAAAATCCTGCACGTCAAGCAGCAATTTTTGCAGGTCTTCCTGAAACAATTCCATCGATGACGATTAACAAAGTATGTGGATCTGGTTTGAAAGCGGTTCATTTAGCTACACAAGCGATCCTTTCCGGAGATGCTGATATCGTTGTAGCGGGTGGATTTGAAAATATGAGTCAAGCACCATACTTATTAAAGAATGCTCGTGAAGGATATCGAATGGGTGATCAAAAAGTAGTGGATAGTATGGTTTCTGACGGTTTATGGTGTGCGTTTAATGATTATCATATGGGTCAAACGGCAGAAAATTTATGTGATCGTTACGGAATTTCTCGTGAGCAACAAGATGAATTCTCTGCTCGTTCACAGGAACGTGCAGTTCAAGCGATTGATTCAGGTAAATTTAAAGAAGAAATTGTTGCAGTTGAAATTCCACAACGAAAAGGGGATCCGATTGTTTTTGATACGGACGAATACCCGAAACGTGGAACGACAGCAGAAAAACTAGGCAAGTTGCGTCCTGCATTCAAAAAAGAAGGTAGCGTTACAGCAGGAAATGCTTCTGGGATTAACGATGGTGCAGCAGCAGTTGTCGTAATGTCTAGAGAAAAAGCTGACGAGTTAGGCTTAACGCCAATGGCTACGATTGTTGCAAATGCTTCTGCAGGGGTTGATCCATCAGTAATGGGAATTGGTCCTGTACAAGCTGTTAAAAATGTTTTTGCAAAATCAGGACTTTCAATGGCTGATATAGACTTAGTAGAAGCGAATGAAGCCTTTGCAGCACAATCGATTGCAGTAGATCGTGAACTAGCTTTCGATCATGATAAACTAAACGTTAACGGTGGAGCTATTGCTTTAGGACATCCAATCGGTGCAAGTGGAGCACGTATCTTCGTTTCTCTACTTCATGAAATGGCCAAGCAAGATGCGAAAACAGGTTTAGCAACATTATGTATAGGTGGCGGACAAGGTGTCGCTACAATCGTTAAAAGAGCTTAAGTAAGAAGGTGAATAGAAATGGCAAAAAAGAAACAGAAACAGCATGGGCACAAACAACCTGAACGCTCTGAGAGAGAGCCCGGGAACACATTAGCCGATCAACTTCAAAATGATGTAGTAGAAAAATTGAAGTTAGCCAAGAAACAGATGCAAGATGCTGAGCGTGAGCAAGAAGAAGAACGCCAAGCACAAGCAGCATTCG
This sequence comes from Paenisporosarcina macmurdoensis, assembly GCF_042658845.1. NCBI lineage: Bacteria > Bacillati > Bacillota > Bacilli > Caryophanales > Caryophanaceae > Paenisporosarcina > Paenisporosarcina macmurdoensis. Next base: position 673,405 of record NZ_JBHSRI010000002.1, read on the forward strand.
ATCGAAAACAAAAAGAAAAGAATAAATCATTTGCTGAACTGCTAGATGATTATGACATGAAGGGCAATAAATTTTAATCAAAAGCGCCAAAGAGTTTTTAACCTCTTTGGCGCTTTTTTAAATGTGAGATAATCCGAGGGACAACAACTTATATGATGATTGTCGCAACTTCTCTCGGTATTGTCGCAACTATCCAATTTCCGCCTAATTTCCGTTGGAGATTTTAAAACAAACTTCAAAAAAGACCTGATTCGCTTCTTAGGCGATTCAGATCTTTTTGAAACTCCTTATATGCGATGTCCTGTGTATCGGTCATCTCGAATTAAATCCTTAACCTGTTCTAAACTATTAGCAGAAATCGATTGATGATATGCATGCATGGTGCTAGCTATCTGTTCTTGTGAGCTAGCACCTGCTAAGATGGCTGACACTTGTTTATGTTGTAAAACGAATGCTAGTGCCATACTAATCAAATCTTCAGCGTAATGATCGAGTTTTGATATCGTATCAATTAACGCTTCTTTGCTATATTCTCCGTATCCTTTAGACTGTTCTACACGTTTCATTGCTTCAGCTGTAAGCAAACCCTTAGCGAGTGTTCCACGTGTTACGACACTGGCGCCGTGCCCTTCGATGAGCTTGAACCACTCTTCAGGTCTACGGTCTAGCATACTATACTGCATCATGACCGAGGCTGCTTCGCTCGTTGATAAGAAGCGATCAATCACGTTAGGACGAATGGAGGAAATTCCATAGGCACGAATAAGTCCCTCTTTTTTTAGGGATTCAAAAGCATCGACGGCTTCTTCCAAATCATCTTCCATCGTGCCGCCGTGGAGTTGATATAAATCTAGATATTCAGTTTGAAGTCGGACTAAACTTTCTTTTACTTGTGTCGTAATATAGGATTTTGACGAATCCCAAACCCATCCGGAGCCATCCTCGTTCCATTTGTTACCTACCTTGGTGGCAAGGAAGATATCTTGTCGTTTGTCTTTCAGTGCATGTCCGACAACCACTTCATTTGCGCCTTTATCATATAAATCGGCAGTATCGAAGTAGCTAATGCCATGGTCGATCGCTGCATCAACAATTTTTTTAGCTTCTTCTTTGTTTGGGGGAAGAGACATACACCCTAGCCCGATTTCTGAAACATATAAACCGCTTTGTCCAAGTTCGCGTTTTTTCATCTGTCAGCCTCCTCATTTCATTCATGGTACAATTGTGTGTGCAAATAGACAAATGGAAAGGGTGGAACACATGAAAAAATACGAAGAAAAATCCATTTCTTCTACACCAATTTATGAAGGGAAAGTTATTTCACTTAGAGTAGACGAGGTAAGCTTGCCAAACGGTAAAACTTCGAAAAGAGAATTAATCAAACACCCTGGAGCAGTGGCGATTATACCCATTACTTCAGAAGGGAAAATCGTCTTTGTCGAACAATACCGAAAAGCGCTCGAACGCTCTCTTATCGAAACCCCTGCAGGTAAACTAGAGCCAGGTGAAGAGCCGGCAACCACAGCAAGAAGAGAACTGGAAGAAGAAACCGGCTACTCTTGCGAAAAATTAACCCATATTCAATCGTTTGCTACTTCACCAGGATTTGCAGATGAAATCATCCATGTCTACGTGGCAGAAGGACTCTCTAAAATTAAAAATCCTGCTGCACTCGATGAAGACGAATTTGTTGAAATTATCGAAGCAACCATTGAGGAAGCTGAAGAAATGATGAAAAACGGACAGATTTTTGATGCCAAAACGGCTTACAGTGTTTTATGGGCAAAAGAATATTTACTAAAAAGATGAATGGATGATACTGGGACACGCATAAGCTAATCTATGAAAGGTAGGTGGCGAATGTTGACTCGGTCATTCCCATTATTATTTTTACTAGGTTTGCTTGTCATCGGATACTTAGGTGGATTGTGGTTGTATTCAAAAATGCCTTATGATCAAGTTGAAAAAGTCATCAATTGGCTCGATCCTAGACTATTAAACGATTATGTTCCTAATGGCTTTGATTCCATTCTTCCTCAACTTGTTACTATATTGCTGTTTCTCCTTTTTGCAACTCACCTTATCCTGAAATATATGATTCTATTAATCGGGACTATGAGAGCTGTCTTTTGGGGGATATCTTCTGGCTATTTAATAGCACAGGAAACGGAATTTTGGGCATACGCCCTGTGGTGGTTCCCTTTCCAATTAATTTATTGTTCCTTATTATTACTCATTGGATTTTTGCTCGTCCCACCACCATCCTCACAAAATCCTGCTAAAAACCGTAGTTTTAAAGCAATTGGTGTACTAAGTCTTGTTTATATTGTATTAACTGGACTTGAATTATTTGTCCTCCCATACATTCATGGTTTATAATCGATACTAGATTATAATAATTATTAAGTGATGAGTTTCTCTATCTTGTAAAGGGAAAGTCCCTTTTGGTATAATGAAGGAAGTTTGGGGGGGCGTCACATGGAGAGCCGTATTGACCGGATAAAAAAGCAGCTTCATGGTGCGAGCTATAAACTGACGCCACAACGTGAAGCGACAGTTAGAGTGCTACTTGAAAACGAAGAAGATCATTTGAGCGCAGAAGATGTGTACCTTCTAGTTAAAAATAAAGCACCTGATATTGGACTTGCAACAGTGTATCGAACACTTGAACTGCTGACAGAACTAAAAGTAGTCGATAAAATTAACTTTGGAGACGGTGTTTCACGCTACGATTTGCGACAAGAAGGAGCAGCACACTTCCATCATCATCTCGTATGTATTGAATGTGGAGCCGTAGATGAAATCCAAGAAGACTTGCTTGAGGATGTAGAAGAAATCGTTGAAAAAAGGTGGAATTTCCAAATTAAAGACCACCGCTTAACATTTCATGGAATCTGTTGGAGATGTCATGATAAACATGACGAAAATGAATCGTCTGATTGAACATAGACAACCCACAAAAGGATAGCAGATTGCTATCCTTTTTTAGTTGCATTTGAAACAAAAAAATATGCACTAGAAATTAGAATCACCAATATCGAAGATGTGTTTTTCTGAGGAGGGTTTACCTATGATAGAAATGCAAGACGCAGTTGCAGATTATCTCCATTTCTTAAGGGTCGAGCGACAATTGTCCACTAACACGCTGACTTCTTATGAAAGGGATCTTCAAGTATACATAAAAGATCTTTCAAAGGTTCAGCAATTAACATCATTAAATGATGTAGAGCGCATTCATATACTTTCACACTTACAATTATTGAAAACAAAAGGGAATTCATCTCGTTCATTAGCCCGCCATATTTCATCGATTCGCTCGTTCCATCAATTTTTATTACGAGAAAAAGTATCCAACTCAGACCCAACTGTGCATTTAGAGATGCCACAAATGGATCGAACACTACCAAAAATTTTATCGATTGAAGAAGTAGAAGAATTGATTGCTGCGCCAAATTTAGGGAAACCTCAAGGATTAAGAGACCGTGCATTGTTAGAAATACTTTACGCAACCGGCATGCGAATCAGTGAGTGTATTTCATTGAATTTGGAGGATTTACATTTAACCATGGGATTTGTCAGGTGTTTCGGTAAAGGTGGTAAAGAAAGAATTATTCCATTAGGACGAACAGCTTTGGCTGCTTGTAACGAATATTTAACAGAAGGACGTCCAAAATTGATCAAGCCAACACATCGAACAGATGTCATATTTGTCAATCAACGCGGAAAAGGGTTAACGAGACAAGGTGTTTGGAAATTAATGAAAGAGCATGCCATGAAAGCGGGAATTCAAAACGAAATAACGCCACATACTTTGCGCCATTCATTTGCCACACACTTAATAGAAAATGGAGCGGATTTGCGAGCAGTTCAAGAAATGCTTGGACATGCAGATATTTCTACAACTCAAATCTATACGCATGTAAGTAAGACACGATTAAAAGATGTCTATAAACAATTTCACCCACGCGCATAATTTTTTCTTACATGTCAGAAGTCTGACGTGTAATTTTACCAAAAATTTGATAAGATACAGGTAGAAGTTGAAGGAGGATATGTATGTCAAACAAATCATTTAAACGTATTCACTTAGTTGTTATGGATTCAGTAGGTATTGGCGAAGCTCCAGATGCCAAAGCTTTCGGAGACGAAGGTTCAGATACATTAGGTCATATTGCAGAAAAAATGAATGGTCTTAAGATGCCAAACCTTGAGAAAATGGGTCTTTCTAATATTCGCCCGTTCCAAGGCATACAACCGGTAGACATTCCTTCATCCTACTTTGGAAAAATGCAAGAAGCATCTGTAGGAAAAGATACAATGACTGGCCACTGGGAAATCATGGGCCTTAATATCACTCAGCCATTTAAAGTCTATCCAAATGGCTTCCCTGATGAATTAATTAAAACGCTAGAAGAAAAAACTGGACGCAAAGTCATTGGCAATAAACCAGCAAGTGGTACTGAAATATTAGATGAGCTAGGACAAGAACATATGGAAACCGGTGCAATCATCGTTTACACATCTGCTGATCCTGTCTTGCAAATTGCTGCTCACGAAGAAATTATTCCTCTAGAAGAGTTATATTCTATTTGTGAAATTGCACGTGAACTTACATTAGAACCAGAATTTTTAGTGGGCCGTGTGATTGCTCGTCCCTTTAAAGGTCAACCTGGAGCATTCAAGCGCACAACAAATCGACATGACTATGCGTTGAAACCGTTTGAACGAACTGTCATGAACGAATTAAAAGATGCCAATTACGATGTTATTGCAATCGGCAAAATCTCGGATATTTTTAACGATGAAGGTGTAACTGAATCCTTAAGAACAGTAGATAATATGGACGGCATGGATAAGTTAGCCCAAGTCGTTACTAAAGATTTCCATGGGATTAGTTTCTTGAACTTGGTTGATTTTGACGCGTTATATGGACATCGACGGGATCCAATTGGATATGGCGAAGCTTTAGAAGCATTCGATGCTCGCATGCCAGAAGTGTTAAACGCATTAACGAATGATGATTTGTTAATCATTACAGCGGATCACGGAAACGACCCAACTTTCCCAGGGTCAGATCATACGCGTGAATATGTACCTTTATTAGCTTATTCCCCTCGTTTTGCAGAAGGCAAAGAACTTCCGCTAAGTGAAACATTTGCTGATATAGGGGCAACAATTGCCGAAAACTTTAATGTACCAATGCCGAAATTTGGCCGCAGTTTTCTTTCACATTTAAACTAAAGGATAGGTGAACATTCATGAGAATGGTCGATTTAATAGAAAAAAAGCGTGATGGTGAAGAACTAACAACTGAAGAAATCGGTTTTTTCATTGAGCAATACACGAATGGAAATGTTCCCGATTATCAAGCAAGTGCTTTATTAATGGCTATTTATTTCCAAGACATGACAGATCGTGAACGTGCAGATTTAACATTAGCGATGGTTGAATCAGGCGATCAAATTGATTTGTCTGGAATTGAAGGAATCAAGGTCGACAAACATTCAACTGGTGGAGTTGGGGACACAACAACACTTGTCCTCGGACCTTTAGTTGCAGCTTGTGGAGTTCCCGTTGCAAAAATGAGTGGACGTGGGTTAGGTCATACAGGTGGGACGATCGATAAATTAGAAGCGATCGAAGGTTTCCATGTTGAGTTAACAACGGAACAATTCACAAAACAAGTGAATGAATTAAAGTTAGCGGTAATTGGTCAAAGTGGAAATTTAACACCTGCTGATAAAAAACTATATGCACTTCGTGATGTTACCGGAACGGTTAATAGCATCCCGTTAATCGCAAGTTCAATTATGAGTAAAAAAATCGCTGCAGGTGCAGATGCCATTGTATTAGATGTAAAAACGGGCGAAGGCGCGTTTATGAAAACAGTTGAAGACGCACGTTCACTTGCTAGAGCGATGGTTCAAATCGGCAACAACGTAGGACGCCAAACTATGGCTATTATTTCTGATATGAGCCAACCTTTAGGCTTTGCAATTGGAAACTCGTTAGAAGTCAAAGAAGCAATTGATACACTTCGCGGAAAAGGTCCAGCAGACTTAACAGAACTTTGTTTAGTACTAGGTAGCCAAATGGTTGTTGTTGGCGGGAAAGCGAAGGATCTAGATGAAGCTCGCGCAATGCTTCTTGAAGTAATTGAAAATGGTTCTGCAATTGAAATCTTAAAAGGTTTCATTGAAGGACAAGGTGGTAATCCAGCAGTTGTCGATTCACCAGAATTATTACCACAAGCTCAATTCACATTCGAAGTTCCAGCAAAAGAAAGCGGATACGTATCATTTATCGAAGCTGATGAAGTAGGTACTGCTGCAATGTTGCTTGGCGCAGGACGTGCAACAAAAGAATCGGTAATCGATTTAGCAGTAGGAATTGTTCTCCATAAAAAAGTAGGAGACGCAGTTAAAGAAGGCGAATCTCTTGCAACAATCCATTCCAACACTGAGAATGTTGAAAACGTCTTAGCCATTCTCTACAAATATATTGAATTCTCAAAAGAACCAACAACAGCACCTAATTTGATTGAAGAAATCATCACACAATAAAATAACAAAAAAAGCGGTCTCTCCGGAGATCGCTTTTTTTCATGCGCAAATTGGCTAGTGAGACAGATTATGAGAATCAAAGGCGTTTTTAAACTATTTATAAAATAAACTGTGGCATGGAGGCATTTGGTTGGGATGAACATTAGACGGATGTTTAAGAGTCATTTTGTTACTTACCAAAGATGAACTATTATTATTTGCCAAGCGAAACAACCAAAATGGTAATGTCAGAGCCTCTCAAGAACAATACTTTATTTATCCCTCATATTTTATATCAAGAAATTCACAGACTGTTTTTACGTATTGCTCCTTTGGATACGTATTATAAAGTGCACTGGACAAACGAATCGGATCTCCAAAAAAGTACCGTTCGTATTGAATTTGTCTTGTGCCAAATGAACTCATCGTTAAATCCCATGCTAAACGAAATACCTTTATTCGCTCCTCCGCCGTTTTGGTTGAGCCTTGAAGATATTGGTGAATATCTGAGCCAATTGAAGAATTTATTGCTTTTTCAGTTGGCAACGTCACCATACCGCTTGCACCGATTAATTGGATGATTTCACAATATCGTGGATATATTTTGGGAAAGATATTACTGGCAATTTGAAGAGGAGTCAGATGAGGACGCATCGTCCCAAATTCATCTAATTGGCTATATTGCTCAGATTTCTCAAGAAGTGCCTTCATCGTTTCAAGTCCAATGATAAATTCTGATAGCTTTTCATGAATATGCTGATACTCGCTTACATTGATGGTCTCCACAAGTAGTTGAGCAAGACCTAACATGAATTCGGACTTAACAATTTGTCTAGTTACGGTTTGATGTAAGGCAAAACAATGAAAGGAACTTTTTAACAGGAAGTTCGCTGATGCTTCAATGTTTCCATAATAGAATACGCGGTTCCAAGGGACTAGAACATGATCAAAGACAACAAGAGAATCCATTTCTTTAAATCTTGAGCTAAGTGGATGATTAAAAGCGGAATCTCCACCAACAAAAGATTCCCTGCAGATAAATTTTAATCCTGGTGTATTGGAAGGAATCGAGAAAGCATAGGATTCATCTTCTTGCAAGAAGAGACTGGGGGTACTATAAACTAGGACTTCATCAGTTAAGCCTCCTTGAGTAGCCAGGAGACGTGCACCTTTTATGACTAATCCTTGCTCGTTTTGTTCAATCACTTTCGCTGAAATTGGTTCCTTAGAGGAGAAATAATTAAATAATGAACGGTTTACTTGGGGGGTTACAAATGTATGAGTGAAAGTTAAGTCTTTACTCATGGCTTCTTTATATATGGACTGGATGTTCTCGGGAAAACACTTATCCTTTCCCTTTAAAAATGGAGCAAAAGATGCAAAACCCATTATTACTGAGTTTAGATAATCTGGACTTCTCCCCATCATCCCTTTGGTCTGTCTTGCCCAATGCTTCATCATTGTTCTTCTCTTTACTAAATCTTCTTTTGTTTTAGGCTGTAAATATGAAATCCCTGTTGGTTCATTGGTATCAGGCGAAATAAATGTCAATTCATTTAAAAGACGGGGCTCGAGTTGCAGATCATACAAAGACGCTTTTGTCTTGAGAATACCCTTAAAAGCAGGATGCTCTGAAATCTTTCCAGTGACTCTTTCTCCATCAAACCATATTTCGGCTTTCAGTTGGTCTAAACGGTCAATTAATGCCTTCCCATTTATTGCACCCATTATTTCACTCCCATTGGTCAGTCTAAAATAAGATTATTTTTATTATATTCAGCATTTTGCAAAGGAGCTTTTTCATGTAATTATTTTTCATTGTTGTAAAGGAAATAATCAATTCGTTTTCTTTAATCTAAAGCGGAACAATACTACTGCAAACTTCATTGCATCAAAGTGGAAATTCTCTAACGCTAAAGAATGGTCTGAAATAAAGAACGCTGAAAGAGACCGAAATATCATCTTCGGTCGAATATCTACATAAAAGAACCAACAATTCTCGAGTAAACCAAATGAACTGAACTGTGAACGTCCAAGTTGCAAGGGAGCGAAGGACGCATACCCGCCGCAGGATGATCTAAAAAAAGAAAGGAGGGCGAGTGACGCAGTCACAAGCCCTCCTCTTTATTCTCTAGACCAAAGTGCAGCAAGTATGCGTGCGAAGCGGACGGGAAACTTCTTCGCATCAAAGTGGAAATGGTCTAACTCAGTTTTTCCTATAAAGAGTGGTCTGAAATAAAGAACGCAGAAAGAGACCGAAATATCATCTTCGGTCGAATATCTACTTAAAAGGACCAACGATTCCCTTGTAAACCAAACCATGAAAAATGTGAGCCTCCAAGTTGCAAGGGAGCGAAGGACACATACCAGCCGCAGGATGATCTAAAAAAAGAAAGGAGGGCGAGTGACGCAGTCACAAGCCCTCCTCTTTATTCCCTAGACCATTGTGCAGCAGGTAAAGCGTGCGAAGCGGACTGGAAACTTCTTCGTATCACTACCCAAGTAACCTAAAAACCACTCTACACCAGAGAAGACAACCTAAGGTTTAAAGCAAGGAAATCACGAAGTAATAAAGAGAAAATTTTAAGTGACAATCTCCCGAGAAAAGCAAAACCTTTTTTCATTTGATGTTTAAATAGATGAAAGATTTTCCATACTACTAATGAATAGTATGATGCGTTTTTTGTCGATAAATAAGAAGTTTTCCCTTTATTTGTCAACGACAAGGAATAACAGTAATACACCTCGAATAGTCACGGAAAGGAGGAGTTACTTTATGAAGCATCAACTACTATTTGTCGAAGACGGCATAGCAATTATTCGCTTAAAAGGCGAACTTGACCATCACGCTACACAAATAATCCGTGACGAAATTTCACAATCTCTATACAGAGGAACTCTTCGGGCCATCATCTGGAACTTAAAAGACTTACAGTTTATGGACAGTGCAGGTATTGGACTGATCTTAGGAAGAATGAGAGATTTTGTTCCGACAAATGGACAAACAGTCATTTTACATCCATCGGAAACGATGAAAAAAATCTTTCAATATTCCGGACTAGGTTCATATGTCTGGCCAACAACAGAAGAAGAAACAATCGCAGAGTTAGGGGGTATTTTAAATGGACAATGAAATGACACTATCGTTTATCGCCATTAGTGAAAATGAAGGTTTAGCACGTATGGTGATGACGAGTTTTATTGCATCTCTTGACCCAACCATTGATGAATTAGCAGAGTTCAAAACAATCGTTTCAGAAGCGGTTACGAATGCCATCATTCATGGTTATGAAGAAGATGGAGAAGGTATTATCACGATTCGAGCAAAGCGCAATGGACAATCCATTACAATGACCATTACTGATGAAGGGAGAGGTATACCAAACGTTGAACAAGCGATGGAACCTCTATATACATCAAAGCCAGAAAGAGAACGTTCTGGGATGGGCTTTACCATTATGGAAAGTTTTTCAGATCATTTATCAGTATGGTCAGAGCCTCAGAAAGGAACTGCGATTACCTTTACGAAAGAGTTTTTACCCGTTCAATCTAACTTCGTTCTAGGTGAACGATGACGACGCCTATTGGACAACAGCCCGTGTTGTTGACACAAGAAAAAATGCGAGAATTAATCTTTTTGTCTCAAGAAGGAGACAAAATAGCCCGACAAACGATGGTGGAAGGGAACACGCGTCTAGTCTGGTCAATTGTCCAACGATTCGCTTCACGGGGAGCGGATTTAGAAGACTTATTTCAAATCGGCTGTATCGGATTAATGAAATCTGTAGACAAATTTGATTTGTCCTATGAAGTCAAGTTCTCAACATATGCGGTACCGATGATTATCGGGGAAATTCAACGATTCTTACGAGACGATGGAATGGTAAAAGTAAGTCGATCAATTAGAGAACTTAGTTTTAAAATTCGTCATGCCACCGATGAATTTATCCGTGTTCATGAGCGACAACCAACACTAACAGAGCTTGCGAAAACGCTTGAAGTCACAATGGACGAACTGGTATTAGCATCTGATGCCTTGCGAGATCCAGCTTCACTGCATGAACAGCTCTTTGAGAGTGAAGGAGATGCCTTAACATTAATGGATCAGTTGCGAGATGAGCGTTCTGAGCGGTCATTTGATCATATTCCATTACGTGATATTTTATCAAAACTCGGAAAACGAGAACAAACGATTATTTATTTACGCTACTACTTAGATTGTACGCAAAGTGATATTGCCGAAAGACTTGGCATTTCCCAAGTACAAGTATCGAGGTTAGAGAAAAAAATACTGAAGCAACTGAAAAGTTGGATGTTGCCTAAGCAAGCAACATTAAAGGATGGATCTCAATAAATCAGTCACTTTTCAACAATATACTAGATGCTGAATCCTTTGTTTATTCGAAGTTTGGAAAAGGAGAAAGCTTTGATGTGGGCGTCAAGAATGCCCATATCTGGTCGATTCCAACTTTATTTGTTTATATGAATGGTCTAATTGATTCTACAACACTTACTCAAATTTTAACGTTAACTCAAAGCACTCAGTCTCAAACGAAACGCAAAACCGAGATTGATGAAATTGAAGCGATGAATAGTTATTTTCCCTATCACTCAGTTACCGTATATGATTCAAAAGATGCCTGGCTGTCAGCAATTTTAAGCGGTCAGCTAGGCATTGTTACTTCTGGAGGATTTGTTTTCACAATCGATGTTCGTTCCTATCCTGGGAGACAACCCGAAGAGCCCGACAATGAAAAGGTAATTCGTGGATCTCGTGACGGATTTACTGAAAACATCCTACAGAACACGGCATTAGTTCGAAGAAGAATTCGCGATGTCTCGCTTCGCTTTGAATTAACTCAACTTTCCACCCGCGGAAAAACAGATACAGTTGTCGCTTATATCAAAGGACTAGCAAATGAGGAACATATCGAATATATTCGCACGCGAATGAAAAAAATCCATCATGATGGGTTAACGATGACAGATAAGTCACTTGAAGAGTGGTTATTCAAACAAAAATTCCATCCTGTTCCTTTTGTTCGTTATACCGAACGAGCAGACACATGTGCGGCTCATTTGTTAGAAGGACATATTGCAATTATTGTGGATACATCGCCTTCGGTTATTTTAGTACCCACAACACTCTTTCATCATTTACAACACGCCGAAGAGTATCGTCAAGCACCATTAATCGGAACGTCTGTTAGGTTCTTGCGATTAACGGGGTTTTTCTTTAGTTTAGTACTCTTGCCTTTCTGGTATTTACTTGTCAAAGAGACAGGGCATGTACCAGATTTTATGTCTTTTATAGGACCAGAAAAAACTGGAGACGTACCTATTTTCCTTCAAATCGTCATAGCAGATCTCGGTCTTGAATTTTTAAGGCTTGCCGCCATTCATACCCCCACACCTCTTTCTACTGCAATGGGGCTCGTCGCAGCTATTATAATTGGACAAATTGCAATCGATGTCGGGTTATTTATACCAGAAGTCGTGTTGTACACAGCCGTTTCTGCGATACTTACATTTGCCTTACCGTCTTATGAATTAAGTGTTGCGGCTAAAATTTTTCGCAATTTGTTATTGTTTGCCACCGTGTCATTTGGAACCAATGGCTTTTTCATCGGATTGTTAGTGTTATTTATGTATTTAGCATCCATCAAACCTATGGGCGTGCCGTATTTATGGCCGCTTGTGCCATTTTTTCCAAAAGCATTGGCTCGAATACTTATTCGCTTTCCATCATCCAATGGGGCACTTAGACCATTCATTGTTCATTCACCTCAGCGTAAACGTTCGTAAGCCATCCATTGCATCGGAGTCTTTTCCTATGGTAAAGTTCATATATTGAAAAACCATTGGGAGAGATGACGATGCATTTATATGGAACACAGTCGATTGACGAACAAGGTCAATTAACGATTGGTGGAACGTCTGCAATGACTTTAGCAAATACCTATGGGACGCCTTTATTTGTTTACGATACTGCTCTAATAAAAGAGCGTGCAAGAGCTTTCATTCAAACATTTGATCGTGCGGGTGTTCAAGCTCAAGTAGCGTATGCAAGTAAAGCTTTCTCAAGTATTGCCATGTACCAACTTGCTGCAAAAGAAGGTTTATCTTTAGACGTTGTGTCTGGCGGTGAATTATATACAGCTATACATGCAGGTTTTCCTGTTGAACGCATACACTTTCATGGTAACAATAAAAGTGATGAGGAATTAAACTTTGCACTAGATTCAGGGATTGGTTGTATTGTTGTCGATAATTTTTACGAAATAGACCAATTAAAGAGATTGACAACGTATAAAAAAATGAATATAAATATATTATTACGTGTTACTCCTGGTATTGAAGCTCACACACATGACTATATTACGACGGGACAAGCCGATTCCAAATTTGGCTTTGACTTAAATAATGGACAAGCAGATCAAGCATTCCAGTTAGTAAAAGACGATATATATATTCAACTTCTAGGTATGCATTGTCATATCGGCTCACAAATATTTGATTCGGTAGCATTTTCCTTAGCCGCAAAAAAATTAATTGCTAAAATGATTGCTTGGAGAACACAGTTCGATTTTGTATGTCCCGTGTTAAATTTAGGTGGTGGTTTTGGTATTCGTTACACGGAAGAAGATAAACCTCTTCAACCTGAAGTATATGTGGAAGATATGATAAAATCCATTCAATCTGAAATTGGTCTTCTCGAATACCCAATGCCAGAAATTTGGATTGAACCTGGACGTTCTCTAGTAGGGGATGCAGGGACAACCTTGTATACGATTGGCTCTCAAAAAGAAGTTCCTGGTGTTCGCAATTATTTAGCCGTTGATGGAGGAATGTCTGATAATATCCGTCCAGCCCTATACCAAGCAAAATATGATGCAGCAGTTGCTAATAAAATGACTAAAGAATCCACTACACGTTATACAGTAGCCGGTAAATGCTGTGAATCTGGTGATAAATTGATTGAAAATATTACTTTACCCAAAGTTGAAGCAGGAGATACGTTAGCTGTATTTTGCACTGGGGCTTATGGTTATTCGATGGCGAGTAATTACAATCGGCTACCAAGACCTGCTGTTGTTTTCGTTGAACAAGGTCAACATCGTATAGTCATCAAACGAGAATCATACGAAGATCTGATACGACTGGACTGTTCGTTAGAAGAAGAGTTAGGTGAAAACTCATGAAAAATAGTAACAGCAAGCTATTTTTATTCATATTAATCATGGGTGTGTTTTGGGGTTTTATGTATTGGAAATTTTTCGCACCAAACCTATAAAATGTTAAAAAATGGGTTTTGGGTTGAAGTTTTTTAGCATATGAGGTAGGATAGTCAATGGTGCTGAAGCGGAATCAAAAATGAGGGATTTTATTATGTTAGTTCGATTTAAAAAAAATGGCGAAAAAATTGCGATGGGTTTACTGTCGTTTATGCCACAAGAAAAAAACTTAAAAAAATTACAAGAAACAATTCATACTTATGAAAACAATTCTAACTGGCACTTATTTATGTGGAAAAAAGATGAGGATTTCGTTGGTTTAATTGGCATCGAAACTTCAGATGACGTGTGTTTGATCCAACATATTTCCGTTACTCCGTCTTATAGAGGCGAAGGTATTGGAAAAGAAATGGTCTCTAAAGTACAACAATTTCTTCCGTGTACCCAAATTCAAGCAGCGGAATCAACAAAGCCATTTATAGATAAGTGCCTAACAATGAAAGATGGAACAGACGCTTAATGTCTGTTCCTTCTTTTTTCTTCACGTGCTTTAAGTATTTCTGAGCGATCGCGAAGCATATGCTTGTGTATGAGTTGATCACCCGACAGCGGAATTAATGCCGGTTGTTTGTCGATTGCGTCCTGTAACTCTGGAGAAGTAATTTGAATCTTAAATGCTTCAAATGATTTTTCTTGATGAACGAATTCAATAGCGTGTTGAATATGTTTTATGACATGTTGAAGCTGAATTCCTTCGAAAAAAGCACGATCTCCATCCAATTGGATTCTGTCAAATGATTTCGTAAGTGATCTTTTTGCACCACTGAAATTACCTCTTCTCCAGTGATACATTCCAGTTGCAAGCAATATCCATGCAGTAAGTGGATGTGTTTTATCTTTTGGAGCGATTTCTTTCCAGTATTCTTCTAACACTTCATGACATTCAAAATAATCTTCATGCTCATTAAAATACGTGATAAACTGCGTGAAAAGTGGGTGAAACAACGGATGCATTCTTCGCTCACTTCCTCTATACTAAAATTTGAATCTATTTGATCGGGTGATCTTAACATGTCTTATGAAGTGAAACTGGACGCTTTTGAAGGTCCTCTTGATTTATTATTGCACTTAATTCATCGTTTGGAAATTGATATATACGATATTCCAATGGCTGACTTAACTTTACAGTACATGGAACATATTCGTGCTATGAAAGTTCTAGAGCTAAATGAAGCAAGTGAATATTTAGTAATGGCTGCATCTTTACTTGCAATTAAGAGTAAAATGCTTCTCCCAATTCACGAAGGGGAGTTTGATGAAGATCATTTATCAGTCGATATGAATGACCCGCGAGACGAATTAGTTAATCGACTCATTGAATATCGAAAGTATAAAGAAGCAGCTGAAGTGTTACAACAACTAGAAGAACAGCGGGCTCAAGTGTTCACTAGAGCGCCAAGTGATTTAACAGACTATCAGACAACCAAACAATTATCGGCATTTGATGAAACGTTAAATGTCTATGATATGTTAGGTGCTTTTCAAAAAATGATGAGAAGAAAACAATTAAAAGCTCCTTTGGCCACTAAAATTGCTAGACAAGAACTTTCGATTCGAGACCAAATGAAAAGTGTTTTTCACACACTAAAATCTCGAGGAGGAAGCTGTTCATTTTCGGAATTGTTTCCTTCAGAAGATAAACCTACATTAGTAGTAACGTTTTTATCTTTACTTGAGCTGATGAAAAGACAAATGGTATTTGTCGAACAAAACCATAATTTTGATGATTTAACAGTCAAACTATTAAATGATCGATGGGAGGAAGAGTTATTTGAGCCTATTGATGAGTAAAATCGAAAGTCTACTCTTTGTCACAGGAGACGAAGGGCTATCGAGTAAGCAAATTGAAAGTTTAACAGATTCTACAGCTAGCGAAGTGAAAGAAGCATTAACCAGTTTACAAGCAGACTATGCAAAATCTAAGGTTCGCGGAATTGAGTTAAAAGAATTAGCGGGGACATACCAGCTAATTTCGAAAAAGCAAAATGCTGGAACGATTCAACGTTTAGTTGAGAATCCCACCAACCAACCACTTTCTCAAGCTTCATTAGAAGTATTGGCGATTGTCGCTTACAAACAGCCCATTACACGAATTGAAGTTGAAGATATTCGAGGAGTAAAAAGTGAGAGACCTTTACATACGCTAGGATTGAAAGGCTTAATTCAAGAAGTGGGACGTGCAGAAGGAACTGGACGTGCGATTCTTTATGGTACTACGAAAGAGTTTTTGAATGTTTTTGGTCTAAACGATATGAGTGAGTTGCCTTCTTTACCAGAACAGCAAGGCAATGATGAAGAAGAGCAAACAGATTTGTTTATGACGAAGTTTCAAGAAGCCTTTGGGGAACAAAAAGAATAACAGACGAAAGGTGCTAATAGTTGAGAAAACAGATCGCGTTACTGTTAGTGTTGCTCTTAGTAGGTGCGCTTTACCCTCACTTTACACAAGCCCAAGGATCTTCTTATGCAGTTATTGATGCAAAGACCGGGCGTTTATTAGAAGGTAGTGCAGAACATGTACAATTACCGATTGCGAGTCTAACAAAAATGTGGACAGCAGTTGTCGTAGCTCAAGAAGTCGATTTAAAAGAACGCGCGAAAATTTCATCAAATGCAACGTCACAAGAAGGATCATCCATTTACTTGAAAAATGGAGAAGATACACCTGTAGATTTTCTATTATATGGATTAATGTTGAGATCAGGTAATGATGCAGCTGTAGCTCTTGCAGAGCATGCTGGAGGATCAGTTGTAGGATTTGTGAAATTGATGAATGATCAGGCAAAACTAATGGGCTTGAACAATACTTATTTTCAAAACCCATCCGGTCTTCATCATGAAGAACATTTGTCTACTGCCTATGACACAGCGCTCATGTTGAAAATTGCAATGGACAACAAAGCGTTGAAGCCGATATTAACTGCTCCCTATTACAAAGGAAACGGCAAACATTGGGAAAATAAGCACAAACTAGTTCGCCTAGACTCTACAGCCATTGCTGGAAAAACAGGATTCACTAAAGCAGCGGGGAGAACTCTAGCTACTTATTTCAAAGACGGTGATGAAGAAGTCATTGTGGTTACATTAAATCAATCAAACGATTGGCAAATGCATCAGCAACTTGCACAGAATGTCTTTACACAATATGATAGAGTTGAAGTCATTGAAAAGGGTTCGTATGATTTGCCTGGGGGCTTAGTTATCAAAACTGATAAGCCTGTATATGTCTTGAAAAATAAAAAAGACCAAGTTTCTCACCTTGTCATATTAAACCGAAAGAAATCATTACAAAAAGTTGCCAGGTGGGAAGTACAAATAAACGGTAAAACCATACT
Source organism: Paenisporosarcina macmurdoensis (assembly GCF_042658845.1). Lineage (NCBI taxonomy): Bacteria > Bacillati > Bacillota > Bacilli > Caryophanales > Caryophanaceae > Paenisporosarcina > Paenisporosarcina macmurdoensis. The sequence continues at coordinate 690,577 of NZ_JBHSRI010000002.1, forward strand.
CACACAAAAAGTACATATTGAGCGGATGGAATGATGGAGACTGCTTATTAAATAAGCGGTCTTCTTTTGTTTTGAGTGAAAGTGTGACATAATTTTCTACAGAGTATAGGACTAAACGAAGAGGTGATAGTATGGAAAGATTACAAAAAATGTTAGCACATGCTGGGGTGGCATCACGAAGAAAATCCGAGCAACTAATTTTAGATGGTAAAGTAAAAGTAAATGGCAAAGTGGTAACGGAACTTGGAACGAAAGTGTCTTCAACAGATACTGTTGAAGTAGATGGAGTGAAACTTGAAAAAGAACAAAAAGTGTATCACTTATTATACAAACCAAGAGGTATTATTTCAGCAGTAACTGATGATAAAGGCCGTCAAACGGTTGCGGAATTATTTCCACATATTCCAGAACGATTATTCCCGGTTGGACGATTAGATTATGACACTTCAGGTCTTTTAATCATGACGAATGATGGAGATTTATCATTTACATTAACTCATCCTAAATTCAAGATTGAAAAAACCTATGTTGCACGAGTTAAAGGAATACCTGGTAAAGAACAACTGCGTATACTTGAGCGCGGTGTTGAATTAGAGGATGGCAAAACTGCTCCTGCAAAAGTGAAATTATTATCGGCAGAGTCCAAACAAGGCGGCAAAGCAATTATTGAAATCACAATTCACGAAGGTAAAAACCGCCAAGTTCGTCGTATGTTTGATGCTATCGGTTTCCCGGTTCAAAAGTTGAAACGTGAACGATTTGCATTCTTAACACTTCACGGACTAAACGCAGGTGATTCACGTGAATTAAGTTCTCATGAAGTGAAATTATTACGTGTAATGGCTGAAACAGGAAAAATTGGTTCATAATTTATATAAACCAGTTCAAATAAAAGCATAAAAAGAGCATAGCAAATCAATGCGACGTAGCCTCCGAGCGCAAGAACGTATTAATTGGACACGAGGCGTGGACAAGCAAGCCTAAGAAGAGCAAAGATGCCTATTTTTAGAGGACTATTTGATCACATTATTCAAACGTTCACAAACCCTTCAAAAGTGCGGTCTAACCAACCGCATTTCTTTGTTATAATAAAAAGTATTATTTCGTCATGTAGGAGGTCGGAAAATGGCTCAGACGAAACAGAAAAGATTTATCATGCGAACAGTTATTTTAGCTGTTCTTGTACTTGCAATTGTATATACCATTTTCAACAATGCTACTAAAGAGAAAGTAGCAGTTCTCAGCATTGGTGATGAAGCACCTGATTTCACATTGGTGGATTTAAACGGGGAAGAGCATCGCTTGTCAGATTATAAAGGGCAAGGGGTATTTTTAAATTTTTGGGGTACTTGGTGCAAACCTTGTGTAAAAGAAATGCCTGCTATGGATCGTCAATATGAAATTTATAAAGAACAAGGTGTTCAAATTTTGGCTGTAAATATTGCACAGTCTGATTTCGAAGTAGAACGATTTGCAAGTCAGTATGGACTAGATTTCCCTATTGTCATTGATAAAACGAAAAGTGTATTGGAAGCATACAACATTGACCCGCTTCCATCTACATTGTTAATCAATCCTGATGGTAAAATTGAGCAAATCATACGCGGAGAAATGACAGAACAGGACATTGCAGGTTTTATGGAGCAAATACGTCCTGAATAAGGAGTCAATCATATGAACAACATCATTTGTGCTTGTGGGCATGAAAATCCAGAAGGAACAGTGCTATGTGGGAACTGTGGTCGGCCCCTCACGAAAGAAGCTAAGAATCAAAAATTAGCGGACATGCGTTATGAAGGTACTGCTCGTCGTTCTCAAACGTATAACAAATCAATTATTGATAAAATTTGGAATTTCTTCTCTAGTGTAAAAATAGGGATTACGATTATTATTACGATTTTAGTGGCCGCTGCAGTCGGAACCATTTTGCCTCAAGTATTATATGTCCCAGCTACGACAGAAGCAGATATTGCTGCGTATTATGAGCGAGTATATGGTACATTTGGCAAGCTTTATTATGAACTAGGTTTGTCCGATTTATATGGTTCGTGGTGGTTCCAAACATTGATTGGTATGCTTGGAATTTCACTGATTGTTGCCAGTTTAGATCGATTCGTTCCACTGTATAAATCCTTAAAAAAACAACGTACGAAAAGACATGAAAGCTTTATGAAACGCCAACGCCTTTATGGTGAAGGTGAAAACATTTTGGGTGAAAGTTCTCTTGCGAAGAGTGAAGAAAAGCTACAAGCACTGCGCTATAAAGTGAAGCGTGAAGATGGAGCTTTACTAGCTGAAAAAGGACGTTTTGCAAGATGGGGACCTTATGTCAATCATATCGGTCTTATTATCTTCTTATTCGGTGTCATGTTACGTGCTTTGCCTGGCTTTTATGTGGATGAAACCATGTGGATCAGAGAAGGAGAAACACGTGCCATTCCAGAAGCCCCTGGTTTCTACTTGGAAAGCAAAGAATTTATTTTAGAAACCTATGACAAAGCTAAATCTGACGAAGTGTTTGGAGAGGCAATCGACCGAGTAGGAACGATTGCATCCAACTACCAAACAGATGTGGTGCTTTATAAAAAACCAGAAGATGCGTTGCCAGGTCAAACTGACGATTTGGAAGAAGTAAAAAAAGAATCCATCCAAGTTAATCAGCCATTGAAGTTTGAAGGTTTTGCTGTGTACCAAATGGATTTCCGTTTAGATGAGTTAAAAACCATGCACTTTGTTTTATCCAATAAGGCATCTGGTGAATCATTGGGAGATTTAGCAATAGATCTTGTTAATCCAGAAACTTCTTATAATGTTGGAGAAGATTCGAAAGTAGAATTATTAGGCTATTATCCTGATTTTTCTGGCTTTGAAAATGGAGAGCCACAAACAAAATCTCCAGTTCCAAACAATCCAGCCTTTCTCGTGAAAATGTTCACTCCTGAAACTCCTGAAGGTGAAACTAGTTTTGTAGCAATCAAGCAAACAGTAGAGCCACTTGGAGACAATGAATTTAAACTTGAGTTCCAAAATGTTGATACGCGTGATGTTTCAGGACTAACGATTCGTAAAGATAAAACATTGTGGATTTTAGCATTAGGTGGCTTGCTCTTTATGATTGGAGTTGCCCAAGGTTCTTACTTTAATCATCGTCGAATTTGGATTCAGGAATCAACAGATGGCCGTATAGTAGTTGCAGCCCATACAAACAAAAACTGGTTTGGGGTTAAAAAAGAGTTAGATCAAGTGATTGAAGCGGCACAACTGCCTCCATACATTGATCAACAAGATTTAGAAGGCCAAGAGCTTAAAAAGGATGGTGAGAAATCGTCATGACATTAGTATCAATTAGTAGCAATTTATTGTTTGTTGCATTTGTATGTTACTTAGTCGCAACCTTGTTTTTCGGCGGTGCAGTAAAGGTTTCAGGTTCTGAAACTTCAGCATCTGAGAAACGATGGGGGAAAATCGGAATCATTGTTACGATTATCGGTTTTATTGCAAACTTAGCATATTTCATCACTAGATGGATAGCTGCAGGACATGCTCCTGTTAGTAATTTATTTGAATTTACAACAGCCTTTGGGATGATGGTTGTTGGGGCATTTATCTTGATTTACTTCATCTATAAAACGCCATTACTTGGGTTGTTTGCATTACCAATTGCCATTATCATTATTGGTTTTGCCAGTATGTTCCCGCGTGAAATAAATCCATTAATTCCAGCACTTAAAAGTTATTGGTTAACGGTGCATGTTTCGACAGCTGCATTAGGTGAAGCAATTTTAGCCATTAGTGCTGTTGCTGGATTGATTTATTTATTGAAGAATGTAGATATTACGAAAAAATCAAAACAACGTTTTTGGTTAGAAGCTGTTATGTTTACACTCGTATTAACATTAGGATTTGTTGCATCAACCACAACATTTAGCGTAATGGACTACGAAGCAAAGTTTAATTATGTAGACAAAGAGCAAAAAGAAGCAGAAATTACCTACAACACACCACCGATTTTCGGAATGAACGAATTTGAAGCGTTGACGCCAGGAACCATGACGCCTCTTGCAGAAATGCCTCCAATAGTTAATGCTAAAAAATTAACAACAGTTACATGGTCTTTACTGTTTGGAATTGTGCTCTATGGGTTAATTCGTTTAATTTCTCGAAGATCTATTTCAGCTCTACTAAAACCATTTGCTGCAAAAGCAAATTCACAGTTAATGGATGAAATAGGCTATCGTGCAGTTTCAATCGGCTTCCCGGTGTTTACACTCGGAGCACTTATATTTGCCATGATTTGGGCACAAGAAGCTTGGTCGCGTTTCTGGGGATGGGATCCAAAAGAAGTTTGGGCGCTCATTACGTGGTTATTCTATGCAGCATTCTTACATCTTCGTCTGTCTAGAGGATGGCATGGTGAAAAATCTGCATGGTTGGCAGTAATTGGCTTTATTATTATTATGTTCAATTTAATTGCCGTGAACTTAATTATTGCTGGTTTACATTCATACGCTTAATAAAACAAGCCTTTTCCTTCCCAGGGAAGGGCTTTTCTTTCAATTTTAGACTTGTAATTGTACAATAATTGGTAAGACGGAAGGGGTAACCATAATGTCAGAACATATATCTGTTTTAGTAGTAGATGACGAAGATCGTATACGTCGGTTATTAAAAATGTATTTAGAGCGTGAAGGTTATGAAGTAGATGAGGCTGAAAATGGTGAAATCGCCTTAGAAATGGCACTTGAAAAAGATTATCACGTAATCTTACTAGATGTCATGATGCCCGAAAAAGATGGCTTAGAAGTCATTAAAGAACTTCGTGAACATAAAGCAACGCCAATTATGTTATTAACAGCCAAAGGCGAAGAAGCAAACCGTGTTGAAGGATTTGAATTAGGAGCGGATGACTACGTTGTAAAACCATTTAGCCCACGAGAAGTGGTACTTAGAGTGAAAGCTGTTTTACGACGCTCAGTAACCATTTCACCGATTACGACATCATCGGTATCTAAAGACTTGGTTGTATTCCCTCATCTAACAATTGACCACGACGCACATCGTGTGACTGCTGATGGAACAGAAGTAAATTTAACACCTAAAGAATATGAACTCCTTTACTTTTTAGCAAAAGCTCCTGATAAAGTGTTTGATCGTGAGCAATTGCTAAAAGAAGTATGGCATTACGATTTCTTTGGAGATTTACGTACTGTTGATACACATGTCAAACGATTGCGTGAAAAACTAAATCGTGTATCCGAAAAAGCCGCTAAAATGATTGTGACTGTATGGGGCGTAGGATATAAATTCGAGATAGGCAATGAATAGAATATGGAACAGCGTCGTCGGGAAGCTATGGGTAACCATACTGCTTCTCGTTTCGTTTGTGCTGTTTATCATTACAATTTTGATGCTTGAGTTTTTAGGGAATTATCATAGCCAACAAGCTGAAGCCTCGTTACGCAAAGAAGCGAGTACAATTGCGCGAATAGTGAATGAACATGAAGAAGTGGATTCTGCAATGTACATTATTTCTGATATTTTAGGTCCTGAGACCAATGCACTTATTGCGAAAGAGCCTCGTGAGGTTTCTTTAACATTGCATGAAGGTGAAAATGAAGAAAAAATAAAAGAACGCATCATGAATGATGCAACTCTTGGTAAAGTCTTTGAATCCTCTCAACCTATTTTAAAAGAAATGATTTTACCTTCTCTCGGAAGTGAAAATCAAATGGAGTCTTATATTGTCCTAGCATCTCCATTGAATATTGAAAATGATTTGCATGGTGCAGTATTCATTTATCAAAGTTTGGATGTCATTCACGAAACAACAAAGGAAACGACAAACATCGTCTTTTTATCAGCATTCATTGCATTCATGTTAACGACGTTTTTTGCCTTTTTCTTATCAACTCGAATTACATCTCCGCTACGAAAAATGCGTGAAGCTGCATTTGAATTATCTAAGGGGAACTTTGATACAAAATTACCTACCCTTCAAAATGATGAGATTGGTCAATTAGCTACAGCATTTAACCAAATGGGTCGTCAACTAAAACATCATTTAGAAGTAATAAATCAAGAAAAAGAGCAGTTATCAAGCATATTAACGTCAATGACAGATGCTGTTATTACATTTAACCGAGACCATACGATTTTACTCAGCAACCCGCAAGCCGAAAAATTGTTGCAAAAATGGTTTTTCCGAATTGGCACGAACAAAGGACAACCCATTCCGATTGAAATGGATCATATGCTCGACCATGTACTTCATTTAGAAGAAGAAATTAATGAAGAGCTGGAAATGGAAGGCAGTTATTACGCTATTACATTTAGTCCTTTATACAGTGGAGATTCAATTCGAGGAGCAGTTGCCGTACTCCGAGATATGACTGAACAGCATCGTCTGGATCGATTGCGCTCTGATTTTATCGCAAATGTATCTCATGAACTGAGAACCCCTATAGTCATGTTACAAGGCTACAGCGAAGCTATAATTGATGATGTCGTGTCAACCGATGAAGAACGAGATGAAATGATTAAAATTATTTATGAAGAATCGAAACGTATGGGACGTTTAGTTACTGATTTACTTGATTTAGCACGAATGGAATCAGGTCGAATGCGGTTGTATAAAGAAAATGTAGCAATTGCTCAAGTACTAGAACGAATCACTCAAAAATTTGCTCAAGTTGCGAGAGAATCGCATGTGGAATTGAAATTTATAACGTCCGTTTCTCCAGAGTTAACTGCTGAGATAGACGAAGATCGAATTGAGCAAGTGTTAACCAATTTAATTGATAACGCAATTCGCCATACTTCAAATGAAGGAAATGTTTCGGTTCGTGTCGAACAACACAATGCATTCGTCAAAATAAGTGTTGAAGATACGGGGTCAGGAATTCCTACTGAAGATTTACCTTTTGTATTTGAACGTTTTTATAAAGCGGATAAATCTAGAACAAGAGGTAAAGGTGGAACAGGCTTAGGATTAGCAATTGCCAAAAATATGGTGGAAGCCCATGATGGCGGGATTACTGTTAAAAGTGAAGAAAATGTCGGAACCAAATTTACCTTTACGTTACCCATTAAAAAGTTGTAACTTTATTGAAGACTGAAACGACTACTTTAAAGAACGGGGGGAGTTTATGAATGACTCCGTTTTTCACAGGCTTTATGACCAGTACCATCAAGATGTGTTTCAATTCTTGTTGTACATGGTGAAGAATAAACAAACAGCCGAAGATTTAATGCATGAAGTATATGTAAGAGTGTTAAAAGCGTTCAGCCGTTTTGAAGGCAAAAGCTCTGAAAAGACATGGTTATTTTCAATTGCTAAAAATGTAGCAATTGATCACTTTAGGAAATCTTCGGTACGTAAACGACATGCATTCGACTTTTTTGATTGGGAGAAGCAAGAATTAAGATCCACAGAAGCTCTTCCAGAAGAATTAGCTGAAATGAATGATGAAATGAAACAATTATTAAACGCGTTAGATGAATGTACAGGCGATCAAAAAATGGTTGTTATTATGCGATACTTCCAAGATTTATCCATTTCTGAGACTGCGCAAATTCTTGGATGGACGGAAGGTAAAGTCAAGACCACTCAACACCGAGCAATTCATAAACTTCGGGATCGCTTAACTGGGCATTCGGATAGGAGGCAAGTTCACGATGAGCAACAATAAATGGAGTGAACAAGAAATCGATCAGTTACTTAGCCAAGTGCCCAAACTTCAAGATACTCGTTCTAAAGACGAAGTGTTAAAACGATTACAACAAGATCCGAGACTTGCAGAAGATACCCAAAAGAAACGAAAAATTTGGATTCCACCAGCTGTAGCAGTTGCTGCCTTAATTACGTTGACCCTATTAGGTGCAACACTAATCAATCAGCCTAACAGCCAACTTCAAAACGCATTTGACAGTAGTTCAGAGAGTAAAAGTTCAGCTGAAATGGATAGTGTGACAAGTGAAGAAGCCATTACTGAAGAAGCTACTGATGAATCATCGGATGGCTCCGTTACTTTCAATAGTGAGTCAGAAGAACAAACTACTGAGTCTGAGATGGCTAAATCTACAGAAGCGCCAGTTGAATCAGTATTAACTTCTGCCTATTTAAGTGATGTAGAAAATCATACCGTTTTTAAAATAGGTTTAGTTTCTCAAGATGCACTCGTTGTTCCCGTTACTTTCTTAATTCCAAATGATCAAATTCAACAAGATTTTGGGAATCAAACGCCAAATACGCTGCAATTATATGAGCAATATGCGGCTGATATCAATGAGGAAGAACTTGGTTTTACGGATTATCACCCATATAAGGGAACGTTTGAAATGGACCAAGAGCAACTTGTTCACCGATTACCACAAGAACATGATTATGACCTTGCAAGTGCAGCTCTTTATGTTTATGATTTATCACTTCAGTTCACTTTTGAAGGTTTTACACAAATCAATCATCAAAATGAAGATGGCAGTCAAGCCGAATTTGATCAAGTCGGTCAGAAAACACCGACGGTTCTTACGAATGGATTGTACAAAACGGCGGTCTATCCTTACACAGATCCAACGGGTCAGGTTTACATGGTGCCAAGTTTAAATGAACCATTCAACACTGTTTCGGAAGCATTAGCGGCATTAAAAACGTCTCCAAATGATTTCTTTACAAACGTGGTTCCAAGGTCAGTTAGTTATACAGTTGAAGAAATTCAAGGTGTATCTCATATTAAGTTCAGTGAACCTCTTGAGTTAGATTCGTTATCACAAGAACAGACAGCTCAAATGATTGAAAGTTTCGTTTTAACTGGAGCTACCTTCGATGTCCAAATTCAATTAGATAATATTGTTGAAGAACAGTGGAACGGTATTAATCTTACTCAACCAATTGAACAACCAGTAGGACTAAATAAATATAGTTGGCAATAAAAAGATTCATTTGTAGGCTCAAGTAGTTTACAAATGTTTCTTTTTTTCTTATAGTATAGAATGTAACTTAATAATGATTCATCTTCGGGGCAGGGTGAAATTCCCGATCGGCGGTAATTGAAGAAATTCTTCATAGCCCGCGAGCCGCAAGGCAGGATTTGGTGTGATTCCAAAGCCGACAGTATAGTCTGGATGGGAGAAGGTGAAGGTGCGGTCGTTTTTCGTTCTGTCATTTAACGAGACGCCTATTTTAGTGCGCCTTTCTACTCCTCTAAGCGATAACGGCTTATGGGTTTTTTGATGGGGCTTGAACGAACAAACTTTTCTTCTTGTGGAGTGAATCGACAAAGGGAGAGAGTCATATGAAGAACAACAAATTGCGTATTATGATCGCAGTTGCGATGTTGAGTAGTATTTCATTTGTTTTAATGCTATTTAATTTTCCATTACCAGCGTTACCAGCCTTTTTGAAAGTCGACTTTAGCGATGTGCCTGCACTTATTGCTGCTATCACAATGGGTCCTATCGCTGGGATTTTAGTTGCGCTTTTTAAAAATGTTTTGTACTGGATGTTTAGTGGAAGTCCAACAGGAGTACCGGTAGGGGAAATGGCGAATTTCGCTACAAGCGTATTATTTATGCTACCTGTTTATATGGTATATCGTAAAATATCAACGACAAAAGGCTTAACGTTTGGCTTAATTGCAGGAGTTTTCACAATGGCTATCGGAATGAGCGTCCTAAATTATGCCGTATTTTTACCGATGTACACATATTTCTTAAATATGCCTGCAATGACTGGAACTGCTTTAAGTAATACAATCTTACTAGGTATATTGCCATTTAATTTAATTAAAGGTCTATTGCTATCTGCTGTGGTCATTTTATTGTTCAAAACAATGAAATCGTGGTTAGATAAACAGCGAGCGATATTCTCTTAAATAGAATCATAGTTTAATAATAAAGACCTGGTTCGCCGTAAATGCGAATCAGGTCTTTTTGTGTTTTTAAGTAGTAAGATCTAAAATGATAATAGGCTTTACATTATATTTCGGAAATTAAAACTAGATGAGAAGTTTGGCAGTTGACCTGCCTAAATTAATCAAGACATTTTAAAAACAAAACGACTGCTAAAATGAAATGTATTGGATAGGAGAGAATATAATGACGACTCAATTTGTTAAATTAACTAACCCTACTTCAAGTCATGTAGAGGCATTTAATAAGTGGGATAACGATCCATACTTAATTCCTTTAACTCGTCCTAATAAAAACAAAGCGGAATTGGAACGAAGAGATAATATGACCCTAACTGATTTAACTAACCGACTGGAACACCATCACATCTATCTTATCTATCTCAATGACCAATTAATTGGTGAAATGAACTATATGGTCGATCCGGGCCACCTCTACAAAAAAGAGAGTGGGACTGCCTGGATAGGAGTTACAATAGGTGAGAATGAAGGACGGGGAAAAGGGATTGGGTTTATGGCAATCCAATATTTAGAAAATCAGATTATGGCGCATGGGCATAATCGCATTGAATTAGGCGTCTTTGAATTTAACACTCAGGCCCAAAAGCTCTATCATAAACTCGGTTACAAAGTAATCGGTAATATTGACAATTTCACATTTTGGCAAGATAAAATGTGGACTGATATTCGAATGGAGAAGTATCTTTAACATCAGGAATTCACTTCTCTATGCTAATCGCAGATGTTTTGGACGATTTTATGAAGAAAGTCTCGAAATTTTGAAAACCCAATTAGAAATGTCAGCTACTTAAGCATCAAAAATTAATGAAATTATGAAAACGACTGTTGATCAGCTAACTGATTAACAGTCGTGGAAGATCGTTCACCATAGAAGAAAGAGGGGATTACTTGATGGATAAGTTAAATAAGAAACCAATGGTAATGGTGCTTGGAACATTTCATATGCGATATACATCAGACTTACATCGTGTTGAGTTTGATAACCTTCTATCACCCAAAAGGCAAGAGGAAATAAGAAAAATTGTTAATGTCTTAAAGAACTATAACCCAACGAAAATTGCTTTTGAAGTTGTAAAAGAAAAAGATAACTTGTTAAATGAAGAATATCAACAATACATAAATGGGCAACTAGAATTAAAAATAGATGAAATACATCAGTTTGGTTTTCGAACGGCTGCTGAATTAAAACACAAAAACATTTACGCTGTTGACTGGATGGAAAGCGTAGGGAATAGAGCGATCAGCCAAGTTCTTGATTGGGCAAAAATTGAACAACCCGACCTATCCCGTTTTATTGATGAAGAGTATCGCTCTAAACTTCAGTTGAGTCTAGAGGATAAAAGTGTTTTTGAATTGATATGTAATTATAATGAAGAGAATTTTATAAAGAAGCAGCATGAAATGTATATGCAAATCGCCCGCATTGGAAAGGGTGTTGAATACGTCGGTATAGATTGGGTTCGATGGTGGTATCAACGGAATCTGATTCTCTATTCTAATCTTGCTGAAATCACAAATTCTTCATCTGATAAAACTCTTTTAATAATAGGTTCAGCCCACGTGTATTTAATATCTCAGTTTTTAAAAGAGAGTGGACTATTTGATGTAGTAACTTTAGAAGAATACTTAGAGTAATTGTCTTTTCAACTACAAATCCAAACTTCAAAAATTTGTACAAAAAAACTGCGAATTAAATTCGCAGTTTTTTTTTATTCGTATTTTAATGCATCTCCGTCAAATGATTCTTCAGAAACTTTGATTGAATCCGTTGGACATCCCTCGAATGCATCTTGCATGTCTTCTTCGAGTTCATCTGGAACTTCAGTTGTTCCCATGTTATTATCTAAAATAACAAAGGCAATACCTTCATCATCATAATCATAAATATCTGGTGCTGCAGCGCCACAAGCGCCACAAGCGATACATGTATCTTTATCTACAATGGTATACTTCGCCATGTTAAACCTCTCCCTTATCTCCGTTCGCTTGAAAAAGCTTTCGTATTTATTCTAATCATGTTTTCCTCATTTTTCAACCTAAATACTCAATAATTGGAGGAACTCCAGTGCTATTTCAACAAATCATCTTACATATGGTCGATAGATTGAAGGAAGAACGGACCATTTCAGCACCTTTTCATCTTATTAGAGGGAAACGATCCGGTCAAACAATTCAAGATGTAAAGAGTTATCATCTTACGAAATTTTTTGCACTGTTTCCCAGACTTACTAAACAAAGCTACGACCAAATCATTCAACAGATGATTCATTCAGGTTGGCTTCGAGTAAATGAAAACTCCGTTCCTCAAATTACGGAAATAGGTAAAAACATAGTAAAGAAAATGCCAGACTTGCACTTAAATGGCTGGTTATACAGAGGGAACGAGCGAATCTTTTTTCAACGTCTTTCTTTAGTTACCCAAACCCTATCACATGTAAAAGCGAAAGATTTATCATTTGCCCCTTTACAAAAGGACGAAAAAATTCAAAAATGGGTGCGTCAATTTTTACATGATGTGTCTTACAAAAAAGAAGGATTTATTGAAAGGTACTACCAGGAGTTAGTATTTGCTTTCCAATCATCTAAATTAACTGATCTTCATGTAACGATACTAAGTCATCGTTTATCTGGTTATCAAGTAAGTGGTGTAACATGGCAACAGTTGTCACATGTCTTGGAAATAGATCAAATGGAGCTCGAAATTATTTTTCAAGAAAGTTTACATATTATACTAGATGAAATTTCGATAAATAATAAATTAGTTTTGTTACCTGTAATGAGTGAAGGAATCAAAACGACAACTCCATTGACTGATTCCGCTAAAAAGACCGCTGACTTTTATAAAAAAGGCTATTCATTTGAACAAATCACGTCAATGCGTCAACTGAAAACCAGTACAATTGAAGATCATTTTGTAGAAATGGCCATGAATGACCCATTATTTTCAATTCACATGTTTTTTCCCGATGAAGATATTGAACTAACCATTCAACAAATAAAAAATCATCAAACCAAGAAATTAAGAACATTAAAAGAAGTGTTTCCAACCTATTCCTATTTTCAGTTACGGCTTTTATTGGCCGTTGGAGGTGACTTAGTTGATCAACAACAATCTACATAATGTATTGTTAGAGAAATTTGGTTATTCTTCATTTAGACCAGGACAACTTGAAATCATAGAAAGCATTTTAAACGAAGAAGACGTTGTGGCAATTTTACCAACTGGTATGGGGAAATCACTTTGCTATCAACTTCCCGGTTATGTATTACCGCATAGTGTAGTAATTATTTCTCCATTACTAGCACTCATGCAAGATCAAGTAGAACAATTGAAGAAAATGGGTGAAAAACGAGTGGTTGCCTTTAACTCATTTTTGACACATTCTGAAAAACAAACGCTTTTGAATAAATTACAAACATATAAGTTCATTTTTTTATCGCCTGAAATGGTGATGCAAGAAAAAGTGAAGGAGAAATTGCAGTCCATTCCAATTTCACTTATTGTCGCGGATGAAGCGCATTGTATATCGCAGTGGGGCTACGATTTTAGACCCGATTATTTACGCTTAGGCGAATGGCTGAACAATAGTGACCGACCGCCTATTCTAGCTCTAACAGCCACAGCGACTCAACAAGTGATGGATGATATAGGTACTCACTTAAATATGCAGAATCCGACACATCATATTCAGTCTCTTGATCGACCTAATATTCGCTATGCAGCACTTGAAGTAAATTCACGGGAAGAAAAATTCGAACAGATAGCGAAGCAAATACATGACTTTACTGGTCCAGGCATTCTTTATACACAATCACGGAAAAAAGCAGATGACTATGCTCAGAGATTAATTAGCAAGGGAGTTCGAATCGCTTCTTATCATGCAGGAATGGAACAAGTGGATCGGATTTTTGTCCAACAACAATTTTTGAATAAGGAAATTGATTGGGTATGTGCAACAAATGCATTCGGAATGGGTGTCCATAAAAATGATGTGCGTCAAGTTATTCATGATCATTTTCCATCTTCGGTCGCCAATTATGCACAGGAAATTGGAAGGGCAGGAAGAGACGGGGCTGATTCACTTGCAACTCTTTTTTATACAAAGGATGATGAAGAACTTTCGATTTTCGTTGCCACGAATGATTTTCCTGACGAAGCACACGTAAAAGTATTTGATCAGGCAATAAGAAGCGGCTTACATCCTAATCAAATCGTAACTCAAAGCTTATTGACGGAAACTCATGTTCGAATCTTATCCTATTGGTTATCTAAAAGAACGCAAGAAGAGACAATCATGATCTTGCAAAAACTGAGACAGCAAAAAATAGAACAAATTTATCAAATCAAAGATATCTTAAAAAATTCGTTATGTATCCGTATGCAAATTGTTCAGTTTTTTGGTCAGGAAATTAATTCGAAACCCCATAATTGTTGTTCGAAATGTGGTTTACATATAGACGAAATAGTTGAATCTTCGAAAGAAAACTCAACGAATTTAAAATTGCAGACATGGGAAAAACGATTATTGTCTCTATTTCAGATAATAGATTAGATGTTTGTTTTACTTTTTCGCTAATTTTCGTCATAATAAACAGAGACGAAACGTAGAATAGGAGTTTACTACAATGAATAACGATGATTATCAAAATAAAATTGAAGAGTATCGAAAACCAATTAAAATAAATGATGAAGAGCCAAAGCCAAATACCCGAACTTCAAGACGTTCCACAGCGGCTGCTCCTAAGAAAACGAAACAGAAACGTAATTTATTATTACCAATATTGTTCTTTTTCTTTATTCTGATTCCGGTATCATTCTTAATTTACGTATTTGCTTTTTATCAGCCCAACGCAAATGAAACCACAGTTTATGACAACAGTGAAGTTCAATACGAACAAAATGATGAAGATACAACGACTGAAACAGATGGTGAAAATACTGCTCCTGATTCTGAAGAAAATACAGATACCGAAACGCCTGTTGAATCTACTGAACCTGAAGAACAGCCAGTAGAAGAAAAGCCTGTTGAAGAACCTGTAGAAGAAGCACCAGTTGAAGCACCAGTTGAAGAAAAACCAGTAGAACAACCGATAGAAGAGCCTGTTGAAGAACCATCAAGCGGGAAAACACATATTGTACAGCCTGGTGAGACACTCTATCGTATTGCCATGAACTACTATAATTCTCCTGACGCAGTGGAAAAAATTAAATCAGCAAATGGCTTATCTTCAAATTCAATATCAACTGGCCAAACATTAATTCTGCCGTAAAAATTGATTGAGAAAGAGGATAAGAGGGAATTATATAGAATAGGTTACTATTAAAAGAAAGAATGAGGTGACAGTATGTTTGCAAAAAGTGTAATGATTCCTAAAGAAAAGTGTATTTCGATTCAATCAACTGAGTCAGTGCAAACGGCGCTGGAAGTTTTAGAGAAAAATTCAATCGATGCACTACCAGTTTTAGACAAAGGCGTATATAAAGGCATATTGAACCGCTACATAGCGTACCGAGCTTTTTATTTTAGTGGATTGAGTAAAGAAGAATTCCTAACGACTACGTCTTTACTAGATGTTGTGTCACGGGAAGATATTTACTTATCAATCGATGACGTTTTTGAAAATTCATTAATTCAACTTAATAACTTTCCAATAATTGCAGTTGTTGAAGAAGGTAAGTTTTTAGGTTTAGTCACTCGCTATGACACGATGGAACAATTCAGAGGCGCATTTGGAATGGATAAACCGGGGATTCGTATATCGTTTACATCTGTCGAAACAGAGGGGCGAATTGCTCGAGTGGGAGATATCATCCAAAAGTTTCATGAATCTGTTATTTCACTCGTTACTTTCGATGAGACAGATAAATTATTACGCCGTATCGTTTTGAAAATCGAAAAACGTGACAATGTTCAAAAATTCTTAAAGGAGCTAGATAAATCTGGCTTCCGAGTTCTTGATATACAAGAAGATTAATTCTTGGACACAATAAAAAGAAAGGGGCGGGGCAACCCTCCTCTTTTTATTTTTGATAAAGAGGTGAAGAAATGCGCTATTTGGCAAGTATTATAGGTGTAGTTCTAATCGTACCTCTCCTCATGTTGAAGAAAGCATTTGAGATTAATGTGCGTCACCACGACTTAGAGTTAGTAAATTATGCAGGTGAAACACCTTTTAATGTATTTTTTATTTCTGATATTCATCGCCGAAAAATAACAAAACGCTTACTTGATAAAATTGATACTACTATTCAAGCGGTCATTATTGGCGGAGATCTAGCTGAAAGAGGCGTTCCGTTAAATAGAGTAGAAGAAAATATTAAAGCCCTCGCTAAAATCGGACCGATCTATTATGTATGGGGAAACAATGATCGTGAAGTTGGAGCTCAACATATTCGAACATATATTCAAAAATTTGGTGGTATCATCCTCGAGAACCAATCAATTTGCATCGAACACTCTAAGCAGAAGGTTTGGATAATTGGACTTGAAGATGTCTCTTCAGGTCGTGCAGACATACAAAAAAGTTTTGCAAATGTCCCAGAAAATGAACCCATCGTATTCATTTCACACACACCGTTTGTCTTTGACAAAGTTAAGAAGCGCTTCAATTCAGATGTCTTATTGGCAGGTCACACACATGGTGGTCAAATCCGCTTTGGAAAATGGGGGTATTATCAAAAAGGTGCACTAATAAAAGGACAGAATGAAGTTACATTAATAAGTAATGGATACGGGACAACATTTATCCCTTTAAGATTAGGTGCTCCGGCCGAGTGTCATATCTTGTCGATTAAACACAAAAGTTCTACAAATGTTCGATAAAACATACACAACGTTTACAATGCACACTAATTTTCCTATACTGAGACCACAGAACATGTGACGCTATTGGAGGAAGATGGCATGCAAAACGATCTAAACAACCAAGGTAAATACAATATGAAAGCAGTTTCAACAATGGTTGGCATATTGCCAGGCACGATTCGGGCTTGGGAAAGACGGTACCAAATGATTGCCCCCATTCGAAATGAAGCGGGTCACCGGTTATATTCAGATAACCATGTCCGCAAACTAAAATGGCTTGTCCAAAAAGTAAGTGATGGCTTTACAATTAGCCAAGCGGTATCGCTTTTAGAACAAGAATCTCAAGATGTAATCCAGCCACTAGCTCCTCAATTAGAAAATCGTGTAACACAACTTCAACAAAGTATCTTAGAAGCATTCCTTCGTTTTGATGAACGTTCGGCACAGACATATATGGATGAAGCTTTTACTATTTACACGATGGATAAAGTGTTTATAGATATTTTAGCTCCATTGTTGGTTCAAGTGGGGAGACTCTGGGAAGAAGGAAAGATTACAACCGCTCATGAGCATTTTGCTACGGCTATTTTACGTTCTCGAATCGGTGCAGTTATGCACGCGTATCCACACAATGGCATTTTGCCAAAAGTCATTGCGGTATGTGGACCTGGAGAATGGCATGAATTAGGTTTGTTAATCTTCACTTTATACATGAGACGAAAAGGGTACGAGGTCATTTATTTAGGTAGTAGTATAAAAGAAAATGATATTGATGTGGTCATCCAAACTGTGAATCCTCGTTTTTTGTTTATGTCATGTACAATGGTAAGCAATTTACATCCCACACTCGATTTAACCAAGTCTCTAGAAAAAACGTTTAGCAATTTAATAGTTGGCCTTGGTGGATTTGGTATTGATTCAATGTCCACTGAAGAAAAAGAAAATTATCAACAAAACATGATTGGAACTAGTATGGATGAATGGGATAAGTGGGTAGAAGAAAAAACATATGCCAATTAGTTGTATAGTTCTTTCGGTTCTCCTATCATAAGATAGGAGATTTTTTATATAGAGGAAGTGTAGTATGTTGAAAAATGTAGATGCAATTATTGTTGGTGGAGGTCCTTGTGGTCTAGCTGCAGCGATATCTTTACAGACTATTGGTCTGTCACCCATTATTATCGAAAAAGGTAACGTCGTAGAAGCAATTTATAAATACCCGACGCATCAAACTTTTTTCAGTACGAGTGAAAAATTAGCAATCGGGGACGTCCCCTTTATTATTGAAGGACGCAAACCGAAACGTAATCAAGCCTTAGTTTATTATCGTGAAGTAGTGAAATTGAAAAAGTTACACGTGCACAAATTTGAAACGGTAGAACGAGTGGAGAAAAAACAAGATGTGTTTAACGTATTTACATCAAAAGCTACGTATAATACGCCAATTGTTGTGATCGCAACCGGTTATTATGATCATCCAAACCTATTAGGTATTCCAGGTGAAGATTTACCAAAAGTCAGCCACTATTTCAAAGAAGGTCACTCATATTTCGATACGGATGTCGTGGTGATAGGTGGCAAAAACTCGAGTATTGATGCCGCCCTTGAATTGCATAAGGCAGGAGCAAGAGTAACGGTCGTTTATAGAGGCAGTACTTACTCTAGTAGCATTAAGCCATGGATTTTACCAGAGTTTGAAGGATTAGCTCGTAACGGTGAAATTACGATGCTTTTTGAATCGCAAGTAGAAGAAATATCACAAGAAGAAGTGCAGATTCGTCAGCATGATCAAGTGATAGCCTTAAAGAATGATTTTGTCTTTGCAATGATTGGTTATCACCCGGACCATGAGTTCTTACGAGATATGGGTGTTGAAATCGATGAAGCATCTGGGAGACCCATGTTAAACGAAGTAACAATGGAATCAAACCTAGAAAACTTATATATTGCGGGAGTTTTAGCAGCTGGCAATAATGCCAATGAAATTTTCATTGAAAATGGCCGCTTTCATGGTGAGTTAATTGCAGATGCAATTGTAAAAAAGAATGGGCTAACTAATAAGTCCTAACATAAAACAGGTGGAGAAAAACGACTCGTTTTTCTCCACCTGTTTTCTTATTTCTCTTATTTCTCACGAAAGTAACATGTAAGAACGCTGTATTGGAAATCAATAGAGTTGTTTATCAAAACCTTTTTTTAAAAAAGATTAGAGTCAATTTTATAAATGCCTTTTGATGAATGATACACGAATATTTGAATTATATTACTTTGAGTTAGTTAAGAATTCGCTAATTTGATTGGAGTGAAGGGCGGCGACTCCGGCGGGAAAAGCATGAGCGGAAGACCCCGCAGACAACAAGTTGTGCAAAAAAAATTGCCCAACTTGTTTGCGACGAGTAACCGCAGGAGCAGATGGTTCTTGCTCGTCGAGGAGGCTGAGGCAATGCCCGCGGAAAGCTTCCGCCCGTAACGGAAATCGACAATATCTCTGTTTTTAGATTAGTACCCAAACCAGCTTGAAAGGGGACGAACAAGGTGGACATCAGAAAGTCCAATTAACAACTTAATTCTTGCCTTTTGACCACTTAATCCATGAGCAAATAAAACACCCATATCTTCGAGCATTTTCCCTCCGCCTTCATAGCCATAAACGGGTTGAGCAATGCCGTTATAACATCTAGATACTAAAACGACTGGAATATGTTGCTTAATTAATTGTTGAATGCCAGGCACGATTGAAGGTGGCACATTTCCTTGACCTAATCCTTCCAAGACAACTCCGTCATATCCGGCATTTGCAACATGCATTAGCAAGTCTTCTTCCATGCCCGCATAGACTTTTAACAAAGCGACTCTTTTACTGATTGTTTTCAATTCAAACGTATCACGTCTGATTGGTGTATGGTGGAAATGAACGCCGGGTTTTGTTATCAATCCAATCGGCCCATATTGAGGACTTTGGAATGTAGAGACATTACTAGTGGAAGTTTTCGTGACATTTTGTGCGGTGTGTATTTCATCGTTCATCACCACGAGAACGCCTTTCCCGAAAGCATCTGGAGCGCTAGCCACTCTTACTGCTGATAACAAGTTATAAACGCCGTCAGAGCCAATTTCATTTGACGAGCGCATGGCGCCAGTTAAAATAATCGGGATATCGCTTTTTATAGTTAAATCCAGAAAATAAGCCGTTTCTTCTAAGGTATCTGTACCATGAGTAATGACAAAACCTTCAACTTCTTTACCAGCTATTTGCTGTTCAATGATTTCTTTGATCGCTAGCATTTCTTTAGGCGTTATGTGAGGAGAAGGGAAATTGAATGCTTCAATTTCATGGATATCCGCATATTCCATTAATTTATCAATTTCGGCAGTTAAGGGATTTGAATCTCCTGTGACGACTGCACCTGATTCACTATGAACATGCATAGAAATCGTTCCACCTGTATGTATGACGACTATTTTTTTCATTTTAATATTCCTCCATCCATTCATTCATCAATCGTTATAAAATGATATAATTAATCTACTAAAAGGAGGCGAGCGCAACTTGATAATTTTACTATCTGTCGCAATCGCTCCAGGGCTTGCTTTATTTAGTTATTTTTATTTGCGTAATCAAATATCTTCAGAGCCTTCACGGTCATTGTTCCATACATTTATATATGGTGCTATTTTAACCTTCCCTATCCTCTTCATTCAACATGTGTTTGAATTCGAAAACATTTTTCAGTCATCATTTATATCAAATGTCTTATTTACAAGTGCACTAGAAGAGTTTTTCAAATGGCTCGTTTTAATATTGGTGATTTACCAACATGTTGATTTTGAAGATCCTTATGATGGTATTCTTTATGGCGCAAGTGTTTCTTTAGGATTTGCAACGGTAGAAAACATTTTATACTTATTTACATACGGCTTAGATACGGCATTCTTACGTGCTTTATTGCCTGTTTCAAGCCATGCTATATTTGGAGTAGTTATGGGCTATTATCTAGGACGTGCAAAGTTTGCCGTAAGTACCTCTTCAAAACCGTTACTATTCATTGCATTGCTCGCTCCATTAAGTTTACACATGATATATAACGGAATTTTAGCTATAGAAGGAATTTGGTTGTATTTTATGATTCCTTTTATGCTTTTCTTATGGTGGTTATGTTTAACGAAAGTAAAACAAGCCCATTTATTAACCATTCAACATTTTCATACACGGGATGAGATACGTGAATTGTAATAAAACCAATTAAATTACATTGGTTTTATTTTTTTTTGTATAAATTTCTTTAAATTCCTCATTCTAAAAAAAAGGAGAAATGTTTATGCGAAAAAATAAATGGTTAATTTGGTTTGTTACTTTATGTTTGTTAACACTATCTTTGAGTACTCCACAACAATCTGAAGCATTTTCTGGACAAGTGATTGAACGTGGTGCTTATGGAGATGATGTAATTGAACTACAGTCACGATTACAATATATCGGTCTTTACAAAAATAAGATAGACGGTAAATTTGGATACGGTACTTACTGGGCTTTGCGTAATTTCCAAGATCAATTCGGTTTACCTATCGACGGAGTGGCTGGACAGAAAACAAAAACAAAACTTGCCAATGTTTCAACCTATCATAAAGAGTTTGTTCAAAATCAATTGAAAAAAGGGAACCAATTTACACACTATGGTGGTATTCCTTTAGAACAACAAGTAAAGAAAGGGACAAACCAAGGGGCCAAACAACCCGAGCAAGTCCAACTTCCAGCTAAATATTCTGAACAGGATTTGCAACTGATGGCAAATGCAGTCTACGGAGAAGCGCGCGGAGAACCATATGAGGGACAAGTTGCAGTTGCAGCAGTCATTATAAATCGTATTGAAGATTCTGAGTTCCCTAACACAATAAGTGGAGTTATCTTCCAACCTTTAGCTTTTACAGCAGTTGCTGACGGACAAATTTGGCTAACACCAAACGCTCGCGCTAAAGAAGCTGTTCTAGATGCCATAAATGGTTGGGACCCTACTGAAAATGCGATTTACTATTTCAACCCTGAGACAGCTACCAGCAAATGGATTTGGACACGAGCACAAATCAAAACAATTGGGAAACACATATTCGCCGAATGAGGAGGAATAACATGAAGGTTATAACAAGTTTATTAGCGGTTGGTTTAATCATTATGGGTGTCTTTTTGTTTACATCAAAACAAAATGAACGAGCGTTAGAAAATGACTTGAGAGCTCAATATACGAATCGAATGACGGAAGCTTCAGAAAAACTAAGTGAATTACAAAAATCTGTTCAAAGTGCAACTGTTTTTAAGGATCCTGTAGCTCAAGCAGAACCTCTTGAAGATATTTGGAGACTGTCTTCAGAAATCAAAAGTGATATTTCTTCACTTCCATTGCAACAAGATTTTTCGAATGAATGGATGAATTACTTAGGACGACTTGGAGATTACGCAAAATTAAAGAGTCAAGGTAAAGTGCCAGAGGAAAAATGGTTAACCGTGACAACAAATGTTGCAGCAAATTTAGATGAATTTTCATATGAATGGCAGAATGCCTCAACAGAATTACTAGCGAAACAACAGTCTTTCTCAGAATGGCAAAAAGAAATTAAAGCAGCTCAACCATCTGAACAGTGGACAAAAATGTCAACTACGGTTAAAGGATATTCAGAAAGCGATTTCCCTCTAACCGCAAGTGAATCGGATAATCAAAAGAAAAAGGATTTAAAATCGATTAAAGATAAACCAGTAACGGAACAACAAGTTGTGAAAAAAATGAAAGAAATGTTTCCAAAGTTTAAAAATGCTAAAATCGTAACGTCTTCTAGTAAACCAGGAGCATCTTATCCGTTTTACCACATCTCATTCAACGAGGGCATTCGAACTGGTTACACGGATTACACCGAAAAAGGTGGACATCTGTTATCCATGTTAATCGAACGTCCAATTGGGAAGGACCGGATAACTCAGGAACAAATGAAAGAAAAGGCGGAAAAAGCAGTTAAGTCATTTGGATTTGAAGATGTGGTACTCGTGGAAACACGCGAAAATCATTTAGTTTGGCATGTTGTATTCGTGCGAGTAGATCCAGTGAATGAGGCTCGAATTTATGCTGACGCAATTCAATTAAAACTGGCTAAAGATGATGGAGAAATTCTAGGTGTAAACACAATGGAATATATCCAAAAAGAGACGTTGCCTAAACAAAAATTAGTACCTGTAGATTGGAAAGAATATTTTACGGATCAAGTAACCATTGAAAGTGAAGTATTAGCGTATACAGAAAATGACCTTCTACAACAACGTCTTTGTTACGAAATTATGGTCTTAAAAGAAAGTAAAGATGAAAGTCACACGTTTAGAATTTTAGTTGATACCGAAACGCATGAAGTGTTGAAGTCTGAAATGTTGAATTAAATTTAGCTGAATTTTCGATAGCTGCATCCAAATCACCAAAGTTTCATCGAAACCAAAAATATCTCAACCTTCACGAAAGCTCACGCCAGTGGGCTTTTTTTTTATCTCCTGTGTTACAATATGTGTGAGAAAGTTTAGGAGTTGATGATGTGAAAAACAGTATACAAATAGCGATTGATGGACCAGCTGCTGCAGGAAAAAGCACAATTGCGAAATTAGCGGCTGAAGAACTTGGTTTTACATATATTGATACTGGAGCTATGTATCGAGGAATTACGTATAAAGCACTTGAACGTCACATAGATTTAGAAAATGAAGAGGCTTTAACACAGTTACTTCTAGAAACCCTAATTGAGCTAAAACCGTCAAATGAAGGACAACTTGTTTTGCTAGATGGAGATGATGTGTCAGATGCTATTCGTTCTACCCTTGTGACATCTTCTGTATCTGCTGTTGCATCACACGCAAGTTTGCGAGAAGAAATGGTGAAAAGACAATTAAAAATGGCTGAAAGTGGTGGTGTGGTGATGGATGGTCGCGACATCGGCACGCATGTATTAGTCAATGCCCAATTAAAAGTCTTTATGTCTGCAACAGTTGATGAACGAGCAAAACGCCGTCAGTTGGATAATGAACGCCGTGGAATTGATTCTGATGTAAATCAACTGAAAAAAGAAATTGCAGAACGTGATAAAATGGATAGCGAACGACAAGCATCTCCTCTTATTCAGGCACAAGATGCAATTTACTTAGATACCACGAATTTATCAATAAGCGAAGCAGCTAATCACATTATTCAATTAGCGAAAGAAAGGATGAGCTAAATGAACATGTACCAATTTACGAAATCCCTTGTTTGGACTACATTAAAACCAATTTATCGTTTCGACATAAGAGGATTAGAACATTTTCCGAAAACAGGCGGAGTATTAATCTGCTCGAATCATATCGATGCCCTTGATCCTCCAGTTGTTGGAATAACTGCTCCAAGACCGGTTCATTTTATGGCCAAAGAAGAGCTTTTTAATATGCCGATTTTAAAACCACTTTTGCCGAAATTAAATGCATTTCCGGTTAAAAGAGGATTAAGTGACCGTGAAGCGTTAAGAAAAGCATTAGCCTTATTAAAAAACGGGGATGTCATGGGTCTTTTCCCGGAAGGTACTCGTAGTAAGGATGGTAAACTTGGGAAAGGCTTCTCTGGAGCTGGTTTTTTTGCATTGAAAGGTGAAGCTGATGTTGTTCCGTGTGCCATCATCGGACCTTATAAGCCATTCAAACCGTTGAAAGTGGTTTATGGCGAACCAATTTTAATGCAACCATATCGTGATCGAAAAGCGTCTGCTGATGAAGTTACGTTAATCATTATGAATCATATTCAAAAATTATTAGATGCCAATAAATCTTAAAATTTAGTTTTTTTCTATATTTAAAGGGTAAATTTTTGTTTTTATTAGAGAATTCGCATAAAATAAAGATTGGAACGTTGTGAAGGAGGATGCTATATGTCTGAGGAAATGAACTTGCAGGAAAACCAGGACTTCCGTGAAGGAAATCTTGTAAAAGGTACGGTTGCCCAAGTTGAGGATAAGGCAGTTACTGTCACAATTGAAGGTGCACCGTTTGATGGAATAATCCCGATTAGTGAACTGTCAAGCTTGCACATTGAAAAAGCTTCTGACGTCGTTTCCATCGGTGACGAATTAAACTTAATTATTACAAAAGTAGAAGACGACAAATTTGTGTTGTCAAAACGTAAAGTTGATGCCGCTGAAGCTTGGGATTCGTTAGAACAAAAGTTTCATAGCGGAGAAATTATTGAAGCAGAAGTAAAAGACGTAGTAAAGGGTGGACTTGTAGTTGACCTTGGCTTACGCGGCTTTGTTCCGGCTTCATTAGTTGAAGATCACTTTGTTGAATCTTTCGAAGATTACAAAGGAAAAGTATTAACATTTATTATAGTTGAAATGGAAAAAGATAAAAACCGACTCATCTTATCTCATCGTGCAGTAGTAGAAGCTGAAAAAGAGTTGAACAAGAAAGATACGCTTGATCATATTCATGCGGGCGATGAATTAACAGGTACTGTGCAACGTATAGCAGCTTTTGGTGCTTTTGTAGACTTAGGTGGGGTAGATGGACTTGTTCATATCTCTCAACTATCACATGAGCATGTAGAGCAGGTTTCAGACGTACTTCATGAAGGACAAGAAGTAAAAGTGAAAGTATTGTCTGTTGATCGAGATAGCGAACGTATTTCATTATCCATTAAAGATACACTTCCTGGACCATGGGAAGGAATTGAAGATAAAGCACCACGAGGTTCTGTTCAAACGGGTACCATAAAACGCCTTGTTTCATACGGCGCATTTGTAGAAGTATTCCCTGGTATTGAAGGACTTGTTCATATTTCACAAATTGCCCATTCTCATATAGGTACACCTCATGAAGTGTTAAAAGAAGGGCAAGAGGTACAAGTAAAAGTGTTAGATGTTAACAGAAAAGATAAACGATTATCTTTAAGCATCAAAGACTTACTTGAAAAAGAAGAAGGATATTCAGGATCTGATTACGAAATGCCAGAAGAATCTAAAGGTTTTTCAATCAGTGATGTTATTGGAGATAAATTAAAACACTTTAAATAATGGAGCAAATCAATGACTAGAGCTGAACGAAAATTAGACCACATAAAACACGCGTTGTCGACAGGACAATCTAGAGCAACATGGTTAGATGATATTCGTTTTGTACATCAAGCTCTACCTGATAGTAGTTGGGATAAAGTGTCCTTGCAAACTCAAATTGGCGAACTCGTTTTTGGTTCGCCTTTTTTTATTAATGCAATGACAGGTGGAGGAGGGGCTAAAACGACTGAGTTGAACAGTCAATTAGCTCGTATTTCTCGTGAAATGAATATTCCAATGGCAGTTGGATCTCAAATGGCCGCCATTAAAAACCCAGAAGAAATTGCCACATATGCTGTGGTGCGTAAAGAAAATCCGAACGGACTGATATTTGCCAATTTAGGTAGTGAGGCAACAGTAGACCAAGCAAAAAGAGCCGTTGATATGTTGGAAGCAAATGCTCTTCAAATCCATCTAAATGTCATTCAAGAGTTGACGATGCCTGAAGGGGATCGTGATTTTAGAGGGGCACTTACTAGAATTGAACAGCTTGTAAACGAATTGAATGTACCGGTTATAGTTAAAGAAACAGGGTTTGGGGTCTCCCGTGAAGCGGCATTGAAACTTCAATCGATTAACGTAGCGGCTATCGATGTGGGTGGCTTCGGCGGAACCAATTTCGCCGCGATTGAAAATGAACGCCGACATCGCAAACTTACCTTTTTTAATGACTGGGGTGTTCCAACCGCTGCAGCGCTCATTGAAACAACTACCTTGAATTCTAAAATTCCTGTGCTAGCTTCTGGAGGAATTCAACATGCACTGGATATGGTGAAATGTCTATCCCTCGGTGCCTCTGCTGTAGGAATAGCGGGCGTAGTGTTAAAAACATTAGTTGAAGAAGGGGAACAGGCAACGATTGATTTAATTCACGAAATGAATGAAGATTTGACGATGTTAATGGTCTCTCTTGGTGCAAACACGATTCAAGAATTGCAACAAGTTCCATTAATTATTTCAGGTGAATTACATCATTATCTGACTCTCCGTGGACTTGATACATATACATACGCAAATCGTAAATAATAAAGAGATGTAGACATATACAAAGTCTACATCTCTTTATTTTGGTTAGTGAAGTTTGTCTAATTGCAAGTACTTTCGTTTGAAAATTGACACTCATTCATCTCCAGCCCTCACCTAGGTACTGAAAAACAGGGGTTTCTCTTCGTTTATCCCAGCACCAATGTCGAGCTAACATGGCGTTTTACGTGTTTCTTATGTATAATACTTTAGAGAAGAATTTGGAAGGATGAAATAAATATGCCTAAACCGGTAGTAGCAATCGTTGGTCGCCCGAATGTAGGAAAATCAACAATCTTTAATAGAATTGTTGGAGAACGCGTTTCCATTGTGGAGGATATTCCAGGAATAACACGTGATCGTATATATAGCGCGGCTGATTGGTTAACTCATGAATTTAATATAATTGATACAGGTGGAATTGACATTGGGGACGAGCCTTTCTTAGAACAGATTCGTGCTCAAGCTGAAATCGCCATCCAAGAAGCAGACGTTATTATTT
Source organism: Paenisporosarcina macmurdoensis (assembly GCF_042658845.1). Lineage (NCBI taxonomy): Bacteria > Bacillati > Bacillota > Bacilli > Caryophanales > Caryophanaceae > Paenisporosarcina > Paenisporosarcina macmurdoensis. The sequence goes on from NZ_JBHSRI010000002.1 coordinate 717,936, forward strand.
TCTTGACGAATGGTCGAGAAGGTGTCACATCTGCTGATGAACAAGTAGCAAAAATCTTGTATAAAACTAAAAAACCTGTCGTGTTAGCAATTAATAAAATTGATAACCCTGATATGCGTCCAATGATTTATGATTTCTATACATTAGGATTTGGCGAACCATTCCCAATCTCAGGTTCTCACGGACTTGGTCTTGGAGATTTATTAGATGAGGTAGCGAAGAATTTCCCTGATGAAGATGAAGAGATTTATCCTGATAATGTCATTAAGTTCTCATTAATTGGTCGTCCTAATGTTGGGAAGTCTTCTTTAGTGAACTCGTTCCTTGGTGATGAACGTGTCATTGTTAGTGAAATTGCAGGAACGACTCGTGATGCGATTGATACACAATATGAATACGAAGATCAACCTTATGTCATCATCGATACAGCGGGGATGCGTAAAAAAGGTAAAGTTTACGAAACCACTGAAAAATATAGTGTACTACGTGCATTAAAAGCAATTGAACGTTCTGATGTTGTTTTAGTTATTATAAACGCAGAAGAAGGCATTCAAGAGCAAGATAAAAAAATTGCTGGGTACGCGCATGAAGCGGGTAAAGCAATCATTATCGTGGTTAACAAATGGGATGCAGTTGAAAAAGATGAAAAAACAATGAATAAAACAACTAAATTAATTCGAGCGCATTTCTTATTCTTAGATTATGCTCCAATTATTTTCGTTTCTGCTGTCACTAAACAACGTGTACATGCAATTTTACCAATCATAAATCGTGTAAGTGAAAACCACGCGATGCGCGTTACATCAAGTGTCTTAAACGAAGTAATTGAAGACTCAGTTGCACGTAACCCTGCCCCTGCAGACAAAGGTCGTCGTCTGCGTATTTACTACGCTACACAAGTCGCGATCAAGCCACCAACATTTGTGGTGTTCGTAAATGAACCAGAAATTATGCATTTCTCATATGAACGATTCCTTGAAAACCGAATTCGTGAATCCTTCGATTTCGAAGGGACACCAATTCGCCTTATTACACGTGCTAGAACATAAGTCGTATCAGTAAGGGAGTTACAAACATGGAAAAAGTGGTTGTATTAGGTGCCGGTAGTTGGGGGACAGCTCTTAGTATTGTCCTTGCAGAAAATGGACACAATTGTTTGCTATGGTCGCATCGTGAGGACCAAGCGAATGAAATTAATCATCAACATTCAAATGAAAAATACCTTCCAGGTACAGTCTTACCAACTTCACTAAAAGCCACGTCATCTTTAAAAGAAGCAGCCACTCACGGGAAAACCATCGTGATGGCTGTTCCTACAAAAGGTATTCGTGAAGTTTGTCGTAATGTAAAAGAGTGGATTCAAGAACCGATTCTTTTCGTTCATGTATCTAAAGGAATTGAACCCGATTCTTTAAAACGAATTTCTGAAGTTATGCGAGAAGAACTACCTGTTCATTTGATCGAGGGAATAGTGGTTCTTTCTGGACCGAGTCATGCAGAAGAAGTGGTCTTAAAACACCCGACTACTGTCACAGCTGCCTGTGAAGATATTCAATACGCTGAAAAAGTACAAGATTTATTTATGAATGGCAATTTCCGTGTCTATACCAACTCAGACGTCATTGGAGTCGAAATTGGTGGAGCATTAAAAAATATTATTGCCTTAGGTGCAGGTATTTCAGATGGTTTAGGGTACGGAGACAATGCAAAGGCTGCGTTAATTACAAGAGGTCTTGCAGAAATCGCCCGTCTCGGAACTAAAATGGGTGCAAAATCCTCAACGTTTTCCGGCTTAACTGGAATAGGTGACTTAATTGTGACTTGTACGAGCGTCCATTCAAGAAACTGGCGTGCTGGAAACTTATTAGGGAAAGGCATGAAGTTAGATGATGTTTTGAATCAAATGGGTATGGTTGTCGAAGGTGTTCGCACCACGAAAGCTGCCCATCAATTATCTAAATTCCATGAAGTACCAATGCCTATAACTAGCGCTCTATATGCTGTGTTATTTGAACAAGTCGATCCAAAGATAGCGGTCGATCAATTAATGGACCGCGTCAAGAAGCATGAGATGGAAGACTTATTTGAGTATCTTTAAATCGTCACAAAACAAGAGGTAGCGAGTCTGCACCTCTTGTTTTTTCGTGATATAATAATTTGCTGAGAGACAGTGAAGGGTGGTTAAATTTATGTCATCACTAGACAAAATGTGGATTTCATTTGCTTCCATGGGCTTTATGATGATTTCTATGGGGTTAATTTATGTCAGTAGAAACAAAATAAATAATCGTGTACTTAAATTTATTCTTGCTACTTTAGCGTACATACTTTTAATAGGCGGATTTTTAAGTATGATTTATATTGTATTTAGTGGTCCCGCTGGAAGTTCGTGAGGTGACACAATGAAAAAACGTTCAATTATCAGTCTATTACTCATTACGACATTACTGTTATCAGGTTGCATGTTTCCGGACTCTGAGCGTGCAGAAAGCCAGAGACCCTATGAAGATCAACTAAATTCGGTTCAAGTGGCTGTGGAGCAGTTTCAAGAAGCTTCAGGTGGCTTACTACCAATAAAAACTAGGGATCAAAGTGTTGACCAATACATTAAGTATCCTATTGATTTTAAACAAATCGTCCCTGCCTATTTAAGCGAAATTCCACCCAACGCATATGAAAACGGTGGATTGTTTCAATATGTCATTATGGATGTCGAAGAAAACCCAACAGTCAAATTAGTTGATTTACGTTCTGCTGAAAAAATTAGAGATTTAAATGTAAAACTTGGAGTTAACGGATATGGTCCGATAGCTGAGCAAATAGATGAAAACATTTACAAACTAGATTATAAACTGATGGGTTATGACGATGAACAAACAGTTCCTAGTCCGTATTCAGAAGTAAATCTACCGCTAGTTGCTACAGGGGATGGGTCTATTTATATTGATTACTCGATTGATTTGAATCGTATTCTTCAAGAAGATAAACCAAATGTAAAACCAGGTGAAGATATTCGTTATCTTCTGGTTGATAAATACCCAGTCGTACCAGCTTATTCCCTACCGTATACTGTAAATGAAAATAATGAACCAGAATTCTTAAACAAAGCAGCAAAATAAATTTTCTGAAATATTTATTTTAAAGGCTCTGTTAAAAAAATTGTTGTTTCCGTTACAAGGTACTTCATTTTTCAAAGCTATCATAGCGATGAAGAAACAGGAAAAGGCGGACGTTTTCTTCGGGCAGCCCGTATGGATCCTCGCTCGACTGAGGATAGCGGAGCTTGTTTACAGAATATCAGCAACAATAATTAAAATAGCTAATTTAAAAGAAATAAAGACAAACGTTTCGTGCATATGCATGAAACGTTTTTTTGGTGCATAAAATAAAGTGCGTAGGAAAGGGGGCCATGATATGGCTGAAGAGCTTTATCAACAAATAGCCGAACGGACAAATGGTGATGTATATATTGGCGTGGTAGGACCAGTGCGAATTGGTAAATCTACTTTTGTAAAACGAGTAATGGAGAGTTTAGTAATCCCTAATATGACGGATGAAGTGGACAGACTTCGTGCACAAGATGAACTGCCTCAAAGTTCTCCTGGAGCAGTAATAATGACAGCCGAACCGAAATTCGTACCAGCTCATGGTACTAGCATTCAGGTAGGCGAAGACGCATTCCGTTTCAATATTCGCTTGGCGGACTGTGTAGGATATATTGTAGAAGGTGCTAAAGGTTATGAAGACGAGAATGGACCTAAAATGGTTCATACGCCTTGGCATCATGATCCCATCCCATTCGAAGAAGCTGCACGAATCGGTACAGACAAGGTAATTAGAGATCATTCAACTATCGGAATTGTGATGACAACGGATGGCTCGGTGAACGATATTGCAAGATCTGCAGTAGTATCAGTAGAAGAAGAGATCGTTGGCCAGTTAAAAGAAATTGGTAAACCATTTGTAATCTTGCTAAATAGTCGATTTCCAGATCAAGCGCAAACAGTTAATTTACGTCAAGAATTATTCGAAAAATACAATGTGCCAGTAATTTGCGCTGCAGTTGATCGAATGACGGTGCACGAAATTCAGTTTGTATTAAAAGAAGCACTTTATGAATTTCCTGTGACAACTTTTGAATTGCTAAAACCCGAATGGATGGACGTTCTAGAAAATGATCATCCTTTAAAAGTTTCACTTCAAAATTCATTAGACTCTTGGTCTTCACAAGTTTCAAAAATCCGAGATGTAAAAGATTTAGCAACATTCATTGCGGATGAACCTTTCGTTCAACACGCTGAAGTGATTGAAGTGGATGCAGGAAAAGGGAAAGCCTCCATTCAAATTGATATTACGGATGAAGCCTTCCAATCAGCCTATTCGGACTTCTTGGATGAGCCTATTATTACGAAAAAAGACTGGTTATTATATGTTAAAGAATCTTCATATGCAAAAAAATCGTATTTACGGTTCCACGAAGCCATTGAAATGGCACAAGAAACTGGCTATGGTGTGACAATGCCATCAGTACAAGATTTCCAACCGTCTGCTCCAGAATTAATTAAACAAAATGATTTCTTCGGAGTACGAATGAAAGCTAAAGCACCTTCACTACACATTATACGTGTGGACATGGATGCAGAATTCTCTCCTCTGATTGGTTCTGAATTCCACAGTCAACAATTGTTAAAAGATCTAAAAGAAGCGTATTATCACAATCGTGAAGCTTTGTGGGCAACCTCATTATTTGGAACGCCTTTACACGAGATGTTGAGAGAGAGTATGCGCTATAAATCTGACGCTGTTCCGTCACATGCTAAGAAACGCATGAGAGAAACCATCGAACGCATGGTGAATGAAGGCGATCGTGGTATGGTAACGTTTATCCTATAATTGAGAGCAGGACTCCGCATTTTACTATGCGAATAGTCCTGTTCTTTTTATTTTGGATGGATTTTCTGCATTAAGTTGGAAATTGTAGCAGGAATATTGTTGCGTAGCCTTTTTGGTTATGATACTCTTTTTACAAGATTGAGTTTCCATCCCCTTTGAGAGGAGGTGAATGGTGTGAATAAAACAGAATTAGTAAACTCAGTAGCTGAAGCTACAGAACTTTCTAAAAAAGATGCTTCTAAAGCAGTTGATTCAGTATTTGATACAATTCAAGATGCTCTTGCTAAAGGTGAAAAAATCCAACTTATTGGTTTTGGTAACTTTGAAGTTCGTGAACGTGCTGCTCGTAAGGGTCGTAACCCACAAACAGGTGCAGAGATCGACATTGCTGCAAGTAAAGTACCTGCTTTCAAACCAGGTAAAGCTCTTAAAGACGCGGTAAAATAAGACGCGTGTAATTACATAAGAACGGCTTTTGTGAGAAATCGCAAAAGCCGTTCTTTTTTGTTTAGTTCGTTTTGATAAGCCTAGTGAAGTGTTTGTCTCTTTATATCCGAAATGATAGAGTGGATGATCGCTTTGGTGCGATTTTTTGATTTGATTTTGAAGATTTCGACGTGATTGTCGCAACTTCTTGGATAATCGTCGTAACTTTCCATGAAATTGTCGCAACTAACCAATTTCCTCCTAATTCATTGCTTCCTCGACTGATTGTGCTGAATTTACCTACTTGAAATGATAAGTATCCATCGCTTCGACAAATGGAGCTACGGTTGAGCGTTCAAAGTAACCTGGGAGACTTTGTCCGGCGATAAACGTCACGACCTGAGTAATCGGAACTAAGAATGCGGAGCGACGTGTGAAGAGACAGCTGACTGGAATTACAAAAAAGGTTGAATTTCAGCGTGTTTGCAAAAATAAAACGCAAAAGTTGAGTAAAATACGATAACTCACTGACTATTTCTCAAAAGAATGTAGACTAATTGAGGGATTTTGCGTAACATTTGATGGTATGCTACGATTTACATAGAATTATTACTGAATCCATTGTCTTCATAACACCGAGTTCCATACTCAGGGAATGAAAACCTCGATTTTTAAAGTCCAAAACTACACGTTAATTTACATATAGCCGAATAATCGGCCATGTTAGTTGTGTTTTATTATTTAGGAGGCGTCAAGCATGTCAACGGTCGATTTACAAAAAATAGAAGAAGCAGTAAAAATGATATTAGAAGCGGTTGGAGAAGATCCGGATCGTGAAGGATTACTCGATACACCAAAACGTGTTGCAAAAATGTATGCTGAAATGTTTTCAGGATTGAACGAAGATCCAAAAGAATATTTTAAAACCGTCTTTCATGAAGACCATGAAGAATTAGTTTTAGTAAAGGATATTCCGTTCCATTCAATGTGTGAACATCATTTAGTGCCATTTTACGGTAAAGCGCATATCGCATATATTCCACGAGACGGTGTAGTTACAGGCTTAAGTAAATTAGCTAGAGCTGTTGAAACAACGGCTAGACGTCCACAACTACAAGAAAGAATTACATCGACAATCGCAGATTCAATTATGGAGATGTTAAATCCATATGGTGTCTATGTGATTATCGAAGCTGAACATATGTGTATGACGATGCGAGGAATTAAAAAACCTGGAGCAAAAACGGTTACTGCCGTTGCCCGTGGGGTTTATGAAACAGATGACATCAAACGCAGTGAGATTTTATCATTCATACAAATGACATAAGCAAATCAACTTGGAACAAAAGGGTATGCTATGATAAATAGACAATTTGGTTCACTTAGGAGGAACATACAATGGCACAAACAGAATACATTGTCATTCGTGCAGAAGAAGATGGAGTAAATGTTATCGGTCTAACAAGAGGCACTGATACGAAATTTCATCACTCCGAAAAATTAGATCGTGGGGAAGTAATGATTGCCCAATTTACGGAACATACTTCAGCGATTAAAATCCGTGGAAAAGCAGAAATTCAAACAACACATGGCCAAGTTTTTAGTGAATCTAAAAAATAGAATCAGTCTACGTGAATGACTAGCCATGCTGTGATATAATGACAAAATACGACACCGGCAACATAGCGAAATGGAGCACGTACCATGAATGGAAAATTCATTCCACAAACAATTGAATCCTTTAAATCAAAAATATTGATTTATGTCCGTCATCGGACTCTTCGAAAGCATGCGGGAGAACCGGATCTTCGTGAAGACCGTTTATTTTTTTTGCTTCTTCCTTTGTTAAACGGGAACCAGTGGGACGATGAACATGAAGAATCTGCTATTTCGGTTGCAGTCATTTATAGTGCTTTAGCGGCACATGATCAAATTAAAGAGTTAAATGCATCTTCTAAAAGCCAACAATTAACTGTATTAGCAGGGGATTATTATAGTGGGCTTTATTATCAAATTTTAGCTAACCTTTCTAATATTGACTTGATTCGTTCGTTATCAAACGGAATTATTGATATTAGTGAAAAAAAAGCATCGGTTTATGACGATGTAAAGCAATCATTTGAAATGTGGATGGAGACCGTTCAAACAATTGAAAGTTTATCGATTGAACAGTTTTACGAACATTTTAATTTTGCCTCTTATAAACCATTTGCTCGACGTGGATTGTTAATTCACCGAATTGCATATGAGTTAGACCTTGTTAAACAAGGCAAGGTATCTCGTTTCCAAGAATCATTAGCCGATAGTGAACATCATGTAGGTTTTTCTCACACATGGCTCGTATTACTGAACCGAGAGCTTGCCATTCAAAAAAATAAAATGATGGAAGAAATTTCACAATCTCACCTACTCAGCCATTCTGTTCAACAATTCTTAGTTGAGCTGTATGAACTCCGATTGAATGAGCAAGTGTCTGTCATGAGAGAAAGGTGACATCAGTATGACCAAAACAAAAGAACAACGCGTCCATGAAGTATTTGAAAAAATTTCAGTTAATTACGATAAAATGAATTCAGTCATTAGCTTTCAACAACATAAAAAATGGCGTGAGGACACGATGTCTCGTATGAATGTTCAAAAAGGTAGCACAACACTAGATGTTTGTTGTGGAACAGCTGATTGGACTATTTCAATGGGACAAGCGGTGGGACCTGAAGGAAAAGCGATTGGGTTAGACTTCAGCCAAAATATGCTGAATGTGGGTTATGACAAAGTGAAAGCTTTCCCTCAAATTGAGTTGATTCATGGCAATGCTATGGAATTACCATATCCTGATTCTACATTTGATTATATTACGATTGGTTTTGGCTTACGAAATGTTCCTGATTATATGCAAGTTTTAAAAGAAATCAACCGTGTTCTTAAACCAGGCGGCATGTTTGTCTGTTTAGAAACATCCCAGTCTGAATTACCAGGTTATAAGCAATTGTTTCGTTTTTATTTTAAATACGTCATGCCAGTGTTTGGAAAGCTTTTTGCGAAAAGTTATAAAGAGTATTCTTGGTTACAAGAATCTGCGGAAGATTTCCCTGGAATGAAGGAACTTGCAAAAATGATTGAACAAGCTGGATTTGTTGAAGTTGAATATAAACCATATAGCGGCGGAGCAGCCGCGAGACATATTGGCATGAAAAAAGTTTAATTATTGGGAGAAGGTTACTTGTTGTGGAAAAGATGAAGTTGAAGATGCTCTATTCTGATATGCGTTCAGATTTAGATCTCATCGAAAAAGAATTAGAAATAGCGGTGAATTCGTCTTCAGACTTACTCAATGAAGCTTCTCTTCATTTACTACAAGCGGGCGGAAAGCGAATTCGACCCGTTTTTGTTTTGTTAGCAGCTAAATTTGGGCGTTATCAAATTGACCAAATCATGAATGTTGCCGTCCCGTTAGAGCTTATACATATGGCATCCCTTGTGCACGATGATGTAATTGACGATTCTGAAATGAGACGTGGTCAGTTAACGGTGAAAGCACAGTGGAATAATCGAGTCGCCATGTATACCGGCGATTTTATTTTTGCCCGTGCGCTTGAATATATTACCAATATTAAAAGTCCACAAGCGCATCGCATTCTTTCGTACACTATGGTCGAAATTTGCGTGGGAGAAATTATTCAGATAGAAGATAAATCTAAATTAGATCAACGTCTTCAAGATTATTTTAGACGCATAAAAAGAAAAACAGCTTTATTAATATCCTCTAGCTGTCAACTGGGTGCAGTAGTTTCCGGTGCCGATGAGAAAACGGTTACTCACTTAAAACGATTTGGTTATTATGTAGGAATGTCGTTCCAAATCATAGACGATATTCTAGACTTTACATCCACTGATAAAGAATTAGGTAAACCAGCTGGATCAGACTTAATTCAAGGCAACATAACTTTACCGATTTTGTTCTTAAAAGATTCACCGGATTTTAGACCTGCACTCGAACATGCGATTTCTGGCAATATGACGGAAATTGAGCGGGTTGCATTGGTTAAAAGAATTCGTGAATCAGATGCAATTGCTAAATCAAAAGCTATAAGCAATCGCTATTTACAAAAAGCCTTAATAGAACTTGATGCACTACCTTCATCGCCTGCCAAAAAGTCGTTGCGTGAAATTGCGCTTTATATGGGGAAACGTAAATTTTAATAGGTTGAACAAACGAAGATACAATGGTAGTATTTTTTACGGTGGATAAATTACCCTAAACAGTAGGGAATCATTCTCTAAGATTCAATTGAAGGAGTGTTAATTATGGAAAGAACATTTTTAATGGTAAAACCTGATGGCGTACAACGTAACTTGATCGGCGAAATCGTAGGTCGTTTCGAAAAGAAAGGCTTCCAATTAGTTGGTTCAAAATTAATGCAAATCACACCTGAACTTGCTGCAGAACATTACGGCGAACACAAAGAACGCCCATTCTTCGGTGAATTAGTAGAATTCATTACATCTGGACCAGTTTTCGCAATGGTTTGGGAAGGTGAAAATGTAATTTCTGTTGGTCGTTTAATGACAGGAGCTACAAACCCTAAAGAATCTGCACCAGGAACAATTCGTGGAGATTTCGCAGTTACAGTTGGAAAGAACATTATTCACGGTTCTGACTCTTCTGATAGCGCTGTTCGTGAAATTGGTTTATTCTTTAAAGAAGAAGAGCTTGTTTCATACTCGAAAGATGCTAACAACTGGATCAACTAATAAAAGTAAGAAGCAGTCAAATGATTTTTCATTTGATTGCTTTTTTATTTTCCGTCAAATTATCTATACGCTATAATTGTCCTATGTAATAAAAAGAAGGAAGAGCGCCCTATGCCAGATTATCAAGAATTCGGCAAACAGATCAAACGTAAAACAGGCATCGATTTGAGTTTATATAAAGAAGCTCAAATGAGAAGGCGCTTAACTTCACTTTATGGCAAACGAGGTTATAGTTCATTTTTAACTTATTTAGCCGAACTTCATGTCAATTCAACCTTATTTGAAGAATTTCTAGAATGCTTAACCATTAATGTGACCGAGTTTTACAGAAACAAAAAATATTGGATAGAATTTGAACAAAGTATTCTGCCCCAGGTAAAAGGAGTCAATGGAAACCTGACTATTTGGAGTGCTGGCTGTTCTACAGGAGAAGAGGCCTTTACATTCGCCTATATCAGTAAGTCTTATCTTTCCTCTTATCAAGTGTCTATTATGGCAACTGACTTAGACGAAACGATTTTACATAAAGCAAAGCAAGCCTATTATTCGGAGGGTTCTGTTGTCGATGTGTCTGAAGTGATCAAAAACGAATTGTTTGAACGACATGGCCATTTATATCAGGTAAAGGAACTTTACCGAAAAATGGTGACGTTTAAACAACATAACCTCTTAAATGATCCTTTCATTAAAGATTGTGATGTCATTATTTGCAGAAACGTTTTGATATACTTTACAGACATTGCTAAGGATTCGATTTATCAGCAATTTTCATCTTCCCTACGTCAAGGTGGAATTTTGTTTTTAGGAAGTACGGAGCAAATATTTTACCCGGAAATGTATGGTCTTGAGAGAATCGGTTCGTTCTTTTATCGTAGGAAGTAATTAAATTTTTTTTAGAAAAAAGAGTAGACGCAGTCATTCATAAAATGAACGATGAAAATGAAAAAGTTTTGTGGTATAGTGTTACTTAAAATACTTTAGCGAGTTGAAGGGGGAAAGTGTTATGCGTTATTTAACTGCAGGAGAATCTCACGGTCCACAATTGACCGCCATTATAGAAGGCTTACCAGCACAATTAACCATTACAGCAGAAATGATAAATAAGGATTTAAAAAGAAGACAAGGTGGACATGGTCGAGGGCGACGTATGCAAATAGAGACCGACACAGTTGATATTACTTCAGGTGTTCGACATGGTAAAACACTAGGTTCACCAGTAGCTTTAGTTGTAACAAATGACGACTGGAAACACTGGACACATGTGATGGGTATTGAACCTTTAGAAGAAGGATTAAACCCGGAAGATGTTAAACGTCAAATTACACGTCCACGTCCTGGTCATGCAGATTTAGTGGGTGGCATGAAATATGGTCATACCGACTTACGTAACGTCTTAGAACGCTCGTCTGCTCGAGAAACTACCGTTCGTGTGGCAGTTGGGGCAGTTGCAAAACAATTGCTATCAGAACTGGGCATCAGCATTGTCTCTCACGTAACAGAAATTGGCGGCATCAAAGCAGACACCACAAAAAGTGCAGGATTAAGTGTTGCTCAAATTCGCGGAATTATTGAAGGAGACCCTGTATATTGTGTGGATCAAGAGGCTTCAAAATTAATGGTTCAAGCTATTGATGAAGCAAAAGAAAATGGAGATTCTATTGGCGGAGTCGTTGAAGTTATCGTGGAAGGTATGCCAGCAGGAATTGGCAGTTACGTTCATTATGACCGAAAGCTTGATGCCAAATTAGCGATGGCTGTGATGAGTATTAATGCCTTTAAAGGTGTTGAAGTTGGCATGGGGTTTGAAATGGCACGTAAACCAGGCAGCCAAGTTCACGATGAAATAGAATGGAACCAAGAACAAGGCTATATAAGAACAACCAATCGTTTAGGTGGCTTAGAAGGTGGTATGTCTACTGGAATGCCTATCGTCATTCGTGGTGTGATGAAGCCTATTCCGACTTTATACAAACCACTACAAAGTGTAGATATTTCTACGAAAGAACCATTTAAAGCTAGTATTGAACGGTCAGACAGTTGTGCAGTTCCTGCAGCTTCTGTTGTTGCTGAGCATGTCGTTGCTTGGGAAATTGCAAATGCGATTTTAGATAAATTCCATAGCGATCAAATGCCTCAACTTTTGGAATCAATTAATCAGCACCGTGCATACACAAAGGAGTTCTAATTCATGCAAACCATTTCAATCGATACGAAACATAAGCATTATGAAGTTTATGTGGGTTCCCACATTTACGAGAGTGCATTGTCTCTTTATACACATCAATTACAAAAAGCAGACCATGTGGTTATTTTTGTCGACGAAGTGGTAGCGAATCTGCATGGAGAAAAATTACAGAAGCCTCTTGAAACAATAAGTGGCAAGGCTGTACACGTTTTCAAATTACCAGCAGGTGAATCTAGTAAGGCTGTTGAGACGTTTATGGCGTGTCATTCCTTTTTACTTGAAATAGGTTGTACACGAAAATCAATCATCTTTGCGCTAGGTGGAGGCGCTTGTGGTGACGTAGTTGGCTTCGTTGCATCAACATTTATGAGGGGTATTCCTTTTTTTCAATGTCCAACGACCATTTTAGCTCATGATAGTGCAGTAGGTGGAAAAACGGCAATCAATCATCCACAAGGTAAAAATATGATTGGCTCATTTTATCAACCTGAAGCGGTGTTATTCGATGTCTCAACGTTAAGTACATTGCCTCAACAAGAAATTTTGTCTGGAATGGCAGAAGTAATTAAGCATGCGCTTATTTCTGATCAACAATGGTTACAAGAACTGTTGGAGTTCCCTTCATTTGCTGACATTTCATCAACTCAGTATTTGGCTTTTTTAGTAAAAGGAATTCAAGTCAAAGCAGCTATTGTTGAAGAGGATGAGTATGAGCAATCAGTTAGGAAATACCTCAACTTAGGTCATACTTATGGCCATGCCATTGAGGCTTCAACTGGATTTGGCAAGATCACGCACGGAGAATCAGTGGCAATCGGCTTAGTGATAGCACTTTTATTAAGCGAGGAAAAACAGTTACTTGACCAAGGAAACGCACGAAAACTATTTGAAGCACTAACTAAATTTGGATATTCATTCGACAGTGTTTTAGAACATGGCATCGACGAGCTCCTTTCTTATATGAAACGAGACAAAAAAGCGTCATTCGGAGAACTTCATTTTGTTTTACTTGAACAGATTGGCAAACCTTGTATGAATATTGTGTCTGTGGAAGACGTTACTTTGGCACATGAACAATTACGAAAATGGATAAAGGAGGTGCACTAATGATAAGAGGCATTCGAGGAGCAACAACCATTATTGAAGATTCAGCATCGCATATATTACTTGAAACTGAAAAGCTTGTTTTAGCTATGGCTAAAGAGAATGATATTAAGCCTGAAGATGTCGCATCAGTTATCGTTTCGACAACTACTGATATTGCAGGTGCATTTCCAGCAAAAGCTGTGAGAAGTATTCCTGAATGGACATACGTACCCGTTATGTGTACGCATGAAATGGATGTACCAGGTGCCATCACGATGTGTATACGTGTGTTAATGCATGTCAACACTGAAAAATCACAACGCGATGTTCATCATGTCTATTTGAATGAAGCTAAAAAACTTCGACCAGATTTAATTACTACCTAACGTAAGAAAGTAGAGGCGAAAGACGATGAAGTGGAAAAATCAATTAACAGGTATGAAACCTTATCAACCAGGAAAATCAACGGATGAAGTGAAAGAAATGTTTGGGCTAGATACGATCGTTAAACTTGCTTCCAACGAGAATCCTTTTGGCTTTTCATCTAAAGTAAGTGAGTTTTTGGAGAATCAAACAATTAATCATGCAACTTATCCAGATGGCTACGCAAGTGGTTTGCGTAAAGAACTAGCCAAATCTGTTGGAGTAGAAGAAAACCAACTGCTATTTGGTAATGGTTCTGATGAAATCATTATGATGATTTCTCGCGCTTTGCTTCAACCTGGAGTTAATACAGTAATGGCCACTCCTACTTTCCCTCAATATCGTCATAACGCTGTGATTGACGGTGCTGAAGTTCGTGAAGTCCTGCTGACGAACGGTGCACATGATTTACAAGAGATGGCTCGTCAAATCGACGAAAATACAGCAGTCGTTTGGTTGTGTTCACCTAATAATCCAACAGGTATGTTGATTGGACAAGATGCATTAGAAGAATTCATTCAAAAAGTATCGAAAGAAGTCCTTGTTGTGTTGGATGAAGCGTATTTCGAATACATAACTGATGCCTCGTACAAGAATGCCATTGATTTAATAAAAGAATACGATAATGTCATTGTTTTACGGACGTTTTCAAAAGCCTATGGACTTGCTGGTTTCCGCGTGGGCTATGCAGTGGCACAACAAGAGCTGATTGCGCAATTAGATCCAGTTCGTGAACCATTTAACAACACAGTGACGAGTCAAGGTGCAGCACTCGTTGCCTTACAAGATTCATCATTTATAGACGATTGTCGCCTTCAAAATGAGTCAGGGAAAAAGCAGTTTGAAGACTATGCAACCTCTCATAACTTGCATATGTATCCTTCACAAGGAAACTTCGTGCTTCTAGAAGTTAAAGCGGACTCAGATTTAGTATTTGATGGACTAATGAAAAAAGGCTTTATTATTCGAAGCGGGAATGCCTTAGGTACCCCTGGCTATATTCGTGTGACGATAGGGACAACTCAGCAAAATGAAGAGTTTCTCCAAAAGCTTACAGAAGTGTTAACAGATGCTGAGGTCTTAGCATGACCACGCATATATTAATTGTAGGATTAGGGTTAATTGGTGGCTCACTTGCTTTGGCCATCCAAAAAAATCCTGAGGTGAAAGTGATTGGTTTTGACACCGATTCACATACCGTTCGCAAAGCGAAAAAATTAGGTGTCATACACGATATGGCATTTAACTTAAAAGAATCCGCGAAGATGGCAGATTTCATCATTTTTGCAACTCCAGTAAATGCAACTGTTCAATTGATGAATGAAGCACAAAGCTGGCAACTAAAAAAAAATGTCATTTTAACAGATACAGGAAGCACGAAGAAAATCATCATGGAGAAAGCAAAGTCCCTAAAAGCACGTGGAATTACGTTTATTGGTGGACATCCTATGGCTGGTTCCCATAAAAGTGGGGTGGAGGCAGCGAAAGCGCATTTGTTTGAAAATGCTTACTATATGCTGACTCCATTAGAACATGAAGATGAACATCATATTCAATCACTTGAAATGATTTTACAACCGGCAAAAGGGAAGATTTTACGAGTGCTTGCGCATGAGCATGACCATATGACAGCAGTCGTTAGTCACTTTCCACATCTAATTGCAGCATCTCTTGTTCATCAATTATCGAGTGAAAATGAAGAATATCCATTTACTCGACAACTTGCGGCAGGTGGATTTCGAGACACCACTCGAATTGCTTCGTCGAACCCGGTAATGTGGAGAGATATTACGATTCAAAATCGCATGGAATTAGTCAAACAGTTAGACAAATGGCAAAGTGAAATGGATACCGTGAAATCGTTACTTATGCAAGCTGAACCTGCCAATATTGAGCACTACTTTTCAAGGGCTAAATATGTAAGAGACGAATTGCCGATCACTTCTCAAGGTGCCATGTATTCTGTCTACGATTTGCATGTCGATGTTCCAGACTACCCAGGTGTTATTTCAGAAGTCACAGGGCTTTTAGCGAAACATTTAATCAGCATTACTAATTTACGTATTGTTGAAACGCGTGAAGACGTTTTCGGGATATTGGTCATTAGTTTTCAATCAATTGATGATCGTCAACGTGCATCTAGTAGTATTGAACAAGAAACCGACTATGAGACGTATATTTCATAACAACAGCAAAATGCCAAAGAAGGGTGTGAGTGAATTGAACGATTCCATTACATTGCAAGCTCATCAATCACCACTCAATGGTACACTTCGAGTGCCAGGGGACAAATCAATTTCACATCGTTCGATTATGTTTGGAGCGATGGCAAAAGGTCATACAACTGTAAACGGCTTTTTGCTAGGTGACGATTGTTTAAGTACCATTTCATGTTTTCAAAAGCTTGGAGTTGATATTCAAGTGAACGGCACGACTGTCGCCATTAACAGTAATGGAATTAAAAATTGGAAAGAGCCGATTGACATTTTAGATACTGGTAACTCTGGGACAACAACCCGTTTAATGCTTGGGATTTTAGCTGGTTCACATATACATAGTGTATTAGTTGGTGATGAATCCATTGCGAAGAGGCCCATGAAACGCGTAATTGAACCATTGAGACTAATGGGTGCACAAATTTCAGGGAGAAGCGGTGGTCAGTTTACACCACTTGCCGTACAAGGATCGCAATTATCAGCAATCGATTACACGATGCCTGTCGCTAGTGCTCAAGTAAAGTCCGCTATTTTGCTTGCAGGTGTTCAAGCTAATGGTGTAACGACTGTACGCGAGTCCGAAGTGTCACGAGATCACACTGAGCGCATGTTGCGTCAGTTTGGCGTGGGCATTAAAGCAGAAAACGGTGTGATTCAAGTGCAAGGGGGCCAAACGCTGAGAGGAACTCACGTAGAAGTGCCTGGCGATATTTCTTCTGCTGCTTTCTTTTTAGTTGCAGGGGCAATTGCCAAAGAAAGTTCGATTCGTTTAGAGCATGTTGGCTTGAATCCAACACGGACAGGAATAATCGACGTTCTTCAGCAAATGGGTGCTCAGATGGAAATTGAAGTAAACGACACTAAACACGAAGAACCTATTGGTTCAGTGACCATAAAATCATCCCACTTAAAGGGCATCGAAATTGGGGGAGATTTAATTCCTCGATTAATAGATGAGATTCCAGTTATCGCTTTGCTTGCTACTCAAGCTCATGGGACTACCGTGATTAAAAATGCAGAGGAATTAAAAGTAAAAGAAACCGATCGCATAACAGCTGTCGTAGAGGAATTAAAAAAGTTAGGCGCCGATATTGAAGCAACTGATGACGGCATGATTATTAAAGGTCCAGTTACATTATCAGGTGGGAAATTACAATCGTATGGTGATCACCGAATCGGCATGATGGGGGCAATTGCTTCTGTTGTTTCGACACATTCAATTGAAATTGAACATGCTTCGTGTATTTCCGTTTCCTACCCTAACTTCTTTGAACATTTACGAATTGTGTCTTCTTTTGAAACTCTCCGCTAGTGGGGAGTTTTTTCTTGTTAATGGGAAAGCTGTGATGTAGCATATGGTATGAATAGAAAGAGAACGGGTGATAAATATGGGAATTAGTCAACAATTTATTGAAGCTATCGAAACGGGCGACATTGAAACAGTCCAATCGTTAATAGAAACACTACTTCTTTCAAGTGAACCAGATGCTCAATATGAGATAGCAAATATGCTAATACAAGCTGGATATTTAAAAGAAGCTGAACAAGTCCTCGAACACCTCCAGTTTATATTTCCAGAAGAGGCTCAATTGAAAATTGATCGTGCGCAAGTACTAATGGAAATTGACGAAGAAGATGAAGCTTTGTTATTGCTAACAAGCATAGAAGAACATGCAGATGAATATCCCCAAGCACTTTTGAGTTTAGCTGATTATTATCAAATGCAAGGTTTTTATGAAACAGCTGAACAAAAAATCAATCTAGCGCTATCTTTATTACCTAGCGAACCTGTATTGATTTTTGCTAAAGCGGAATTGTTGCTTGAAACAGGAAAATTTTTAGAAGCTGTTCGATTATATGAAAATTTAAAAGAACAAACGGATGAAATTGCCGGAGTTCGTTTATCAGAACGTTTAGCTGAAGTGTATAGTTCAGGTGCAGCATATGAGGATGCAATTCCTTATTATGATGAATCTTTATTACATCATGTGACTCCGGATTTACTGTTTGGTCTCGCTTATTCAGCTTTTCAAGCGGGTGAGTATGATTTAGCCGTACGTAAACTGAATGAAGTAAAAACACTGGATCCAGATTATTTCTCTGCTCACTTATTACTGTCACAAGCGTATAGCATGCTCGAAGACAATGATCAAGCATACTCAGCAATTATAGAAGGCTTAAGTCGTGACGAATATGATAAAGAACTTTATTTATTCGCTGGGAAAATGGCTTTGAAATTAGGAAGAACGAAGGATGCAGAAGAACATTTGCGACAAGCCATCGTTTTAGACCCTGAATACATGGAAGCCACGTTAACTTTAGTATCATTTTTACACGCTCAAGAAAGAAATGAAGAAGTCATCGAATTAGTCGAATTAATTTCATTAAATCAAGATGATTGGTCCGCTCTATACCCTTTTGCAGCTGATGCTTTTATGCAAGAAGAAAATTTTGAACGTGCATACGAATTTTACTCTTTGGCATATACTGACCATAAGGAAGATCCGATTTTCATGGAAAAATACCTTTATTTTCTGTTAGAAGAAGGAAAACGAGAGGAAGCCCTAGAAATAGGTAAGCAATTAGTACATTTGCAACCAAATGAGGAAAGATGGCAAGACCTGATTGAATCCTTGTTGTGAAAGGAGGAGTAGTATGACCGCATCTGTTTCTGTGATGGAAAAGAAAGAATTTGTGCGATGGTTTTTGAAAAGATATCAAATGAAACGTCGTGAATGCGTATGGATCCTCAATTATTTACTAAGCCATGATGACTTGTTACAAAAAGTACATTTTGTTGAAGAAGCCCACTATTGCCCGCGAGCGATGGTTATGTCTGTTACAGAATCGACTGGAGTGCCGTTTCGTTTCTACAAAGGGAACCTAATGACTGCAGATGCTGAAAAATCATTTCACGACCTGCGTTTACATCCAAATGAAGACATGTTTATACAATTGAATTTTCCACTTGTCCCACCAAGTTCTGAGTACTTGGCGGTATTAGAAGAAAATCCATTTATGCCGAAATATTTGCATATAAACGATAAGGATCGACTCATAGCAGAAGAAGTGCTTAAAAACAGCATGAACTCTTTTAGAGAAGAAAATATATTAAGACAAATTGATGAAGCGTTAGATACCAATGATAAAGAGAAATTTATTGAGTTGTCTAAAATGCTACAAGGGATGAAAGAATCATCTAATTCTTAACTTCATCGTTTTTCGATGAAGTTTTTTGTTGAGGGGAAATGAAATTATGTACTGGAATTCAAAAGATATGAGTGTTTTTATAGAACAAAAAGAATTTGTTGATACAGCAGTGATTCCATTATTATTAATTGATGGACAAGCCACTAAACTGAAACAAAATGCATCGAGTGCAGAATTTTTAATGGCACTTACTGCATTTATTGAAAATCAATTTAAAGGAAGAGTTATCTTAATGCCGCCCGTTTCGTATACAACTCGGTCAAATCGGCAACAGTTAGGACAAGAGTGGGATGAGATGCTGAAAGAAGCGGGTTTTAAGCATCTATTTTTCGTATCTAGTGATATGACTTGGTTAACTGAAGAAAGTGCATTAAATGTCATTTATACGCCATCTATTCCATTGGAAAATATGGATCAAAAATTACGTCAATCTGTTTTAGATGATCAATTGAGACAAATTATTCCCGTATTTGCAAAACGTTGGGCGTCAATTACCTAATAAGCTTCAAGAAATGTTCACAAAGTACACGTTAGCAACTAATGGAATATTGACCTTCGTTTTTTATTGAGCTATCATAGAACTGTCCTAGTTTTACTATTTTTTTGTATAAGTATGTCCGTTGGACTGACCTTTAAAGTTAGAGGGGGGAAAAGGATGAGTAACAATCGTGTATCAAGACGTCAATTCCTTAACTACACATTAACAGGTGTTGGTGGGTTTATGGCTGCAGGTATGTTAATGCCAATGGTTCGTTTTGCAATCGATCCTGTATTGCAAAAAGCTGGAGGCGGAGATTTTATACCGACGGATAAAAAAGTGGCAGATATCACAGAAGTGCCAGAACGCGTAGACTTTGCATTTGAACAAGTGGATGCATGGTATACATCTGAAGTAACAAGTACTGCATGGGTTTACAAAGAGGGCGACAAAATTATCGCACTATCTCCAGTATGTAAACATTTAGGTTGTACGGTTAACTGGGCAGGTAGTCCAGATCACCCGGACCAATTTTTCTGTCCATGTCACGCTGGTCGTTATGAAAAGAGTGGCAAGAACATACCAAAAACACCACCTCTTGGACCCTTGGATGAGTTTGAAGTGCGTGAAAAAGATGGTTTGTTAGAAATTGGTAAAATACGACCAAATACATTAGTTTAAAGTAAGGGGGTACGACGTCAGTGCTAAATAAAATTTATGATTGGGTGGATGAACGTCTGGATATTACTCCTATTTGGCGTGATATTGCAGATCATGAAGTACCAGAGCACGTAAACCCTGCACACCATTTCTCAGCATTCGTATATTGTTTCGGAGGATTAACATTCTTCATTACGGTGATTCAAATTCTTTCGGGTATGTTTTTAACAATGTACTATACGCCAGATATTGAAAATGCATGGAAGTCTGTTTACTACTTGCAAAATGAAGTAGCATTCGGTGAAATTGTGCGTGGTATGCATCACTGGGGAGCTTCACTAGTAATCGTTATGATATTCCTTCATACATTACGTGTATTCTTTACAGGATCTTATAAAAAACCTCGTGAACTTAACTGGGTAGTAGGCGTACTAATTTTAGGCGTTATGTTAGGTTTAGGTTTCACAGGTTATCTACTTCCTTGGGACATGAAGGCGTTGTTTGCAACGAAAGTAGGTATTGAAATTGCTGCATCCGTTCCGTTTATTGGAGGCGCAATTAAAACCTTGTTAGCCGGTGACGAGACGATTCTCGGTGCACAAACGTTAACGCGATTCTTTGCGATTCATGTATTCTTCTTACCAGCTGCTTTGCTTGGGTTGCTTGCAGCACACTTTATCATGATTCGTAAACAAGGTATTTCAGGACCGTTGTAAGGTACAGCGTCTTTATGATTTCAAAAAGGAGGGGACAATATGCATCGCGGAAAAGGGATGAAATTTGTCGGGGATTCTCGAATACCTGCTACTCGTGCATCGAATATTCCAAAAGACTATTCCGAATATCCGGGTAAAACAGAAGCTTTCTGGCCTAACTTCTTACTAAAAGAATGGTTGGTTGGTTCAGTTTTCTTAGTGGGTTATTTAATCTTAACTGTTGCACATCCATCACCACTTGAGCGTCAAGCGGATCCAACAGACACAGGTTATATTCCATTACCGGACTGGTATTTCTTGTTCTTGTATCAATTATTAAAATATGAATTTGCTTCCGGTCCATTTAATGTTATCGGGGCAATCGTTATTCCAGGACTAGCATTTGGTGCACTTATGCTCGCTCCGTTTATGGACAAAGGTCCAGAGCGTCGTCCATTTAAACGTCCGTTACCAACAGGATTTATGTTACTTGCACTTGCAGCTATGATTTTCTTAACTTGGGAATCAGTTGCAAACCATGACTGGGAAGCTGCAAAAGCTCAAGGTGAAATTCGTGAAGAAGCACAATTCGACACAGAAGCTGATGGGTATAAAATTTACTCTGAAGCATCTTGTATAGGTTGTCACGGTAATGCATTTGAAGGTGGTATTGGACCATCGCTTGCAACTACTGATAAAACAGCTGAAGAAATTATGGACATCGCGAAGAATGGTGTAGGGACAATGCCTGCAGGTACGTTTGAAGGCACAGATGAAGAATTACAAGAGTTAGCAACATTTATTGATGAGTTAACTCCATAACAAATCATGAAAAGAGTCAGGAAACTGACTCTTTTTTTTTACCTATATCTAAATGGTTTTCTTATACATAGTGTGCATGTCAAATTAAAGGAGTCGTGTGGTAGTGAATCCATTGCTCACTCAATTAAAATTCTTGTTATTTCATAAAAGTTTTATGTGGCTGTTATTGGTTATAAATGTTTTAGGTACGGTTTATGGCTACATTTGGTATATGTGGCAACTCAAAATTACAGATCCCATATTTTTAATATTTGTACCAGACAGCCCTACAGCAAGCTTGTTTTTCTCAATTGCCTTATTCGGATGGCTAATTAACCGGAATTTTAAACTAATTGAAGCTCTTGCATTAATTACTTTAGTAAAATATGGTTTGTGGGCAGTAGTGATGAATATTTGGACACAGTTTGAAGCAGGACCTATTGGTTTTGTTGGATGGATGCTTGTTGTGAGCCATTTTGCCATGGCCGTTCAAGCTCTACTTTATATCCCTAAATATAAATTTAATTGGATTCATGTGTTGATTGCAGCCATTTGGACCTTGCATAATGATGTGATTGATTATGTCTTTGGCCAAATGCCGATTTATCGGAGTTTAAGCGAACATACACAGACAATCGGTTATTTTACATTTTGGTTATCGATTGCCTGTATATTCGTTGCGATTAAAGTCATCAAATCGTCACTAAATATGCAGTCGAAATAGTTGCTCAATTACGATGCAGCATATAAAATAATAAGTAGATAGAAATAGGAGGATGGTCGATTTGGGATTTTTGGTCTACTTTGCCGTACTACTATTGTTACCACTTTACGCGCAATTTAAAGTCAAACGCACGTATAAAAAGTACTCTAAAGTACGCTCAACTTCTGGAATGACAGGTGCTCAAGTAGCACGTTTAATTTTAGATCAAAACGATTTGAAAGATGTGAAAGTTGTCGAAAGTCAAGGGTTTTTAAGCGATCACTATAACCCAATGACCAGAATTGTTGCATTGTCTTCTCATAATTATCACGAAGCATCAGTAGCAGGGACAGCAATTGCTGCTCACGAAGTCGGGCATGCGATTCAACATAAAGAAGCATATACTTTCTTACAATGGCGTCATAAGTTAGTTCCTGTAGCTAACATTTCTTCAAATGCATCATGGATCTTCGTAATGATTGGTATATTTGCAGGAATGTCGAACATGTTGCTATTAGGTATCGTTTTATTAGCAGTAGGGGTAGTCTTCCAAATTGTTACGTTGCCGGTAGAGTTCAATGCTTCTAGTCGCGCGATGACTGAAATTGTATCTCATGGGGTTATTCGTAACGAAGAAGAAAAACATGCTAAAAAAGTATTAAATGCTGCTGCAATGACATATGTAGCTGCTGCGGCAGTTGCCGTTCTTGAACTAGTACGTTTAGTGCTAATGTACACAGGTATGAGTCGAGATGAATAGAAAAAAACTCACGAGCATGAATTTCATGCTTCGTGAGTTTTTTTATGGAAAGATAAGAAAGTATATAATTTTAGTTCCATAAATCCAGTGTTTTAGGTGTTTTGGACAAAAAGATTAGTTCATTAATATTGATGATTTCCGTTTCAGGCGGACGCTTTCCGCGGGGCGGGCGGTGAGCCTCCTCGGTCGCTTCGCGATCTGCGGGGTCTCACCTGTCCCGCTGATCCAGCTGGAGTCGCCGCCTTCCACTACAATCCATGAAATGAGTAACAAGAACTTTCAATAATTGCTTATTGACAAGACACGAATGATTCTAAGATAAGCTAGAGATAGAACCAACCTATAATCGTAGTTGCCATCTATATTTGTTGATTGAAGCGCAGGTGGCGACTTCTGCGGGAATAGCATGAGCTGAAGACCCCGCAGGAACGCAGTGACGAGGAGACTGAAGCCATGCCCGCGAAAAGCGTCCACCGTAGCGGAAATCAACAGGCTACTATGGTTACTCTTCTTAAAAGGACCGGGCGCACTTTGCCCGGTTTTTCTTATATTTTCTGATTAGGATTAACACATATTTTAGTCAATTGGACGTTTCTGTTCATCAAGTGTGAACCCTTCACCCATGACGTCATGTACATCAGTTACTGACACAAATGCATGAGGATCAATGGATGTAATAATATTTTTCAATCGAACAATTTCATTACGACCAACAACACAATAAAGTACTTCACGATCAACTTTTGTAAAATGACCAAAACCTCTTAACACGGTTACGCCGCGATCCATATCGCTCGAAATACGATCTGCAATCTCATTTTGGAATTCAGAAATGATAAACGCACCACGACCAGAGTATGCACCTTCTTGTACAAAATCAATTACACGAGAACCAATAAACACGGCAACTAATGTATACATCATCGAACGAGAATCTAGGAATGTTAGCCATGATAGTAAAATCACCGCTGCATCAAACATAAACATGGTTTTGCCCATGCTCCACCCAAGATATTTAAGAGCGAGTCGGGCAATAATATCTACCCCACCAGTAGTGCCTCCATATCTGAATATGATGCCAAGTCCTACCCCAACAAAAACTCCTGCGAATAAAGAGGCTAAAAATAAATCGTCTTGTATATGTATATTAATTTCATAGATTTGGAAGATCTTTAGAAAAATTGATACCGAAACAGTTCCGATAATCGTATAAACAAATACTTTCTGACCTAGAAGTCGCCAACCTAGAAAAAACATTGGTATATTTAATAGTAAATTCATTAATGCTGGATCAAGTTTGAAGACAAAGTACAAGATTAATGTTATCCCGCTAAATCCGCCTTCGCCTAGTTCGTTTTGAATGTTAAAATGAACAAAACCAAAACTAAATATAGCCGAACCAAGCATGATGAAGAAAATATTTTTAAACTTAATGCCTTTCATCATAGATACACCCCATTTTCTGAAAAAGAACACTCAGCTATTATCATTCATTTCAAGTATTTTGACAACAACATTTCTTATTATTACGATAGGGGTAGGAGAGTGAAATGCATGACATCTGAAAAAACAATTCGAACACTACAAAAAGAAGTGGATGACTATATTGGACAATATAAAGAAGGCTATTTTCCGCCTTTTGAAATGCTAGCAAGAATGACTGAAGAGCTAGGAGAATTAGCAAGAGAAGTTCAACATGTTCATGGCATGAAAAAGAAAAAATCAAGTGAAGCACAAAAAAGTATGGAAGAAGAATTAGGAGATTTATTATTTGTGCTCATATGTTTTGCGAATGCAGAAAAAATCGATATGCAAAGTGCTCATGATCGTGTGATGGCAAAGTTTAGCTCAAGAGATCAAAATCGTTGGACGTTGAAGGAGGAACACTCATGATTCGAGTTGCAATTGGTGGACCCCGAGGGAAAATGGGGCAAGAAGCTGTACATACTATAATGAATAATGAGAATATGGAACTAGTGGCAGTTCTAGACCATAGAGAAATAGGTGAACTATTAAGTGAGTCACCAGAATTCCCAGCTAGTTACGACGTTCCTGTATTTTTAGATTTAGACACGTTGATTACAATGATCAGTCCAGATGTTTTCCTTGATTTAACGACACCTCATCAAGTCTTCGAGCATACGAAGTTATGCTTGCAAAGAAATGTTAGACCTGTCATTGGAACAACAGGCTTTACTGATGAACAACTTCAACATTGCACAACACTTGCTAAGAATAACAAACTAGGCTGTATTGTCGCTCCGAATTTTGCGATTGGTGCAGTATTGATGATGAAATTTGCTGCAATGGCTGCTGTTTATTTCCCAGATGTGGAAATTATTGAAATGCATCATGATCAAAAACTCGATGCCCCTTCAGGTACTGCGTATAAAACAGCACAAATGATTGCGGAAGTTCGACCATCCCATAAACAAGGACATCCTAATGAAGAAGAAACAATAGCGGGTGCAAGGGGAGCTTCTTTCGATGGAATACCCATACATAGTGTGCGTTTACCTGGGTTAATTGCTCATCAACAAGTATTATTTGGTGGAGAAGGCCAACTCTTTACACTACGACATGATTCATTTAATCGACAATCCTTTATGTCAGGTGTAACATTTTCAATTAACCAGGTAATGGATTTAACTGAGCTCGTATACGGGCTAGAAAATATTCTATAAATGATAGGATGAGAATTCCATGAAAATAGCATTAATTGCACATGACCGAAAAAAAGATGACTTGATTCAATTTGTCACGGCTTATAGAGCTATTTTGGCTGAACATGAATTATGTGCTACAGGCACAACAGGACAACGAATTATAGACGAAACGGGTTTAGCAGTATTTCGTTTTCAGTCGGGCCCTCTTGGTGGAGACCAACAGATAGGAGCGATGATTGCCAATAACGAAATGGACATGATTATTTTCTTCCGTGATCCTTTAACTGCTCAACCTCATGAACCTGATGTGACTGCACTGATTCGCTTATGTGATGTATATCAAATTCCGTTAGCAACTAATATGGGAACGGCAGAAGTATTATTAAAGGGTCTACAAGAAGGATTTATAGACTGGAGATTACTACAAGATAGACGTTCTTAAGAAAGGAAGTGACTTCGTGAAAAAATTAAAAATCGGTATCACTTGTTATCCAACGGTTGGAGGCTCAGGTGTTATTGCGACTGAATTAGGGAAGTTACTGGCTGAAAAAGGTCATGAAATTCACTTCATAACGTCAAGTATGCCATTCCGCTTAAATCGCATGGTTCCAAACATTTTCTTTCATCAAGTAGAAGTAAATAGCTACTCGGTGTTTCAATATGCACCTTACGATATAGCACTTGCCAGTAAAATGGCTGAAGTCATCCAAAAAGAAAATTTAGATATTCTGCATGTTCATTATGCCATCCCACATGCCGTCTGCGCGGTTTTAGCTCGTGACATGGCAGGACAAAACGTAGGCATAGTAACGACGCTCCACGGCACGGATATAAGTGTTTTAGGGTATGACTCCTCGCTGTCAGGTGCTATTCGCTATGGCATCGAAAAGTCAGATATGGTCACCACAGTTTCAGAGTCGCTAAAACACGAAACAATTCGCTTGATTCAACCTGCGCAA
Organism: Paenisporosarcina macmurdoensis; assembly: GCF_042658845.1. Taxonomy (NCBI): domain Bacteria; kingdom Bacillati; phylum Bacillota; class Bacilli; order Caryophanales; family Caryophanaceae; genus Paenisporosarcina; species Paenisporosarcina macmurdoensis. Next base: position 744,849 of record NZ_JBHSRI010000002.1, read on the forward strand.
GACATTGAAACCATCTATAATTTTGTTGATGAAAGAGAATATTTTCCTAATAAATCGTCTGAATTAAAGGCTTATTTCAATATCCAGGAAGATGAAAAGGTAGTCATTCACGTGTCTAACTTCCGCAAAGTTAAACATGTTGAAGATGTCGTATCGAGTTTTGCTTATATTCGCAATAAAATGCCTGCTAAATTACTGCTTGTCGGTGATGGACCAGAAATGAATAATATCGTTAAACAAGTCGCTTCGCTTGGATTGGATGAAGATGTTTTGTTTTTAGGAAAGCAGAACAATGTCTCTGAACTATATTCAATTAGCGATTTGAAACTTTTATTATCTGAGAAAGAATCGTTTGGTTTAGTGTTATTAGAAGCTATGGCATGTGGTGTACCATGTATTGGTACGGATATCGGTGGGATACCTGAAGTCATTGAACACGGTTTAAATGGCTATATTGCGCCTTTACATGATGTTGAATCAGTAGCCTGTTATGCATTGAAACTTTTGACCAACCCGGACATACATAATCGAATGAGAGAAGCTGCGCTTGAATCGGTTTCGCGAAAATTCCATTCTTCTTTAATTGTGTCTCAGTATGAAGAGCTTTACGACAAGGTAATAAATCAACATGTTCACAACTGAACAATGGCAAGCTGGGAAAAAAATCATTGAAGCACTCATCCAACATGGCTATGAGGCCGTATTTGTAGGTGGTGCAGTGCGAGATTTTGTTCGTCACAAAGTAGCTAATGACATAGATATAGCAACAAGCGCATTACCTTCTGAAGTAAAAACCATATTTAACAGAACGGTTGATTTAGGACTTGCTCATGGTACGGTGTTAGTCATTGAAAATCATGTTCCGATTGAAGTGACTACTTTTCGTACAGAAGGCGAATATACAGATCATCGAAGACCAAGCGATGTGAAATTTGTCCATTCGTTGGAAGAAGATCTAAAGCGCAGAGATTTCACGATGAATGCTCTTGCCATGACAGCGGATTTTCAAGTGGTCGATTTATTCGACGGGCAGCGTGATTTGCACAATGGAATCATACGAACAGTCGGTGAGCCAATTGAACGTTTCAAAGAAGACGCGTTGAGAATGCTTCGAGCGATCCGCTTTACTGGGCAGTTAGGTTTTTCTATTGATAACGCCACACTAGAAGCTATTAAGTTGTGCGCAAATGACCTAGCCTATGTATCAGTTGAACGAGTGAGCGCTGAGCTTGAAAAGATGTGGTTGAGTTCTAATCTAGACAAAGGGATGACGTATCTAGGGCAAAGTCACTTGGCGATGCATCTTCCTGGGGATTTTCCATTCGAAGATGCTAGGTGGAACCAACTAGGTAATCCTCAAAACGTTTTAGTTTGTTGGGCTTTTCTATGTTTACTGCAAGAAAAACCAAATAGCTCAGAACTGGCCAGCGTTTTTAAATTATCCAATGAATTAAAACTGCAAATTACCCATTTAGTACAGGCCACTCAAATACGCGATGAACGTTTATTTACGATTGATGACCTTTACCGTTTTGAGGAGAATATACTGGTCCAGGCTGAACGGCTTTCTAGAGTTCTTTGTAATGATATTGAACAAATGCCAATAGAAGTGATTGTTCAGCAAAAACAAGCGCTTCCGATCCAATCTATCCGTGAACTGGTCATTTCAGGACAAGACGTCATGGAATGGTTTAATAAACCAGGTGGACCTTGGCTAAAGGAAACACTTTGCCGAATGGAACATGCGGTGCTACATCAAAAAGTAGTGAACAATGCTACTAAGCTAAAGGAATGGATAATGAATGAATCCAACAGTGAAATATGAAATTACAAAACGTTTATTAGCTGCAGAAGGGCAACCTATTTCTGGTCAACAGTTGGCTGACGACTTCGGATTGTCAAGAACAGCTATATGGAAGCATATAAAAGAACTTGAAGAAGAAGGATTTGGAATCGACACGGTAAAGAAAAAAGGCTATGTCTTACGATCATCTCCAGATTCATTACAAGCAGCTAAAATAGATCAACATTTAACAACGAAGCGATTCGGTCGGAACATTCATTATTTACAAACATGTCCAACAACTCAGCCGATTGCTCATCAGCTGGCACAAGCCGGAGAACCTGATGGATCGATTGTCATTTGTGAAGAGCAGACGGCAGGAAAAGGACGTCTAGCACGTGCTTGGACTTCTACACAAGGCAAAGGGATTTGGATGAGCGTAATTATTCGACCTGAAATCCCCCCAACTAAAGCACCACAATTGACCTTAGTGGCTGCAGTTGCAGTTACAAGAGCCATTGAAGATATTGCAGACGTTCGTGCTGAGATTAAATGGCCAAACGATTTGCTGATAAACGGGAAAAAATGCACAGGAATTTTAACAGAGCTGCAAGCAGATATAGACCGTGTTCATGCCATCATTTTAGGAATTGGTGTTAATGTCAATCAGCAATTAAGTGATTTTCCTGAAGACATACAATCTATCGCTACGTCTATTCAAATGGTTACAGGGAAGCCGGTAGATCGTGCCGAGCTAGTCGCCCGTATTTTATATCATTTAGAGATCTATACAGATTTGTATGTGCAGCATGGTTTTGAGCCATTAAAAATTCTTTGGGAAAGTTACTCTTGTACACTGGGCAAACGAATTAAAGCGATTATGATCCATCAAACAATTGAAGGCGTAGCGCTTGGCATAACTAATGAAGGCATTTTACAAGTGAAAACGGACGATGGAGAAATTCATGGCATATATTCTGCCGATATTGAAATTCAAAATTAACATGAAGTTATCAATATGGAATGTGTGAATTATTTCTGTTATAGTAAAGCCGTAGGGCAGTATCTGAGTAGAACTGCACCTGACGAACAAACAGCTAAACATGTGAAATTAAATAATTCTGCCTTGATCTTAATCGACAGGGACGGAGGAAACCAATTCTTTTACAAACCACCCTTCTGTCCATTTTTGGCTTGAAGGGTTTTTCTTTTGGTTTTCTCTCAAAAGAGAGGAGAAAAGAAATGAAAACGACAACTGATTTTATGAAGATGAAAAAAGATAACAATAAAATTATTATGTTAACTGCCTACGACTATCCAACTGCAAAACTTGCAGAACATGCAGGGGTTGAAATATTACTTGTTGGGGATTCTCTTGGCATGGTGGTTCTTGGCTATGATTCAACAGTTCCCGTTACTATGGAAGATATGATCCATCATGGTAAAGCAACGAGACGTGGTGCACCAGAGACGTTTATAGCTGTCGATATGCCGTTCGGTTCATACCACGGTTCTGTTGATACGACACTTGCTAATGCTATTCGTTTATTCCAAGAAACTAATGCACAAGCTTTAAAAATTGAGGGAGCAGACGAAATCATTGATGTCATTCGATTATTGACTCGCACTGGCATTCCGGTTATTGCACATCTTGGTCTGTTGCCTCAATCAGCTAGCGTTTTAGGTGGCTATAAAGTACAAGGGAAAACGGCACTTGCCGCTCAAAAATTAATTGAGGATGCAAAGGCTTGCGAAGCAGCTGGCGCATGTATGGTTGTTCTAGAGTGTATTCCTTATCAATTGGCGAAAACCATAACAGAATCAATATCTATTCCTGTAATAGGCATTGGTGCAGGGGCTGATACAGACGGTCAAGTCCTTGTTTTTCATGACACCGTAACATACGGAAGTCATCATATGCCGAAATTCGTAAAAGCCTTCTCACAAGCAGGTAAAGAGATTTCAGCTGGATTAACACAATACGTAGAAGAAGTTAAATCCGGTGCATTTCCTGCAGAGGAACATCGTTTTACCATGAAAGACGATGAGTACCAACAGTTATACGGAGGAAAAAAATGATTCAAGTGCAAGTAATTGAAGCCTTGAAAAAAGGCATATATGAGGCGAAAACTACTGGCAAGAGCATTGGTTTTGTGCCAACGATGGGCTATTTACATGAAGGACATATGTCACTTGCTAAGCAAGCGAGAGAAGACAATGACTATGTTGTCATGAGTATCTTTGTTAATCCTGCACAATTTGGTCCAAATGAAGATTTGGATAAATATCCGCGTGATTTAGAACGAGATATTAAAATGGCAAAAGATGCAGCGGTAGATTTATTATTTTTCCCACAAGCACATGAAATGTACCCACAAGATGGCGGCATTACAATACATGCAGGAGCTCAAGCGAACGTCCTTTGTGGTGCTTCTAGACCTGGTCACTTTGATGGCGTATTAAAAGTAGTTACAAAGCTTTTTCATTTGGTAGAGCCAACACGAGTTTATTTTGGTCAAAAAGATGCTCAACAATTAGCGATCATCGAGACATTGGTCCGAGATTATAATTTCCCATTAGAAGTACGTCGAGTTCCAACTGTACGAGAATCTGATGGTTTAGCTAAAAGTTCACGAAACGTTTTCTTGAGTGAAGAAGAGCGACTTCAAGCACCGGCTATCTATCAAGCTATACAGCTAGGAATCGAGCATTTTAAAGAGCACCAAAATGTAGAAGAAGCTAAAAAAATAACGACGCAACACATAGAAAAAGGCACTTCAGGAAATATTGATTATGTCGAATTATTAAGCTATCCAGACCTCACGAAAGACATTTCGACTAACACGTCAGTGATTTTGGCGGTAGCTGTCTTTTTCGAAAAAGCGAGACTAATCGATAATATGATGTTGAACAATAAAGGAGAGTAACCAATGTTACGTATGATGTTAAATTCTAAAATTCACCGTGCTGTAGTTACAGAAGCGGATTTAAATTATGTAGGAAGTATTACAATCGATCAAAACCTTTTAGATGCTGTAGGTATGTTGCCAAATGAGAAAGTTCATATTGTAAATAACAATAACGGAGCTCGTTTTGAAACGTATATCATTTCGGGAGAACGTGGCAGCGGGGTTATTTGTGTAAACGGTGCAGCAGCTCGTCTCGTTCAAAAAGGCGATGTTGTCATCATTTTATCGTATGCATATGTAATGAACGATGAAGCGAAAGATCATAAACCAACAGTAGCGATCATGAATGAAAATAATTCAATCCGCGAAATTATCAGCTACGAACCAGAAGCAACGGTTATGTAGTTAGCAATATGTTCTAATCCGAGTTCTCTGATACAAAACTTAAATTAAACATCAAAAAGACCGTTAATTCGAATTTGAATTAGCGGTCTTTTTTGACGTTGTTATTTCATGTTTAGAGTTTGTTGGTTTTGAAATTCACTATACTAATTCAACAATTATTTTCGTTAATTCAACCCGTGTAGCTATTAATTTGTTTTTAAGATCCTCGTTGTTCCAAGGTTCTTCTGTGTAAAAACTAGCAAAAGATTGATTCTCATATCTTGGCACAACATGCATATGGTAATGAGACAATTCATCAATTTTTCCACCGTTTTGGCATATCGTGATACCATCTGGATTATATAGCTTTTTAATAGCCTTTGAAAGTAGTTGAGATGCTTTCATTATTGCAATGGCTGTTTGTGGATCAAATTCTTCGACATAACGAAAATGTTTCTTAGGTAATATTAAAGTGTGTCCCTCATTAAAAGGATCGTGGTCTAGAAAACAACAGACAAACTCATCTTCATAAACCACATGAACGAATAAATCTTGATTCGCCAATGCACATCCTAAACATTCCTTATTCTCTTGTGTAGTATCAACATTCACATCGTTCACCTCTACTTTTCTTAACATCTAGAACTATTTAAATAGCTCTGTTAAATTAAACTGTTGTTTATCGTTCATTTGCGCTGGCCGCACGTTCCGTATTAGCCAACAAGAATGAAAACCAACCATATACTTGTGGGTTGCGGCTTGTTAGGAGCAAATGTACTCGTTTGTTTTTTATGCAATAGTTAATATCCTTCTTTAACATTGCATGTTTTAAAATAGGACTTTAAATAATATTAACAATTTTTAACAATAATTAAAATGTTTTTTTCTTTTCGTTTTTAGAAGATAAAATAACACCTCCTTCGCTGTTCCTAAGTGCGAATTGAGGTGTTATTTTGTTTTTTATTTGAATTACCAGTTTCAGTTTTCATATTTATAATTGATTAAAAATTTCGTTAAAGATTAATTGGATATTTATGTTAAAATAAAAAGGCGATTGTGAACTTAAATTAAGAGAAGAAAAGATGAATAATGGGTTCGATATTTTTATAAGTGTTTTAAAGAAGTTAGTTGGTTTGGTATAAGATCAAATATGGAAAAGGAGATTGAGTAATGACACCCAAACATATTGTTTCAGCAGCAACGATTGTACTAAATAATCAAAAAGAAATTTTGTTAATTAAAGGACCAAGAAGAGGATGGGAAATGCCTGGTGGGCAGGTGGAAGAAGGCGAATCCTTGGAAGAAGCTGCAATCAGGGAAACAAAAGAAGAATCGGGAATAGATATTGAAATAACAAAATTTTGTGGAGTATTTCAAAATGTAAGTGGTTCAATTTGTAATACATTATTTTTAGGTACACCGATTGGAGGAGAACTTACAACTAGTACTGAAAGTCTAGAAGTAGGTTATTTCCCTATTGATGAAGCATTGGAATTGGTCACGTGGAAAAATTTTAGGCAAAGAATTGAATATTGTATAGATGACAAACTTCAGCCTTTTTATATTGCATTTTAATTAGACTCCTTTAGCTAAAGGATATTTTCAATAGGGTTTAAGCAATTTAGGAGGATAAATGTGAGAGATAGAGGTTCAGTTGTACTAATAGAAAATAACAAAGTTGGGCTGATTAAAAGAATTCGGGACGGTACTGTTTACTATGTTTTTCCCGGAGGTGGTATTGAAGTAGGTGAAAATCCTGAAATAGCGGCTAAAAGAGAAGCATTCGAAGAATTAGGTGTAAAGGTCAACGTTGTTGAGTGTTTTCAAAAAATTGAGTTTAACGGTACACAATACTTTTTCCTAGCTGAAATTATCGAGGGAACATTTGGAACTGGACAAGGAGAAGAATACACCGGTGAAAAACGGGGTAGAGGTTCATATTTGCCGATATGGGTTGATATTGAAAAACTATCATTCCTTGATGTTAAACCGAAAGAAGTGGTTTTAAAAGTACAAAACCTCATCAACTAGCGAGATGCTTTAGTTGAAGATCAGTGTTGTGCCTATGATAACGCTATTATTTAACATATGGAATAGATGTTGGTCAGGTTAGTTACATACAAATGATACAATCTGTAAAAAAAGAGTATAGAGGTGAATTTATGGGAATCCTTATAGTTGCAATCTTATTAGTGTATTTGTTTGATTTCACAAAATTTAGAAAGCAAAATCAAACAATAATTGATCAGAATGAAAAGGTTATTTCTCTGCTGGAAGACATAAAAAATAAATAACTTTAATTCAAGTGAAAGGCAGGTTGATTTAACAGTATATAAGAATCCAGTTCAAAGTATTGATATACTCATATTTAATGAGGTGATATGTATGAAACTTACTATAAATATATGGTCTTTTATACTTACATTATCTTGTATTCCTATATTTTTCATTGCAATATCATCTGCAAACCTTATTAGCGATTTTACCCAAGTCCTTGGTACTCATCCATTAAATATTGTCTTAGGTATTACATTGACAGCATTCGTTCTTGGACTCATCGGATTAAAGGATGTAAGGGAATGGAAAGCAATGGCTAGAAGTATATTTACGATTATTTTTACAATGGGTTTTTCGGTGCTATTAATTTTCATACTATTCTTTGGTAGTTTGCTTACATAACCTTATTGAACTTATGGAGTGATCGTAGTAAGGGGTCAGGATAGTTCAAGAAGGAGTAGATATAGTTAGGGGAGTGACATTAATTGCAATTTTTCATTGGAATTGTGCCTTTGGATGAATACAAAAAGAAATTAATAGATTTTCAGCATAAATGGAAAACTAATCGGATTACAGATGTTGTCGAACCACATATAACGCTAAAGGCACAAGGTGGATTAACCCCAGATGAGATGTGGATTAGTAAAGTTAAAGAAGTATGTACTAATTTTAATTCCTTTCAACTAACACTTGGTAAACCAATGTTTTTTGGTGAAGATATTCTTTATTTAAGTGCTACTTCAAATGAACTATGTAAACTACATAAAAGTATTGTTCGAGAAATTTCTCTTTCCAATGATTTAATTAAAAAGTATTTTGAACTTGACGACTTTGTACCGCATATGACTTTTGGAAAAACAAATTATGGATTATCACAAAAAGAACTTAGAGAAATGGGGGAATTAGCAGAAAAAGAACTTAGTCCATTTCCCACTTTTGAAGTTAGATTTGTAAGGGTGTATCAAGAAATTGAACCAAATGTATATAGAAAGTATGTCGATATTCCTTTAAATAGCTGTAGTGAACTGGTGTGATGAAAGACATCGTCGAATTGTGTTTGATTAACGAAGCAGATTTTGTGCTTAAAGTATCAGGGGTGCTCTACTTGAAGATCGTTAAGCTGCTTTTCTTTCGTAATTAGATTTATCTTAGAATCATAGATAGGAGATTTATATGGGGTTATTTTTCGAAAAAAGTAAAAGCACAAAACCGTTTAATATTATAAAAAATGTGATTGGGATAATAACGCTGCTTCTTGTCTTAATAGCATTAATATCCAGTGTAATGACCAGTTTTGATTTCATCTATATTAGATTTTTATGCATCTTAGCAGGACTTAGCTCAATTACAACTGGAATTGAACATTATGTAAATAGAGAGAGTAAGTGGCTCTATCTGTCTGATATTGGCTTTGGCGTTTTTTGGTTAATACTCGCGTTTATATTGTAGAAAAAAGTCTTTTTTAGTTAGTAAAAGCTCAAGACGAACTGAATATTTATTCATGGATAAAAAAATGAAAGTGGTCGAAGGTTTACGGTGGATAATTTAGGTTCTTGTTCAACTCCCATGAAAATTCAAATCCTAGCGGCATATATTTTCATAAACTGTGGTGAAGTGCTGATTTTGTGCTGCATGGGTGGCTAACGGGTCATTAGTTGAATAAGGAATTCCCTCGAACTTACTTGAAAAATTAGTATTCAGTTGTTGGATATTGGTGTAATTTGGAACAATATAAGAGGAAGGGGTTGATAGTATGCTCTATTATTTAGTCTTGCAATGGGTTGGTTTTATCATCTTTACCTTCAATTACCTTCAATTTGACGGTTATCTACACGAACAATTCGATTTAAAACGTTTATTACTATTTTATGGATTTTGGACTTCAGTTTTCAGTTTGATTGTTTTTTCGGTTTGGCCAAATAAAAAAACAGTCTACCAGTCATTACAGAAGACAATGCCAAACCTCTTTTACTCTTTCATTTTAGGGACAATCATTTTGATATTACCAGCCGAATTGTATTTTTTCATATTCGTGGGATTAGCGATTTGGATGATTCACATGGCTAATGCTGAACACGCTGAACATACTGATAAGAAAAGAATCGCTTTTATTCTGGTTAACATCATGTGTTTTTATCTCGTCATAACGGGTATAACGCTCACTTATATAAGTGATATCCCCACTTATGTTATTACGTTCTTCGTTCTTGTGTTTTATTTGTTTTCAACTTATAAAATGTATCCGAACAACACGATAGCAAAGTACAACATAAGTGCGGTTGTCTTGTCTTTTTTAATCCAATTATTGCCTTATACATACCATGAGATATTTAACCAATTCCTAGGAATAGACCCCGCAGATACGATGGACGCATTCAGCATACTCCTAATTATACCGACGCTGATTTTAACATATGGTTACTTTAGAAAGACACCTGTTGACAATACAGTCATTCTAACAAAGAAAGATTCAGTTTTACTATGGTTGCTAACTTTTGGTATACCAATCATCGGTTTCATCATCTTTTTCGTCATGGAAGGGCTTTCAGGGTTAGGCTCTTGACAACACATTTATGGCCTCTCATCGGCTATATTTGAATACAAACGAACTTTAATCCTGCCATTATACAATGAACCTAGTTGAATACTATCCAATCGTGAGGTTATGTCAACCTAGGGTGTATGCGAGAATGTATGACAGTTGAGCAATTGAATAGAGGTTTTGTGTACGGATCAGGTAAGTTGAAAGAATCAATAATTGAAACATTAATTGATTTGGAACGTAAACCTATTATGTATATTGGTTAAGGAGTTGAGGAAATGACTCAAATTGATGAAAATTTCAAATGTGAAAAATGTGGTCATACTAAAAGTAAGACTGGAAAAATTGGAACCACAGGATACGATAAGGTAAAAAAGATTGGCAGCATTATGTCATTGGGAACTGGAATGTTTATTTCGTGTTGTGCGTCTTGTGGTGATGTATATTCTCTAAAAATAGAGAATCCAGATAAGCTCTAAACCCCTTATTTGTTCTTCAAGTTATTAGTGCAATTGTTCAATAAGTGCCATCGGCTATTGTGATAACGTTTAATATAAAAACGGCTGCCTTTACCTTGTGTTTATTTATTTTGATTCCTTCAGTAGGTGATTGGAGTGAAAGGCGGCGACTCCAGCGGGAAAAGCGTGTCCAGGTGAGACCCCACAGGAGCTTGCGACGAGGAGGCTCACGGACCGCCCGCGGAAAGCGTCCGCGTGTAACGAAAATCACTCAGTCGTTTTAACAGTGCGATAAAAGAAAAGCCACTCAAACTCGATAAACTGAGTTTGAGTGGCTTTTTCTTTGAACTTCTATTTCCTCAACCGAGTGTCATGTCAAACCTGTTATCCAGGTTTCACAATACTACTTTATGTTTGATCCATGAGTTTACCTGTTCATTCTTAACGACTAACTTCATCCTTAATTTAAACGCAATGTTTCAATCATTTCTTTTCCATCTATCATTTTTGTAGAGAACGCGATGTTGTCATTTTCTTTAATGATATCAAAATCTCCTGAGGCATCTTCAGCAACTTCGTAGGTTTTTACTTCACCTTCATAATCAATGATGACCTTGTTTTGGTCATCTCCTTCAAATCCTTTAAAGACTCCATTTACTTGTGTCGTTAGTTCAATTCCTGCTGCGTCACCATCTTTCACTTCATTATCGACGCTAACTTCGGGTTCAGCATTGCAAGCAGTTAGTGAAAATACTAAAAAACCAATGGCGGTATATCGAATCCATGATTTCATTTCAGAAAACCTCCTTTTTTGGTTAGACGTATTTGTATCCTCTCAGTTACACGTGTTCAGCTGATTTGTGATACAATTTTTTTATTAGAAGTCTAAATTGTGAGTTGATATTTATGCAAAATGTAAATTATGCAATCGTTGATATTGAAACAACTGGTCATTCCCCTGCAAAAGGAGATCGAATGATTCAATTTGCTGTTGTTTTCGTTCGTGATTGGAAAATACAAACAACTTATTCAACCTTTATTCAGCCAGGAAAGAAAATTCCTTTTTTCATACAGGACTTAACGAATATCTCTGATGAAGATGTCAAAGATGCTCCCATTTTTGAAGCAGTGGCTGGTGATATTTTTGACATGCTGCAGGACTGTGTATTCGTTGCGCATAATACGAATTTTGATTTGTCTTTTGTTCAAGCAGAATTTAAGCGAATCGGCTTTCCTTTGTGGAAGGGTAAGAAAATGGACACAGTTGAGTTATCTCGTCTGCTATTCCCGACCTCCTTTAGTTATAAACTTCAGGATATTACTTTAGAACGCGGTATCCAGCTAGCAAACGCTCATCGTGCAGACGATGATGCCTACGCTACAGCAGAGTTGTTTATTGAGTGTATGAAAGAAATTGAAAAACTCCCAATTCAAACAATCGAACATATTCATAAACGGTCATTCCAATTAAAACATGACATTTCATCGTTGTTCTTTGAAGCACTTCAGAAGAAAAGAGTCATGTCAAAAGTAGAAGATTTGGATATTTATAAAGGAATTGCTTTGCTTAAAAAACAACTCCAACCAGATCCTGTCGAGTCATTTACGTACTATCCAGAAACAAAAAATCAAAAACGATTGATGTTCTCGGAAGGTTTACAAGACTTTAAAGAACGACAAGGTCAATTTCAAATGATGGATGCCATTTGGCAAACTTTTCAAGGGAAAAATGAAATAGCGATAGAAGCATCAACAGGCATAGGAAAGACACTTAGTTATTTAATTCCTAGTTATTTTCATGCAAAACAACAGGGCAAGAAGGTATTAATTAGTACATATACGTCACACTTAATGGAGCAGTTGCATGAGGTGGAAGTTCCTAAATTAGAAGCAATCGTCAACAGCAAAGTAAATGTGGCGATCTTAAAAGGTGCACGACATTATCTTGATTTACATCGTTTTGAAGAATTGCTGCGAGCGGAAGATGAGTCTTACGATGATACATTCGCTATTTGTCAAATACTGGTGTGGCTCGCAAGGACACAAACAGGTGATGTGGGAGAATTAAATGTTTCAAGTGGTGGTCAATTTTTCTTAGACAAAGTAAGAAAAAATGCATTCTCTATAAAGTCATCTGAAATAAACGTTCATGATTTTCATTCGTATGCGTTAGCTCAAAGTCAAAAGGCCGATATATTAATTACCAATCATGCGATGTTGTTCACAGATAAACATCGATTAGAGCCTTTGTTAACCAATCAAATCACTTCATTCGTTATCGATGAAGCCCATCAGTTTGTGCAAGCGGCAAATGCTCGTGATGAACGGATTTTTTCATATACACAGTGGAAGTATGTATTTGGGCAACTCGGTACACGTGACCAAGACCAATTAACGTCTTCCTTTGCACGTGTATTAGGACGTCAAGGTGTGGAAGTAACTAGCACCTTTGAAGAACTCGATCGGATGTATACACATTGTAGTGACAAGTTTGATGAGGCAGTCCTATCGCTTGTACAAAATGTCAGTCGTAAGAAGACAGCTAAATCTCACTCTAAACAAACCATTCTACTCGAAGAATTAGATTTAGATTTTGATGTATTAAACGAGGTCTACCATTATTTACAAAGATGGCTCACCATAGCTGAAAACTTGCTAGATCGAATTTCAACGAGTCAATTAGAATCTAGTCATAGTGAGAAATTAATCGTAGCAGAGTGGCAATACTGGCTAAATGAAATGAAAATAAAAACAGGAGAATGGGTTGATATTTTTCTATCTTCCCTTTCAGAGCATTCTGTATGGATTGAGCTTGATCGCAGAAGTGTTCCTGGCAGTTTACATGTCTATAAAAAACCTATTGATTCGACACGTGCTGTCAATGAAATATTTGATGAATGGCGTGGAAAAGCAGGTATCATCTGGACGTCCGGCACTTTATCTGTACCAGGAAATAGCCGATTTATTGTCAATCAATTAGGACTTCCTGAAGAGGTTCAAATCAAGACGTATTCGGCATCAAGAGATTTTTACCAAGGCGCAAATTTATTTATTGTAGATGACATGCCGGATATTCAACATGTTTCACAATCTGATTTTATTGAAGCGGTTGCTGACGCGGTCATTCAAACTGTGTTAGTAACGGAAGGTCGATGTTTTGTGTTGTTTACATCACAAGAGATGTTGAGAAGAACAGTAGATTTAATTCAAGATACCAATTTACTTGAAGGTTATATGTTATTTGCACAAGGCATGACATCAGGTAGTCGAATGAAGCTGTTAAAATCCTTCCAACGATTCCGTAAATCTGTGTTGTTTGGAACGAATAGTTTTTGGGAAGGTGTCGATGTACCGGGAGATGCACTATCTGCAGTTATCATGGTGCGATTGCCATTCTCTTCACCTGAAGAACCTGTTTTTAAAACCCAGGCAGAGCGTTTAACGAAACAAGGCATCAACTCCTTTACATCATTCGCGTTGCCTGAAGCTATTCTTAGATTCCGTCAAGGATTTGGGCGTTTAATTCGATCGTCTACGGACAGAGGTGTTTTTATTGTGCTTGACCGCCGAATCGAATCGAAGTCTTACGGAAAAGAATTTATTCGTGCATTACCTGATATCCCGATGAAGAAAGTCTCCTTAGAAGATATGGTCTTAGACCTGGAACATTGGTATAATGAGAATGTATGAGTAAACAGAGAAGGGGTTTCGAATGGAAAGCAAAATTGAAATATTATCAACGGTTACGGTTGACTATCAATCAGACTTGTATAAAATTGTGGACGCCTTGAATCGTACTTTAAAACATCGAGATTTAATGTTCGGACTTGCACTAGAGAAAGATAATCAAGAGAAAGCCGTTTTCACAATTTATAAAACGTAAGGTGCATACATGAAACGATGGATTATTTTTATAAGTGTTTTTATTCTTTCGCTAAGCCTGGTTATTAGCTTGTTTGTTATTTGGAAAGCAGGGCAACCTTTTTCAGATGAACGAGATAAAGCTGAACTACTCGTGTTAAAGGAAGAAAAATTAAAAGAAGTATCAGTTTCAGAAGTCTATAATGGATCAAATACATATGTTACCGTCAGTGGTAATGATGTAGACGGGAAAGGGAAAGTTGTATTTGTCCCAATTACCGGTAAAGATTTAGCCATTGAAGAAGTGATGCTGAAAGATGGAATTTCAAAAAAACAGGCGATAGATGCCGTACAAACCGAATTTAAAGTAAAAGAAGTGTTACATACTAAACTCGGTTGGGAACAAGACAATGCGGTTTGGGAAATCACTTTTTTGAATGAAAATGATAAATTAAATTACGTTTACTTATTGTTCGAAGACGGAAAATGGTGGAAACGTATTTTGAATTTGTAAAAGGGGACGACTGTTTATGAAACCGCAATTAGCTAATCGTGTTCACACATTAACACCATCAACAACACTGGCCATTACGGCAAAAGCGAAAGAGTTAAAACAACAAGGCATTGATGTGATTGGTCTAGGTGCAGGAGAACCAGATTATAATACGCCTCAAAACATATTAGATGCAGCTCTTAAGTCAATGAATGAAGGCCATACAAAATATACACCTGCTGGTGGTTTACCTGCCTTAAAAAAGGCGATTATTGACAAGTTACAACGAGATCAAGGATTGACTTATGAACCATCTGAAATTTTAGTAGGAATAGGTGCAAAACATGTACTCTATACGTTGTTCCAAGTTTTATTAAATGAACAAGATGAAGTCATCATCCCAATTCCATATTGGGTGAGTTATCCTGAACAAGTTAAATTAGCTGGTGGTGTTCCTGTATATATTGAAGGAACAGCGGATCAACAATACAAAGTGTCAACACAACAGATTCAAGCTGCAATAACTGAAAAAACACGTGCCATTATCTTAAATTCTCCTAGTAATCCATCTGGTATGATTTATTCGGAAGAAGAATTAACAGAAATCGCGAAAGTGTGCAAAGATGCAAATATATGGATTATCTCAGATGAGATTTATGAAAAATTGATTTATGGGGACGCAAAACATGTATCAATTGCTGAAACGTCGGATGATGCCAAAGAACGTACAATAGTCATAAACGGGGTGTCAAAATCTCATTCAATGACTGGATGGCGTATCGGTTATGCGGCTGGAAACAAAGAAGTAATTAAAGCAATGACGGATTTAGCAAGCCACTCTACATCTAATCCTGTGACCACTTCTCAATATGCTGCAATAGAAGCGTATAATGGACCACAAGATACGGTTGAAGAGATGCGAGCAGCATTTGAATCGCGTTTAGAAATCATTTATCCAAAAGTGCAAGCTATCCCTGGCTTTAACGTATTAAAACCACAGGGTGCATTTTATTTACTACCGGAAGTCTCAGAAGCTGCACGCATGACTGGATACGCATCTGTGGATGCATTTGTAGATGCATTACTGACTGAAGCAAATGTTGCAGTAATTCCAGGTTCTGGGTTTGGTGCACCATCGACAATTCGCTTATCATATGCAACATCGCTTGATTTACTTGAAGCGGCTGTAGCTCGTATAGACACATTTGTACAATCAAAATGGCAAGAAGATTTGCTGTAATCTCTGGAGGAACTTATGAAAAAAATTATGATACACGATATGCCAAAACACTTAGGTGAAACTGTTAAATTAGGCGCTTGGTTAGCTAACAAGCGTTCTAGCGGAAAGATTGCTTTTTTACAACTACGCGATGGAACAGGATTTGTGCAAGGAGTAGTTGTTAAAGCGGAAGTACCTGAAGAATTGTTTGCAATAGCAAAATCAATGACTCAAGAAACTTCAATGTATATCATTGGTGAAGTTACGAAAGACGAACGTTCTTCGTTCGGTTACGAACTTCAAGTTAAAGAAATCGAAGTTATTCACGAAGCAGTTGATTTCCCAATTACGCCAAAAGAACATGGTACAGAATTTTTAATGGACAATCGCCATTTATGGTTACGTTCACGCAAACAACATGCCATTATGAAAATCCGTAATGAAGTAATTCGTGCAACATATGAATTTTTCAATGATAATGGGTTTGCAAAAGTAGATCCACCAATTTTGACTGGCTCTGCTCCTGAAGGAACGTCAGAATTATTCCAAACTAAATATTTTGATGAAGATGCTTATCTATCTCAATCAGGTCAACTTTATATGGAAGCTGCTGCAATGGCGCTTGGGAAAGTATTTTCATTTGGCCCAACATTCCGTGCAGAAAAATCTAAAACACGTCGACACTTAATTGAATTTTGGATGATCGAACCCGAGATGGCTTTTGTAGAATTTGAAGAAAACTTGGAAGTCCAAGAACAATTCGTATCGTATGTTGTTCAGTCGGTATTAAAGAACTGTAAATTAGAATTAGAGCGTTTAGAGCGTGATGTGACGAAACTTGAACATATTCAAGCACCTTTCCCACGTATTTCTTATGATGATGCCATTATTTTCTTAAATGAAAATGGATTTGATGACATTAAGTGGGGAGATGACTTCGGTTCTCCACATGAAACGGCTATCGCTGAACATTATGAGAAGCCTGTATTTATCACACATTATCCAATTGGTATTAAACCGTTCTACATGCAACCACATCCAGACCGTGAAGATGTAGTTTTGTGTGCGGATTTAATCGCACCAGAAGGATACGGCGAAATTATTGGTGGCTCAGAACGTGTTCATGATTACGATTTATTAAAACAACGTTTAGATGAACATGGTCTAGATCAAAAAGCATACGCTTGGTACTTAGAACTTCGTAAACAAGGTTCTGTACCTCACTCAGGATTTGGATTAGGTCTAGAGCGAACTGTAGCATGGATTAGTGGTGCAGAACACGTTCGTGAAGCAATTCCATTCCCACGTTTATTAAACCGATTGTATCCATAAATAGCACTGTAATAATATAAGTACAAAGGAGAGTTCAGGTATGCAACAGCAAAATCCGGATCGGCTCCGTATGTGGACAGAGCAGGGAAATGTAACTATTTCCCAGCTCTTTTTTCAACATTATAAAAAGTGTGATATACAAGATGACGAAGCCTTTCTCATTCTTCATATGTTAGCGTTTATCGACAAAGGGAATCATTTTCCGACGCCTGACGATTTAGTGGGGCGTTCCCATTTTACACACGAACAAGTTAGCCGACATATGCAAAGATTATTTCAAAAAGGATACCTATCCATACAGCAAAGATATGATGAAAAAGGTGTGCTATTTGAAGCTTTTTCATTCCATTCATTATGGAATCGGATAATAGATCTTTTGCTGACGGAACAAACGACAGAAAAAGAAATGACTCAAAAAGAGCAAGAAGGCGATATTTTTCGTCTATTTGAGCAGGAATTTGGACGTTTGTTGTCACCGATGGAAAGTGAGACCATTGGAATGTGGATTGATCAAGATCAACAATCTCCTGAGCTCATCCGTGCAGCATTAAAAGAAGCCGTACTAGCTCAAAAGATGAGTTTACGTTATATCGACCGCATCTTGTTCGAATGGAAGAAGAAAAATGTTAAGACGATGAAAGATGTCGAAAAACAAGCTAGTCAATTTAGAACGGTACCAGAACGAACAGCGTCACCAACACCAACACAGAAGACCAATAAAGTGCCTTTCTACAATTGGTTAGAAGAGCGAGAGTAGGGAAGTGAGTAAATGTTAACAAAAGGGCAATGGGAGTATTGTTTATCAGAAATGGATAGGATGTTTCCGGATGCTCATTGTGAGCTTGTTCACAGCAATCCATTTGAGCTGACGATTGCAACATTACTTTCCGCACAATGTACAGATGTTCTCGTAAATAAAGTAACGCCTGGTTTATTTGCCAAATATCAAACACCTCAAGATTATTTGAACGTTTCAATAGAAGAGCTTCAAAATGATATTAGGTCCATTGGATTATTTCGCAACAAAGCTAAAAATATTCAAGCGTTAAGTCGACTCGTAATCGAGCAATTTAATGGAGAAATACCAGCAAACCGCGATTTGTTAACAACACTTCCAGGAGTGGGTAGGAAGACGGCTAATGTCGTCGTATCCGTGGCTTTTGATATTCCAGCTCTAGCGGTAGATACACATGTAGAACGCGTGTCAAAACGCTTAGGTCTTTGCCGATGGAAAGATTCCGTGTTACAAGTTGAAGAGACAATCATGAAAAAGACACCGATGGACAAGTGGTCGCGAACACATCATCAACTCATTTTCTTCGGTCGTTATCATTGCAAGGCACAAAACCCACAATGCCCAGTTTGTCCTCTATTGCCGTTATGTCGAGAAGGTAAGAAACGTGTGAACAAAGGGTTGGTTAAAATTGATTCGATTTGACAAGTTCTCACAAAAAGATCACCTAAATGGCATCTTACAGCAATGGTTTGCCGTGAAAGATCGTATTCAAAATGCTTATGAGCAGAAGGATCAAAATGTTCATAAGCACATGCTAGTAGCTATTGAGCTTTATCAAAAACTACTGGTAGAAGCTTCTGAAACGGTTGTTTTTGATTCGGTTGAGTTGAAAAATTATGAAGTTCTTCCGCTAAACGGAGAAGAACGCTTTGAGTTTATCGTTACTCAACCTAGTCATTATGCAGCATATCGGCAACTAAATGAATTGTTTGAAGAAACCACAAAGAAAATGGCACGACTTCGAATTCAGTATAAATAAAAAGAAGCAAATCCTTTTAAGGATTTGCTTCTTTTTTATTTATGGAGATTACTCTCCTATTACATCACTGATTACTTTTTCGGTAGAAGCGGCTCTCGCTTCATCAGTAGTAGTGTTTGTTGCTTCGTCAGACCCATCTTCACCTTCAACAGGAGGTACCGGCTCTTCAACAGGAGGTTCTACAGGCTCAACAGGAGGTTCTACAGGTTCCTCAACAGGCGGCGTTGGCTCTTCTTCAGGTGGTGTTGTTCCTTCACCTTCACCATCGTCATTGCCGTTTCCGTTTCCATTACCATTACCGTTCCCATTACCGTTCCCTTCGCCTTCATCTTTATCTTTGTCTTTATCTTCATCTTCATCTTCTGGAGGTGGTTCTTCCTCCACAGGTTCTTCGACTTCAACAGCTTCGATTTCAAGGGTAGTGCTGGCAGGAGAGCTAATTACTTCATCCGCTATTGCCACTACGGTAAATGTATACGTACTTCCTGGTGTGATACCAGTTACTATTAATCCTTTTTGATCTGTTGTTTGAAGGACAGTAGGACTACCTCCATCAATAGCGTATGATACTTCAAATGCGACATCCATTTCTTTTCCGCCAGCTTTAGGAGCTTTGTGCTTCCAAGTCAGTGTTGCAGTTTGATCACCTTCACTATATTCAGCCTTTAATTTTGTTGGAGCGTCTACTTCAGTTTGTTCATATTCTTCTGATACTTGCTTAGGCTCAGAACCACGAACAAATAATTCTGTTTGTTTTAAATTGCTTGGTGTAAATTCACTAGCAAGTCGAAGAGGGGAAGTACCGACTTCAACAGTTGCTTCGATTACAGAATTTGGACGTTTGAAACGTGCTGTTTCTTTGCCTTCTGATATGTTGGTCATAACATTTTTAAAGATACGTTGAGCAAATGTACGTTCTTCTTGGTTATCTGCGTTAATTGGATTGTTAAGATCTTTGTAGCCAGTCCATACTGCGACAGAATAATTTGTCGTGTACCCAGCAAACCAAATGTCAGGTACTGATCCATCTTTTAAATCCCATTTTTTATAGTCATCAGCACTATAATTTGTCGTACCAGTTTTTCCAGCTACATCTAATCCAGGGATGATGGCAGCTTTACCACTAGCGCCACGTCGATCACTTACTAC
The DNA here is from genome assembly GCF_042658845.1 of Paenisporosarcina macmurdoensis. Taxonomy (NCBI): domain Bacteria; kingdom Bacillati; phylum Bacillota; class Bacilli; order Caryophanales; family Caryophanaceae; genus Paenisporosarcina; species Paenisporosarcina macmurdoensis. The sequence continues at coordinate 765,031 of NZ_JBHSRI010000002.1, forward strand.
GTCACGTAGCATATCGGTCACCATGAATGCAGTAGAATCTTTCATAGCAGGAGTAGATTTGGGTTTATAGGTTTTTTTCGTCTTTCCATCACGGAATACGATTTCTTGAATCGTATAAGGCTCTGAATACATACCGTCATTACCAAATGCGGCATAAGAAGCTGCTAAATCAATTGTGTTGATACCCGTTGTAGCTCCGATTGCAGCAGACTCATTTTCAAAATATTTTCCATTTATCCCTAATTTATTAGCAAAACTTGTGCGATCGTCTAAATTTACTTCTTTAAACGCTTTGACTGCCGGAATATTTCGGGAGCGATATAAAGCTTCACGCATCGTCATAGCACCTAAATATTCGTTATCGAAGTTTCTAATTTGTTGGTCTCTACCTGTATATTTCATTTCTTCATCGACTAAAGTATGACCGGTAGACCAATCTAGATATTCGATAGCAGGACCATAATCAAGCAGTGGTTTAACCGTCGAGCCAATTCCTCGGTCAGAGCGATCTTGTGCATAGTTGGTTGGAAGGTCATTACCATAGTCTCTGCCTCCGCCAATAGCAACAATTGCACCTGTTTGCGTATCCAATACTGTCAAACCAGCTTGCATGTTTTCAGTAGGGAAGTTCTCACTCTTTAATGTGTCTTCTACAGACGCTTGTGCTTGAGGATCTAGAGTTGTGTAAATTTCAAGTCCATCAGCAATAGAATAACCCTTTGCTTCAAGCTCATTTTTCATAACATCGTAGAAGGCAGGATATTTAAGCGAATTCGAAACTTTTCGTTTCTCTTCTGCTAATAATCCGTCAGCTACAGGAACTGCTTGTGCTTCTTCTTTTTCAGCTGTCGTGATTTTTCCATGTTGTTCCATAAGGCGCAACACGATATTTCTTCTTTTTTCAGCAGCTTCAGGGTGTTTGAAAGGATTATAGTTATTAGGACTTTGTGGAATTCCTGCTAACACAGCCATTTCGTGCAACTCTAGGTCTTTTAATTCTTTACCATAAAAATGAGTTGATGCCGTTCCAAATCCATACGTAGTACCAGACATCAATATTTTATTGAAATACATTTCGAAAATCTCTTCTTTTTCGTATTTCTGTTCTAACTGGTATGCCAGATAAGCTTCTTGCGCTTTTCTTTTTAATGTTTTTTCGTTTTGTAAAAATGAATTTTTTATTACTTGTTGCGTTAATGTACTAGCACCTTGTGAACCAAATCCACTTGTAATATTGGCAAGAACGGCACCGCCTAAACGATAAAAATCTATTCCGTTATGCTTGTAGAATCGTACATCTTCTGTTGCTAAAATCGCATTTTCCATTTCTTTTGGAATGTCTTCGTAATTAATGTATTCGCGATTTTCGGGTCCTAAGGTCATGATTAAATCTTTATTTGTATCAAACACTTTAGAGGGCAATGGATCTTTTAATGATTCTTCATCAAGTTTTGGTGCAGAGCTTGCATAAAACGCGAACAATCCTCCACCAAATAATAATCCTGCTAAACCTATAAGAAGACAGGCAACCACAATTCGTTTTAGCCATCCTGTTTTAGAAGTCTTTTTGGATTTCTTTTGTCTTTCAAGTTCTTTTCTTCGTTGTCCACGAGAATTCACTTTTTCGCTCACGAACGTCTCCTCACTTTCACTGCTTTGCAGATTCCTCTGAAAGCATCTTTGTAACTCCTCGCAAATAGTCGATCGGAGGATATGCTCCAGGAACTATTTCAAAGGCGTTTTGTTCAAAAAATTCGAACGGAATTGATTTACGACCACCTTTACACATTTCATCCCAAGCATCTTGCAGGGGGGAATATGGCAAAACGAAATATCGATTGATCAATGAAAACCGAACAATTAAAAAGGTAAGTCCTTTTTGTTGGGTGACTAATCGCATGTGGTCTATTTGATGGGCATGTATGTTTTTTAAAGGAAAAGAAGTTTTGTTTTTAGTTTCTTTTGCTTCAAAATCTACATGTAGCCCTTGCCAAACCCCATTAAAATCTGTCGTTGAAGCAGTTCGATAGTAAGCTTCTTTTATGACAGCTGCGCTTCGAGACGGATACTCTACTTTGACTACTTGAATCGGTACTGGTTTTTTGTGGATGACGGCCGTACCTTGCTGCATGTAGTAGTCATTCGTTTCATTAATCTCATCCTCTAACGTCTTTCCCCTATTACTGAAGGAATAATCCTTTTTAGGACGTTTTTCAGTAGTATTTTTTGTAGGGGTGTATATTTTGCCATTCGGGTAGTTAATCACCATGCTCGTCACCTCGAATATCAGTGTATCATAACCTTCCCTAATACTAGACGTGAAAGTTCTGTGAAGGGTTTCATTGGAAGATGTCGAATTAGCATACGTTTTAGCTTAATGCTTCTAGTTTTGTCGTTAGCAAAGGATATCCGCTCACAGTGTAGAACTTCACTACTATTGGAGGGATGAACGGTGAAAAGAATTGAAGAATTGATTGAACAACTGTCGTTACTAGAACATATTTTAGAAGCGCGTTTTATACAGGAAAGATCGACTCAAACACAAACCGTTATTGATAGAGGCCACCAAGTGGGAAGAGCAATAAAAGAGACAGAACAAATGATAGAATGGAATATCTGTTCCCGTAAAAGTGGTTAAAACCACTTTTTTTTGTTACTATTAATTGTAAAGCTATGTTAGATATAGCTGTTAATATTCCGCAAAACAGCTACGCTTTCTTAGGACGTGCGCCAAGACTCCTCAGGTCTACAGGGTATTGGTTACGAAGTGTTGCCACACGACGTGGTGTTCTTAGCCTTCGTTCCTTTCCTACGAGTAACCTCAGGAGCAATCTTTTTTGCTCCATATCACTTCAAAGCGAGCTATGTTATTTAATACTGTTCATTTATGTGATTGTAGTGGAAGGCGGCGACTCCAGCGGGAAAAGCGTGTCCAGGTGAGACCCCGCAGAAGCGCAGCTCACGAGGAGGCTCACGGACCGCCCGCGGAAAGCGTCCGCCTGTAACGAAAATCAACAGTAGAGTGTAACAGAGCCATTAGTAATAAAGGAGCTGAGACCATGACATTAATTGAGCAAACAAAATTGGTTTTAGAAGAAAGTAACAAATGTTTAAGTCGTCACCAAGAAATGCGTGACACGGACTCAACTCCAGATTTTTTTTCGCAAGTCAAACCTCACGCCGACCACTGGCACGCTTTCTTAATAGAGTGGAGAGAACAGTCGAGAAAATGGCTAGATGATAATCGTCCAAAACATATGAGAATCCAACAAATTGACGCGGCAATCGAAGCGTTCAACCAATATGTCGTCCAATCATTTTATAAAGACACAGGAAAAAAGAGATTTGCTCAGTCCATCCAATCAACGTGTTACACGTTGCAAACATATTTAAATGCCTTAGAGCAAGAAGGTGCCAAGCTTGAGACCGAAACAAACAATCAATGACATTCTGATTGAATGGAAACAAGATCCTGTTATGCGTGAACGAATTGTTCATTGGCACACTATAGATGAAAAAGAAGCTACTTTATCCGACTTTCCAACTGATTTGCATCCTTCCATTCAACAAGCTTTGAAAGAAAGAGGGATTAACCAATTATATAGTCATCAGCGACAAGCTTATGATACGGCAAGAAGCGGACAGTCATTTACAGCGATTACGCCAACAGCATCAGGCAAATCGCTATGTTATCATTTACCTGTTTTGCAGTCAATAGTTGAAGATTCTTCTTCACGTGCACTTTATTTATTTCCAACGAAAGCTCTCGCACAAGATCAAAAATCTGATTTAAATTTATTGATTGAACAAATGAATCAAGATATTTTATCTTACACATATGATGGAGACACTTCGCCAGCCATTCGCACGAAAGTACGTAAAGCAGGGCATATTGTGTTAACGAATCCAGACATGCTACATTCTGGGATTTTACCTCATCATACGAAGTGGGTTTCTTTATTTGAGAACTTGAAATATATCGTCGTAGATGAACTTCATACATATAAAGGTGTTTTTGGTAGTCATGTTGCACATGTGTTACGTCGCTTGAAACGCATTTGTCATTATTATGGAAGTAATCCCGTTTTTATATGCACTTCGGCAACTATTGCTAACCCAAAAGAATTGGCAGAATCGCTTACAAATGAGACGCATCAGCTCATTGACCAAAATGGAGCACCATCAGGTAAAAAGAATTTTATTTTTTATAATCCACCAATTGTTCACCCTACGTTTGGTGTAAGACGAAGTGCCATTTTAGAGGTGCGGGACTTATCCAAACGTCTGTACAATGAAGGTATTCAAACCATCGTCTTTGCGAAAAGTAGAGTAAGAGTTGAGATGCTTGTTACGTACTTGAAAGAGCTGACGAAAAAGAAAATTCATGATGAATCGATTAGAGGCTATCGCGGTGGCTATTTACCATCTGAGAGAAGACTAATTGAAAAAGGGTTGCGTGATGGAACCATTCGGACAGTCGTTAGTACCAATGCTCTAGAACTGGGCGTTGATATTGGCCAATTGCAAGCCTGTATTATGACTGGATATCCAGGTAATATCGCCAGTGCGTGGCAACAAGCTGGGCGAGCAGGACGTCGACAAGACGAAGCACTCATTGTCTATGTTGCACAATCTACCGCACTGGATCAGTATATCGTTAATAACCCAGCGTTTTTACTTGGACAGTCCCCTGAAGAAGCACGTATTTATCCGGATAATTTAATTATTTTAATGGACCATTTAAAATGTGCTTCATTTGAATTGCCTTTTAAAACGACTGAACAATATGGAGAGTTTGAGATTCAAGAACTTTTAGCTTATTTAGAAGCAGAAGGCATATTAGTGAGAACTTCAGACAAATGGCACTGGATGAGTGATCGTTTTCCGGCACATGAAATCAGTTTACGCTCGGCATCGCAAGAAAATGTCATTATTATTGATCAAACCATTCCAGCTGCAACTAAAGTAATCGGGGAAATGGATCGCTATAGTGCGATGACCTTACTCCATGAAGAAGCCATTTATCTCCATCAAGGCATTCAGTTCCAAGTCGAGAAATTAGACTGGGAAGAAAAGAAAGCATTTGTTAGAGAAGTAGACGTCGATTATTTTACAGACGCTAATTTAGCTGTTGAACTAAAAGTAATGAGCGAAGACCAAACGAAAACGTTTGAAAATGGTTCTGTGTTTTATGGAGATGTTTCTATTTTAGCGATGGCCACCATGTTTAAGAAAATCCGATTCGATACACATGACAATATTGGTTCTGGTCCAATTCAATTACCTCCTGAAGAATTACATACGTCTTCTAGTTGGTTAAGCTTTGATAGACCAAATGGCTGGACGGATGCCATGTTAACCGATGCAATGACGGGTACAGCAACGTCGATTGCTTCGTTTATTCCATTATTTGTTCAATGTGATCGTCGTGATATTCATGTGGTGCCTCAAGTGAAATCTATTCATGCAGAACAACCAACGTTTTTTGTGTATGATAGTTATCCTGGTGGAATAGGTATTAGTGAACGTGTTTTTGAAGTGTGGCCAGAATTACTTGCTTACGTGGAAAGACATGTTAAAAGTTGTCCATGTGACCAAGGATGCCCCGCGTGCATTGGCCCACAAGAAGCGACGATTGGTTTGAAAGATGAAGTGTTAAAGCTTCTGGTGTATTTGCAAATCGAAACAAAAGGTGAGTCATATGTCATTTGAAAAAAATCTCTTACAAATGAAAAAGTTGATTAAGAAAAAGCCAGCGACAAAACAATCGCTGGCTCCTTTTGTCGTTCCTCAAAAACCACATTATACGAAAGCTTGGGAAAATGAAGGGTTAACGGTAATTGAAAATAAGTTTGGAATTGTTTTCGAAAAAAGAATCGTCTATAGTCCTGAATTTAAGCACGGGGATTTTAAACTAAATGAAATCTTTGAGGCTTTCACTTTATGGAATTCCTTTCAAGGCGAACATCCAATTTCGACGGACGGCAAAAAAATCGTCTTTTTTGATACGGAAACAACAGGGTTAAAAGGAACAGGAACTTATATATTTTTAATCGGACAACTCATTTGGAATGAAGACCATTTTGAAATGACTCAACATGTCTTAGCAGACCCGAGTCATGAAGCTGCTTTATTATATGAATGCGGATTGTGGAAACCAGGACAAACGGTCATCACCTATAACGGGAAAAGTTTTGATTGGCCTCAGTTACAGACGCGCTGGACATTAAATCGAGACCATTTACCAAAGTTAGCGGATCCGATTCACATCGATTTACTTCATGGGTCTAGACGAGTTTGGCGAAATGAGCTCGATCAATTCAAACTTGTTCATATCGAAGTAGAAAAACTCGGATTTAGACGAGTTGGAGATATTCCAGGTCACTTAGCACCGATAATTTATCTGGATGCAGTGAAAAGTGGGGTACCCACCACACTCCTAAAAGTGCTTCATCATAACGAATGGGATATCTTATCGTTACTTACGTTGTTTATTCACAGCACCAAGTTGATCTTACAAGAGCAATATAACGACTCTAGTGTATCCTCAACGAATATAGGAAAATGGTTTTCGGATTTAAAAGACTTTGATAAAGGCCAAAGTGTATTTGAACAAATTATTAAAGAGTACAGTAAAAATGATGCCGCTCAAGCATTCTACTTTTTAGGCTATGAATATAAAAGACGTAAACAAATGATATTGGCATATGAAGCCTTTGAGCAATCGCTGATTAATTTACCTGACGTGTGGCAAATAAAAGCGTATGAAGAACTTGCGAAGATAGCAGAGCATGTTCAAAAAGATTTTGATTCCGCTAAAAGTCATGTGGAAAAAGCTGTTTTACTAATAAAACAGTCTCAGTATTTAAAACCTGAACAGAAGGAACGCAAGAATATGGCATTTGAGAAACGCTTAAAACGTATAGTAAATAAACAGACTATTTCCCGGGCAAGCGCAGATTTCGACAGAAACTGAATAGAGTAATGACCGCCAGCAGGGACTTTATGATATAATAAACCCCATGCATGTTACAACGGAAGGACGATGTATATGGACACGAAATTAACTCCTGAAATCATTTTAGAAAAAGATTTTAAAACTGGTATTCGAGGATATAATCAAGATGAAGTAGATCAATTTTTAGATGATGTTATTCAAGATTACAATTCATTTATGCAAACAATTGACACATTACAGTCAGAAAATAGACGGTTAATCGGCGAATTAGAAGATGCTCCAAGACGTCAAGTTGCACCTGCATCAACTGGTACTACTAATTTTGATATACTAAAAAGACTTTCAAATCTTGAGAAACATGTGTTTGGAAGTAAGTTGTACGAATAATTCAACATCTAGTAGTGGATTGATTTTGGGACAAAAAGCTAGTATAATAAAGGAACCAATTAGATAATCCAGGTAATCGCTGCAACGCTTGACGTTGTAGAGGAAAGTCCATGCTCGCACGGTTCTGAGATGACCGTAGTGTTCGTGCTTAGCGAAAAAATAAGCTAAGGCAGTGTTACAGCTGACGGCGGGAACAACACCTAAGTCTTCGGATATGGTCTAGGTTCTCTGAAAGTGCCACAGTGACGGAGCTGACTCGGAAACGTTTCAGGTGGAACGAGGTAAACCCCACGAGCGAGAAACCCAAATTATGGTAGGGGCACTCTCATGCAGGAATTTAACGAATTGAGAGACAGACTTAGTCTGTAGATAGATGATTACTACTCACTTGTACGAGGCGTAAGCCGTTTGAGTACGTGATAACAAAACATGGCTTATTGGGTTTTCTAATGGGTATACTGTGACTAAACAAGCTCTCCACTAACTTCGGAGAGCTTTTCTTAATAAATAAGCAAATTTATGAATGAATGTTAAAAAGGAAGGATGAGATGATGACGACTCATCGATTAGTAGCAACATCGGCAATGGGTTTAGAAGGCATTGTGGCTGATGAAGTAAAAAAATTAGGGTATGAAACGAAAACAGAAAACGGTAAAGTTTATTTTGATGGTGATGAGCGAGCAATTGCACGTGCCAATATGTGGTTACGAGTTGCTGACCGCGTTAAAATTATCGCTGGAGACTTTAGAGCGACCACTTTCGATCAATTATTTGAACAAACTAAAGCGATTCCTTGGGAGAAGTATTTATCCGTGGATGCTGCGTTTCCTGTTCAAGGTAAGTCTGTAAAATCAATCTTATTTAGTGTGCCAGATTGCCAAGCGATTGTTAAAAAGGCAATTGCCGAACGCTTAAAATTAGCGCATAAAAGAATTGGTTTTTTAGATGAATCGGGTGCAACATTTAAGATTGAAGTGAGTATACTTAAAGATGTGGTGAAATTAAGCATTGATACAAGTGGTGTTGGTTTACATAAACGTGGGTACCGCTTAAGTCAAGGTGAGGCTCCATTAAAAGAAACACTTGCTGCAGCACTTGTCTATGTTTCAAAATGGAATCCAAATCGTCCGTTTGTAGACCCATTCTGTGGGTCAGGAACGATCGCTATTGAAGCTGCGATGATTGGTCAAAACTTAGCTCCTGGGTATAACCGAAGTTTTATTAGTGAAGACTGGCCATGGATGCCAAAAAAAATCTGGGAAGAAGTGCGCTTAGAAGCTGAAGAAGCAGCAAACTATGACCAACATTTAGACATCACAGGTTCTGATTTAGATCCTCGAATGATTGAAATTGCAAAAAATAATGCAATTGAAGCTGGTTTTGCTGATTTAATTCAGTTTAAACAGCGTCAATTAAAAGATTTCACAACAACTTCAACCGACGGTGTGATGATTGGAAATCCACCTTATGGGGAACGTATCGGGGAAGTAGAAGTCATCGAAGAGATGATTGATGATATGGGACGCATTATGGATACTCATCCAACGTGGTCTGTGTATATGCTGTCTTCGATGCCAGAGTTCGAAACATTATACGGACGAAGAGCTACGAAGAAACGCAAACTATTTAACGGATTTATTGAAACTAATTATTATCAATATTGGGGTAGAAAATTACCTCGTGAATAGAACTTGAAACGGATAGGTCCACCTATCCGTTTTCTTATCGTTTGAAGGGAGAACACTATGAAACAAACTTTACCATTTGCACTTTCTAAAGACCGATCATTTTTCGAATCACTTGGTGATTGGATGGGTGATGTTTTATATGATGAATTGCCTGAAAAAGGATTTGAATGTCGCGATGAGCAAATTTTCATGGCCTATCAAATTGAAAAAGCGTTAAAAGATAAAAGCGGTCTTTTTGCAGAAGCTGGTGTAGGAACAGGGAAAACCATCGCTTATTTACTACCAGCTATTTCATATGCACGATATACTGGCAAGCCCGCATTAATTTCATGTGCAGATGAAACATTGATTGATCAGCTCGTAAAAAAAGAGGGCGATATTCAAAAGCTGCAAGATACACTTGGCTGGAATATTGATGTTCGACTTGCAAAATCTCGTGATCAATATTTATGTTTAAAGAGACTTGAGCATGAGCAAAAAACAAATGATGAGGACTTCATTGAGCAAATTGAAGATGGAATTCCTGATTTTGTGTATGGGCACCAATCGTTGCAGGCTGTTTACCCTTACGGCGAACGCAGTGCTTTCCCAGACGTAAGTGACGAAGATTGGCAAAAAGTGAATTATCATCCGATACAACAATGTGCGGTTTGTGATATTCGCAATCGTTGTGGTCAAACGATTCATCGCCAAAATTACCGTGAAGCAGGAGATTTAATCATTTGTTCTCATGACTTTTTAATGGAACATATTTGGACGAAAGAATCGCGTGTGCGTGAAGGGCAAATGCCTTTATTGCCAGATGTTTCGATGATTGTTTTAGATGAAGGACATTTATTAGAGTTTGCAGCACAACGTGCATTGACGTATGAAGTGCAAAGCCAAACACTTGTGTCATTAATTGATCGTGTCGCTACAGATGGAGTGCGTGAAAGAACCTTACGTTTGCTTGAAAAATTACAAGATACGCATGATGATTTCTTTAAAGAACTACTTGTTCACGCCTATGGTGAGGGTGAGCGTCTTCATATTAATAAAACGGATCTTGTATTGCAAATAGGTAAAGAACTTGTCAAATTAGTAGAACAACTTCTAGAAGAGTTTGTTTTTGAATCTGAACTTTATACAATAGATGAATACGATCTTCGTATGGTTGAAGAGTATTTAGAACAATATGTATTTTCAATGCAATTATTTGTGCAAAACGGAGATGCAGTCGACTGGGTAGAAGAAAAAGATGGTCTTGAAACACTAGTTATTATGCCACGTCTTGTAACAGACATCTTAAATGAAAAACTATTTACAAGTAAACTACCAGTCGTTTTCTCTTCTGCTACATTGTCTATTAATAAAGATTTTACGTATATTTCGGATGCACTCGGCATTGATAAATATCATTCATTCAGTGTATCTTCACCATTTGATTACGCAGAAGTTATGAAAATTTATGGGTATTCTGTCGAAACTGCGACTAAATCTCAAAAAGCGAGAGAGCTTCTTGCTCAGTCAGATGAGCCAACTTTAATATTGTTCAAGTCGAAGCAGGATATGGTGAGTTTCGAAAACTCTCTTACTGTTGAAGAACGACTTAACATGGCTTGTGAAGGGGAACGAGAATTATCATCCATTGTTCGTGATTTCCAAGCAGGCGAAATCTCTACATTATGTTCTTACCATTTATGGGAAGGTCTCGATTTACCTGCAGAAGCATTAACACGTGTGATTATTTTTGATTTACCATTCCCACCACATGATCCATTGTTTGATGCAAAACGAAAATTCTCGAATGATCCATTTAATGAAGTCGATTTACCATTCATGTTACTTCGTCTTCAACAAGGGATTGGACGTCTGATTCGTACGTCAGCAGATCATGGTTCTATTCATTTACTGCTATCGGATGAGGAAAAACAATTAAGTGATACATTTACACATGTGCTTCCAGTGGAAGTTATTTGGAGTTAATCAAAAAGGACTGTCCTAAAAGTCATGACATATGACTAAGGGCAGTTCTCTTTTTTTATTTAGAGAGTCAATGTCATAATTTATAAAACCGGATGTAAACATGAAGATTCTAAAAACAGAGATTCTGTTGATTTCCGTTACGGGCGGACGCTTTCCGCGGGCATGGCCTCAGCCTCCTCGACGAGCAAAAAACATCTGCTCCTGCATCGCTACGCTAGCTTCGTCGCAAACAAGTTGTGCAAACCACAACTTGTTGTCTGCGGGGTCTTCAGCTCATGCTATTCCCGCTGGAGTCGCCGACCTTCACTTCAATCAACCATAAGTACCATCATGTTCAGAACAGATAACTATTACTGGTTACAATGATCAAATGTAGGTTAAGAAAAAGACTCGTTTTTCTAAGGGGTTCTATTTTGAAGTACAAAACTTCAAATCGCACTTAAAAAAGAAACACAAACGGCATCACGATTAGAACAAAAAAAGCACTCTTATTCATGAGGAATTCTGGAAATTCAGAGTTTCTTTGATTGGAGTGCTTTTTCTAATTGTAAAGTATTGGATTTTGGATGAAGAAAGTATATATTGAAGATAACGAATAGTTCTGAATTTTTAATAGAGAGGAGGAAAAGAGATGCCGAAATGTCAAAACTGCGAATATGAATGGGCCTGGTGGGATACAGTTAAAATAGGATTTAAAAATAACAAGAAGTGTCTTAATTGCCATAAAAGGCAATATGTAACTCCTGATGTAAAACGGAGTCATTTCCTCTATTACTTCGTTCCTGGAATGGTACTTCTAATCTGCAAACCACTTTTAAATTTAAGCGGTACGGCTTTCCTATCTATGGCATTTTTATTTGTACTTATTATGATTGTTACAATACCCTACACAATCAAGCTAACGAATGAACACGAGCCACTTTGGTGAAATAGATAATATGGAATCAGCACCATGATGCGTTCGGGATCTGGAAATTCAGAGTTTCTTCGGTTGGTAGGTGTTTTTACATTAAAAAACTACCACGGACTTCATAAAAAGTATCTCTTTCATCCAGTTCCATTGGTGTAATGGGAACCTCAATGTCAATGATCTTATCGGTGGATTGAGCAAACCGTTTCATCTTACTCATCGAAGATATCCAATTCACACTTGAAGCAAACATTGTTACGAAACTCCTCACCCATACACACTTAGTGTTTCCTCTAATACCTGACTTTCCGTGAGTCCTGTGTATTCCGTATAATGGCAAATTAGTTTTTGTGTTTTCTCCGACAATTTGATTCTTTGGATTCGACATTCCGATACATCGGCTTGATAAATTTCATCGCTTGTTAGCAATTAGCGAAACAATAAACTATTTTAACACCTTACATTTTTGCGTTTAAAACCAATTGGACCTCTATTTAAATGTTTTTGAATACTTTCGGAGGCAAGAAGGATATTGTTTTTTTTATTGTCCCGCCTAATTTCGACTGGTCCTACTGCTTTTGCGGTTTCAACCGCCTTATCATGGAGGGGCAAATATGAAATACCGACTGTGTAGATAAAATTATTCATAGCGGATTTCGTTCGATCTGGAGAATTGTGAATCGTCTTTTCTACCTGATCAAGCATACTGGCAAGCTTGCTTGTGGTAAATTCAACATCCGGGCGACTACCCAAAAGCCAACAATAACAGCTCCAGCCTGCCGACATTCTAAGTTCTTCACCGCTTGCGATCCATTTATCGGCAACGCCTTGCGCGAAATCGGTTTCTGCCAAGGTAACTGAAACCACAAAATCCGAAAGCATATAAAAATACGCTGCATCCATCCAACGCTCAAAGTCTGACTCTGTCATTGTCGTTGTGTCCGCAATGATGCCGGCAAAATACATAGCATCATAGTTACCCGTTGCGTAAAGTTGCTCGGCTAAAGGCTGATTAATCTTGATTTTCTTTGCGAGCGGCTTCATTTTACCTGTAGCCACGCCAAAAAGCGGCTCATGCGCACCATTACTCATACTACTCTTTTTAAGCCTCTCATTACTAAGCGCTTCCAATTCCTTCATAACCATTTCGACATTCATCGTTTAGGATCACCCTCCTTATTAAGCTACATTTAACGTCTTTTCTTATTAAACTAAACTACTGAATTACTGCACAATCTTATCAATATATTAACATAAATATCCAACATTAATCGTTTTTAGGGCAATCTAAATAATTGATTTGCACCAGTATTTATACTAAATTCCTCCACTAAGTTGCACTGCTATTAATCGTACATTTTCGCTACACCCTAACGATGATAGCTGTAAAGTTTGTTCATAAAAGACAACAATTATAGCCTTTATATTTATCATAGTTTTCTGTCTTTATGTTAAAATGAAGTAGATGTTTGATTAGTATTGGGGGAATTGACATGGAAACGACAGAGAAATTTTTAGATTATGTTAAAAAGATGCAAGCTTATACGGAAGCAATTGGCTTGATGTATTGGGATTTACGTACAGGAGCTCCGAAAAAAGGAGTCGATCAACGTTCACAAGTAATAGGTACGTTGTCATCTGAAGTATTTGGTATGCAAACTTCAGACGAGTTGGCGACAATGCTAGACGAGCTTGGCAGCAATTTAGATTCACTGGATTCAATTACAAGAAAAACAGTTGAAAAAGTTAAAAAAGAATACGATATGAGCAAGAAGATTCCTGCTGACGAGTATAAAGCTTACGTGATTTTGACTTCAAAAGGAGAATCTGTTTGGGAAGAAGCTAAAGAGAAGTCGGATTTCTCATTGTTTTACCCATACTTAAAAGAAATCGTTGAAACGAACAAACGATTTGTTTCTTACTGGGGAGTAAAAGACGACAACCCTTATAACACACTTCTTGATGAATATGAACCAGGAATGACGACTGAAATTCTGGATGAGGTATTCGGTGAATTGAGAAAGAAAATTGTACCTTTAGCGAAGAAAATTGCAGATTCTCCAAATCAACCGAAAACCGATTTCTTATTTAAACATTTTCCGAAAGACAAACAACAACAATTTAGCTACGATATTTTAAAACAGCTCGGCTATGATTTTGATGCGGGTCGTTTAGACGCTACTGTTCATCCATTCGCGACTGGATTAAATCGTGGGGATGTTCGAATTACAACGAAATATGATGAAAATGATTTTCGTACAGCGGTTTTTGGCACGATTCATGAATGTGGTCATGCCTTGTACGAACAAAATATTTCTGCCGATTTAGAGGGTCTGCCCCTATCAACGGGGACATCAATGGGTATCCATGAATCTCAGTCATTATTCTATGAAAACTTCGTAGGACGTAATGAGAATTTTTGGAAACATAATTACGAAACACTCCAAGGGTATGCACCTGAGCAATTCGGAGCTGTTTCTGCAGAAGATTTCTTAGCAGCAATTAATGAATCGAAATCGTCACTTATTCGAATTGAAGCTGATGAATTAACGTATCCACTTCATATTATGATTCGTTATGAAATTGAAAAAGGCTTATTTAATGGGGATATGAAAGTAGAAGATCTTCCACAAATTTGGAATGATAAATACGAAGAATACTTAGGTGTACGACCGTCAAATGATGCTGAAGGAATTTTACAAGACGTTCACTGGGCAGGTGGAGCATTCGGATACTTCCCGTCATACGCTCTTGGATTCTTATATGCGTCTCAACTGAAAGCTGCAATGTTAAAGGATCTTCCAAACTTTGACGAGCTTTGTGCAAATGGAGACCTAGAACCGGTTAAAAATTGGTTAACGGACAAAGTTCACCGTCATGGCAGCATGAAGAAACCATTAGAAATTTTGACAGAAGCAACTGGCGAAGGATTGAATGCGACGCATTTAGTGGAGTATTTAGAAGAGAAGTATGGGCGTATTTATCAATTAGATTAAAAAGTATAATCTGTTAAGTAACGAAGAAGCAAAAACTTCATAAGACCAAGACTTAAATTAAAAACGCTTAGCCAAAAAATTGGTTAAGCGTTTTTTAAATATTATCATCAATATAGATTGGCATGATTCCAGTGAGAAAGGGTAGATATCTATATACTCAAATGAACGGATAAGAGAAGGAGGCCATAACATGGCAGGTTACATTTTTGATCTCGATGGAACGATTTATCTTGGTGACAAACTAATTGAAGGTGCCCTCGAGACATATAATTATTTGATTTCCAATGGACATAAAGTGGTATTCGTAACGAATAAACCCATTGCTTCTCAGGAAGACTATCATCGCAAACTTACGAAATTTGGTTTCGATGTGACCGTCAATCAAATTGTCAACTCAAGTTATGCAACGGCGATTTATTTGACAAAGTATTCAAAACCAACTGATCAAGTGTATGTGGTCGGTGAGCAACCGCTAATGGATGAGCTGAATCAGGCAAATATATCGATGACGAATAACCCGCTCGACGCTGATTATGTTGTTGTCAGCTGGGACCGCCAATTTACTTACGATAAACTGAATAATATGTATCAGGCATGGAAGAGTGGTGCAAAATTTGTGGCGACTAATCCAGACCGGACGTGTCCTGTTGATGGAGGAGAAGTGCCAGACTGTGGATCCATCATGGGTGCTTTCACCGCGGCTACTGGACAGGAAATCACAGAAATCGGTGGCAAGCCTTCTCGACTGATGGCAGATCTCGTCCTTGAAGAAGTACTACAAATGCCCGCGAAGGAATGCTTTATGATTGGGGATCGCTTGGAGACGGACATACTGATGGGTAACAATGCTAACCTGATTACCATTCTAGTATTATCAGGCGTCACGACTGAAGAAATGGCAAATAATTCAACCATTAAATCGACTTACACCTTGCCCAGCGTTAAAGAGTTACCAAGTTTCATTGAAAGCTTAGCTAGCCATTATTAACTTTCCCATACAATATTTTACGACAAATAAGTAGCAAATAAAAAGAGGCAAGTGAAGTGACAAAATCACTTAACTTGTCTCTTTTTCTCTTTTGACATAAACATAATGAGTAACCAATGTATTATTAAAAATGTATTGGTTACTTATTTATATTTCAGCAATTCATCCCAACGTTTGCTTCTTTGGCTAGCTTTAGGGAAAGGCTCTAGAACTCTTTCCGAAGTGTCAATTATCATTTCTTCAATGTAAATTAGTTGTTGTTCCAGTTCTAGTTTTTCAGCTTCATCTTCGGATTGATCTGCTTTCAATTGTAATTTATTTTTTTCATCCTCCATCATGTACAATGTCTGCTTTTTGGATGATACGAATTTCTCTTGGAGATCTTGTGCATTATCCGCGAACACGATATTGTTCATTCCCACATAATAAGGTTTTTTTAAGCCCTTTTCTTCAACATGATAGGAAAGTCCATCAGCGTTGCCAGATTCCATAATTGGATCCAATGTATCAACAGCTGAAACGAGGTAAAAATTCTCGGTTTTCGTTCCTTCAACCACGAAATAGTAAACTAATAAAGTATCATCGACGTCATAAAACTCATCCTTCAACACAACTTTTCCTTCTAAAAAACTGGCAGGGAATTCCTGTTGGATGAAGTAATTCTTCAATGCCTTCGTCGCATCTGAAACACTAATCAAATTCGACTGTACACTTTCAGCTTGTATATCTTCTTTTAAAACTTGTTTAGAATTATTTTTAGGTTCTTCACAACTGACTAACAACAAAGACATAAAGCACAGAAGGAAAAATTCCTTTTTGAACATAAGAACACCCTTTCCTGAAAAATATTATCTTATGGATTGCCATTCAAGTTAAATACATACGCTCCATATTCAGCGTTTTGTTCTTCTATTTGGGGTGGAGAACTATCAAACCTGCAAGGGTTAAAGACAAAATCCTTCGTTGCAAGAAGATCACTATGAATTGGGTCAGAAGAAGTCCAAGAATTTTGACCATCTGAACTAACTTCCGAAAAGTCTTGTATTTTCTCAGTCAATTGATATCTAATCCTCCTTTAATGAGTAAAAGATTCTGTTATTACCTCTATCTAATTTACAGTAATTTCTAAATATGCGCCAACTAAATTTTATATGGCATAACTATTAATTGTAGGTCAAAAAATAAGAACAAAGCCCCCATGAAATCTTCAAATTTCATGGGGGCTTTGTTCATCGAAGTTCACACACAGAGTAGATTGTGAGCCTTTGCAAGACCAAGTTCAAAATTCATGTATTAAGGTGTTTGGTGAAACTACACGTCAACAACTAACCAATAAATTAGTCTTTTCGAGTCTACAATTTTAACTAAAGATAGCTCGTAAAAACAAATGAACGCTTCCCTTGTTGATATGAAAACAATGAGCTTTTTGGAAATATATAGATTGACAACACTTTCATATAAATATATAGTTTTGATTGTGATAATGATAATCATTATCAACGCTGTTTTTGTTTTCAACTATTAAAATACAAATCGAGGAGAAAAGAATATGAAGAAAATGGTATTGGTTTCATTCATCCTGCTCTTGATGATGGTGGTCAGCGCATGCGGTAGTGATACGTCAAATAATCAAAATGGTAATACTTCTCAAAATTCGGATGACTCAACTGAATCAAAAGACACATCGGGGACAGTCACTTATCAATCCGAGAACGGTCCCATTGAGGTTCCCTCAAATCCAAAAAGAATCGTTGCCTTGACGAATGCACCGAATGTACTCGCGCTTGAAGGTATACTGGTAGGGGTAGATCAATGGACCGATGCGAATCCTTTATTCACCGATAAACTAGAGGGAATCGAGGTCGTGTCGGAGGATGAATTGGAAAAAATCATCGAGTTGGAACCAGACTTAATCATAGCTGGATCTGAGATGAAAAATCTTGATAAGTTAAGCAAAATTGCGCCTACAGTTACCTATACTTGGGGCAAGCTGGATTATTTAGCACAGCAACTCGAGATTGGAAAGCTCCTGAACAAAGAAACACAAACGCAAGCGTGGATAGATGATTTCAAGAAACGCGCGGATGCTGCCGGTAAGGATATCAAAGAAAAATACGGCGAAAACGTTACCGTAAGCGTATTCGAAACTGATTCAAAAAGCTATGTGGTTTTCGGTAACAATTGGGCGAGAGGGACGGAAATCCTCTATCAAGCCATGGGGTTGAATATGCCTGAGAAAGTGAAACAGGATGCCATGGGACCGGGTTATTATATTCTGTCACAAGAAGTTATTCCTCAGTATGCAGGAGATTTTGTCGTTCTCAGCAGGACACCAGGTGATAACTCGTACACGGAGACTAAAACTTGGAATGAAATCCCGGCTGTGAAAAGCAAAAATATCATTGAAATCGATACTAAAGCTTCTACATATAGCGATCCAATAACCCTCGAATATTTGCTTGAAATCTTTGAGGAAGGTTTCCTTGAAAAGACATAAAACTTTTTATGGAAATTCACGTCCTTGGTAGAGAGTGGATTTGATTATACACGTCAATTACCTTGAAAATAGACACCGTTTTACTTCTAACGGGTTCCATTTCGTGGTGAATAGAACCCAAATTTTTATTCTGAAAATCATGTAGTAAACATATTAGTACTGCATTTGAACTGCACCCCAATGGTTACACACGACTAACAATTGGGATGCAGATTTTTGTGACTAAATTTAGTAACGATTCAAATTGTTCTTATTGATGTTTTATAGTATCAACAATGATGAAACATGTAATTGCTAAGTAGGTAGGGTAACAAAATCTGAGATGAATATGTGGATTTCAATCAATGAAAATCAGGGTGAAATTGTTGGAATTGAGAAAATGCTAAAACAAGATATGGTAAAATGAAATACACTTATAGAAATGAAAGTTATCTTTTTAATCGCATCTATGAGACTTAGAATCCCAAAATTGAAACGTAAATTAAATTTGGTCAAATGCTCACTCTGCCATAGTGTGAAGTAATTTGGGTTATTCGTTCTTTTTAGGAAAACGTTCTTTTTTGTCGTCTAAAATTGGGATGTAAATAATCTTTCAAAAATGAGCACTTTTCAATGCAGGAAATATACATAAGGGTCGTGAAGAAGTTGAATACGGGATATGAAAATTGGAAAAAGAATATTATTATCTTTTTAGGTAGCCAGACGATATCACTTTTTGGTTCCTCACTGGTTCAATATGCAATTATGTGGCATATAACACTTACTACACAATCTGGAATGATGATGACGCTGTTTATATTATGTGGATTCCTCCCTACGTTTATTTTATCGCCTTTTGGAGGAGTGTGGGCTGATCGATACAATCGAAAGGTACTCATTATCTTATCGGATGGACTGATTGCTGTTTCAACTCTTGTAATGGCAATTGTCTTCTTAATGGGATATGAGGCTATTTGGTTATTGTTTGTTATGTCAGCTGTTAGGGCAATAGGAGCTGGTATTCAAGGTCCAGCCGTAGGGGCTATTTTGCCGCAAATTGTTCCAGAAGATAAACTGACAAAGGTAAGTGGAACAAACGGCAGTATACAGGCTATTATTATGTTCGTGTCTCCTATGGCGAGTGCGGCTTTGCTGACTATGGCTTCATTAGAAATCATTTTCTTTATAGATGTGGTCACTGCAGCGATTGCAATTGTAACTTTGCTCGTATTCTTAAAAATACCGGTTCATGCAAAGGCATCCGAGGTACAGACGTCAAGCTACTTTGATGATTTCAAAGCAGGTTTAACCTATATTAATAATCATGCTTTTTTGAAAAAGTTCTTTTTGTTTTTCGCGTTGTTTTTTGTTTTGATGGCACCGGCTGCATTCTTAACTCCATTACAAGTGGTTCGTAGCTTTGGTGATGGAGTATGGCGATTAACCGCAATTGAAATAGCCTTTTCAATTGGAATGATGGTAGGGGGAGGTATTATTGCTTCGTGGGGAGGCTTTTCAAACAAAGTCCATACGATGACACTTGCCACTATTATCATGGGGATTTGTACGATTGGATTAGGGCTTATCCCATTATTTTGGGCTTATTTACTCTTCATGGCGTTATTCGGAGTGTCAGTGCCAGTCTTCAATACTCCGTCGACGGTCTTAATCCAAGAGCGAGTCGAAGGTGATTACTTAGGTAGAACATTTGGTGTATTTGGGATGATTGCTACATCGATGATGCCGATCGGAATGCTCATTTTCGGGCCCATGGCAGATGTCGTAAAAGTGGAGTGGATACTATTGGGTACGGGAGTACTTATGCTCCTACTTGGCCTGTTATTAGGAAGAAACAAAGTGTTATTAAAAGCAGGTGAGCCTGCAGTTGTTACAGAGGCATCTGATTTAACTTTATAATATATAAAAACGTCTTGAACCGGTTAAATCGCCGTTTCAAGGCATTTTTTTGTTAGGTTTTATTTAACTTGTTTATGATTTCAACCGAATGTAACACTTTAGAATTTCGTGAGCTTAAATTTTTTTTGAAAGTATGTATAAAAGGTAAATGAGATGTTAATAATATAAGGAAATAACCATTTTCTTTAGTATTGAATTAATAGTTATATTAATAGATTTGTCCTTAAACTTATCAAATAGTAAACACCACAATATATAAAATAAAATATGTAATAGGGTTATTTCTAGAGTTGAGATATGAAATAGAAAGGAAGAAGGGAGGAAATAACTCTAATGAAAACGTTTATAAACAAATTTGCGCAATCGATTGGCATAGGTATTATTTTACTATTATTTAATCCTGAGCTACTAGTGCTAGGATCTAGTATTAGAGAGAATGCATACGAGACGATTGTAGTGAGCCTATTAGTCATAATAATCATTTTGATTGTAAGAAAACCCAAATCACGAGCATAATGAATGAAAAAAATAATTAAAATCATAAATCTACATTAAATAGTTCAGATATCTTTCACTAAGGAAACAACAATTATTATCCAGAGTTCGTTTCACAATTTGCTCAATAAAGGTGTGATAGTAATGAAGAAGGCTTTATTTTTGGATCGTGACGGAGTAATTAATGAAGTGTTAACGGATAGGGTTAAATTTGTAAATAAGCCACATGAGCTATACTTCTTACCAGGTGTTCCAGAAGCAATTAAAAAGTTGAATCCTTTCTTTGATTTCATTTTTGTCGTAACCAATCAAGGTGGTGTTGGATTGGGATTTATGAAGGAAACTGAGCTCAATAAAATACATGATCATATGATTTCTGAATTAAAGAAGGAAGGGGCAATTATTCATGACGTGGCTTATTGTCCTCATAAACCAAAATCGGGCTGTGCTTGTCGCAAGCCAAACAGCAAATTAATTACAGATCTCAGTGAGAAGTATGATGTTGATTTATTGAAATCCTACATGGTAGGAGACACCGATACAGATATAATAGCAGGAAAGAAGGCAGGTACAAAGGGAGTATTCCTGGGTAAGAGTGATCCGCTTGCAGATGCTGTTTTCCCTGACTTAATAAGTGCTGTGGATTGGATTATAGAAGATACAACGAAGAAGTAGTGGTGCCTTTGGTATTCTGTTGTTATTGAAACATATATTTGTTTCTTCTTTTATTAACGAGTTAAACACTAGCTGCCTTTACAGGGTGGCTTTTACTTATGGGGCAAGGATTATTTAGGTAAGAAGAGTTTATCCCTAGGAATAGCGAAACAGACTATATTGGCTTAAAATTAAAATTAAAATTAAAATTAAAATTAAAACTAAAAATAGAGAATAGGTCGTGATACAGATGTTAAAAGAAAAACTAAAATCTGAATTCAAGTCTGCTATGCGCAATAAAGAGGTCTTGAAAAAAGGGATTTTGACCATGATCATCTCCAACATCACTACCTCTGAAAAGGACAAAGGAACAGAATTGACAGAGATAGAAGTGTTGGCTATCGTTCAAAGGGAACTCAAGCAAACAAAACAAGCGTTGGAGGAAGCTGAAAAAGCTGAACGCCAGGATAATATTGACTACGGAAAAGAAAAAATCGCCATCATCGAAAGCTACTTGCCACAAATGATGACTGTTGACGAAATTCGTGCGTTGCTCGTTGAAAATGGTATCGGTCCTGGTACGAACATGGGGGAAGCCATGAAGGTCATCAAACCACTTGTAGCTGGTAAAGCAGACAATGCGTTGGTTTCCAAAACAGTCAAAGAAGTTATCGCTTAATTAACAACAAAATGGAAAAATGAAGTGTGATCAAGGACGGGGAGAGGGAGACTCTTGAAAACTCGGGTTAATGAGTGAAGAAAGTACTTCCAATAAAAAAAGGAGAGATATCGTTCGACGATATCTCTCCTTTTTCCTTTGATTTTGACATCTTCATTAAGATGATAATTCGCTTGAGATTTACTGCGAATATGGCTATGGCTCCTTTTATTTGTAGACGAAATAGTCTTAAATATGATGATGCATCATATAATGAAAAAATATAACAACAATAAAACAATGTTTTACAATAATCTTTTATTGTAAAACGATAAACTTGATGGTAAAGTCAGATTAACAAGAAAAGTGAGGTGCTTTTTATGAAACGAGGTTCTACAATCTTTTTAAAATTAGCTGTTTTTCTAATTGGAAGTCCAGTTCTTGCTTGGGGTATATTTGGATTATATTGGTTACCTAATAATCCAGTAAATCCAGATTATGCCCATATCCTATATCCTATTGTAATAGGCATGTATGTATCGGTCATCCCGTTTTTCATTGCATTGTATCAGGCGTTTAAACTTTTAAGCTATATTGACAAGAACCAAGCATTCTCGGAATTGTCTGTTAGAGCTTTAAAGAATATCAAATTCTGCGCAATCACAATTAGTAGTTTGTATGTGGTCATCTTACCATTTGTTTTTCTCGCAGCAGATCTTGACGATGCACCAGGTCTCGTTATTGTCGGAATGGTTCCTGTTTTTGCTTCCTTAGTAATTGCAGTCTTTGCTGCTGTTCTTCAAAAACTTTTACAAGAAGCCATCGATATAAAATCAGAAAATGACTTAATCGTCTGAGGTGAAAACAAATGGCAATTATAATCAATATTGATGTGATGTTGGCTAAAAGGAAAATGAGTGTGACAGAGCTTTCGGAGAGAGTTGGAATAACGATGGCTAATCTCTCTATATTGAAAAACGGCAAGGCAAAAGCGATTCGATTATCAACTTTAGAGGCAATCTGCAAGGCTTTAGAATGTCAGCCTGGAGATGTTTTAGAATACAAAAGTGACGAAGACACTCTGGATTAATAGATTTATCGTTCAGTTCTGCGAATTAATATTTCTGAAACAAAAACCCCTAATGAGAAAGCATTAGGGGTTACAAATGATATACGTGTTAAAAGCTTAAAAAGAAAAACAGCTAGTTAGTGCCTGGTTATACGCTTACCTAGGAAGAGGAAGGATCATCCTAATTCTAATTTCTACTTTATTGTTTTTCTCTTATCCATTTCTTTTTTCACCAATGGGAGAACCTTTTCTTTGACTGCCTTTTGTATTTTTGGATCACTTATTAATTTCTTGAGTTTATTGATCACTTTTATCCCTCCGATTATTGAAATTTGAATCAAACTAATATGGAGTTTTTTAAAAACCTGATATGTCTTTCATGGCTATTGTATATTAAATGCTGGATTAAGTCTTGTTTGTTGACTAGTAACTCGCCTGGCATATCAAGATATGACCGTGTTTTTATTATTGTTGTTTTCCCTTAGTGTAACGTCTTTGGGAACAATAAATAGAGAACAGCAGAGAACTCTTTTTTTTCATCTGTTACGGAATACTTTACTTAGAAGGATTGTAGAGAACGTTATTCAAGGAAAACACCCGTTATTTTAAGTGCAAATTCTAACAAATCTATTTAACGCTATTTGGTAAAAACTCTAAAACCTAAATAAAGAGTAGACGTTTCCCCAGTATTCTTTAGATAGAACATATCCAATTTCATTCACCTATCGTCGCGATGAAACCAATATTTTGAAAACAAATAACACATTGATTAAATATTTGAATGAGTACGCCCATACGCGATTCCTGAATAGACAGCTTTAAATTTAAAAGTAGAAAAGCTTTATTGGAATCCTCAAAGATGATTCCGTGCATTGCTAGTTAAAATGGAATCGGTTCTAGTACGAAAATGGGTGAAACCAAGATAGTCATTAAACCACTTGTAGCTGGTAAAGCAGAAAATGCAATGGTTTCAAAAACACTCAAAGAAGGGGAGAGGGAGGGCACTGAAAAACTTTAGTTAATGAGAGACGTAAGTGCCAACAGGGTAATTAAAAGCCCATGTCTACCTGTGAGGTAGACATGGGCTTGCTTTTGAAGTTATTTGCCAATCATTTCATTCACTTTATCTTGATTGTTGTCGATCCATTCTTGTGCTACTTCTTCAGGTTCTTGTCCTTCTTCGATTTTGACGATCATTTCTTCAACTTCGTCCAAAGAAATATTCCAGTTGCTCAAAAACTCATAAGCTTCTGGTGCATTGTCTTTCAACTCGGAATTCGTAATGACTTCAACCGAAGATGTTTCAAAGAATCCTTTTTCATTCGTCAATACTTTCAAATCGAATTTATTAAACATCGTATGAGGTCTCCAGCCATAAAAAACAACTGGTTTTTCCTGTTCCATTAAGCGTTGTGCTTGTGCCAGCATGCCGCCTTCTGAGGAGCTAACTTGCTTAAAGTCGAATTCATAAGCTTCGATGATTTCATCACTTTCGATTGTCGCTCCAGCACCTGCTTCAATTCCGTAGAATTCGTTATCAAACTCACCTTCACGACCTTTTAAGTCTTCAAGTGAATTGACATCTTCCATGTAAGTTGGAACTGTCCAGCCTGTATCTGCTTCAGGATAGCTAACGGCTGTGCTTTCGATTTTTCCTTCAAACTTATCTAGATATGTTTGGTGCATCGGAACCCATGCATCCATGAATACATCCAAGTCCCCACGTGATAATCCCATGTATACGCTACCTGCATCAGCTGCAGTTTCTTTCACTTCATAGCCCATGTCTTGCAAAATCAAGCTAGCAATTTTTGTTGGTGGAACCGTACTTGTCCATGGTGTTACACCAAAAGTAATCGTCTTCTGTTCAGTACCTGATGACGCTTTGTCATCTTCTTTGTCTGATGAACAGGCAGCAACTACTGTCATCATCAAAACGAATAGTGACATTAATAAAATTTTCTTCATTTTGTTATTTCCCCATTTCCATTTTTTCTATTTATCTTTTACGTGATAACCCTTGTGTAATACGATCCATTACAATCGCTAATACGACAATGCCAAGTCCTCCTGTTAGTCCTAGGCCGACATTGACGGTTGATATACCTTCCAAAACGACTGAACCGAGTCCAGGAGCTCCTATCATAGAAGCAATAACTGCCATCGATAGCGCAAGCATCATCGTTTGATTAATCCCTGCCATGATAGAAGGCATAGCTAAGGGCAACTGAACCTTATACAAAAGCTGCCACTTCGTTGAACCAAATGCTGTAGAGGCTTCAACAACATCTGTTGGCACTTGGATAATCCCGAGAGTGGTCATGCGCACGGCAGGCGGTGTTGCGAAAACAAACGTGGCAATAACAGCCGGTACATTCCCCAAACCAAACAATAAAATCGCCGGGATTAAATAAACAAAACTAGGCAATGTCTGCATGAAATCCAGGATTGGACGGACAAAACTTGCAGTCAGTTTATTTGTAGCGGCAAGGATGCCTAGCGGAACCCCTATAATAATAGAAATAAGTGTAGAGACAATGACAATTGATACAGTCTGAATGGCTTCGACCCATAAATCTACCGAACCCAAGTACAAACTGCCAAGCAGCGCAAAGATGGCCACGCCTTTACCGGCAATTTTCCATGACACTAATACAAGAATTAAGACAAGAAGTTCGGGAGGGAGGGCAATGAGTAAATCTGTCACACCATCGATAAATGTCCGAAGACCCTCACTGATCGAATCGAAGAAATCACCCGTAACAGGCAAAAGCCAATCATCTACAAAGCTGTTCGTCCAAGTTTCTAGTGGCATATCAAAGTAATTCATATAGTCGGCACCTCATCTCTACCAAGGCCTAATCCTGTGAGGATTGAAACGCGGGTTACGATACCCAACAATTTATCATGTTCAATCACTGCTAATGGATATTTTGCTTCTACTGCCACACCAAATAAGTCTTTTAAAGGTGTATCAGGCGCAATTTTATGGATATCTCGAATCAGTAATTCTTCTATAGATAGAGCATTTTTGTATGCTTTAATTGCATCGTCTATCGTAAGAAGTCCTCTGAATATGTTGTCTTTATCCACAACGAAAATACTTGAAATGCCTGCGTCTTCCATCTTGCGAACAGCAGCTAAGGCTCCATTTTTTTCTATCATGATCACAGTCGGCTTTTTCATGACGTTCGAGGCAACGAGCACTTTTGAACGGTCAACGTCTTTGACAAAATTGGAGACATAGTCGTTTGCAGGATTTTCAAGAATTTCATCGGCTGTCCCAACCTGTACAATTTGACCATTTTTCATGATGGCAATTCGATCGCCCAATTTGAGTGCTTCGTCCAAATCATGTGTAATAAACAAAATGGTTTTACCCAGTTTATTTTGCAGATTAAGCAGTTCGTCCTGCATCTCTTTTCGAATCAGAGGATCGAGTGCACTAAATGCTTCGTCCATCAGCAAGATGTCCGAATCATTTGCAAGCGCTCGTGCAAGTCCAACCCTTTGTTGCATTCCACCACTGAGCTCATCTGGATAACTATTTTCATAGCCTTTCAGCCCGACGTCCTCAATTGATTTTTGTGCACGTCTGTTGCGTTCTTCTTTTTTTATACCTTGGATTTCCAACCCATAAGCCACGTTTGCCAGTACGGTGCGATGCTGAAATAAACCGAACTGCTGGAAAACCATTCCGAGCTTTTTCCGTCTCACGTCAATTAGTTCTGCTCTGTTCATTTTGGTGATATCCATGCCATCGATTAGCACTTCTCCATGGGTTGGTTCAATCAAGCGATTCACTAAGCGAATCAAGGTTGATTTTCCACTCCCCGAAAGGCCCATAATGACAAAAAATTCGCCAGCTTTAACGGCAAAAGACACTTGATTGACACCAACTGTCATACCAGTCTGAGACAGTATTTCTTCCTTCTGTTCGCCGTTTTGCAAGCGTTTCATTCCTTGCTGAGGGTGTGAACCGAAGATTTTCGTTAAAACATTTACTTCAATCTTATTCATCTACATTGACCCCTCCTAATCGTACATCTGTATGCATGCCGATTTATTGCCAGCTCTTTTCAAAATGCCAGCTATATATATGTAATTGACAGCTTTCGACCTGCATGTTTGCCGCTCAAATTTCCCGCAGCCGCAAAAGTGATATAATCAAAAAACATTTCATAATTTGAGTCCAATGACTCATTCAATTCAGAAGTATTTTAATTATAATATTGTGCTGATTTATTATTCACTTTCATTACTGTACCACCTGGACGGTTTTATTTCAACAGTATTTCCTAAGTCCATAACAAGAATTCGAGGAATAATTCTATTAAAATCCTTGACGGGACTGGTAGTTTAAACCCATACAAAAAGCCACGCCTTCGCATGTGAAGGTGTGGCTTTCGTCCTGGTTTTAAATAGACTATTCATTTGCCCATAATAGTAGTTTTTGATAAATAATTTTTTTCTTTTCTTCCTCAATATGATGAATGTCAAATAGTTCAGACAGCCAAATTCCATCTGTAGCCAAACGAATGATGGTCGCTTTTATTGGATCAATGCCGTCATTTTCAATTTCTATTTGCCACTTTGAAAAAAGATCTCGAATTGGAGCCAGCAATTCCGTATTAACTGCTTTGGCAGCCAATAAACCAGCATGCATATCCGCGTTTTCATAAGCACTATTGAATGTGACATTCACATATGACTTTGTCCATTTGCCTTTCTCCTCAAGAGACTCCCCGACATGAATGGCCACTTTTTCTTCATAATTCGAAGCTAGATGCTCAACCATTCCTCTGACAAGTGCCTCTTTTGAAGGGAAATGATAAAGAAGACCGCCTTTGCTTATTCCGGCTTTTGCCGCTGTTGCCTCAAGCGTCAAATTAAATATGCCTTGTTCTTTAACAATTTTTGAAGCTGCCAGGAGAATCTCAACTTTTCTGGTAGGTCTGCCCATAGAAATCCCCTTTGCTCTGAACTGAATTTGACTATTACTATACATCTTGCATGGTTTTATTACAATCTAGTCATGTTTGTTGTTATTGAAATCTCATAAAAGGTTATAACTTATTAATTCTAGTCCATAGTCACATTATTTGCTGATTTGAACCAACCCCTTAACAGAACCATCGGCCTCTAGAAGGATAGAACCCGAAGAGCATCATCTAACTTATCTGAATGCAATTACGGGATATTTAAAGTCAATACTCAATAAAGACGAAGATTAAGGTTTACATTATAGATTTTGGGTAAAAGTACATATATATTATTCAAAAATAGGGAGGTTTTCCAATGAACAATTATACAAGATTTGGAATAATGATTTTAACGTCGACCGTTATTATGTTTGGGCTTATGTATTTAAACACGTATCAAGTGGATCATCTATTCTTTAGTGAAACGCGTCTATATATGGCGATTATGATGGGTGCTGCAATGGCGATTATTATGTTAGGATTCATGTTAAGAATGTACACAAACCGAAAAGTAAATATGGCTATATTCGCAGGTAGTGCTTTAGTATTTATTATTGCTATTTCACTGGTGCGAAACCAATCAACTGTAGATGATACTTCATGGATGAAAGCAATGATTCCTCATCATTCTATAGCCATCCTAACTAGTGAACGTGCAAATATTTCCGACCCACGTGTTCGTGATTTAGCGGATAGTATAATCGAGGCTCAGCGAAAAGAAATAAAAGAGATGAAGGCGCTTATTAACGACCTAGAGGAGAAAGAATAATCCATTTCTTTTGAATAATTATGATTGTAAGAAATTAAAAAGCAGGCAAGAATCTGACAAGATTCTTGCCTGCTTTTATTCTATTTATTTCATTTTTAAACGAAAAACCAGAAAGTGAGTCTGGTCCCAAGTCTATTTTTATTCATATCTATAATTAGCTAGGATGTTAAATCGTTCAATAGCTGTTCCTATTTTAATGTATACAATTGGAAAGAATACAAATGATAACAAATGTAGAGTATGGTTAAAAAGGAGAAAAAATAGCTATGGATTTTAATTTAATTTGGCAAACAGTTCTAATTTTTGTGATAGGAATTATTCTTTTAAAAATTGGTGGAAGAAAATCTATCTCTCAAACGACTATTCCACAAGTCGTTATTATGATAGCAATAGGTACATTACTTATCCAACCCGTAACAGGGAGGGGGCTTTGGGCAACTTTTGGGGTAGCATTATTATTAGTACTAAGCCTAACCCTAACGGAATACATCCAATTAAAATTTGATGTAACCGAGTCTCTTATTTCAGGTTAGGCTGTACCAGTCATTGAAAACGGGACCATAAATGACGCGAACTTAAAGAAACTACGGCTAACTGTAGATAAATTAGAGGCGCGTCTAAGACAATCGGGTATTGCTGCAATAAATGATGTTCAATTTGCAACAATAGAAACAAGTGGGCAAATAGGCTATACGTTAAAAAAAGAAAAACAACCTGCAACAAAGGAAGATATTCAAAACCTCATTCAATTAATTCAAAAAGGTTACCTAACTGATCTAACTAACAAAACATCACCCGAAGAAAACATCTTCACTGAAACCGTCAATAAAAATTCTTCTAATACACCTAATCACCTACAATGAAAACAAAGGGAGCAACCATTTTCTTTACTTTAAATTCAGTGTGTTCAAGATAGGCCTTTTCGATTTGAATGGTAGTGTGTTCAATCTTATGCTTTTCTAATATTATATTTATTACCTTTTGTAAGACTTCTTGTTCCTCTTTGTCATCCTCAACCAATAAGTGGCAGCTTAATGAATCAAATCCAGAAGTTATCGTCCATACATGTAAATCATGTACATTCGTTACACCATCAATATTTTCTGGCATATCTATTATTTGAGTTCTATTCATCGTCGGAGGAGTGACTTCCTTATTAACTCTTGGGAATTAAGTGTGTTTTTCTTATTTGAGATTACCCTTCCCAAATATAAGAAAACCTTTAAGCGCAGTTGATTAAACTTGGAAAGAGAAGCACTTTAAATGAATCGCCCTCCATGGCTAAAGTTCCAGTAATGGAGGGCGATTTTTTCTATGGATAGGTTTTGTGAATTTTTTTCATATAAAGTTGTCATTAAACGATTTTAAGTGTAGGTAACAAGATTCTGGGGTTATTTGTATACTGTTCACCTTTAAGTGAGACATCGAGGTTTAACGAATACAAAGAGAAGAAGACGAAAGGTTAGGGCAAAAGAAAAGATTATTCTAAATCTCTCAATATACGTATAGATTATCAATTACACGTCCATTCTAAGAGTATTGAATAGGGGGTGTTTTAAATGTTTAACAAGAGATTAAAACTACCATTCGCTAAAAAAAAGACCATAAAACCAGCGGAAATACAGAAAGAACAAATAGATGTTACAGAGGCTAAAACAGATAAAGAAAGCCATATCCCATCCTCTGGACACTTATTGATACAGAAAGTGAAAGATGCATTGCACAATCCTGCTGACTTAATTGTAAAAATTATTCCTCCTAATCTCACACTAATTTATATAGATGACCTAGTAGATAATCGTCCCTTAAATGATCAAATATTAAGAGGTTTGTTTAATAGTACACATGAATCGCCAGAAAAAATTAAAGAGCTTCTGGCAATACCTAAGGTCGACTTATCTAGTCATCTGGATAAGTCGATTTTGGCCTTGTTAAATGGGACGGTCCTCATACATGTTGAAGGATATTCTAAAGTAGTTCTGGGTAACATCGCTACGAGAAAATCACGATCGTTGTCAGCACCTGAAAATGAATCACAAGTAATCGGTTCACAAGTTGGGTTTAATGAAAGCCTTTCTACAAATGTGTCTCTCGTCCGTAGGTACATTGTAAATCCTGATCTTTGTAAAGAAAACCATGTAATAGGGAATAAAACCAATACAACGATTGCGTTGCTATACATGAAAGGTATTGCCTCAGAGCAGATGGTCAATACGCTTCGTCAGAGGATCACCGATCTTCACATTGATTCTTTGATAGATAGTTCAGTTCTCGTGCAATTAATCGATGACAACTCTTTATCACCATTTCCCCAAATGTTATTGACTGAAAGACCTGACAGGTTTTGCGACGGGTTATTGAATGGGAAATTGGGGATTATTGTAGATGGGAGTACCATGGCAATAATCTGCCCCCAAACGTTCATTGAGTTCTTCCAAAGTAGAGAAGATGAAAACCTTAGGTGGCCAATTGCTTCATTTCTTCGGTTATTAAGGATCGGTGCAGTCTTTTTATCCGTTTATTTAACACCGTTATACGTTGCAGCATTAACTTTTCATTATGAAGTGATACCGCAATCGCTCTTAATTCCGTTAAGTGAATCGAGGGCATTAGTTCCATTTCCGCCGATTATTGAAGCCTTAATATTGGAACTCATTATTGAGCTACTTAGAGAAGCTGGGGCTAGGTTGCCGACAAAAATTGGACAAACCATCGGTATCGTTGGGGGTATTGTAATTGGAACGGCAGCCGTTCAAGCTGGCATTACAAGTAACATTTTAATTATTATAGTCGCTTTAAGTGCACTTGCATCATTCACATCCCCAAGTTATTTGATGGGCAATGTCATCCGGGTAATTCGATTTCCAATAATTATATTGGCAGGGTTTTGGGGTTTCTATGGAATTATGCTGGCGTTTTGTTTTGTACTAATCCATCTACTCCGTCAATCAAGCTTAGGTGCACCTTATACGGCTCCCTTCTACCCTCCTAGACTGATTGATTGGAGGGATAGCATAATCAGACTGCCACTGCCATTGACCAATATGAGACCCAAGTTAACAAGGGCGCAAGATGAAAAAAAATACAATCCTGAACCTGTAAATCCTCAAAAAAAGGTGAACTGAAGGTGATATGAATGAAAAGTTCTTTGCAAATTAGTCAAAAAGATATGATAAACGCATTTTTACTCTTCTTTATCATTCATACCACCCAAGTGGGTGTTGGGATACACGGATTTCAACGTATTGTCTTTCAAGATGCAAAACATGATGCATGGATTTCGGTCCTTGTGGCGGGCCTCTTTACACACATCATCGCAATATTCATGCTTAAGACACTAGAGATGTACAGTTCAAATGATTTATATGGGATACATCTTGATATATTTGGTCAGTGGATCGGTAATTTTTTAAACGGTCTTTATATTTTATACTGCACAGCAGCCTTTTTAGTTATTTTAAAAAACTACAGTGAAGTAGTTCAAACATGGGTCTTCCCGAATTTGCAAACTGGATTTATTTCAGCCACTATACTTTTACTTGTGATTTACACATTCACTGGTGGTTTAAGGGTTATCGTTGGCATCTCTTTTTTTAGTTTTGTCCTTTCGATATGGCTATTTCCGATGTTGGTGTTTCCTCTCGAGTTTTCTCAGGCAAAAAGTCTATTTCCAGTTTTAGAGAGCAACCTCATCGATATTGTTAAAGGTGCGCAGTCCATGACGTTTACAATCGTGGGGTTTGAAATATTGAACGTAATTTATCCGTTTATAAAGGAAAAGAAAAAAGTGAAAAAACATCTTCATTTGGGCTTGTTAGTAACGACCTTGATGTATCTATCAATTATGTTAGTGTCACTCACTTTCTTCAGTGAAGGGCAACTAAATAAAACAATATGGGCAACCTTGTCTTTATTTGGCGTTATCAAATTGCCGTTTATCGAACGATTTGAGTTAATCGCAGTTTGCTATTGGTTGCTAATTATTTTGCCAAATCTTTGTTTGTACTTGTGGGCTGCTTATCGTGGGACAATACGCATGGTAAAAGTTGATGGAACTAAATTTTCCTGGATTTTCGCCAGTATCATTTTCGTTGCTAGTTTATTTGTACAAAACCGAATTCAAATAAGTACATTAAATGATTATTTTTCTCAAGTGGCTTTTTATCTTGTTTTTACTTATCCAATTTTCTTGTATGTGTTTGCTCTGTTGAAAAAAAAATTCTCATCTAAAAAGGAGAAATTACAATGAGAAAGATAAAATTCCAAATACTAATACCCCTTCTTTTGATTAGTTTGGTTGGATGTGCAGAGCAAAAACTTCTTGAAAGAGTAGGACTCGCCATACTTTTAGGGTACGATTTGGGAAACGAAGGTGATTTATCCACTACAGCCGTAATCCGTCAAGTAAATCCAGATTTTGAAAGTAATATTGAAATTATTTCTGCAGAAAATCAAACTAGCAAAGGGACGCGCACAAAAATCAATCGAAAATCATCAAAAAAGATAGTAGCTGGTCAGTTACGGGTAGCCTTGTATGGTAATGAGTTAGCTAAGAAGAAAGGAATTAGTACCTCAATGCAAGCGTTATCGAGAGACTCCAATATAAGTGGTAGCGTTTATATGGCTGTGGTTGAAGGTGAAGCGAAAACCTTACTTAATTATAAGTTTGAAAATATCAGCGATATTGGACAACATATTTTTAAGCTCTTACAACAAAATATTGAAGATGAACAAATCGTTTCAAGTACACTTCATGAAGTGTCCCATGATTATTATTCCATAGGAGAAGATATTGCAATGCCGATAATATCGAGAGAGGAAGAGTTAATTATCATTTCGGGTGTGGCACTTTTTAAAAAGGGGAGAATGGTTGGAGAACTTCCGGCAGAAGATAGTTTTTATATAAAACTGAGCAGAGATCGTTATGACTCCGGAACATTTGAAGTATTGATTAAATATGAGGATTTAGAAGAAGGATTTATGGAAAATCCTCCAGAGGAAATTTCTTTAGTACTTGATACAATTAAATCAAAAAGTGATTTAAAATTAATCAATCAATCAACTCCAGAATTTGATCTAAACATTACAATGGAAGCAAGATTATTAGAATTAGATGAAGAAATTGACCTAGGAGAGCCTAAAAATGTTGCCATACTGGATAAAGCAATCAGTAAAAGTTTGTCTAGGGAAATTTCGAGAGTGATTACTTATTGTCAGGAAGTTAATTCGGATGTATTTGGGCTCGGTAGCCAGTACAGGAGCTCCGTAAGAAATTCGGACCTAACAGAGGGGAAATGGCATGAAATGTACCAAAAAGCCAAAGTAAATGTTAAAGTTGACCTCCAAATAACAAGAAGTGGAACCGCTGATTAACATGAAGAGTCACTCATTATATCGGTCTAGTTGCCAGAATTCATCCTGTCACTGTCAAAATAGCACAAAATGCATGCTAAAAGATAAAGATAAATGATATCTGCGAGTTGGGTAACTAGGTGAAATTTCACATCGAATCAAGAAGTTAATTCAAAATATGGATTAGTAACAGCCAGGAATAGCTTCAGGAGTTTAATAAATACCTTATATGTAAAGTTTGGTGAGGGCCAAACCTTTCATTAACAATAAGTATAGGGACACGATTAAAATATAGACTCTAAGAAAGTCGCCGAAAAGGCAGCAGTTCGGCAAAATTTAGAAAGTATATTTCAAGACATAAAGATCAATTTATTTAACTTTACTGATCAATAGAAAATTTACTAATTCCTGCATAAGGGATAGTGTTATTAATGTTTTATCCAATAATTACTCGCTCTTTTGGATAATAATAATGTGCTTGTTTATTTCTCTGAGATAATAAGAATATAAATGATCAGATTCCTATCCTTCCAATAAACATAAGTGTTCTACATTGAAAACTATTTATCATAGGTAAGGGAGCAACCATTTTCTTTACTTTAAATTCAGTGTGTTCAAGATAGGACTTTTCGATTTGAATGGTGTGTGTTTAATCTTATACTTTTCTAAAATTAAATTTATTACCTTTTGTAAGACTTCTTGCTCCTCTTTGTCATCCTCAACCAATAAGTGGCAGCTTAATGAATCCAATCCAGAAGTTATCGTACATACATGTAAATCATGTAATGTACATTCGTTACACCATCAATATTTTTTAGCATTTCTATTATGTTCTATTTATCGTAGGAGGGGAGCCTTCCATTATGAATACTTTTTGCCAGTAAGCCCCATTCACTTTTTAAAACTAAAATAGACACAAGGATAGATATAATGGGGGCAGCGATATACCAATCAAAAACAAACATCAAGTATCCAGCTAGTATATCTTCAAATTCACCAAAAATTAAACCATCTTCAAATAAGAGATGGTTTAATATAGAATTTACTTATTCTCCTGGCAACAAGACAATCTTTCCTAACTTCCCTGTGTTTTTAAAATAAGTTTGAGCTTCTCTTGCTTTTTCCAAAGGAAAAGTCCGATCGATAACCGGTTTAATTTTACCTTCAGAAATAGCGTTAAGCATTAGTTTAAATTCTCCTCTGGTACCCAAAACAGACCCATAAAGAGTGATATGTTTTAAATACAACGTTCTAAAATCAAGCTCTGCGTTCTGACCACCTGCAGATCCCGATGTACAGAATTTCCCGCCCTTTTTCAGTACTTGAAGGGAGGTTGAGAACAAAGCATCTCCTACAACATCTAATACTGAGTCAATCGGACCGCCATTCACTTCTATTATTTCTTTAGCAAGATTATTTGACCTATAAGACAATACGTGTGTTGCTCCCAGTTCCTTCATTTTGTCTTCCAAATCTAAGTCACCAACAATCGCGATGACTTTAGCTCCGAATACTTTAGAGGCAATTTGTACACTTAAAGATCCAACACCACCGTTTGCCCCAGTCACCATAATAGTCTCCCCAGGTTGAGCTTGAATTTGTTCTACCATGTGCCATGCAGTCAAACCACTGACAGAAAAAACCCCACTTTCTGTATAGTTGGAAAGAGGCATTTCAAAACAAAGGTCAGCAGTCCACACCACGTATTCCGCATATCCACCATCATATTCTGAACCAATGAAGGACATATCTTCTGAAATATGTTCGGATCCCTCATCTCCACTTGATGTGAATGGGAAAAGGACAACATCTTTTCCAATCATCGATTCATCTACAAGTTTCCCTACCTTTACAACTCTCCCTGATATATCAGAACCGGGTGTTCTGGGAAATTGTACTCCTTCTGGACGCCATCCGGACTTCGAACCAGTGCCGTAAGCTCCTTCTCTCATCCAAATTTCCGTATTATTAATAGCACAAGCCTTTACTTTAATGAGAACTTCATTGTCTTTAGGTTCTGGTATAGCTAATTCAACTATTTCTAACTTATCTACATCTCCGTATCCAGTCACTTGAACAGCTTTCATAGAGATACCACCTTTCTATTGTTTGAGTGAGTATAAATTTTTACAACGACAACTTTAGTACATGCACATAATTACTCTAGAAAACATTAGTTATTCACTCGTTATTATGATCATAAAGAGATGACAGGATTGTTAATGCTTCAATATATAAAATGCGTCATGATAAAACTCGTTTTGATTCAATCATAACACTTCTAAATAATGTCTTAACATTTAGTTAACATCCTCTTCATATTCATCTACTACACTAAAGGTGCAAGCTTAAACTCAAGGAGGTCCTATATGAGTTAAACACGTATTAAAAAATCCTGTCTATCGCATCCTTTCATTTTTAGCCACCAGTAGAGTCAATGGAACCATCGCCATATTTCCATTTCATAAACGACAACGGATATCTCTAAATGCTAAATCAAGGAAGAATAAAATATGCGCTAAAAGGAGAGTTATTCACGTGGAAATTCAACGGAGACCTTGGAAAAAATATTCTTTAATTCGATTTATGGACTTCTTAAGTAAGTCTACTCAAAGCGCGAGAGTTTCTCAAATTAATTCATTACACACCTCCACCCAAGAGGTAGGTTCTATGAATAACTTGGACAATATTCGACTAGTAGGTCTTGGAAACATCCAACTGATGAAAAAAATAGGTATCACCATTTCTGTGATAACACTCTATTTGATAACGCTTTAAAAAACCCCGTTGTTCTTACGAATTTAGACCTATATGACTGATATCTTGACAGTGGTTAAAGTTTGCAGGCCAAAGAGAATGTTGGTTGGAATTACTGCTCTTGTGTTAACTATCTTGATATTCTTTGCAACCAAGATAAATGTCAGTTTGCTTCAACCCTACAATAAATGCTATGTCAATTCAAAACATTCGTGTCATCAATATATACGTAATAGATTATTTACAAATCTATTACACATAAGGAGTATTTTATTAACAATACAGCTATAGAATATGTGTTAGTGTGGATAGCTTGTGTGGCTATCATGGTATTCGGCGATGGAGGAGCCAATGCCTATTTTTTTGCTCAATTCTTCCGTTACTTTCAAAATTAAATTTAAGGGGATTTATAATGATTAAGTTATCTGAAAATAATGATAAATCGATACCAATGACCCTAAATATTAATGAAATTGACAGGCGATATAACATCAAACAAAAAATATTTGAAGCATCAAATTTTTCAGTATACATAATTACACTTAAACAAGAAAATACATTCTATGAACTCTTATTAATTAAAGATTTCAATTTAGAAGGACCATCAGCACAAATTTGGCACAAAAAGTTTTGTAAGAACTCTACTATTATTGAGATTGTAAATGAAGTTGCTGAAGCTATTCAATCTGGATTCATTAAAAACCAATAAATAGTTTTTTTAAAAAAATACAGACATTTGAATAATAAAAGAACAGCAAAAGTAATGGCAAGATCCGGACGGAACTGTGTATGTGGTCGGAATTTCTTACAAGCCAAAGTGAGCAAAGATCAAAATCAGCTTGACCACAGTTACATCTGATGGTGAAACCATTGTTCAATTTACAGTTGTAAATGAAGATTATCATGAAGAGTAAGAAATAAAAAAGGTGCTAGATATCATCCGAATCATGGATGGTACAGCACCTTTTTGTTTTTAGATTTACTTGGTAGGTTCTATTAATAGGAAACCATTTTTCCGTTTCAAAAGGTAATGACATGGATGGAGCTGGTTGAAAGCTTGATAATATGCACCCATAAAATTGGTGCGCTATTTGACGTGATGGGAGAGAATGCTTGCCCAAGAGCTTAATTTTTCTAGAGCCAAAATCCTTTATCATCTTCGTGAACTGGAGAAACACAAGATTATTCAGCTCGGAAGAATGGATAGGATACAATTAGTTGGACAACGAAATTAAGGGCAAGTAGAATAATACACAACCAGTGAGGAGAATCTACTATGTCCAAAAAAAGAAGAACATTTTCAACCGAGTTTAAAAAACAAGTGGT